>CBDEWC010000044.1:0-47570 GCA_965243695.1 Lacipirellulaceae bacterium | reverse complement strand
GACGAGACGCTCGACCTACCGCGCCTGCGCGAGTTGATTCGCTATTACTGCGAAGCGGGACTGGGTGTAGGCAACTGCGTCTGTCGGGTCTTGCGCCGGTGGCGAGGCAATGCACCTGGACGAAAATGAGCGGCGCCAAGTGGCCGAGGCGGCTGTCGAAGAGGCAGATGGAAAGATCCCGATTTCATTGGTGTGGGCATACGCGCACGCGCACGGCTGTGGAACTGGCCCGGCATGCTGATGAAATAGGCGCCGACGGCTTGCAGGTTGAACTTCCGTATTACTTTGCCGCCACACCGGACGATGCATTTGCCTTCGTGAGCGAGGTGGCCGAGGCGGTGGAGTGCGGGATTGGCCTTTATCCAACCCCCTGGGCCTCGGGGCTGCAATTCGAGCATGCATTCATCGAGCGGATTTGTGATGCCTTGCCAAACGTGGTTGGGCTCAAGTGGTCTCATGCATCGGTCCACCATTGGTTTGAAGTCATCGCAGAATTCGGCGAGCGCCTGTCGATTGTCCAGAACATGGGCCCGATGATGGCTCCGAGTGCATTTATGCACGGGGCGCGCGGCTACGTGTCACAACCGGTGAGCGCTGCCCCACGTCAAAATGCCCAAATTATCCAGTGGCTTCAAGCTGGCCAGTACGACAAGGCGTTGTCGTGGCTTCGGATTGACGAAGAATCCTACTACAAGCTTCTCTTTGAGGGCTTCGAAGCCGGCTACCGAGGTGAGGGCAACTTCATCAAAACCGCGATGGATAGTGTTGGTTTTCCCTGCGGTCCGGCCCGTTTGCCCAATCGTCGGTTGTCCGAGTCCCTTTGCCAGAAGTATGCCGAATGGGCAAAACGGATCCACGAGTTGGTATCGCAGTCGTAGGTGGAAAGTTGTGGTTCAACGGGGTTTCTGGTTGGCGAACTGCAAAGAATCGTACAGCCCTTCCTGCCAGGTTGGCCATTGCCGGACCGCTTAAGGTCGCGCACAACCTTCCTTTTCGATCCGCTCACCGGCCCTTCGGTCTGCTCACCGGCGACTTACTCGAGTGCTGGTGTTGTAGGTGGCAAATCTCTGGATCCAGCCTTGTTTGAAGTTGTCGTTGGCAAGCCGAGACGCTGGCGGTGGTAACCCTTGCTCATTGCTCCGGCAACCCAGGCTTGATTTTCCAGGTACCACGTTACGGTTTGTCGGATCCCCTCGCCAAAGCTCGTGCGCGGATGCCAGCCAAGTTCCGATTGGAGCCTGGTTGCATCCATGTCGCGTAACGGTGGTCGTGCCCAGGCCGGTCGGTGACAAACTCGATCAACGAGCGGGAGGGAGCACGGTCCTGTCTCGGGAAGAAGTTCATCGATGGTGTCGCAAATCGTTTCCACAACCTCCAGGTTTGTTTTTTCAGCGTCTGCTCCAATGTTGTAGGTGTTGCCCGGTTCTGCACTTTGCAGAATGGTCCAAAGCGCCTCGCAGTGGTCGGTCACATATAGCCAGTCACGAACGTGGGTGCCATCTCCATAAACAGGTAATCGCATTCCTTCCTGGGCGTTTAGGATCATCAGGGGGATCAATTTTTCTGGAAACTGGGCGGGACCATAAGTGTTTGAGGAATTGCTCACCACCGTTGGTAATCCGTAAGTGTGGTGGTAAGCCCGCACCAGGTGGTCGGAGGCTGCTTTGGAAGCCGCATAGGGAGAGTGTGGTGCATAAGGGGTTTGCTCGGTGAACTTACCGGTCGCACCCAGCGATCCATAAACCTCATCGGTTGATACCTGCAGAAAACGAAAACGATCTTGCGCTTCACCGGGCAGATTTTTCCCAATAGGAAAGAGAGGCCTTTAAGAGAGTTCCCGTTGCCACGATGTTCGTTTGAATAAAATCGTCAGGCGCATCGATTGATCGATCGACGTGGGACTCGGCTGCCAGATTCACCACGGCTTGTGGTTGGTGGTGGCTGTAGCAACTGGCCAACCAGGTCCAAATTGCCGATGTCTCCCTGTACCAGGTGGTGATGAGGGTGATTCTGCAGGTCGGCCAGCGAGTCTAAAATTGCCGGCGTAGGTGAGTAGGTCCAAATTCAGGATGGGGCAGCCGGCCACATTGAGCAGATGGCGCACAAAGTGACTTCCGATAAACCCGGCGCCGCCGGTAACCAGCACTGGCTTGGTTGGCCCAGCCGTGTCAGCCACCTTTCCTGGGGTAGGTCGTTGATTTTTGGACAAAAAAGGTTCCTTTCCAGGCAGCCTCTGTAGCGTTGCCGAAAAGTAGAGTTGCCGAAAAAGAGAGGATTCGCGCTTCGTGGTTTGTGTGGAGCGTAACGGAAAAAACGTAGTTCTGAAACGCCTTTTTGACGGCCTGGGGACCGCCGGCAGACGGCAAGGCGGGACCGGCCTGGAGGATACCAGCGAAACTCAAAGGGTTGCCATCGGAAATTAACTCATTTTCGATCGACGCGGTGAGTTTTTCAAAACAGGTCAAACGCCATTAGGTCCTTGGGATGCGCATTTCGTTTATGCGTTTTCCGCAAAGTGCACGTGCAGTTCTACCCCGAAAAGGGCCACATTCGCCCGGCGGTTATTCCACCATCGACATAGATCACCTGTCCGGTCAAGTAAGCCGAGGCAGCTGAGGCCAGGAACAGGGCCGTGCCAACCATGTCTTCAGGTGTGCCGATGCGCTGTTGGGGCGTGTTGGCCGCCCGCCAATTTTCCATGGTGGTATCTTGCCACACTTTTCTTGTGAGGTCGGTTTCGACAAAACCGGGACCGATGGCGTTTACGCGAACTCCTGCCTGTCCCCATTCCATGGCGAGCGCTCGGGTCATTTGGTCCATGCCGATTTTGCTGATCGCATAGGGCAAGAGGTGACTAACCGTGCGTTGGCTGTTGAGCGAACTGATGTTGATCTGGCTCCCCGAACCACGCGCTAGCATGTGGCGTCCGACCTGCTGCGACATCACGAAGGCGCCTTTGAGGTTCACTCCCATAATGTGGTCGTACTCATCTTCGGTGTAATCGACCGCGGGCTTACGTTGGTTGACGCCGGCGACGTTCACCAGGGTATCAATGTGCCCATATTGATCGATCAGGTCGCCGACGACTTTTTCAATCCGATCGATGTCGAGTACATCGCACACAATCGCCTGGACGGTGGAATCCCCCCGTGAAATTTCCCGGGCGGTTTGGTCCAGCGTATCCTCCTGGCGGCCTGTAATGACGACGTGCGCCCCGCGCTGGGCAAAACCTGCCGCAATCGCCCGGCCGATGCCGCGACTGGCACCCGAGACCAGAACCACATGATCTTTCACGGAAAATAACGGGTCACTCATGGGATGTTTTTTCCTTTTTCTCTTAAGCCACACCGGATGCGCCCAAGCCGGCCCTGATTTTTTTCCTGCCGAGGCATGCATTCCATTGGAGGTTCTATTGCCACAGTTCGCGGATTCTTAACGAACGTACCACGGTGGGAACCGTTTGTGCAGTCACCACACATGTGAAACGCACAGAGGGGAAAGGGGAATCGACCTTTCCGTCAAGCAAGCCATAAAGTCCCCTTTTATGTTCTTGACGGTTTGTAGCGCCGCTTAAATTTATTTATGCTACCGTACGCTGTTGTTTTGAGTTTTTAAGGCAGGGGTGGTGGTACCCATGGGTGACCCGCAGGACGAATTTGGCGGCCATTGCCGGGAACCTTTTTGCAGCTTTGACAAGAAGTCTTCATTTCACGGAGTGCCTGATGCGATCCTACGACTGTCATGTTTTGTATCGTCCAGAAAACAAAGAGTTAGCGAGCCTGCCCGAGGGCCCGCTCGTTTGTGGGAAGAATCGATTTAGTTGGGTTGCGATTCAACATGGCCTGGATTCGACGGTCGGATCGCTCAATATTTTTGACCTTTCGAGCAATCAAAACCGCACTTATCCGCTGGATGGGCGGCCCGGATTTGCTTGCCCGTGTGCCGAAGCCGACACGTTTGTGGTTGGGATGGAACACCGCGTTGGGGTATTTAACACCCGGTCTGGCCAGTGGACTGAACTGTGCGATTCCGTGGATGCGGGTGTCGAGCGCACCATTATCAACGACGGTATCGCATTTTCAGACGGGCTTATCTTCGGCTCTAAAACGCTTGATGAAAACCAAAAAAAAGCCGGTTTGTGCTTTTTGCGGAGAAGTGACTGGCATCTTTTTCAACTCCGGTCCGACCAATTGTGCTCGAATGGCAAAGTCATCCTGAAAGAAGGTGAGCAGGTTCGCTTTCTTGATATCGATACCCCGACTAAAAAGGTGGTCGATTACACGCTGGATATTTCCTCGGGGACCTTGAGCGGACCTCGGGAAGTATTGGACCTTGGACGTTTTGACGATTTTCCCGACGGGATGGTTGGCACCCCCGACGGGCAAAGTGTGATTATCGCATTCTACAATCCGGATGATGCGCCCCATGGGGAGGTGCGGCAATTCTGCCTTGCCGACGGGTCACAGGAGGCTGTTTGGAAAACTCCCTTATCCCCTCGAGCGACTTGTCCGCTGCTGATTGAACATGACGGATCCGTGAAATTGATTGTGACGACTGCCGTAGAAAACATGTCGGTTGAGCGGCAGGCTCGGCTTCCAAATGCGGGTTGCCTCTTTGTGGGGGATACGCCGTTTGATAGCATCTCTGAGTCGCCGCGCATTCAAATTGGAACAGCACCTTAGCGCGCTGAATCGCATAAAATCTGGGCTTCGATATTGAACAGGTTCTGCATGGCACATCGACAGGTGGTTTAGCAAATTGGTGGTTTAGTAGATTGGTGGTTTAGTAGATTGGTGGTTTAGTAGATTGGCGTGGACAATGTACGGAAATGGTGCCCTTCTGCGGCCGATAACCTGATTGTTAACTCAGACCAAAAAAGACCGAATCATGAATGTAGACGCAATAAAAACGGTATCCGTCCTTGGGCTTGGAACGATGGGACATGGTATCGCCCAAAACTTCGCTGTGGCCGGGTATGAGGTTTACTGTTTCGACCAGGTTGCGGCGGCCCGCGATTCGTTGGTGGCAAGGATTCGTGCAAACCTGATCCGATTCGAGGAAGCAGAATTTCTCCCACCAGGTGTGACCGACACAATTTTGGCAAGAATTCGTGTTGTTTCAACCGAGGCAGAAGCAGTCGGGCCAGCCGACTTTGTCACCGAAGCGGTTGCCGAGGACCTGCAGGTCAAGCGGGAGCTTTTTGTCCGTCTTGAGGCGGACGTTCGTCCCGAAACCATTCTGGCAAGCAATAGTTCGAGTTTTCCGATCACGCAATCTGCGAGTCTCATGAAACACCCGGAACGGGCCGTAGTCACGCATTACTTTAATCCGCCCCATATTGTGCCGGTTGTCGAAGTGGTTCCAGGAGAAAAGACCTCTGAAGAGACAACCTGTACAACCCTTCAATTTCTTTTGAGCATTGGTAAAAAGGCCATTCGGATTAACAAAGAGGTTCCCGGGTTTCTGGTCAACCGGGTACAGACGGCCATGTACCGCGAAGTCTGGGATCTGCTTGACCAGGGGGTTGCGAGTGCCGAGGACATTGATGAAGCAATTCGAGGTAGCATGGGGATGCGTTTGGCAGCAGTCGGGCCACTTAAGATCAATGACTTTGCCGGTCTCGACATCAATGTTGTCACCTACAAAATAATGATTGAGCACATGCGTAAAGACGAAGAAGTTCCTGACAAAGTCCAGCAACTTGTTGATGAAGGAAATTTCGGAGTCAAGACGGGCAAGGGAATGTATGATTACACTCCCGAATCGGTTCGGGAGGAAACGGCTTGCCGTGACCAGAAGTATTTAGCACTTGTCAAATTGTTTCACGCAAGCCTGGTCGACAACGGGCAGGACTGATTTAGGGATGGGTGTGCTTTACGATAGGCCGTAGATCGTGTTTCACAGAGTGGAAGCTTATCGCCAAAATAGATGCTTCTACCTGCGTTGCCGAGACCGTGTGCGGCGCAGGTATTTCCCGCGTCGGTTTTGTACCCGTGGTACTAAAACGTGCGTTGGTCGAGATAGCCACGAAGGTGCTCAAGCGGGAGGCCATTGTCTGAAGAGCTTGTCCCGGGGCGCACGCGGAGATCAAGGCGTGAACGGGCTGTGAACGAGGTTGATGTGAGGTGTGTGAAAGGAACCCGGGTCTTTTTCCTGGTCAGCACACTTCAAAACCACCGCAGTGGTGTAGGAACCTGATCCACAGCTTGAGTCGGCAATCGCTCACGTAACAGGACGAATCGGCAAAGTCTGCTGCTGGATCGGCCAGCATCGACCAGCCTTGACTTGCGACTTGGAGCTTGGCCCCATCAAAGCGGGCGCCGCAGACGTTGTGTTCCATCCAGGCGTTGAAACATGCTGCGATACCATTGCAGGTGACCTGGTCAGCAGGTCCGTCTCCCCGGCCAATTTTCATCCCCTCCAGTTCAATCTCGTCGAGAAAGCTGTCGCAGAGTTCGACCATCAGCGCATGGATTGGCTGCCACGTCGTTTCATCGACGTAAAAAATCTGGCCGCACGGCTTGTTGGGGTTTCTACCGTAAATAAGCATTTCCATGGTACCTCTTCTAATATCTAGCCCATGGAATCCTCTCGCGACGGAGGGCCACCTGGTTTTGCAGCAAAAGAGTTTGCAAATCGGTTGCGGACAGGCTGGAAATCACCCTCGAGAGGGTGGGGGGCACACACAATCCGAAATACTGGCACAACAGCACAGCATGACAAATTGGTCAACAAAACGACCCGGCGGAAAACGAGGCGTGCCGGTCCCGCGTCGTTTTCCTTGCCGAGGCGGTCGCGCCGCTCTTGCCAGAGAATCAGGTGGGTCTGATTTGCGCAGAGAGTGGGCCTGGGTGGCCCTTGGGCGAAAGATTTAACTCATGCCACGAATGGCTCGGCGCCGAGCAGTGCAACCATAGTGACCTGCCAGGTCAGGCGAGAATGTCTTTGACGACGTGGGCCTCCTGCACTCCCGTGGCCCTTTGTGCCAGTCCCAGAAAGGGAAAGGTCAGGCGGTTGTGGTCGATTCCAAGCTGGTGAAGGATGGTGGCGTTGAAGTCGCGGACGTGCACCGGGTTTTCGACGATGTTGTAGCTGAAGTCATCCGTCTGGCCATACGTAATGCCACCGCGGATGCCACCACCGGCCATCCAGGTAGTGAAACATCTGGGGTGATGGTCGCGACCATAGTCGGTGAGGGTCAGTTGACCCTGGCAATAACTGGTGCGACCAAACTCGCCACCAAAGACCACGAGGGTATCCTCCAGAAGGCCACGTTGCTTCAGGTCGGTGAGCAGTGCGGCGCAGGCCTGGTCGACATCGTAGGTTTGTCCTCGCAGCTTTCGTGGGAGGCTGGAGTGGTGATCCCAGCCACGGTGGAAGAGCTGCACGAAACGTACGTCCCGCTCTACCATGCGCCTGGCCAAAAGGCAGTTGCGTGCAAAAGAGCCAGTTTTATGGACCTCGGGTCCGTACCGCTTGAGGATGTGCTCTGGTTCTCCAGAGAGATCGGTCAGTTCCGGCACTGAGGCCTGCATGCGGAAGGCCATCTCCTGCTGGGAGATCGTCGTTTGAATCTCGGGGTCCCCAATTTCGTTGAGATGCGCCTCGTTGAGTTCCGTGACAAGATCCAGCATGCGATGACGACTGGCGCGGCTTACCCCGGCGGGATTGGAAAGAAACAGGACTGGGTCACCCGATGTCTGAAAGGAGACTCCCTGATGCTTCGATGGCAGGAACCCGGATCCCCACAGTCGACTGTAGAGTGCCTGGATGTTTGCCTGGTCACCGGTCCAAAAGGCGGAGGGCAATACTACAAAGTCGGGAAGGTTCCGGTTCAGGCTGCCCAGGCCATAGCTCAACCAGGAGCCGAGACTCGCCTTGCCCGGAATTTCCGACCCGGTACAGAAGAGGGTTTTTCCAGGGTCGTGGTTGATCGAATCGGTATTCGTGGACTTGATAATACAAAGATCGTCTGCCACCGTGGAGAGGTGTGGCAGAAGCTCCGACATCCAGAGGCCGCTTTCACCTGCGCGGTGAAACTTAAACATCGACGGTGCGACTCGCTGTTCGAGCCCCTTTGTCATGACAGTGACACGCTGTCCCTTGCTGATGCTTTTGGGCAAGGGCTCGTTGAACTGTTTTTGCAGTTGGGGTTTGTAATCAAACAGATCAAGTTGGCTTGGCGCACCGGCCATGAACAGGAAGATTACACGTCTGGCTCGCGGAGGAAAATGCGTTTTGTCATATCCTCCGGCAGATGCTGATTCGGACAGCATCGACCCGAGTGCCGCGGCACCAAGTCCCATCGTGGATCCTTTGAGGAACCGACGGCGAGTTTGGAGGTCGTTGAACTTTTGCACTGGGGGCATAGGTTGGCTCACTGGCGAGTCTTGGTGATGTCGAGGTTTAGCATCGAGTGAACAAGCATCGTCCAGGATGCCAACTCGACCGGGTTTTCTACAGGCAGGTCTTCATTGGTGAGGTTTACGGTCATGGCTTGGGCGGTAACCGGGTCTTGGGTGTAGATTTGCTTGAAGTCTTGTAGTGCATTTTGAAGGCTCACTATCTTTCCGGCATCAGGAAGCTGGGAGGTCACCTTTTCGTACGCGAGTCGGATTCTTTCATCTTCGCTGAGCCCGGGTTCCGTCAGCAGCTGTTTCGCACATTGCAAGGTGGCGCGAAAGTACTGCTGTTCGTTCATCAGAACCAGCGCCTGTAGCGGGGTGTTGGTCCGTTCTCGTCGGGCGATGCAACTCTCTCGCATAGGTGCGTCGAAGATGGTCATCTGGGGTGGTGGCACGGACCGCTTCCAGAACGTGTAGACACTTCGGCGATAAATTTGGTCCCCTTTGTCGGCTTCGTAGATCCGCGGGTAGGAGGATGGCATTGCCACCGCAGTCCAGAGGCCTGCCGGCTGCGGTGGTTTGACACTTTTGCCGTAGAAGGTTGGATTGAGCAGGCCACTCACAAAGAGAACCTGGTCGCGGATCATTTCGGCATCGAGTCGGAATCGGGGACCACGCGCCAATAGCCGGTTCTCGGGATCGATGGCGTAGCTTTCCGGGGCTGCCTCGGAAGACTGCTTGTAAGTTTCCGAGAGAACAATATCACGTACCAGTTTCTTGACGTCCCAGCCAGATTGCACGAACTCAAACGCCAGGTGGTCGAGCAGTTTCGGATGACTTGGCCACTCGCCCTGGGTTCCAAAATTCTCTGAAGTCTTCACGATTCCGATGCCGAAGAACTGCTGCCAGAACCGATTGGCGGTGACGCGGGCGGTGAGGGGATTGGAGGGGGCGACGAGCCATTCTGCAAAATCGGTGCGTGTCCGCAGGCCGGCTGTTTTCTGCATCGGTGGCAGAAAGGCAGGCACGTCACGATCAACCGGCTCTCCCGGTTGATCGTAGATGCCTCGAATAAGAATGTGGGCTGGCCGAACCTCTGAGCGCTCTTTCATCACATGGGTTGCAGGGATTTCCTCTTCGAGGGATTCCAGTGACTTGCGTCTCTCTTTTAATTGTTCTTCCAGTTGTGTGTGGACATCGTCACGCTCGCTTGGTTCGGTTGAATCTCCAGCAGGCTTTGTGTTGTCGAGTTCCTTTTCGAGCCGGGCGATTTCCTCCTGGATGAGGTTTCGTTGGGTTTTTTGCTCTGGAGTGGGGAACTCAATATAGGGAGTTTGAAGGCCACGCCGGAATATCAGAGACTTTCGGTTCATTTCCGTTTCGGGAGCACCGTCGAAGTTGTTGAAAAAAGCAAAGAGCTGATAGAAATCTTTTTGCGTGATAGGATCGTATTTGTGGTCATGGCAGACCGCACACTGGACGGTCAGGCCTAGAAAGGCTGTTCCAACCGCGGTGACGCGATCGATCACGTTTCGTGTAAAACTCTCTTCAGGCAGCGCGGTGCCACTATCGATAATCAGGTGGAGGCGGTTGAACCCTGAGGCAATCTGCTGGTCCACACTTGGTTCCGGGAAGAGATCTCCGGCAATTTGATACTTCGTAAACTGGTCAAAGCTCAAGTTGTCGTTGAAGGCACGGATGACCCAGTCCCTGTAGGGGGTCATCTGACGATAGTGGTCGTGGTGGAGACCGTTGGTGTCTGCAAAACGGACCAGGTCCAGCCAGAACCTCGCCATGTGCTCACCGTACCGGGGACTTTCAAGCAACCGGTCCACCAGCGTTTCGTAGGCCCGCTCCGACGGGGCTGCGAGAAAAGAATCAATTTCGTCGGGGGTGGGAGGCAGGCCGGTGAGGTCAAAGGTGACTCGGCGAATTAGCGTTCGCCTGGTGGCAGGAGGATTAAGCTGCAGGCCTTCCTGCTCAAGCCGCGCCATCACAAAACGATCGATCGGCTGTGAGCTGCGCCATGATCGGCTCTTTGGCTCGGGGAGCTTTGCCTGTTGAGGGGGTACGAATGACCAGAAGTCGTCGTACCTGGCCCCTTCGACAATCCATTGCCCGAGGAGTGTTTTTTCGGTGGCCGTCAAAGGCCCGTGAATATGAGCACCTTCCGGTGGCATCATCTCGTTCGGATCGGTGGTGTTGATTCGGTGCCACACCGCGCTGCCATCGAGCGACCCTGGTTGGATGGCCTGTGAACCATCGTGCTCGCGGTAAGCACCGTCGTCACCACCTTGTTGGTCCAATCGCAGGTGAGCCTGCCGCTCCTTTTGATCGGGACCGTGACATTGGAAGCACTTTTTTGACAGGATCGGCCGGATATCTTGGTTGAACCGGACCGGATCCTCTCCGGCCAGGGAGACTCCTGGGATACACGAACTGACGAATAAGAGTATTCGGAGAATCATAAAATCCTAGGACTAAGGGTCTTTGAGTGATATTCGGGTCCCTGGTTTGATGATAAAAGAGAGTTTGCTCGGAATCAAGTATTTCAGGGTGAGCGGCCTGTCAAAGTAGGTTTCCAGAAAACATAGGTGCTCCCAGTCGCTGGCCGGCAACACGGTTTGCCCGGTGGTTTCGGTTGCCAGATTTCAAAATATTTCAACAGCCCGACTGCAGTGCCGCAAGGTGTTTGCTGAAGTGTTCGGCAATGACTTCGGTATACGTGTCGCCATGCGTGCGCACGCAGTCGTTGAAGGCTTTGCCCAAGCTGGTATCGGTCAACACCGATCCAAACGTGCAGTGCAGAATTTGCCGACCTGCTTCGGTAAAACCTTGTCCCTCGGGGACATCTTCCCACCGTTCGAGATAGGCTTGTTCTAACTGACGGTCCCCGGTCAGTTCACTTGGAGGAGCCACATTGTCCAGCGTTGCGTGGACGTGGTAAGTTGCCCGGTCGTGATTGTAGCGCGTCCGGGAAAAATCGCAAATCTCGCGAAACAGGCCCGGTTCGTGAATCGCGATTACCCTTAATGCTTCCAGGTAGGAGGTGCCCGCTGTCTTTACGTGAAAATGTCCCTGGGTAGCACGTGCCAGGGCAGGGTACATCGAGAGTTTGTCGGAACCAGAGTGCAAACTCAGTTTGTAAGGTCCCAGTTGGCGGGCAATGGCACCGTGATGAGCGAGGGACTGCTCGAGGATCTCGACATCGCCAATGTAATCGACACCTTTTTCAAAATCGCCCACAAACCGGGGAGCGAGAGAAACGAGCTTGACTCCGCGTGACAGGCATTGGTCGGCAATGATCCAATGTTCAGCCAGCGAGGTTGGCTGTTCGGTTTCGTCGATGCTGAGTTCAATTTCATGTTCGCGATCTGCTGCGGTTTGGACCTGGCAAATATAATCGGCAAGCCCAATTGCAGCTTCAATGGCAGGCCCGTACTTGACGGCTGCCCGCATCACCTCGCCTTCGGTAAAATCAATCTTCGCACCAGTTTTCAGGACGATTGGCTTTTGGGTGTAGCGGTCCAGCCACGAAATCGAGTCGCGGAGGCCAGCCGCTTTTCCGCGCAGCGTCGTTTCGTCATAATCGTCAGCCTGCTGGTCAACGTGGCCAGAGGGGTCGATCGTAAAGAATGTGAAGCCAGCTGCCGCTGTGCAATCGACATCCTCTTCGGTCTTAAGATGATCCGCATCCGCCCCGTGCAACTCTTCCCACTGAACGGTCTCCAATGCGGCAAGTGCATCGTCCATGACGCCTTGTGGGCTGCGCGAGGTGCGCGTCATTTCACGGATCGACTGCTGGGCAAAAATCGGGGCAAAACCCGCCCCGGCGGTTCGCATGGCCGCGGCGTGGCCCGGCGTTGCCAGGCCAATGCGATCTCCAAATCCAAACGATGGCTGCAATCCTAAGGTCGAAGCAGGTCGCACAGTGTTCTCCGTTTTTAGAGTTCGATATTGAAAATGAGGTTTGGGAATAAGTCGGGATGGCCACTCGAGTTTCCAGTAAAGGCAAGCAGGCTGTTTCCGACCAGGGATCTATTCTAGTGATGATGGTGCGCGTGGTCATGCCCCTCAAAGAGCTTGTGTTTCGCATCCCCGCCAGCGTAAACGTAAGCAACCAGGTCCAGAATTTCCTCCCGCGACAGCTTGTTCAACAGACCCGCCGGCATAAGCGAGACGTTGGACTTGATCGTTTCTTCGATTTCGTCCCTCTCAAGGAGGGTTGGCTTGTCCTTGGCGAGCGGGTCGATGACCACGCTCACCTGCTGGTCATTCTCGGCCATGATCATTCCAGTGATGACTTTTCCCGAATCGAGCAAGAACGTGTAAGATTGGAACTTCTTTTCGATATCCTTGGAGGGTTCCAGGATCGATTGCAAAATATACGCAGCCGTTTTCTTTTGGGGATCGAGCTTGACCAGGTCAGGACCAAACACGCGCCCCTGATTATTGAGTTGATGGCAAGCGACACAACTGGCAACTTTGAACAGTTCCTGGCCAACTTCGAAGGATCGGCCGCGCGGCAGTTCGTGGACATCAGCTTGCAATTCGTCAAAGGTCCACTCGCGAGCGCGCGTGTTCAGGGTGAGCAACTCGTCTTTGACCGGTAGCGGATTCTCTGCAAGGTAAAGATCCGGATTGGCCTGGTACCCGGAGAGATCGCGCACGACATAGAGCGCGCCGAACATCCGGCGCCAGTGTCCTGGATAGGTGCAGACGTAAGGGAAGACTCCCGGTTCGGTGGGAACATGAAAACTGAGTGTCTGGTTTTGCCCAGGTTGCAAAAGGTGGCTGGCCAGGAGGATCTTGTCGGATTTCGGAAGGTAATGCCGGCCTGCCGCACCTGCCTCGCGGGCGGTTGCTTCGGCCAGTTCGCCAACTTCTTGCAAAGCGCCGGGAAGCAGAATCGCAAAATTGTGTGGCATTGCATCGGTATTAGAAAAGCGGAACTCAACCGGTGTGCCCGCTTGCACCACGATTTTCTCCTTGTCATAGATCATGCGGTGGGGGACTGTACCAATGGCAATGACGCGTACATCCAGAGTGTTTAACCGTGAATCGATCTCGTCAGCATCGCCGGGAGGAAGGATGGAGGCGAGTGATTTGGCCAGAGTTACCGCTTCCTTTGCTGGCTGGCCAGTGCGATAGCGGGCAGGCATTTCGCTGAGGTAGCCAATCAGGTTGTCAATGACGGGACGAACCTGGTTTGCGGACCAATGATCGATCGGAATGGAGCGTAACGCGCTGATTGCAGCGGAAAGATACTGGCCCGTTTTTAAAACCCCAACCAGATCCCTGATCTTTTGCGATTCGCGTCCGGGAATTATTCCCAGGGTACGTATCGCTTTTTCTTGCAAGGATTCGCTGTTGGCTGCCATGAGTCGATCTGGTGGGATTGGTTGTTCGTCGAATCCAGGACCTGACCAACTGACTTTGAGCCCCTCGTCTCCACCATGGTTGAAATAGTTAAGGGTCCAGGGGTATTTTCCAACCGGGAGTTCGATAGACCCTTTTTTCTTTCGCATGCCGTGCAGGCCATCATTGTCGACCACTAATTGTCCATGGATGTAGAGTCGTGAGCCATCGTCAGAGACAGTAAAGAACTGGTATTTTCCAGGGGTGGTAATATGTAGCACACCGGAAAATCGGAGAGAAAATTTGTCCGTGGGTGTTCGCTGTGGTACGTCCAATGAAAGGTTATGGACAAACCCACTGGCAGTTGGATTCAAGCGATCCAATGTTTCAGCTTTGACGTTGTCGAGGCTGGGGTAAAAGTAGTCGACGTGAATCCCCGGGGAGGCAGGGAAAAAGTCCTTTTGGGAGTCTGTGAGATTTGGAGTGGAAGAAAAAACTAACGGTCGAACTTTCTCATAAAGGGCAGTTTTTAAATCATCTGGAATGTTGGAGATCGCCTCCAGAAAGCAGCGAAGTTCCTGATTGTTGTTGGATGCGGCAAGAAAAGCATTGTCGCCGGAACGATCGGCGATGATCCAGGCGGCATATCCAAGGGACTTGATTTCAGCGGTGGCGCCATTTGTTGCCATGTTTTGGAGTTGGTCATTAAATAGAGCCAGTTCTGCTGAAGAATAGTTTGCCAGTAGTTCTCCCAGCCCAAACACGTGGACACTTGACTGTGACGGTTCGTCAGTCAAAAGCTCCAAAAGTAGATCCAGTGAATTGCGATTGGTCAGCCTGGCTAACTGGCTTAGGGTTAATGTTAACTCTTTGGCAGTCGCGTTTTTGCGGTTGAGAATAGTGCGGCAGATTTCCTGGTCGAGGGGTAATTTCAGCAGGTCTTCGACCGCCATATTTTGGAGGGCATATTTTCGTGCAGTCGGCGACAGGCGGGTGCCTGACAGGATCATTTCCTTAAGTAGAGATTCAATGTCAATCTCTTTTACAGCGTAGCTGATAACGGTATTTAATTCCGGGTCGACGGGGCGCGAGGCAACTTCAAGAATCACTTCGCTCGCAGGATACTTTGGAAAACAAATCGCCGCCTTTACCGCCTCTGCTCGTACCAGGGGCGAGGCATCTCGTGCTGCAGACTGCAAAATGGATTGCCAACCATCAATGTGTCCTGCCCAGTGTCCCAGTGTCCGAATGGCGGCGGCACGAACGCGTGGTTCACGCGATTCGTAGACCTTTTTTAGAAGCGTCGTATTGGGCTGGCGATGTTCTTCGAGTACCCAGAGACATTCCAGTAGCGCTTGGGCTTCATCTTGGTCTGGCAATGCGTTTTGTGGCGTCAAGCCGGCAGCAAACGTTTTTATCGTTGCGACCACCTCGGACGTATCGCGTCCGCTCATCTCAATGCGGGCCCGGTATCTCACGCTATCGGTCGGGGCCAGGAGATGCTGGCAAACCTCGGCAACCGGTTTTTCTTTCAGCCTGGCGGGCTTGAGGAGTTTGCGCCCTTTGGCGGTTACCCGATAGATGCGACCGTGCTCGTGGTCGCGGTTGGGATCACGCATGTTGTGCTGCATATGGCCGATCAACACGTTGTGCCAGTCGGATACATAGAGCGCTCCATCCCCTCCAATTTCGAGGTCGCTCGGGCGGAAGTTAGGGTCCGAAGAGACCAAAATCGGTTCGATCTCGGTTGCCGTAATATCCGCTCCGTTATAATTCACGCGATGTTGTAGCACACCGAGAAATCCAATCGTGTTGCAAACAAGAAAATGGTTGTTGTTCTCGGCTGGGAAATGTTCGCTGGAAAGAATTCCCGTGCTGGAAACCGGGCGGACCCGTCTGTCAAACCACTGCTTGTTCGAAATTCCGCGACCAATGTTGACATAGCTCCCGGTGCCACTGGTGCCGTCGTTGGCAAACTGATAACCCCAGCGATCAAAAACATCTCCATGGGGGTTGGGGCCTATTGGAAAGTGAAACTCGACCTCGAAAGTGCGGGGATTAAACCGGTGTACGCCAGATTGACTGGAACGGTAGGTGCGTGTTGGTGTTTCAAGGTTGGCCACATTGAAAATTCCACGTGACCAGTAGAGCCAGCCATCGGGACCAATCAGCATGGCGTTTGCAGTGTGATGGGTGTCGGCGCTGGAAATTCCCTGGAGCATGCGGATCTTCACGTCGGCCCGGTCATCGCCATCGGTGTCTTTCAGGAACCAGATTTCGGGGGGGGCCGCAACCAATACGCCACCTCCCCAGAATTCAAAGCCCGTAACACTGTTCAGTTGGTCTGCAAAGACAATGCATTCATCCGCGACCCCATCACGATCCTCGTCGGGCAGGATCAGCAGCGCATCTCTGCGGGGTTCGGTTGGTTTCCAGTGTGGATACGACGGCCACACCGATGCCCACAAACGGCTGTTGGTATCAACTGCCATTTGCACCGGATTGATCAATCGGGGAAACATGGCCTCGGAGGCAAAAAGATTGATTTCCATCCCTTCGGCGAGCTTCATTTTTTGGATGGCCTGCTTGCCATCGAGGTAGGGGAAACTCCCATCATCAAGAGGGCCTTCTTTATTCGTTTTGACGGTGAGTAATTCGGGAAGGTTGTCGTCGTCGATCTCCGGAGTTTTGCCCTGGGCAACTCTCCACACGTTTTGATCGCGATTGGCCGTCAGGACGTCAAAGATTTCCATCTCGCGGCGCATGACATCTGCGTTTGACTGTCCATGCCAGGCCAACTTGGAGCGTCCCCCATAAACGTTATAGCCATCAACTACCCGGTATCGATTGAACCAGTAGTCGTTCTTTTGCTGAACGGCCTTTCGCAGTTGGGGTGGGTTTTGCAAATCAGGCAGCGAAACCGCGGGAAACAATTCCTGCAGGATGACCTCTGCGACTGCCTGGTTCCCATGGTCCAGTAGATGAATGCCATTGAGCGTCAGCGGTGTGGGTGCTGCCCGGTACAATCTTTGTGTGGGGGTAAACAGGTCGACAAAGGGTACCTGTTTGGTAGTGCAGACCTGCTCCATGACATCCCGGTACCGGACAAGTGTCTTGTTGTTTTCGGTGCCGTCGGGCAGATGTGGGCTACGCAGGTTCTCGTGGGCAATGGGCGAAAAAATGACGATGCGGGGCGGCGACTTGCCGTTGTATTGCTGAGACCGCATTTGATCGACCAGTGCTTCCAGGTCCGCTTGGAAACTGGCAACACCTGCCTCGCCACGCAGTGCTTCGTTGTATCCAAAGAAACAAAAGATAATGTCGGCCTGACACTTAAAGAGCCACTCGTCGGGACTGCCGAAGTTCTCCGACCGTGGCCTGGTCTTAAGTTCGTCGCCCGAAAAACCGAGGTTGCGAAAGGTCAATTCGTAACTGGGATAGAGTGCATGGAGATACGTTTCCAGCCAGGCGTGGTGCTGCATTCGATCGGCCATCGTGTTGCCGATGTAGCAGATGTGGTCTGCAGGACGAATTTCCAGGCCAGGTGATTTGGCGCCACAATCAGCGAGGGGGAGGCCGCCGGTTGCAACCAGTAAGAAACAGGCCAGCTTTTTCAAGTTCTGTGTCACGAAGTTAGTTTTCCGGAAATTGCCGGCAGGCAGTCAAAGAAGTGGCTGCGCTTCAAAATTGAGTTACCAGAAATTTTTTCGGCAATTCAAATGGTCGCGGGAAGTCGTTCGGAGGGACATTCCTGTAGTCCATTATCAGCCGTTGTGCAGGTCTTGGGTAGAGGAACGGCCTTAAAAAAGTCTCACGCTATTTGTCGGCCAAAAGAGAGGTTTGCGTTGTATGACAGAAAACCCGGGAGCCGGTTTGGCGGCCACGCAGAGATACGGTAAGCTGAACACCACGAAAGTTGGTTTTTCTGAGAATCCCAGGAAATTCGTGCCGTGAAAATACTGTCTCCCATGATTGTGCGGTCTCCATGGATACTGTTGGCGGGTGTCGTCCTGCTGGCGAGTTTTTTAGGGCCATCTATGAGTGGCAACGGTGTTGTCTGTGCTGAGCCACCCCTCCAGCGGGCTTTTTTAGATGGCAGTGGACCTGGTTGGGTAGCACTGACAGGAAAAGATTTTGTCAACGTCAATTGCGCCGAAGATACCTGGACCTGGAAGGGGGAGAATGCGCATTGCACGGGCAAGCCGGTCGGAGTCATTCGCTCCCGGAAAGAGTATGAAAATTTTGAACTCGTCGCCCAGTGGAAGCACCTTCGTTCGGCTGGTAATTCAGGGATCTTCGTTTGGGCTGTCCCGGAGTCGCTGACCTCGCTTGCGCCAGGCGACCTCCCTTCTGGCATTGAGGTTCAGATTCTTGACCATGGCTATGCCGAGAATTATGAAAAACGCCATGGGGAAAAGAGTGACTGGTTCTCGACCAACGGCGATGTGTTTCCCGTTCGCACTCACATGACTCCGTTTCCTCCCTTGTCAGCGGATGGCTCGCGGAGTTTTCCCTCTGAGGATCGGGCGAAAGGATTTGGCCACTGGAACCATTACTACATTCGCGCGATTAACGGGGAGGTGCGCCTGTGGGTTAACGGCGGCGAGGTTTCCGGAGGAAACCATTGCGAACCGCGCCGCGGTTATCTGTGCCTGGAATCGGAAGGGTCTCCGATTGAATTTCGACACATTCGGATTCGTGAATTGCCCTGAAATTGCCCCCCTCCAGCTTTCACGACTTGGCATAAATCTTTTAGCACCAAATATCACAGGACCGAACAATGGCATCTTCCCAACAAGACAATCATTCCCTTCGGAAAACGGACCGGCGCAATTTCTTGCGTGCCGCGACGGCAATGGGAGCAGGCGCTGCATTTGCAGCACCGGCCATCGTGCGCGGCACGAATCTCAACGAAAAATTGAATGTGGCCATCATCGGATGTGGCGGTCGTGGTGGCTCAAACCTCGCCGGTGTGGCATCGGAAAACATCGTTGCCCTTTGTGATGTCAACGAAAACGGTTTGGAGGCGGCCAGCAAACGGCATCCCCAGGCCCGCAAGGTGACCGATTTCCGAAAACTGTTTGATCACGCGCAGGAGTTTGACGCAGTTGTTGTGAGTACCTGTGAGCACACACACGCATTTGCCACGCTCCCGGCACTTCAATTGGGAAAACATGTCTATTGTGAAAAGCCGCTGACCCACAGTATTTATGAAGCACGGGTCATTCGTGAGGCTGCGGCCAAAGCTGGCGTAGCGACCCAGATGGGTACGCAAGTTCATGCATCCGACAATTACCGCAGGGTGGTGGAATTGGTCCAGGCAGGCACCATTGGGCCCGTGCGTGAGGCGCACGTGTGGACTTCCCGTGCCTGGGGCTGGCACCCGACGGTTGCAGAAGCCAAGGCCGCCGGTGATGTGGTTCACGTGCGAGACCGTCCGGCCGAATCCCAGCCGGTTCCCGCGAGTCTTGATTGGGATCTTTGGTTGGGGCCCGCACCGTATCGCAATTTTCACGAGGTCTACGTACCGGGGCCAAAATGGTACCGCTGGTGGGATTTTGGCAGTGGCACGATGTCTGACCTGGGAAGTCACATGATCGATCTACCGTTTTGGGCGCTGAACCTGGAAACGCCACTCACGGTCCAGGCGCGTGGCCTGAAGGCCCACCCGGAACTTGCCCCCGCTTCGATGGAAGTGACCTACGAGTATGGTCCACGAGGCAACATGCCTCCGCTGGAGTTGACCTGGTATCAAGGAACCAACAAGCCGGCACTTTGGCGAGAGGGAGCGATTCCGCAGTGGGGCAGTGGTACCCTCTTTGTGGGAGATAAAGGGATGTTGCTGTCTGATTACGGCAAGCATATGCTGCTTCCCGAAAAAGATTGGGTTGATTTTGAGCGACCTGAACCGACGATTCCGAAATCACTGGGCCATTATGCCGAGTGGATTCATGCCTGCAAGACAGGTGACCCGACAACCTGCAATTTTGAATATGCCGGCAAGCTCACCGAAGCAAACCACCTGGGCAATGTGGCATTTCGAACCGGTAAGAAGCTGAACTGGGATGCAGACAATTTGCGAGTCCGCAATGTGCCCGAAGCTGCCCCGTTGATTCGTCGCCCGTACCGGCCTGGCTGGAACCTGGCCTGAGAACCGTTTTTCTCACCCGTTCATCCCCGACCGATGTAAGGCATCGAGGTTGCCATCACCGTGACAAACGGCACGTTGGCTTCCGGCGGCAATTCGACCATGTAGCGCACGGCCTCTGCCACGTGGGCAACATCAAAGCTCGGTTCTTGCCGAATTTCGCCATCCGCTTGCATTGCCCCCTTCTTGAGCGACTCGCTCGACATGGGAGTTTCTGCGTTTCCGATATCAATTTGTCCAACGGCAATATGGTATTTTCGTCCTTCCAGCGATCCTGACTGGGTTAGCCCCGTGACTGCATGCTTGGTGGCATTGTAGCCAGCAGCGTGGGGACGAGGGACGTGCGCCGATATCGATCCGTTGTTGATGATGCGCCCTCCTTGTGGGGTTTGGCGCTGCATCATGCGAAAGGCTTCCTGCATGCAAAGGAAGGTGCCGGTGAGGTTCACAGCCACGATCTGCTGCCACTGGTCGAGGGGAATGTCTTCAAGTGGAGTTGCCGGAAGATGGATTCCCGCGTTGTTGAAGAGCACATCCAACCGTCCGAACTTTTCACAGGTGTTGGCAAACAGTTGCCGCACCGAGTCCGCTTGGGCGACATCGGCTGGTAAAGGAATGATCTGGTTGCTATGAGTTCCTGCCAGTTTGACTGTCTCAGCCAGGGCCTCTTCCCGTCTCCCGCTGACCACGACCGTGCAATTCGCCTTGGCCAATGCCAGGGCCACGGCGCGACCAACGCCTGAGCCTCCACCGGTGACTATACAAATCTTCTCTACGGAACTGGCCGTTGGCATGAGGATGGCCCTGGAAGGATAGGGGAGGGCGAATTGTTGGAAAGCGACGATTGGGGCCTCTCAAGAGGAGGTTCGGTGGTAATTTTCCGATCTGCTCGTATCTCCCGATTCGTCTAGCACTTGTGGTCGTGTGGTTTCCACGAGAGTACAACAAGCAGGACAATAGGGGGTATCGGAAAGCAAAGCAATACTCCTGTTGTTGGCGTTGACTTCCGGAAATCAAAAACAAGCATTTGCCCAATTTGTATCAACCCTCAATCGGCATCAACGACTCCGTGTAGTGTACAACACGATTGTACCGCGTCATTTTAGCGACGCGGCTTGTTCCTGGTAAAATGTGCCCTTCGAGGATGTCTGCCCCGATTGTCGGTAATGCCACCATGATCTAATTGCAGAACTCGGGGGCCACGGAGACGTTGTTGTTCGCAGGTTGGCCACTTTATGCGAGTGGGTGCCAAAATAACCTGTTTGAACAAAATCCGTAAAGAAGCCATAATCGCGCTACCACTTACTGATTTGTTTCCGCTTTGGTCACTGTTGTTATGAGTTCCGACATCCGTCAGCAGATCTGCGAAATTCTCAGGCAAAGCAAGATTGCCTTTCGGGAAGTTGAGCATCAGCCTACCTTGACGTCTGAGGAGTCGGCACAGGCCCGCGGCGAACCACTTGGTGTGGGCGCCAAAGCGATTGTTGCCCGGATCGATGACAGGTTTGGCCTGTTTGTGTTGCCGGCCGATCAAAAGTTGGCATCGGCGGCCATCAAGCGGGAACTGAAGGTGAAAAAGATCCGTTTTGCCACCAAAGACGAACTTTTTGACCTGACCGGTTTGGTCCCTGGGTCGGTTCCGCCCTTTGGTCGGCCGATTTTGCCACTGGAGTTGTTTGGAGACGATTCGGTCGGGCAGCAATATGGCAAAATCGCCTTCAATGCCGGATCGCTGACAAATTCAATCATCATGTCGGCCACCGACTGGAAGCAAATTGCTCAACCACGCCAGTTTGCGTTTGCCAAGAGTTCTTAAGGCGAAACGATCGGCCGACTTCCTGGGCGAGAAGAGGCAAGGTCATCAATCGGCACAAAGCATTCGCCGGATTGACAGCGGACGGGTTGGCCAGCTACTGGATCTCTTTGAAGCGAATATCTTTGAACTCAACCCACATCGGTTTGCCGGCGTGTAGCTGCAAGGCAAGCTGGCCATCGGATAAGGCCAGTTCGGGGTGGTTGTCGGTGAAGTCCAGGACTAGCCTGCCGTTGAGATAATGCCGGATGCGATTGCCTTTGGCGACGATGACAACATCATTCCAATCATCGATTCGGAACAGTTTCTGAAATTCAGCTTCATCGATCAGCTTTTGGCGGACCTTCTTGCCGTCGTTGTCCCAGGTTGCTTTCTCGCCTACGAGACACAACCGGCCTCGACGGCCTCCCTCGTCGTAGATGAAAGCCGCCACGTTGGGCAATTGGTGCTCGTTGCGAATTTCGTGCTGGTATCCGCGTACCACCCAATCATTGCGTACCGTTGTGTCTTTAATATGCGTTGAACGGTACTGGACTCCCGAATTATTTTTCTCGTTGCATCGAAACGACAGCCGCAATTCAAAGTCTTTGGTGTTTCCTCCCTCCCAAATAAGAAAGGTGTTTCCGTGGGCACGGGTTTCGGCCGTAGTTTCGCCACGAATGGCCCCGTCGTTCACCGACCAGAGTCGGGGGTCGCCATCCCAACCGGTGAGATCTTTTCCGTTGAACAAACTTTGCATCGCACCCGTTTCTCTCGGAGCGAGTTGCGGTGTTGCAGCAACTGCCTGTAATGCGACTGAAATTGTAAAGATCGATGTAAGTCCGTAAGTCATGTGACTGTCCCTAGTAGGATTTTGTCGCTGCAAGTACCTTTATAACTTCCCGTTCACGACAGGTACATAAGCCACCGGAGCCAGGCCAACTCCACTGCGGTTGCCTCACTCGCAATTTGGGCCAAGCAGATTGCCGTACGATCCGCAGATGGAGACCAATCGTCACGGCACTGCTTAGTTTACCTTTGGCGAACGTGCAGGGTGACCGGCCAGGTTGCTTGTTTTCCAAGATCGGTCGTAGCGAGAAAAAACGTACGTGACTGTTCCGTAACCCAATCGTCGGCGGTGATGTAAACCGTGCGTTCCGAACTTCCCGGCATCACGACCACTCCATTAAGCCCGATGTTGTCGACGTATACGCCGTGGGGCAAGTTGTGTCCCGTAGCCCCGCCACCAAAAGTGATGGCCCCCTCATCACCGGTGCGTTTGACAGCAAGTCGGATGGCAATGGTTTCGCCAGGATGGATTGTAAATTCCACAGGTTGAGGAAACCCTTCAAAAGGATCTTGTGGGGAACCTTGGGTTTCAGGCGGTTCTGTCTCCGGCTGAACGTCCTTGTTTTGGGATTCGGGGTTCGGGGCGATATGGGGTTGCTGGTTGGGGCCCAATGGCAACAGGCGGGCGAATACCTTAGGAGTTTCGGTATCGAGTGTGATGGTTCCCAGGTTGTTCACACTCTTCATAACTTCCCGGCCATCGATCTGGGCCGTGGCGATTACCTTGGTTGCCTTTGCCTGACTTTCAGTCGGAGTGGGTGCATCGAATGCTGCACTGATAACAGCGCGCGTTTCGTCGTGCCCGGCTTCAATCACGAGTGGTGAATTCACGGAAAAGCCAGGTGGTAAGTTGGCGATATCGATTCGAATTGGACCGTCGAACCCATCAATGCGATTGGCTTTCAAGCTAAACTTTTGGCCACTTCCAGGACCGACTTTCGGGTTGTCGTCTTCTAAGGTGACCTGGAAATCAGGTTTGGGTGCCCGCAAAATTAATTCGTATTTGTAATCGGGGCCATCCCAACGACGTGCATCTCGTAGCCGGATCAAATATTCACCATCAGCAGGAGCCGTGAAAACGAGCCGGGAATCGGTGCCAATTTTTCGACGGGGGTCATCATCATTGGTGTAGTGTAATTTGAAAACTGGTAACCCGCTGGAAACGATGGTGGCCCCCGGTGGCAAAGCTTCCACGATGTAGCATGGCTCATGCATGGCATGGGAAAACGGCGTGGTATTGAAGTAGGTGTACCGTTCCTGGCTATTTCCATAGAGACCAAATCCTGAATCAGGCCCGAAGGGATAGGTGTGCAGTCGCATTACCTCACCTCCAACGTAGAGATACTCGTTCAGGGTCATCTCTTCCCAATTGTGGAGACGAATTTGTTTGTGGGTTTTTGAATTGATTCCCCGAAATGTGATGTACGAGTCGCGGACCGCCTGCAGAACCGTTTGCACGACAGGTTCTCCGGCCATGTCGAGGATGGCAAGATGGGTGTCGAGAGGAGATTTCATCTGTTGGGCGCGTGTTTCTACGATCCATTGGTCTCCGCCGGTGGCAGAAAATCGAAAAAAATCAACGTCAGCCGTTGACTGTCCTTGTTGACGTTCTATTACGCCAACCACCTTGGATGCCCCCCCGAGTGGCGTGGCTGTTGCCGGTTGATTGTTGGGTTCCAGTTCGGTCACATCTTCCGTCGGGCCAGTCAAGGCGGGTTGTGTTCGAACCGGCGCTACGGGTGTTTGACTGGAATCTTCTTCCTCCGCAATGTCGAAGCAGTCAAGTGCGCCGTCAAACCGGCCCACAACAAATTTCCGGCCCCCGGGGGCAATGGCCATGGCGGCAATGCGATCGGGTTGTACGTTGTACACGAAGGACTCGGTCAAACCATCGAGGGTCCACGATTTCATCACGCGGTCGTCCCCCACGGAAATAGCCCGTTGGCCGTCGGGAGTCACGGCAATTTTTGCGATGGCAACTTCATGGGCAAAACGAGCATGGACCAGAGGATTGATTTGTGGCCCATCGCGGGAAACGAATTGCCACATTCGCAGACGGTTGTCTGCTCCGCCACCTAGGATTAACTGACCATCGGCGGAAAAAGTGACCGTGTATTGTTCTTCCACTGGTTGGCTGAGGGTATCGAGCCGCTGGCCTGTGGTAGCATTCCAGAGCTTGATGGTGGCATCTCCACTGGCGGTTGCAACTACATTTCCTTGCGGACTGAAGGCCACATCGTAGATGGCCTGGTTGTGGCCGTGGAGTGTCGAGAGGGTTTCGCCGGTGGAAAGTTTCCAGAGGATTGCTGTATGGTCGTAACTGCCAGTTACCATCAATTGTCCGTCAGGACTGATGTCGATAGCTTCAATCAGGTCGCGATGCGCCCGAAACGCATGGAGCTTTTTTCCTGTGGGAATGTCCCAAACCACAACCTCGCCAGTCAATCCTGCAATCCCTGAAGCGACGACCAGTTGCCGGCCATCGGGTGTAAAACAGAGGTCGGTGACCTTCCCGAGATGTTCTTTCAGTTCGGTAACAACCTCGAGTTGTTGGGCGGTCAGTAGCTGAACGTCTCTAAATCGGCCCACCGCCAGTAGCTTTCCATCGGGGGAGTAGCCAAGGGCGGTTACCGGACGGCGCTCGGCAGCGATGGGCTTGATTTTGGGTACCTGTAAATTTGCCCGGTCAGGTTCTGCGCCATCGGGACCTTTTGCCCCTGAAGAAATCCAGGCCCGCAAGATCTCGATTTCTTCAGGGGTAGGTTGCAATTGGTCTTCAGGTGGCATGCGGGGCTCGGCATCGCCCAGGAGTACACGGAGCAAGCGGCTCGCTTCTGGTTGCTGGTTTACGATCACCGGTCCGTGCTCCCCGCCTTGTTGCAGGTCGTTGTACGACTCCAGTGATAAACCGCCCTCCTGGCTATCGGCATTGTGACAGCCCACGCAGTAGGTGTTCAGTAGCGGGCCGATATCGGTAATGTAAGAAGGAGCAGCCGGAGCCTCTTCACTGGCAGCCTCTTTGCTGGCAGCAGGAGCTTCCGAGATGGCCAGGCCGACTCCCGCCAGGATTAGAAAAATCGCTGTTGAGTCAGGTCGGGTGGCGAAGGGTAACGGGCACAAAAGCATCAGGTTTCAACTTTGCGTAGGCTTAATGGTTAAATAAAAATTCCCGGCTGCTGAGCACTCCCCAGAAAATATCTTCAATCAATTCCCGGTGATCCGTATTTTCTGCATGGGCAAGTTCCGACAACAGTTTTTTGGACTCGCCTGGTGTGGGACGACGCGCAAGGGCCACCAGGTAAATTTCATCGAGGAGTTCTGCATGGGGCATCTCTTGATTCAGAAGTTGCTCCACGCGATTCTTTTTTGCTCGAAGGGCCTCGTTCACCGTGTTGCCATTTGTGAGGTGAAGCACTTGCACCATCGTGGGTGCGCTAAATCTTTCGCAGTCACAAGTGATTTCTCGATCGTTGCGTCCAAACGCATCAAGGAAATAGGAGTCGACGGCTGAATCTTTCAATTGGGTTGCCCTCGTCCCATTCGGATAGTCTGTGACCTCGGAGCGTGTTCCATTGAAATTCACGATATGTGTGAATTTGCTTGGGATTCCTGTGGTCTGGGCAATGGCGTCCAGGAGCACTTCGGCCATCATTCTGCGCGGGTAATACCGAGAGAAGAATCTCTGATCGGACTTGTTTCCTTCCAGTGGGAGGCTGCTCCGCTGGTAGGTTTCAGATTGCAGTATGACACGCATCAGTGCCTTCGTGTCAAACTTGTGGTCGACCAGGTACCTGGCAAGGGAGTCCAGTAATGCCGGGTTGCTGGGTGGGTTGGAGAGGCGCATGTCGTCGACCGGATTGACGATTCCTACCCGAAAAAAATTCGCCCAAATTCGATTGGCAGCAGCGCGGGCAAAGTATGGATTGTCGGGCGACGTTATCCAATCTGCCAGATATTCCAGCCGGTCCTTGTCAGAATTGAAAGCCAGCGGTACGGCGTCCAGCGGGGCAGGCGGTTGTGGTTTTCCAGAACTGGGCTGCAGTAGTTCTCCCTCATCTGCAACAACGAGAAACCGTGGGCCGTCACCGGCTTCGGTGGGGTGTGCCCACCCTTTTGCCCGCGCGCGGGCAAACAGGTTGGCCATGGCATAGTACTGGTCGTTGGTCCATTTTTCGAGTGGATGATTGTGGCACTTCGCACAGCCAATGGAGAGTCCCATGAACGCCTGGCAGGCGTTTTCGCTTTGGTGTTCAGGACTCTGGTGGATTGCATAGAAATTCACTTCCCCTTGTTCAAGGGAGTTTCCTTTAGCTGTTAGAATCTCCCGCACCATTTTATCCCAAGCCGTATTGTCTGCGACATGGGAGTGAATCCAGTCGTAGTAGGTTTTTACCGCAGCCGGGAGCAGCTTGCGCTGTGTCACGAGCAAGAGATCGGCCAATTTGTAGGTCCAGTAGTCAACAAATGCATCGCGGGCAAGCAAATCATCAATCAACCGATCCCGCTTTTCGATCGTCCTGTCGTCCACGAAATCTTGGACTTCCTCAGCCGTGGGCAAAAGGCCGATCGTGTCGATAAATATTCGCCGGATGAATTCTGCGTCGCTTGTGCGAGGTGACGAGGGAAGACGTAGTTCGGCCAGTTTTTTCAGGACCAATTGATCAATGAAATTGCGTTGCGGATTTTCCTCGTGCCATTCGTTCGGACCTTCATTCGGGTAAGGAACGGTAATCGTGGAAACTGCAATTTGCTGGGAAAACCAGATTGTTAATGAACCCTGGCCATATCCAACGACATTGACACCTCCGGAGTCGTCGACTTTGACAACCGTTTCATTGGTGGTACTGTACTTGGCCCAATCGGTCACGTCTTCAATTCGTCCATCGCTGTAATGCGCCCGCACCAACAACGGACATGTATCTTTGGGCTTGAGCAACGCACGGGCGGGCAACACTTCAAGCCGCTGAAGCTGTGGGTCGTGTTCTTCGGGGGCAGGTGCCCCCGAAGAGATCCACTCCGAGAGCACCTGGTACGCTTTTGAATCGACGTCGAAGCGAAGGCCCCCCTTGTGTGGGATTGCCACCGTGGGCTTGGCCAACAACAGGCTTCTGCCAGGGTCGGCTAACTCAATTCGCCGGCCGCGCGCCTGACGCGTGATCCAGTAGTAATCTCGAAGAGCATCGTATCCGCGCAGCGAAAGTTTCAATCCCCCTTTGCCAGCCAATGCACCGTGGCAAGATCCCATGCTGCACCCGTACCTGGCGAGGATTGGTTGAACATGATTGCGGAAATTCCACGTGTGCGGCGACGTGAATGCTTGCACGGTGACGTCGCAGGGAGCCGACTGTTGATTCCAGGTTGCGGTCACGACTGCCTTGCCATCCCCTTGAGGGATCAACACGGTACCGTCAATCGTGACCACACTTTCATCACTGCTGGTCCAGGTGATATCGCTCGAGGCGATACCGACAACCTGCTGTTGATCGTGCAGGAGAGGCAGTAGCCGGTGACGTGCGACGGGGCCAACCAACGTGACGTTTACCGGGGCCAACTTGAGTGTTGGTTGATTGTGCTCCGCAGCGGCAACCGAAGAAATGCCAACGATTACAACCAGAGTGATGAATTGCTTAAGCCGTGAGAGGAAGGACCGCTCAAATAACCGCATATGATATTGTCCTAGAACAGTTCTTTCACGGGTTCACTGCCAAAGTCAACCAGCGGGAAGGGGCGGCCCGATGGACCAGGCAACTCGGTTTCCAGGTCAAAACCAAGGCTGTGGAAAATAGTGGCGGCGATGTCGGCCGGTGGAGTAGGCCTGTCGGCTGGAACTGCCCCAATCGGGTCACTGGCACCAACAGCGCGGCCTCCCTGGACCCCGCCACCGGCGAAATAGGTGGTAAAGCATTGTGGCCAGTGATCTCTGCCGCCGGCCGGGTTCACCTTGGGTGTCCGACCGAACTCTGCGACGCAGGCGACCAGGGTGTCATCGAGCATTCCTCGCTGACTCAAATCATCGATCAGCGCGCTGTACCCCTGGTCATACATCGGTGCGACGTTATCTTGCATTCCTTCGATCGAAGTGAAAGGTTTGCTCCCATGAATGTCCCAGGTCTGCTCGTCAAAGACCGTGAGAAAGGCATTGATGGTAACAAACCGGACTCCCGACTCGATGAGTCGCCGCGCCAAGAGGCAACACTGGCCGAACCGTGTCATGCCGTATCGCTCGCGAACGGACTCCGGTTCTTTTTTAAGATCAAAAGCTTCTCGTGCCTGGGCGCTGGTCATTAATCGATAGGCCGCCTCGAAATTGCTGTCAAGCAACCGTGCGTCGTCGCTGGATTCAAAATGACGTAGCGTGCCGTCAACAATGTCGCGAAGTCGACGTCGACGTTCCAGGCGAGCCGTCCCGATTTCATCAGGAGGTAGCATGTCGCGAATCCGGAAATCGGCCTTTGAGGGGTCGGCATTCAAAACAAACGGGTCGTAAGCCTTGCCTAGAAAACCTCCTGCCTGGCCATTGGGAAGGTTGCCGCCTCCTCGCCCCATGAGTTCCGGTAAGATGACATGTGCCGGCAGGTCGGTGCGGCGACCACGGAGGAACTCGACCGCTGCGCCATAATGGGGAGAAATCACGCCTGCATTTCCAAACCGACCGGTCTGCATCATTTGCCAACCGGCATCGTGGACGGCCGCACCTGTGTGAAAACAGGAACGTACCAGCGAGAACTTGTCGGCCACTTCGGCATGGTGAGGCAAAATTTCCGACAGCTGGAAATCACCTCTGGTGCTGATGGCCTGATACGGCCCCCGAACCTCGCGGGGTGCTTCGGGCTTGACGTCAAAAGTATCCAGCTGACTGGGAGCACCGAGGTTAAAAATCATGATCGCAGACCGCCGGTCATGCTCCGGCTTGATGACACCGTGCTCCCTGGCAGCGAGATAACCAGGCAATGTCAACCCTAACGCCCCCAGCGCCCCCGCCTGGAGAAAGTCGCGACGCTTCACGCGACTGCAGGTATTGACGGAGTCGCGACCGAGTAAAGTTAGCATCGTGGCAGCCCTGGGGCCCCAAAAGGGTGGGAAAATATATCCGCCGGCGTACCTGAAAAAAACAGGCACATTCGTACATCATACCCGAACCCTCGCACGACAGCAAAGGAAGATGGCCAGAAGGCCGAGCAAAGGCCCGGTTCACTGGGGCTTGGGCTTTGGTTTCGGCTTAGGCTTTGGTTTCGGCTTAGGCTTTGGCGCCACCGGCTGCGATAGCCAGCGCTTGACTCGATTTATGCATTGTCTATTGCAACAATCGCTCGACCTGTTGGCGAGAGAGAAAATTCATCACCAATGGCTGTGAATGGTCCTGTTGGGATTGTTGCCACGTGGCGATCAGGCCCTCTCTGGTGGAGAGCACGTCGACATAGCGACTGCATCCGGTTCCCCAGGGACTTACAAAGAGCGGCTTGAGTACCGAGAGACGGTGGACGTAGCTAAAATCGCCGTCAACGATGTAACCCACGCCGCCAAGTTCTTCGCACGAATAACCTCGCGGGCGTTGAACGGCCCTGGTGTGCTCGTCCAGGTTGCGCAGTGCCTCGCCACCATCGTAGAACACCAGGCTCACGTGCTTGCCACAAAATCTGCCCACCGGGGGCACATCGAAGATGCAAGTTGCCCGGGTCATGGCAACGTCCCAGGTGGCTCCCCTGGGAAAGAAATCAAAATTCGTGGAGTCGGGTACCACGTTACCGGCTTCGATTGGGGCAAACCCACTGTTGGAACTGGTCCAGCAGTAGGGATGACTGCAAAACAGCAACTTGAGATCGTCGCCATCCGGGCCGTAAAGAAACGGGTCCTTGACGTGAAGGAAGCATGGGTCGGCGGATTGCAAAACGGTTTTCGCCGGAGCGTTGGCAAGCCCAGCGAGGGTCGGTGATTCGAGTTGGTCAATGGTCCAGACGCCAGCCCCTGGTTTGAGGAACGCTTCAAGGCCTTGCGGGTAGGCGATGCCTGATTTTTCGCTCGACACAAACAGTTCGAACGTGCCATGCGTGGTAAGCCGCAAGGCGGATCCTTCAATCGAAAGCGCGTCGTGCCCGTCAACGGCCAGGTCCTCCTTGGTCAGGGCAGCGGCTTCTTCAAAGGGGGCGTCGACACGGTCGGCCCGCAGGACGGATAATTTCCATCCCCGTCGGCCGCTGGCCAGCCCCAGGCGCGAGTCTCCCGCATCTCGATAGCGGCCAACAAGCAGCAAGGTTCCATCGCTTGCCTGGATCATGTTGCCTCCTCCAAACCAGTAGCCTGAGCGGTCGGCATGAGGGGCAACGATCGTACGTGCGCGGTGCTGATCGATGAGTGTCGTGGCCAAACAAATCAGGGCAGCCTGATCCTCTTGGAGAAGTTGACCCATGGGGTAGTTCTTGCTGTGGGGGTGTGCTGTGGGGGTGTGCTGTGGGGCTCGAGGCGATCGTTTTTTCTTGGTGGGCGGAGTTCAAATTCTTCCGCACACGAACTTGGGTCTTTGGCGACGACTTATAAGTAAATGGTAATGGGTGCCACTGGCCATGCGATTAACTATCCAGGCAACAATAACTATCCAGACAACTTTGACTAAGATAAACTGAACCAGGGTTTAATGGGACCCGTGGTTCAATAAAAATCTTTTTCTCGAAATATTTTCCGTCGAATATGAACGATAAAACGCGCCGCCAGTTTTTGCAGACCGCTCTAGCCACCACAACGTTGGCTGGAACACCGATAATGTTTTCGCGACGGGCTTTCACTGCCCAGGCTATCAACAGCAAACCTACCGTTGCCGCAATTGGCGTGGGAGGGAGCCGTGGTGTTTACAGCCGCGGTGGAGAAATCGCGCGCAATGCGGCAAAATTCGGCAAGATGATTGCCTGCTGCGACGTTGACGATTTGCATACCGGAGAATTTAACGCTGATTTTGAAAACAAGCTGTCCCTGTACCGCGACTATCGCAAACTGTTTGAAAACGAAACGCCAGATATCGTGACCATTGGTACCCCGGACCATTGGCATGTTCCAATAGCCACCGCGGCACTCCAAGCCGGTTGTGATGTGTACTGCGAAAAGCCGCTGACGCTAACGATCGCCGAAGGCCTCGAAATCTGTAAAACCGTGAAGGAGACAGGACGCGTTTTCCAGGTGGGAACTCAGCAGCGGAGTGAGTGTGGGGCTTACTTTTTAAAAGCCATTGCGATCGCCCAAAGTGGACGGCTTGGAGGGAATCTCAAGGCTTATGTGGCGATTGGTGGAGCCCCATCCGGGGGGCCATTTGGCGCAACGGACCCTCCCGCCGACCTTGATTGGAACCTCTGGCTGGGACCTGCTCCGGAGGCCGACTACTCCAGCGAGCGACGACGCATGTTTCGCTGGTGGTTTGAATATTCTGGGGGAAAGATGACCGACTGGGGGGCTCACCACATTGACATCGCGCAGTGGGCTCTTGGTTGCAATCAAACCGGGCCGGTAAAGGTGAGTGGCACTGGCCAATTTCCGCCCCTTGTGCCGGACGATTTTGCCTGGGATGCCTTTCTCGACGGTGCAACCCCGTTGCCTAACGGTTACAACACACCGACCCAGTTCAGCATCGATCTCACGTTTGGTAATGGCACGGTTCTGAACGTCAATCACCACTATCAAGGAGAAGATGGAAAAACGGCCTTTGGAAATGGGCTATTGCTTGAGGGGGATCAGGGGAGGATCTTTGTCAACCGGAACCGGCTCTCTGGCCTGCCTGTCGAACAGATGACTACGGCAGACCATGCCCAAATTGACGAGTTGGTGCTGGAACTCTACCAGGGAAAAACTCCTGGCGACCACATGGCAAACTTTTTTGAGTCGGTCGAGGAGCGGACTCAACCAATTTCCGATGTGGCAACCCATCATCGTACGATGACGTCCTGCCATTTGTGCAACATTGCCTTGATGCTGGGTCGGGATCTTCAGTGGGATCCGGACAACGAAACGTTTGTTGGCGACGACCAGGCAACAGCCTTGATATCCCGGAAAAGGCGTAGGGGATTTTAAAGGGTCATTGTTAACCGCCACGACAAGTTGTCCGCATGGTTTGTCGTCGGCAGGCGACAATCATCTGCCGCTTGACCGTTTAGAGCCAGGCATTTTTTGGAGGGGCCTTGGTTGCAATGGCTGATCAAACAAGTAAACCGGATGAATATTTCTCGCGGCAGGCCCAACGAATTCTCTTTCTTGGGGACTCGATTACGTATGCGGGACATTTCCTGCCTATCGTCGAGGCCCAACTCTACAGGCAGGCAGGAGGAATCCCTCCCGAACTGATTAACCTGGGGCTTCCAGGTGAAACCTGTAGCGGCCTGTCGGAACCAGGCCGTCCGGCTCCCCGGCCCTGTGTTCATGATCGCCTCGAAACGGCGCTCAAGAAAACGGAACCGGACCTGGTGGTCATTTGTTACGGCATGAACGACGGAATTTATCATCCTTTCAGCAAGCACCGTTTTAAGGCGTACCAAAATGGTATCAACACGTTAGTCAAGCAGGTTCAGGCAACGGGCGCGCAGGTAATTTTGATGACATCCCCACCGTTTGATCCGGTTCCACTTGAGAACAGCGACCAACTCCGTCCGGCCGATGCGGAATCTTTTGGCTGGGGTGCCATTGCCGAAAACTATGACGAGGTGATAGAGCGGTATGCGACCTGGATCATGCAGCAGGAGGCAAATGTGGCCCAGGTGATTGATCTTCACCGGCCAATTCGCGCGCAGGTTGCCAGCGGTCGCAGGCAGGATCCCCGTTTCAACATGTCGCCAGACGGCGTGCACCTGAACCAGCAGGGGCACCGCATCCTGGGGGAAGTAATCCTGCAGGCCTGGGGGTTGGACTTGCCGGAGGGTCCAGACGACCAACTGGTCGTTTTGCTGGCCGAGCGGTCAGAGCTACTGCGCGACGCCTGGTTAACCCGCACGGGCCATGGGCAAACGGACATCCCGCCAGGCCTGCCTTGGGATGAAGTCCAGCGAGAAGTGGGCAGACTCGAGGCCTCAGTGCAGGCGCAGCTTACCAAGCGCCAGGGGGGCAATTCCGGCCATTAGTTTTGTGCCCAAGCAATAAGTGGTTGGCTGGCAGGCAACGGCAGCTATTCGGCCGCAGCAGGCATCCGCTGGCCATCGCTCTCGGGAGCCAGTTCTTCATCATCACTGACGACGTAAGCCATCATGGCGGCCAGCATCAGTATCACGACGACCCATGTAGTCCATTTTTTGTGCATGGAAGCTCCTTGCTTGCGATTATGTTTCTGCGGATGGTTTCCGTGTTTGTTCTTGTGTTGACTCATAACTTTAAATTTTCAGCAAAGATAAAAGGAAAACCACGGCCGGCACCAACGGAGTACAAAATTCATGTGGCATGCACATCGACATGCTCCAAAGTTTTATCGGCCAGAAGATCTTTTGCGCGAACAACTTCCTCAATGGTTCCATGGAGAACGACCAGGCAGCTGCCCTTTTTGAGTTGTTTTTCATAGTGGGCGAGGTGGTCTTTGGACAACCCCAGGTGGAGCAAGCCAGCAAAGATCGCCTCGATCCCTCCCAGCACAGCCCCCCCCTCAACAGCACCCACCATCATACTTAAAAGGGGCCCTCCCACGATCAGTGGTCCGATTCCTGGCACAAACAAAAATCCGGCTCCTGCCAGCAGTCCAAAAAGGCCTCCCCAAATAGCACCTTGTTTGCCCCAAAAAGACATCGCCTCCCCAGTGGTCACATAACCATGGATGTGTTTGTCATCGGCATGATCCTTGCCAATCACCGAGATGCTTTCTGCGGCAAAGCCTCCCGTCTGCAAGCTTCGGACCACCTCAAAGGCCTGCTCGTGATCGCGGGCGACGGCAATACAAATGTTTTTGTCGGTCATGGTTCTTTCGGTCGCCTCACGCAAAGGTGCGAGGTCACATGATAACACCGGTCGAGACAGGCTCCTGCGGTTGGGTGAGATTCCTGTCGGGTTTTCAAAATACTTTTTCGGGAAAGACGCATCCCTGATTTCTCAGGAATTGCTTTGGCCCCAACATTCTCAATCCGACGCAGGGGCTCAACCCGTCCTGAGGTCCCCGACATTAACCAGCAAACGGCCTCTTGTACAGCCTAAGGTGGGCGATTCTTACCAAACTGGCCAGACCGGTACCGTGGTGAGCGGTTTGCCGCTTGTCTTCATGCGCTGCCCAGCGTGTACGGTGCTCGATAAGTTTTCGTAAGCATCTGATTGGCCTCGTCGCAGTCGACGAATTTTTCGTGCTGCGGGTCGAAGTCGAGTTGACGCTTCGTCCGAAATGCAATGTCACCCAGGTGGACCAGGGCGCACGATCGATTGGCAATTTCAGCAGTTGCCCTGGTTGGCGTGCGGTTACGGACCGCGTTGAGAAAATCGTCCATGTGTTCGGGGTATCCTTTCTGGCCACGGGTCTCCGGCAACTCCCGGGGACCTTTTTTACCTTTCTTGCCCAAGTAGACATTGAATGCACCTCGACGGGAGAAGACCATGTAACCCTCGGTTCCGTAGAACACATTGCCGTTATCGAATCCGTGCATGCCGTACTCGGTAAACGGGTAGTTCTCGTAAACCAGAAGACGGCCATCCGGATATTCGTAAGTGACATGCATGTTGTCGGGGTAATCCCCAAAATGTCCATGTAACATCATACGGCTTCCGCGGGCAGTCACTCGAACGGGCAATTCAGGGTCACCAAGTCCCCAGCGAGCCATGTCGATATCGTGGATGCCGTCATCTCCGATTTCGCCATTGCCATAGTCACGAAACATGCGCCACGAGTGGTGGAACCGTTGACGATTGAAGGGCCGTTTGGGGGCTGGGCCCAGCCAGCGATCATAGTCAACGCCTTCGGGCACCTCGCTGTTGTTTGCCGGAGCAATGGTTTTGCGAAGTTCAGCAGTCCAGGCACGGGCAACTTTCACTTCTCCAATAATCCCGTCGGCCAGTAATTTTGCAGCCTGGTCGGTGACCGGGCTTGATCGCATTTGGCTACCATGTTGCACCACGCGTCCATATTTCTGGGCTGCAGCGACAACCTGGCTCCCTTCGTCGTAGACGTGCGAAATCGGTTTCTCGATATACGCGTCTTTCCCCTCGGCAAGTGCCTCAAGGGCAATTGGAGCGTGCCAGTGGTGTGGGGTAGCAATGAGGACCGCGTCGATACTCTTGTCGGCTGTCACCTCTTCATATCGAGAAGTCTGCTGCGGCGGAGTCGCTTGAAAGCTGTCGGTGAGTTTTGCGGTTTTGGCGAGTTGTTGCGGGTCGACATCACAAAGCCAGCCAAACGAAACAGGCTGCTGCCGGTTAATAAGCCTTTGCACATGTCCTCTCATCATGCCGCCACAACCAATAATGCCGAGGCGAATTGTGTCGACCTTCTCGGCGGCCGACGTGTGGACTCCCCCCAGCGTTGCCAGGGCAGCCGTCACTGCGGCAGTCTCACCACTGTGGACCATGAATTCTCTTCGGGAAGATGTTCGTTTTTTCATGGGAAGGTCCTGTTTCAATCGTTGTGAAGTTGTATGAATCTATAAAATTACTTGGGTGGCCAATTCAAATGCCGTGCGAGAAATTCAAAAGTTCCTGCCCCGTTGATCGTGTGGGGGCCAACAAACCATTCGATTTCTGTACGGTCCGGAAGATTGAGCCGGGCTGCGTAGAGAAACCGAACACGCGCGTATTCCCAGGCCACGGTCCAGTCGTCGGCAACTCCATCAAAATGACCCCGTTCGACCATAAAAGGGCGTGGGGCAATGAGCGCTGCCATTTCAGCATAATTGAAAGTGTGTCCCAGGTTCCACTCGAAAATCTCGTATTCACCCGTACCCATGTAACTCCGCCCGTTTTGGGTCGAGGCGTTTTTGTCAATCCACTCGTTGAAATCGGCAGAGCAGATTGACAAGCAGTAGTCGGTGACCAAAGGTGGTACCCGCATGGCCGTTTTGCCCCCATAACTTAAGCCATAAAATGCGATGCGATCTGGAGCAACGAACGGCTGAGTTTGGAGCCAGTCGACAATCTGCTGGTGTTGGGGGGTAATGATTGAGAAAAGGGTCTTGCCCAGCGGGTTGGCCTTGCGCTGCAGGGTCCGGAAGCGATGTCCGAAAATATAAAGATTTTGCGGGGCAAACGTCACGAAGCCTCGCTCGGCCAACGTGGTTGCAAAGGCCTTGTAATAGTGATGAGCTTTTTCTCCAATCACACTTTGAGGTCGTCCTTCCAGGCCATGCTGACAAACCACAACGGGCCGGCGCTCTTCTGGTGTGATGCCGGTTGGCACCGTCAGGATACCGTAGGCAAACAGGCCGTCGAACACGTCGAGCACCACTTCGTATCGTTTCCATTGGTTCGACTCGGCAATCAGCCGGGTACGCGCATTGGGTGGGAGTAGGTGGAGATCAAAATGGCCGATGACCTCCTCGCGAAATTCCTGGCGAAACGGTTCGACCGATTTTTCGTACGCTTTAGTCGATGAGGTATCGAGTTTGTCCCAAAACCGCCCCTTGCGCACCTGGTGACTGTTACGCAGCAAGGTCTGCGTGTGACGATCCAGTTCGTCGATCTGACGGTTGAGCCGGGCCGTCTCGCCAAACGATGGGTTGGGTGAGTTTGGAGGAGCCCCAACTGCGACCAGGTTCACCTCGCTGGAGAGTGAATGGAGGAAAGATTTTAGGGCCGGGCTGGAACCGGGCAACGCGCTCTGGACAACCGTGAGCCATGGAGCCTTGTGGAGTCCTTCGACGGCTTGTCGGGCCTGGGTGGTGAAATCGCGCACGGCCGGCAGGGTTGCCAGCCGGATTTCATAAGGCGCTCCCTTTTCGCCTTCGGCCGGAGGACGGCTTGACCGCGGGGCCGTGCCAACTTCAACCACCAGACTTCGGGGCGCGATCATCGCCGCTAATTCCGCATCGCCAAACTGGGTCAAAAGAGAAAAAACCATCCGGTCGACCGGTTGGTTCCACAGCTGGTCCATGTTTCCCAGGGCACCGCTGGCGCAGACGGCATCAATCCGTGGATCAACGGCGGCTGCATAACAGGCAATCAAGCCACCATCTCCCCAGCCGATCACACCCGTCGGCAGCCGTTCTTTGGAGGTGGCCAACCAGTCGACCAGGGCCAACACCTTGTTGACTTCGTAGCCCGTCATGGTCCGTCCCATTTCATAAGCGGCACGATGCACCCACTCGCGGTTTGAAATGCCGTTCTCTCTGGGAGCACGGTCAACGAGCGTTGGCACAACCACCAGGCAGCCATTTTCGGCCAGTCGGCGGGCAAACTGCCCCTGGTTTTCAAGGCCACCGGTCAAGCCACAAAGCTGCTCGGGCGTAACGTCACAGTGGGGCAGGGCGATGACCCGGGCGATTGGCTTGCGGCCAGTGGGCACCAGCAAGAGGCCCTCGCCGTGGACATGGCCAAAGGCTGGCCAGCGGACGGCAAAGATTTCATAACCAGCGCCTTGACCGACCAGGGCAGATTGTTCGGTTGTGGCTTGCAGACTTGGCGCAGAGAACTGGTTGCGCCTGTTGGTGATGCCGAGTATTTGACGAAGTTTTTGGCGGTTCGGTTCAATGGAGTTCTGGTAGGCGGCAGGGCTCGACAGGTCGCGGTGCCAGTTCCTCGCCCGTAGTGACTTGGACTGCTCGAGTTGCCGGCGCAAAAACAGATCGGCGGCAGTAACAAGCTCAGAGGCAATGTCCCCCCCGCTGGTCAGCGGCTGGGTTCCGGCGAGGGGGACCGGCTGCACACTCTCATCAGCTGCCAGTGACTGTGTCACTGAAAACAGGAGCAACACCAATACCGTCGAAAAACGAATGGCAAGAACTGGCTGCATCAGGTGGATCGATTGCGAATCGTGAGTAGGAAGCGGTGACATCTTGAGCAGCACGGTTAACCGGACCTGTGTCTCCGTGCTGGTCAGTATACCGGAAGGCTGAGCCTGCGGCAAAACGGATTTACCACCTGGCACAAAGTGTTACTCAGGCGAAGACGCAGTAGAGTGTGATGGTGACTACCAGTAAAACGGCTGCGACAATTCGCGGATCGGTGAGGCCGGTGATTTGCCCTGACGTGATCACGGCAAACGGGTTAGGCCAGCAGAGTTCTTTGGTCTGTTCTGGACTGGGGGCCGGGGTAAGGAGACTGACAGTGAAAAAGATCACGGTACAAATTACAAAAAGCCACCAGGCTTGCAGCATGAAGGGAATTCCCAAGGCATCGGTAAACACTTTTTCCTCGCCGACCAGTGGGAAATCGAAGGTGAAGACAAGCGCTCCCAACACAAAACCTGTAATCAATGTCACCAGGGATCCTTGTCGTGTACCGCGTGGCCAGAAGACCCCCCACAGGAAGACCACGGAGATAGGAGGCGCGAGACAGGCAATCATGGCATTGATCCCGGTGAAGACACTCTCAAAGCGAGCACCCTGGGTGGACCACATGATGGCCAGTAGCATCACCACGCAGGCAGTCACACGGCCACTTAGTACGAGCGTGCGATCTGTTGCCGTCGGATGCAGGTTCTTGACCAGGTCAATGCTGACCAGGGTGGCTGCACTATTAAGTGCGCCGGCAACCGTGCTCATCACTGCGGCTAACATGGCAGCGGCTATCAGTCCTTTGAGGCCAGTGGGAATTAACTGGTCAATCAATACGGGGAGAGCCTGATTAGGATCATCGCCGATCAAATCCTGGAAAAGAACATAGGCTATGACGCCCGGCAGGCACATGCAGAAGACAGGCAAAATCTTTAAAAAACCGGCAAAGAGCGGTCCCAATTGGGCGTCACGCTCTGCTTCAGCCCCCAGGACACGTTGCACGATTGTCTGGTCGGCACACCAATACCAGATTGCCAGCACGGGATAGCCAGCCAGCATGTGGTACCAGGGAAAAGCCCCTTCGCTCCGGATCATGCTCATTTGGTTTGGTTGGGCTGCGGCCAAAAATGCGCTGTAAGAGTCAATCCCGCGATTGCCCAGCGCTACGAGGCCAAACCACGTGATTGCCAGAGACCCGACCAGCAGCAGGACGGTTTGAATTGACTCGGTCACAACGACTGCCTTCAGTCCCCCCAGCACGGTGTAAAGGGCTGTCGCCAGAGCGATCACGATAATTGAGTACAGGATTGGCATATCGAAGAACTGTTCCATCAACTTGGCACCCGCAAAGAGGCTCATTCCGATGTGAATGAACAGCGCGCCAACGACTGCCATAAACGCAAGAAACATTCGTGAACCGAGGCCAAAGCGTCGTTCCAGGTATTCGGGCAAGGTAGATATCTTGTTGCGAAAATAAAAAGGGGCAAAAACCAATCCCAGCAGCATCAGAAAAAAGATCGCCATCCACTCAAAGTTTCCAACGACTAACCCTACACGATAGCTGTCGGCGGCCAGGCCGAGCAGGTGAACGGTTGAAATGTTCGTGGCAAACAAAGCCATACCAATCATGGGCCAATGCAGTTTGCGACCGGCCAGAAAATAACCAGCGCTGGTTGTTCCCTGGCGACGCGAGGACCAAACCCCCACGAGGATAATGCCAATCATGTAGGCGACAATGATCGTTGCATCAAGACGGCCGATTTTGAGACTGGATTCCAACATTTTTAACGTTTCCCACTAAGGGTTCCATTTTTTTCCGTAGCCGAGCGCTGCGCCGCCATCAGGGCAAACCGTTTGCCCGGTCATGAACGACGCCTCGTCAGAAGCCAGGAAGGCACACACTTCGCCCATTTCCTCGATCGTTGCCATCCGGCCCAGTGCGTGCATGTGGTCTACGTTTTCAAGGGCCGTATCGGGGTCGTACTCCGTGCTGGCCCACTCGCGCATCAGGGGGGTCATCACTCCGGCCGGACAAACCGCATTGACCCGCACGCCTGCAGGGGCCAGGTCGATGGAAAGAGCCCGTGTGAGGCCAAGCTGGCCAGCTTTCGTCGCCACGTAACTGGCGGCAGACGATTGCCCGATGACCGCGACCTCACTTGACATATTAATGATGTTGCCCTTGGTCTTGCGCAAGTGCTCGATGGCAAACTTGCATCCCATAAACGTACTGGTCAGATTCAGTCGCAATAAGCTTTCAAAATCGGCAACCGAGATCTCCTCAATCGAAATGGCCGGAGGATGCCAGCCCGCGTTGTTGACAATGCAGTCGAGTTGCCCCCAGCGGTCGATGGCGCTGTCGATGACCCCCTTCATGTCGGCTTCGCGCGTTACGTCGCACGGAACAAATAGTGCTTCGGTGCCGGCGGCAATCAGTTCCTGTTCTGCTTGTTTGCCATCCTCTGGGCCGCGGGCAGCGATGATAACCCGGGCACCATATTTGCCAAAAATCCTGGCGCATCCCAGCCCAATTCCCTTGGTGCCGCCGGTGATGATGGCCACTTTGCCTGCTAATTTCATGGGGAGCCTTTCTCAGGTTTTGGGAGTCTGCAGCTGGAAGCAAAAAATGCGAGGAAAACTTTTTAACGTTGTGGTTTGACGTTGCGGTCCGTCGCCACGCGATCATACCGTGTACCCTGCCAGTGGTAAACGGAGACGCCTCTGAAGCAAGCCATCGTCACCAGTCTGCGGTAGCAGGTTGGAGGACTTAGCCGAAAATATTGGTAAGTCACCAGGCAGATGGTCAACTTCCGATGGTCCACCAAAGGTGTGCTTAGGAGCCAAGCCCGCTTTTTTGGTAACTCGCGACGCGGTGAACTGGTGGACAGAAAGTCGGTGGCCTAAAGTCCGGCGGCGCGGTTATAATGGTGCCCTCTCTGTTGAGGAAGTTTGCGACACAAATCTGTCTGACTGCGATCCATGCCTGACCAAACAGAATCTCTTTTGTCTGAACACTTTATTTATCGTCAGCTCGCCGAAGAGGAGTTGGCCCGGTTCCGTGCCGACGGCTACCTGTTGTATGGCCCGATTCTTACCGAGCGGGGCCTCGAGGCAATGCGTAACGAATGCATGGCGGCATGGAATGCTGAAAAAGGCGCCTTCAATGCCGACGGGACGTGGCTGCAGAACGCGCTGCTGACGAATATTCATCACCACACCTCCCTGGTCCGGCAGTATTATTTTTCAGGTCCGCTGGTCGACGTGGCCAGCCAGGTAATTGGCCCTAACATCAAGGCGGCGACCAGTCAGCTCACCTTCAAAATGCGTGGTAATACCCAGTCGTTTGCCTGGCATCAGGATAACTCTTATGGCGAGTTGGATCCGTACAATGCGATTTCCTGTTTGACTGCCCTGGACGATGCCGACGAGGAAAATGGATGCCTGTGGCTCGTGCCTGGAAGTCATAAGCAGGGGCAGGTTGGCGAGGGGCGCACCCCGGAGGATATCGAGCAGCGCAAGCCGGTTGAATTGGAAGTGGACGATGCCCTTGGCTGTCCAATGCCCGTGCGGGCAGGAGAGTGCCTGTTTTTTCACTGCCACATGCTGCACAAATCCGAGGGGAACCATTCGCAGGATCGCGACCGGCGGATTCTTTTTATGCGCTATGCCGATGCCGACGCGGTAGAGGTCTACAACGATCGGCAGCCGCGGCTCGGTCGGCTCGTACGCGGCACCACCCGGTTTGACGAAGTTCGTCAGTACGAGTCCGACTTGTCGCTGGTATGATGGGCTTGTCGCTGGGGTGATGGGATGGAAATAGCAGCTTGGGTGAGCACGGTCATTCTGGCCCTCTGTGCATTACGGCCGGCGTGCGGGGAGTTTAAGGCCTGGGCTGCTGCCGTTTTCGTCAAACCGAGGGAACTGCTGTTAAGGCGATCTTGGCTGCCAGTCCCCTCAACCGGAAATCAAAACGATACCGGCCCCCGACGCTCGAAGCGATTTGGACCTGCTGTTCTTTGGCGGCCGAAGTGCTCGCGATTCAACCTGGGAAGGACGCTTGGACGAAATTGCGGTTTTCGATCGCCCGCGGACTCCTTAGGAAGTTCAAGGCCTGGTTAGCTAGCGCTACGGACGGTCTGTTTTGCTTGCGTCAAGTTATTTTGCTGTGGAGTGCGGCAACACGGTTGCGTGCGTTGTCAACCGCTAGGGGTTCATTTGGTAGGACCCCAATTGAATCCAGGGAATTGTCTTAAGCGGACACCTGTCTTTGCTTTACTTGGTTTAGGCATTTGACATTCGGACTTCATTTGTCACTGGTCATTTGTTTGGGCCTTTCGGATCATCTCCAGCACGCCATCTTCGGCAATGCTCATGGGGTGTGCCAGTGCTTTTGCGAGTAGCTCTTCGAGTCGCTTCGGCGCCTCTTTGTCCTCGGTCCATTCTTTGGCGAACTTGCCCCCCATGATGTCGTTGACCAGGTTGTGGTGCCCCTGGGCTTTCATTGCATCGTTGATCAGTTTGGGGCCGCGGGTGAGCGTGCCGTATTGGCTGGTCGTGGAATGGGAGTTCATTTGCTTGTAGAAGCCTTCCTCCGCCATGAGCTTCAGGATTTCCGCGTTTTCGGTGGAAGCGTAGAGAACCATGATCACTTGTTCCGGGGGAAATCCCTGTTGGACTGCCAGTTCATAGCAATAGACCATCCAGGCCGACAATCCCGCCCAGATGACCTGTTCGGTGAAGAGGTTCAAGTGGGCCTCGCCTTGAAACGACGATTCGTACACCCCAGCGCGGGTCAGCCCCATTCCCTTGCAGAGTGCCAGGGCGATCTCGCGGGCGTCTCCTGTCACATCGTTTTCGACGGCAAACTGGCTGATCACTCCCTGGCCCTGCTTAAAGCGAGTACGCACTACCGGTCCCGGCATGATCGGCGCGATCATGATTGCATTGGCATTTGGAGGGGGCTGGATGTATCCGTAAGTGATGTTGTATCCACTTCCCCAGCAAAGCGTGTTACCGTCTTCAATGCCAGGAGCAATCTGATCATCCCAGATGATCGGCATGCATTCATCCGTGGTGAGCACCAGCAGAATGTCACCGGCCGCTGCCGCCTCGGGAATCTCGACTGGCTCGAAGCCCTCTTCGATCGCCTGTTGTCGGTACTCGTCATCGCGGTTGCCAATGATGACCTTGACCCCGTTGTCTCGCAGGTTGAGCGCCTGGGCACGACCCTGGTTGCCATATCCCAGTACGGCTACGGTCTTGCTGTTGAGGGGCTCCAGCGTGGCGTCTTGTTCCTTGTGAAGTTTCATGAAGTTTCTCCTGTGTTGTCGTGGCAGTAGCTTCCAGTCGCCGCTACGACAAGTTCGTTAGTCCATACACGCGGCTGGCGTTGTTATGAAAAAGTTTCCGCTGAATCTCTTCATCGCGATTGCTTGCCACTTCACTCACAGCCTCGATCCATCTCCGATAGGGTGCCACAATGGTCCAGAATGAACTGCGTTTCGGGGCAAGCGTCGATCAGTCGGGTCGCGTTGGGGAGGCCCTCGGTGGGCGTTTCGATGTCGAAGCTCAACCCCAATTCGCCGAGCATGCGAATGTTCGCTACAAAGTCCTTCTGGCTGCAGTAGCCCTTCGGTTTTCCATAGAAGTTATCGCGCACGCCCTTGAGGAAGGGAGACGGTCGAAATCGCCCGACATATTCGGTGAATTCTTCGGTACTGGGACGGCCACTGAACACCGCAGTAGCCACACGATACTCGGTCCGCTGGCACAAACCGAGTATCCACCTGGCCTCGCCTGGCTGTTGTGACTCGAGCACATCGATTTCCATGTAGATCGATTGGGGTACGTTTAGTATCGGACGTGTCGTGAACCGGAATCCTCAATTGTGTAGTCGCGGTTGAACTGGCGGAAGGGGTCTTCTTTGGGACAGCCCAATTCAAACTGGTTCAGGTCCCGTCGCAATTCGTACCACATCCGGTAGAGTTGCTCGATTTCGGCGGAGATTTTGTGGGACTTCTCCGGGACGGTCCGAGGGTGTCTGGCCTCGCAGGAGTCTGGCAAGGATTATGGAAAAACCGGTTTGCCTCAGGTCGTTGGCGAACGGCTGGTAATCGGCTATGATTCCCGGCGAGGCTGGTCCTGCTTTCCAACTCCATCACCGCGGTCATTGGGAGGAACCAATCGTGGCCAAGAAAAAAAAGAGTGCATCGGTCGGGCGCAAGTCTCGCTCGAGTTCGGGGTCCAAAGCGGAGAAAAAGGCCCCTGCCAAAAAGTCGACCAAAAAGAAAAAGCCGACCAAGAAAACAGCCAGTAAACGGTCTCCCGTCAAGAAGGCCCCCCCGGTTGCCGTTGCGCCGGTCGCCCATTCGTTCTATTCCAACCACGAGATTGGGCAGGTTGCCGGGAAGTTGTGGCAGACGCTTGACGATCAAGGCGCACAAAGTCTTGCATCGCTGAAGAAATCCACCAATGCCACAGATGACCTCGTTGTGGCCGCGGTAGGTTGGCTTGCACGGGAAGACAAGCTTGAGTTTGCAACCCGCGACGGACGGTTGGTGGAAGTATCGCTGCAGTAGCAGGAGAAAAGGTATTGTGGTCACACGCGGCAAGGGATGCTCGTAGTGCCCTGCGACGCCAGTTTTCCAAGACCCCTGGCATGACCACAATGGCCGGAGCAGGTAGAATCAGTACGTTGGCCTGTGGTTTTGTCTTGCCGGGCTGTGAAGGGGCCAAGCAAAATAGATTGCGATTTATGTCCGTACGTGTCCAAGCTATCTGTTACCTGCTTCTTCTCGTAGCTTCGCGGGGAGCTGTTGCGCAAGAGTGGACTCGTTTTCGCGGGCCCAATGGGTCGGGCGTAAGCCATGCCACGACGATCCCCATTACGTGGACCGACGCCGACTATCGTTGGAAAGCACAACTGCCCGGAGTTGGCCATTCGTCACCGGTCATCTGGGGTGAGAAGGTTTTTCTTCTGAGCGCCGATCCCAGTGATGCGACCCGCTATGTGCTTTGTTACAGCACAGAGGACGGGTCGTTGCTCTGGCGACGTGATTTTGAGTCTGTTTCGCACCATCTCCATCCGCGCAGCAGTTACGCGTCCTCCACGCCGGCCGTCGACGCCAGGCAGGTATATGTAGTTTGGTCGACTCTAGAAAAAGTCACTTTCAAGGCTTTTACCCATGAGGGGACCGAAAGCTGGAGCATCGACCTGGGGCCTTGGGTTGGCCGACACGGTTTTGGCAATTCACCGATTGTGTATGGGGATCAGGTCATTTTGCACCTGTCTCAGCAGGCGGATAAAATCGAACCGGGCGAAGTACCAGGTGAGAGTTGCATGCTCGCCTTGGACTGTGCCACGGGGTGTGAGGTGTGGCGAACACCGTTGGTGAGTCGGCAGGTATCCTATTCGGTTCCCCTCATTTACACGCCACCTGTAGGCGATCCGGAACTGGTCTGCACGAGTACCGGCGACGGTGTTTTTAGCCTCGATCCTGAGACCGGGTCGGAAAACTGGTCGATCGACGCCTTCGACCAGCGGACCGTTGGCTCGCCCATTCTTGCCGGCGGCCTGATCCTCGGGAGTAACGGGTCTGGGGCGTATTCGGGAAACTACCTTGTGGCGGTTCGGCCTGGGAAGCATCCGGAGCTTGTCTACACGCTTAAGAACAGTTCGCGTGTGAAGGCCCCTTATGTACCATCGGCCATCGCCGGCGGTGATGCGGTGTTTTTAATTTATGATCGTGGCTTTGCCAGTTGCATCGACGCTTCCACCGGCGAGATTCACTGGATGGAGCGGACAGGCGGAAAGTTCAACGGATCACCGATTCGCGTGCGAGACAATATTTTTGCCATCGACGAAGAGGGGCTCGTTTGGGTCATTGCGGCAGACAAGACAGAAATGAAGATCCTCGCCAAGAACGACCTTGGTGAGCCGAGTCATTCCACACCCGCTGTTGCCGGCGGAAAGATGTTCCTCCGCACCTATTCGCAGCTCTTCTGCGTGGGGGGGATTTCTGCAGAAGCACCAACGATTCGTACCGGGAAGAAACCCTGATTTCTTTCCTCTCAAGACTTTGGCCAGCTATCCAAATCACTAAACCGTTGAAAGGGAACCAATCATGCCGCTTCAAAGTCAACTGCTCCTGTTCATCTCAGCATTTGCACCCGGAGACGAGGGGGCCATTCATGCCTGTCAGCTTGATCCGGTGACCGGGCAATTGCAGTTGGTTGGCCGCACGACGGACGTGGAATCTCCCTTTTTTCTGGCCATCTCACCGGCGGGCACACATCTCTACTCGATTCATGCCCCCGGGGGATTTGGTGGTAAAAATCCTGAATACGTTGCTTCCTATGAGATTCTGGGGAGCACGGGAAAATTAAACTTGCTCAACAGGCAGTCGAGCCTGGGAACGGCCTCCTGTTACCTGGACGTGGATCACACGGGTAAAAGCGTGCTCGTCGCCAACTATTCAACCGGCAGTGTTGCCGCACTTCCGGTTGCTGAAGATGGCTCGCTGGGGGAGGCTGCATCCTTTATTCAGCACACCGGTTTTAGTATCGACCCGGCGCGACAGAAAGGTCCGCACGCCCACTCAATCGTGGTAAGTCCCAACAATCAATTTGCCTACGCAGCCGATCTGGGCCTCGATCGGATACTCAGCTACCGGCTCGACCCGGCCACCGCAGAACTCACACCGAGCCAGCAGGAGTTTGCGCGAACTCCCCCTGGTGGTGGGCCGCGTCATTTGACATTCCATCCCAATGCCAAACACCTTTACGTGATCAACGAACTTGAAAACTCAGTCACGCAGTACGACTGGCAAGACGACTCGGGAACACTCATTGAACGGCAAACCGTATCGACATTGCCAGCAGACTTTGATGGGACCAGCTATTGTGCTGACTTGAAAATCACACCAGATGGACGTTTTCTCTATGGCACAAATCGAGGCCATGACAGTATTGCTGCCTACCGAATTGGCGCAGATGGCCAGCTCTCCCTGTTGGAGATTGAACCAAGCCGTGGCAAGGGCCCTCAAAACCTTGCCATTACCCCGGACGGGAAGCTGCTCCTGTGTGCGAACATGCCTGGCAATAATGTTGTCGTGTTTAAGATCAATCCTGAAACAGGCGCATTGACCCCTGTAGGAGATCCGCTTTCGATTCCCAGTCCTTCCTGCATCAAGATTCTTTAGAGGGCTGCAGAAGAT
>CBDEWC010000043.1:0-68768 GCA_965243695.1 Lacipirellulaceae bacterium | reverse complement strand
GGGCCAGGAGGACATCCGGATCGTATTCACGGATGATGCGGCCGATCCTGGTGATGTGTTTTATTGGGATTTTGTGGAGATGGAAGACGCCTTTGTGCCCGACGCGCCAGTCGGGCCATTCCTGGAGCAGTATCAGTGGGTGGCGACCGGGGGCGGAAGTTGGCACACCGCTTCGAACTGGTTGCCAAATGCCAATCCCAACAGTAGCGACACTCAGGTGCTATTGACCGGTGCGACCGCTTCTACCGCAGACATCCATGTGGACCAGGCCACGACGGTTGCCATGATCGATATCGATGGCAGCACCGATTATCGTATTGCCGGCCAGGGTACAACAGCCAGGTTGGAACTGCAGCAGAATTTTGAAGGTGCCAGTGAAATCAATGTGATGGCCGGTGACCACGTCTTCGACATCCCGGTCAATGTGGGTGCAAATGCGAAAATTGCGATTAGTTCGGGAGCCTCGCTCAGCCTCGACGACACCTTTGTTTTTCACGGCAAGACGATCACCAAGGAAGGAGAGGGCAGGCTCAATATCAACGACAACACGAATTCCGGTTTCGGCACACTCCGTTTAGACGATGGGATGCTGGGCGGGAGTGGCGCTATCAATGGTGACCTGGTTGCCTCCGGGGGAGTGATTGATCCTGGTGAAGGCGTGGGGACACTCGACATCAAAGGCTATCTTACCGTCGACACTGGCGCGACCCTTCAAATTGATATTGCTGGGCCTTCGTCGCACGACCAGTTGTTCGTGGGTTATGACGCCAACCTGGCGGGTTCGCTAGAGATTAATCTGCTTGACGGTTACGAACCGAACAATGGCGATCAGTTTCTTGTCATGATTGCCAATTCTGTCACCGATTCTGGTTTGACGATTGAAGGCCCCAATGCCTCCTACTTCCAGCATGCCGCACTCGGTAATGTTCTCGTGCTGACCGCCGTTGATCCTCTCGCCACGCAGTGGACTGGTGGCGCGAGTGGCAATTGGAACGCGGGCGCCAACTGGTCGACAGCAGTTGTGCCAAATTCCAACCAGGTGAGGGTGAAGTTTTCCGGCGCGGAAGTTCCCACAACGAGTGTTCAGCTCAACTCGACGGTCACCGTCCGCGAACTCATCGCAGATGACAGCAGTTCGCTCCAACTGAGTGGCAGCGGCACGATTCAACTCGATAGCCAGTTCAATCAGGCCGACATGGTCGTGACTGGAGGTGATCATACGTTCAACGTAGGCGTACACGCCGATGTTAACACGACAGTGGACATTGCCCAGGGAGCAAGTTTGAGTCTCGACGATACGTTCGATTTCCATGGCGTGACCGTTACCAAGGAAGGAGAAGGTAGGCTCCACATCAACAGTCGCACGAATTCTGGCAGCGGCACACTCGAGGTCATCGAAGGGGAGCTTGGAGGTAGCGGTGATATCAATGGAGACCTTGTCGCTTCTGGCGGAATTATTGCTCCAGGTCAAAGCGTTGGCACGCTCGATGTGCGTGGCGACTTTACATTGGGTGTTGCTGCGACTCTGCAAATCGAACTTGACGGACCCTCGTCTAGTGACCTGCTATTGGTTAACGACGATGCCGATCTTTCTGGCTTACTGGACGTGGTCCTGGAAGGCGGTTATCAACCGGCCCAGGGCGCACAGTTCCTGGTTATGATTGCCGACAACATTACCGGCAGCGGGTTGACGCTGGCAGGAGCGAACGCAGCGAACTTCCAAGTCGATGCCATAGGCGGAACCCTCATCCTCACATCACTCTTCACGGGTCTGCCGGGAGACTACAACGAAGACGGTGTGGTTGACGCAGCCGACTACACGGTTTGGGCCGACTCGGTGGGCCAGGCTGGCGCCGGGCTGGCTGCCGACGGGGATGGCAATGGTGTCATCGAGCAGGCCGACTATGATCTCTGGAAGGCACACTTCACCAGTACTACGGCCAGTGGTTCAGAGGTAGACCGTGTGCCAGAACCCACCACCCTACTACTGGCCCTCTTGGCCCTGGTATCTGTGCCGCTTCGAGTGCTCCGCGGGTGATGTGGTAACGCGGATTTCCTCCGCACTGTTTTGCGTGCAACCCGGGTGCCTCGCGACCCCCGTCGGGCTGCGGACAAGAAGACATGATTGAAGACGTCGCCTTGGATATGGCCAGGGCCAGGCAATCCTCTTAAAAGCCAATCCTCTTAAAAGCCAATCAAAGCCGGGAGGCCAATATGGAGGGACCTACCCACAAGAGTATCCAGGCCCATTTGGATCCTCCGATTGAGATCGCGAAATAAGTCACCTCTTTTTCATCAGGCGGATGGCAGGTGTGCGAGAGGCCATTGACGTCTCCCAGCCTGGCGAGTACGCATGGTACCTGGGTAACTCGGAAGACACGACACTGGCTCCTTATGGGGAGAGACACCCGGTAGGCGAGAAAATGCCCAATCCAGGGAAAAACGAAATGAGTATCGAATGAAGCTTGCAGAATTGATAATGGCAGAAGCAAGGGAGCGGGGTTTAAGGCACTTTTTCGGACTCCCCGGGGGTGGGTCGCCGCTGGAGATGGTCGAGTTCGGTCGGCAACTGGGTATCCGGTTTGTCAGTTGTGCCCACGAGTCGTCCGCGGCGATCATGGCCGCTTACTACGGCTTGATGGAAGACACGGCTGGACTTGCACTGGCGATCAAGGGCGTCGGTGCGGGAAACCTGGCCGGCGGCGCCGCAAATGCCCATTTTGAGCGCGCCCCGGTCGTCTGCTGCTGTGAGAGTGCACCCACGGGTATAACCCACCGGGACCTGGTGAGCCTCTGTCCGCACGAAGGTTTGTTTGGCGGAGTGGTGAAATATTACGCAAACTTAAGCCCTGAGGAAGCGGCAGAAAGTCTTCAGCAGGCTTTTCATTTGGCAACCGACGGGCGGCCCGGCCCGGTGCTGCTCGATTTCCCGTCCGACCTGGGCCAGGCGGAATGTGCCCCCCGCGGCGCTGGCAGTCCGTCCCCGGCTGCTTGTCAACCAGACCCACAGCAAATTACTAGCGCGAGCCAGTTGCTCCAAGCGGCAAACCGTCCAGTCATTCTGGCTGGCAGTGACGTAATCCGGGCCGGCGCAACTGGGGAATTGCGGACGCTGGCCGAAGAAATTGGCGCTGCGGTGCTGGTCAGCATTGACGCCCGCGGGGTCTTTGCCGAATCGGATCCGCATTGGGCAGGTCCCTTCATCGGACAATTCACCCCCAATCTCAGTGAGAGTGAGATCATTGCCAAGGCGGACGTGGCGCTGATCGTCGGAGTCGACTCGTTGGCGTCGGACCAGCCATGGAACATAGAGCTACCGACTTGCGAGTTGGTTGCCCGGCCCGAATACGAGTCGCTGGCGACCCGTCCGGCGGTGCGTGTCGACGGTGACCTGCGGGTGGCCCTGAAAGGTTTGTTGTCCGGTTCGAGCCGGGAAGGCTTCTCCGAGGAGGAGATTCGCGCGTCGCGCAAAAAGATTCTCCAGCACTTCAAGAGGCCGCCCCAAGCCCGCCTGGCCGTGCAAGACATTCTCGAGATCATGCGCGCAAGGATGCCAAGTGACGGTATCCTGTTTTCAGAGACCGGCGCTTTTATCATCATGCTTCACCAACTATGGCCTCTCGATCGGCCGGGGGCCCATTTTTGTACCGCAGGCGGACGCACCATGGGGTTGACGATTCCTGCCATTGCCGGTGCCAAGCTGGCAAAACCTGAAGTGCCCATGATGGGCATTGGCGCAGATGGCAGCACGCTTATGCGGTTGGGTGAACTGGAAGTGTTTGCCCGGATGAAGATCGCGGTGCCGCTGGTGATTGTCAATGACCAGGCTTTAGGAACGATGAAATCGCGCCAGAAATCTCGAGGGATGCCAGATTTTGCCTTGGATTTAGAGCCGGTCGACTTTGCCGCGATTGCCAAAGCCTGCGGCTTAAGGGGGGTTACCGTCGACACACCAGAGCAATTGGACGAAGAGTTAAAACTGGCAATGGCTGCGGATCAGACCACGCTGATTGATGCCCGCGTCGATCCCCAGCCATACCAGGATAGTTTTGCGCCCACGATCGGAATTCTGGAGGATTAGCCAGGATCGAACTGTCGACTTGAGTTAGCGAGGCAGGTCCACCAGGTAGAGGTCATGGTTGCCACTCCGCTCAGAAACCATCAGCAGCTGCTTCCCATTGGGATGCCATGTTGCATAATCGTCCCGTTCGGGATGGTCGGTGATGCGCTGCAGGCCGGACCCATCGAGATTCATGACATAGATCTCGTAGTTTTGGTCACGATTGCTCGTGAAACAGATCCGTTGACCGTCCGGCGAGAACTTGGGCCGCATGTCCATCGTCGGGTGGTTTGTCAGGCGGCGCACTCCTGTGCCATTGGACGGCATGGTGTAGATTTCATAATTCCCATCCTGGGTCGATCCAAAGGCGATCAAGCGGCCGTCGGGTGAAAAGCAGGGCCAATTATGGATACCACTTCCCGTGGTCAGCTGTTTGCGGTTATTGCCTGCGAGATCCACCGAAAAAATATGCTGGTCAACATCTTCGGCGTAGGAAAAAGCAAGCCGGGAATTGTCGGGTGCGAAGGCCAGGCTCCGGTAATAGCCAAAGCCTTCTCCTGGCGGCAGGTTGCCAATCTGCTGGTGGCGGTGGTCGAGGATTTCAATGGACCCCTTGAGCGTACCCTGGCATTTCAGATAGGCGTAATAGGTGCCATCGGGAGAGGCAGTGATGTCCAGTTCGTGCCGGGTTTCTTTTTCGTTAAGTGGTCGTACTAAAAGATCCTCCAGGTTAAGGACCATGATCTGGAACAACGTCGGTTTGATAAACTGGACGAAAGCGATTTCGCTAGTGCTGCAGAAAAAGCTGGGTGTGAATTTCATCTGCCCATCGGTGGTGAGCTGCGCGGTTTCTGCGGGGAGGCGCGAGCAAAAGAGTCCGCAGAGAAAACAAATTGCGACAATTCGAGTCGCTGGACGATTAAAGGAACTCATGAATCACCGTTCCGCCGTCAAGCACGTTTAAGGCAGCTCGATCCTGGGCATTCATGCCCGCCAGTTCGGCAATCGTGGTACCCACCATCAGTGGTGTCACCGGCTCGGTGATCGGGTCCTCTCCGAGGCGATCGCTGGCGCCAATTACCTGGCCAGGTTCGATTCCCGCGCCGGCCCATAGGGAGAAATAACAACGTGGCCAATGATCACGTGAGGCACGATTGTTGATCTTGGGAGTCCTGCCAAATTCACCCATGGCGACGACCAGAGTCTCCTCGGTCAAGCCGCGCTCGTACAGATCATCGAGCAAAGCCGAAAAGGCGCGGTCGAAAATTGGGCAGTGTTGATCCTGGAGCAATTCAAAGTTCATAATGTGGGTATCCCATCCGAACTCGTACCCTGCCGAGATGGCTTCGGGGTGGCGGCTGTAATTGAGTTGAATATAGGGAACTCCCGCTTCGACCAGTCTGCGGGTCAACAAAGCGCTTTGACCAAACGTGGTGCGCCCATACCGTTCACGGGTCGCACGAGATTCACTCGTTAAATCAAACGCTTGTCGTGCTTCGGGGCTTGTTAACAGCCGGTAGGCCGCTTCATAGGTTTTGTTCCAGGCGGCAACGCCCGCGGTATCCCATCGGCGCAGATCGGTCTCGAGCCGATTGAGTAACGTCCGGCGGTCATCAAGACGATCCGGCGAAAGCCCCTCGAGAAGCTGAAGGCTTGGCAGGTTTACTTGACCACGATCCGAACAGCTCACCAGAAACGGATCGTTCGCCTTGGGCAGGGTTCCTGCGCCATAGCCTTCGATAATCCGTGAGCCATCACGGAGCATCCCGCTGGTGAGTGACACAAAGGGAGGTAACTGTCCGCCGTGGCCTCGGTGGGCTGCAATAATCGAACCAAAGTTCGGCTTCACGGGCAACGGACGTTCCTCAAAACCGGTCAACGCGACCGTTCCACCGTCGGGGTGTCCAGGCGCCGTTTGCTGATTGCTGCGTATCAGCGTAAAGAGATGGCTGCGCTGAGCCAGCAATGGCACCAACTCAGAATACCTGACACCTGGCGTCTGGGTTGCAATCGTTCCCAAGGGCCCTCGATACTCGGCCGGGGCATCTGGCTTTGGATCAAAGGTGTCGAGGTGGCTTGGCCCGCCCCACAAAAAAACAAAGACCACCGATTTGGCCCGAATTGGTTTCGCTGCTTTGGCTGGCGATGCACTCAGCCCCAAGCCGAGCGCCGCTGGTAACGATGGAGCTAGTTGCAGGAATGAACGACGGGAAATCCCGCCACAGGTTCTCGTGCGAAATGTTCCTAGTTCGATCACGGGCTTATCTTTCTAGGACCGGCTTTCTAGGACCGGGAGACCATCTCACCTTCCTGAAACACGCACACTTCGTAACGAGAGGCCCAGCGGCAAGAGATGGACCAACGGACGAATATTTATTCTAAACAGTTGGCCAGTTTAGTGTCCAGAACATAGGGTCCTGGCTCAAAAGTTTTGGAAAGACCAAGACGAAGGTTTTTTTAAAGGGACGCACAGGGATTGGTATCCGTTGCGACTCCCATTCCCCGGTTCGGATTGCCTGCATCACCCAAAGAGGCGTTTGCTAACTGGACGTGTACAAAACCGTGATGCCGACGATCGGCGCGTGGGAAGCGGCATGCTTGAGAACCTGAGGTGCTTGAGAGTCAAAAGAATCGAGTCAACCCACCAGCGGCGTCCGCCTGCGAAAAGGCCTCTGGTGAACCACCTGCCTGTACCACGGTTTGTCGGCTGGACAATTCACCTTGGGACAACTTAAAATAATAGTTCTCTTGTTTCGTTGGTGGTTACAGATTTGAGAACCTTCGGAGGGCAGGAAATGTCCTTGCGCTGTCAGCAATTTGGTTTGTGCCTGGCCGTGATTGGCGGGTTGTTATTTTCGTCGTTGGCCAAAGTCACTGCCGACGTTCGCGGCCACTACATGGAAGCACGTACCTGCCAAATTTATACGGGCCCCTGTTTTGCCAATGGCGAAGTTGGTCTGACCGGTAAGGACGCGGTCATGGCGTGGAGCATCCAGCATGGAAGTCATGACGGAGTGAACATCGCAGGACTCAGTGTGGTGGTGATCGTGCGCACGTCCGACACGCTCGACTTTGACGGACTGCAGGGTGCCAAAGATGTGCGTTCGATGATTGTCGTGGATGAACTGGCCAGCGAGCCGCAGCGGGAAGCACTGGTGGAATTCGCAAAAACGCACTCAGACCGTGCGGGAGACCATGTCGAGAAGGTGATCTCATCCCCCATCGAAATGATGCTCGATACCGTAGAACTCAATGGCCGTTTGAAGGCTGGCAAAGCGGTTGCATTGGTTGCCCGCAAGGCGAGGCCGACGGACTGTATTTGCTCCAACGAGTCGGCCTATTACCCACCGTTGGCCCAGTTAGAAAATTTTGCACCTGGCGTTGCCATTGAAGGTGAGGTTGTTGCCCGCGGGCTCGGCACCACCTGGTCGATTCCAGGGGCTCGCAGCGCCTACCTGGCAACGTTTGCCTATTAAGATGGCTGCCAGGAACTTTTACAGGGGGAGCCGTGTGGTGCTGTACATTGGGTGTAGCAGGCCGGGCCCAGAGGTTCAGAGGAGATAGAGATTTCATGTCAGCAAGCGTCGTTCGATATGTTCTGTTTGTGGTGTTTAGTATTTCGATGATTTCGGCCGCCACCTCAGCCGAACATCGGGTCGTACCTCTGGAAGAATCACCGCCGGCAGAGGCGCTCTCGGAAGATATTTTGAGTCAGCTGTCAGAGAATGGTGTGGCGGTGATCCGTGGCGAAAAGCGAACGGTTTGTCACATATGGCTGTGCCGTGATTGGCCTGTGTCGGCCGATTTCAAAGCGACGTCGGAGGTGCTCTATCCCTTCAAGCCAGGACAGCTGATTGGTGTGTTGCGTTACAAACGTAAAGGAGGCGATTTTCGGGACCAGGATATTTCCCGTGGCGTGTACACGTTGCGATATGGGCAGCAGCCTGTCGATGGCAACCATGAGGGCACTTCACCAACGCGAGATTTTCTTTTGTTGATTCCCGCCGATGCCGACCAATCTTCCAAGCCGATGGATCCTAAGGAGATGTTAGCGTTAAGCCCCGAAGCGGCCGAATCAAGCCATCCAGCCCTGTTGGGTTTGCAAAAAGTGGAGGGTGAAAGTAAGAGCTTTCCAGCGATGCGGCACAACGCAGATGAGGACTGGTGGATTGTTCAACTCAACGGTCAAGCAAAAGCGGGCGACACGGCACACGACTTGAGACTCGATTTCGTGGTTGCCGGCCATGCCAGAGAATAAGCCGATGTTTCCGTTGTGCAGCCCACCAACCAAGCTAAACCACGCTGTCTGAACGGGCGCATTGCCAGCCAGGTAAACGTGCTAGAGAAAGAATCACACGTGTCGTTAACGGTGAATCATTGGGCGGTGAATCATTGGACAGCGAATCATTGGGCGGAATCATTGAATCATGGCAAACAGCGGTCTCGCTCCGGCACGTGGCTTGTTAGTGTGCCGGGTCCTGTTAGCTCGCCGGGCCAGCTTTCTTTCAAAAGATTCGCAGCAGTTTGCGCTGCAGTTCTGCTGATGAGCGTTGGGTTGCCACCGCTATGCGATTGCTCCGTTGCCGGTGAAGTGGACAAAAAGTCAATCCGCGAAAAGGCGGAAACGACCGGCAACATAGAGAAACCGAAAACCACAACATTGTCGCTTCGAGGCCGTGTGGTGTGGATGGCTGAAGCACTCGAGCGTCGGTTCGGCATCCAGACGGTGCCTGAAGCGGCGGAGCAGATGCTGGCCCTGGAGACGGCCGGCGGAGAATTGTACCCTATTGTCGAAGACGTGCGGGGTCGTTCGTTTCGGAAGGACCGACGTCTTCGCAAGTTGGATGTCGAACTACTGGTTCGTCGCTACGAAGGTTCGCCAATGATCCGCGTGATTCGTATTTACGCATGGAAGGAGGAGGGCAAGTTCGAACTGGACTATTGGTGCGACATTTGTGCGATTAGTATGTATGAGACAGGTCCCTGTGACTGCTGCCAGGAGTCCAATCGGCTTCGCCAAAGGCAAGTCGAGAGTCCTTGAGGTGGGTGCAGAGAAAAATGGGTTTTCCCTCCCAAACTGTTTGAGTCATGCGGCCGAGTCGATACAATTAGGTCTTTGTACATCCGGTGATTTTGAACAACGAACCAGGAGTGTAAAACAAGGGCGAGCCAGCCGCTTGCGGCGAGATGGGCCCTGTTGCTCGAAATTCTGTTGCTTTAAATAAAGAGAGTTTTGATGGAAGATCGCCGTGTGAGCGACACGGTGATGATGTCGACAGAAGGACCATTCATAAATTCGTCCAGGACAAGGTCCTGGAAAACCTGTGATCCCAACCAAAGGTGCCCTCCATGGCAAACCTACCGAAATCGCCAGGGCCAGCATCCGGCCATTCGCGCCGCGATTTTCTCAAAGGTACAGGAGCGGGTGCGGCGGCAACCGCACTGGCCAACGTTCCGGTAACGGCCGAAGGTCAACAAGATGGCGCTCGGGTTGTTCGCGGCTGGACCATGATTTCGCTTGACGTGAATGGCCAATCGCATCAAGTCAAAGTGGAGCCACGGACCACGTTGCTGGAGGTGTTGCGTTATCAACTCGAACTCACTGGCGCCAAGCCGGTCAGTCTGGATGGCAGCAGTGGCGCGAGTACCGTGCTTGTCGATGGCAAGCCGGTGATGGCGTCGACCACGCTGGCACTCGCAGCTCGTGGAAAAAAGATTAAAACGGTGGAAGGTTTGGGAGGTAAAGGTCCTGACCCTGTTGCGCGGGCCTTTGTCGAAAATGACGCGGAGCAGTGCGGTTTTTGTACGCCCGGTTTTGTGGTTGCCGTGCGAGCGTTTCTTGACAAAAATCCCCAGGCCACCGACGAAGAGATTCGTAGCGGTCTGAACGGTAATGTCTGCCGCTGTGGCACTTATACAAACGTCATAAGAGCGGCTTGTTCAATCGTGAAAGGAGGCCGAAATGGCTGAGGTGATTTACAGCTGGCCCTCCGCGGATGAGGCCAAGGTCCTTGGTAAAAAGCGGGACCGGCTCGACGGCCTGGTAAAAGCGACAGGCGCCGCAAAATATACCTACGACATCAATTTGGACAAACAACTGATCGTCAAGGCGCTCGACTGCCCGCATGCCCACTGCCGTGTTGAGTCGATCGATCCCAGTGCTGCCGAGAGAGTTGCTGGCGTCGTTCATGTGCACATCCTGCGGGAACCTTCCACAGAGATCCAATTTCAAGGTGACCTGATTGCAGCCGTAGCTGCCGAGACCGAAGGGGCAGCCAATGAAGGGGTTGCCAAAATCAAGGTCCAATACGAGATGCTGGACGTGTTTGTGGGAGATAATGATTTAGAAGGAGCGGCCGACGCTGGAAGAACCAAAAAGGCTGGCGGAAAAACGGAGCTGGAGCGTGAACCGGAAGACGATGAGGATGAAGACGAATTCGAAGAACAGGAGATCAACCGGTTATTCACAGAGTCCAAGTACATCGTCGAGGGGCATTACGGCATCAACGCGATCACCCATTGTTGCCTGGAACCGCATGGGGCGACTCTCGAGTGGAAGGGGGACAAGCTGGATGTCCATCTTTCCACGCAGAATGTTTCCCGTACCGACGAAGGTTTTGCCGACGCCTTGGAAATCACGGCCGACGATGTCGATGTGCATTGTGACTATGTGGGCGGCGGCTTTGGCAGCAAGTTTGCCCCGGACTACTGGGGGATCGCCGCAGCGCAAATTGCCAAAAAGACAGGTCGCCCGGTCAAGTGGATGCTTGATCGTGACCAGGAGTTGAAGATTGCCGGCAATCGACCATCCGGCTATGTCCATGTGCGGCTTGGTGCCGATGACGACGGTATGGTCATTGTTTGGGATTCAGAACAGTGGGGTTCGAAGGGAATTACCGGAAGTGGCGCGATAGAAAATGTCATGCCCTATGTCTATCGTCCGAAAAACTTTCGCCGCCGCGCCACGGGGATTTTGACCAATACCGACGTTTCGAGGGCCTGGCGTGCGCCCACCCACCCACAAGCATGTGCCATGTCGCAGACCGCCTACGATGACCTGGCGGCAAAGATGGGTGTGGATAGTTACGACATTTTCATGAAGAACCTGGCGAATATTTCCGCCCGCCAACCGGCAGAAGTGTATGTCGAGGAGATGAAAATAGCTGCCAAGCTGATCGATTGGAAGAAGAAATGGCACCCGCACGGAAAAGGTCCCACCAACGGTTCGGTGGTCGAAGGTCTCGGGATGGCCATTCACGAGTGGGGTGGCGTTGCCAATACGTCCAACTGCCTGCTTCGGATCCACCCAGACGGCGGTGTTGAGTCGTATTGCGGCACCCAGGATTTAGGTACCGGAACTCGCACCGTGTGCGCCATGGTGCTGGCCGAAACCTTGGGGCTCTCCGAGAAGGGAGTTAAGGTAAATATCGGTAGTTCAAAATATCCGATGAGTGGTGCGTCGGGGGGCAGCACGACGGTTGGTGCCGTTTCCGAATCGCACCGACGCGCGGCTCAAGACGCGCTCGCAAAAATATGCGGCCTGGTCGCGCCAAAGTTGGGTGTGGATCCTGGTGTTCTGGAGGCAAGCGAGGGTCGCGTCCAGGTGAAGGGAAACCCGTCAAAGAGCCTCAGTTGGAAAGAGGCCTGCGGCCTGTTAGGCATCAACCCGCTGGAAGTCACCGCCGGTCATACACGAGGAGCCAAAAGTCCGCTGTCGGACCAGGGTGTGGGTGGCGTGCAGATGGCCCACGTCGCTGTCGATAAAGAGACGGGTGTCGTGAAGATGAAAAAACTGGTGGCCGTCCAGGACATGGGCTTGATTGTGAATCCGAAGATGGCAGAGAGCCAGGTTCACGGAGCGGTCATTCAGGCAATTTCCTATGCACTTTTTGAACAGCGCATCATGGATCCCAAAACAGGCGCCTTCCTCAATGCCGAGTTGGCCGATTACCGACTTCCCTGGCTGGGAGACATCGGTGAAATCGTGGTCCATCTTTACGAGCCGCCAAGCGAACGCCAGCGCGGTGTCATCGGGTTGGGGGAACCGCCCGTGATCAGCGGAGGGGCAGCGATTTCCAACGCCGTATGCAATGCATTGGGTGTTCGAGTACCTGTTTTACCACTCACCCCAAAACGCGTTTTGGACGCGCAACGACAAGCAGGTGTGACATGAACAATTTTGAGTACGCGCAACCCCAAAACCTCCCTGAACTGCTCGATCTGCTCCGGTCCCAATCAGAAAAGACCGAGTTGCTTGGTGGCGGTACCGATCTTGTGGGCTTGATGAAAAAAATGATTGTCACGCCAGATCGCGTCATAAATCTGTGCGACGTCGGCGAAATGCAGGGCATTCGACGCGACCCGCAAAGTGGCGACCTGCTCCTTGGCGCGGCAGTCCGTTTGGACGAAATTTTTGCGCATCGACACCTGGAGCCCTTCTTTGCGGTGAGAGACGCGATTGAGGGCACGGCCAGCAGGCAGTTTCAGGCGCAAAGTACGCTTGGCGGTGAATTGCTTCGTCGGCCCCGCTGCTGGTATTTTCGCGACGGCCATGGACTGTTGGCCGACGATGGGAAGATGATTCTCAATGGTGACAACCGGTGCCATGCTATCCTGGGCAATTCGGGCCCGGCGAAATTTGTGAATGCCTCACGACTGGCACCGGCGCTGATTGCGCTTGGAGCCAAGGCGCTCCTTGTGGGACCGACGATCGATGATCGACACGAGTTACTGCTTGAAGACCTCTATCGCACACCGGCCCGCGAAGGTGAACGTGAAAATGTGTTGTGGCCCCACAAGGTGCTCGCGCACATCATTTTGCCGACCAGGCCCAACGTGACGAGTGCGACTTACGAGGTCCGCCACGGAGAAGGACCTGGTGAACCACTGGCTGCCGCCGCGGCCGCCTTGCAGCTGGAGGGTGACGTTGTCCGTGATGCCAAAATTGTCATGGGCCACGTGGCGCCGACTCCCTGGGTGGCGGATGAAGCAGCCCGCGAAATTATCGGGCAACCAATATCGGACGCTGCCGCAGAGGCGGCCGGCTATCGGGCAGTCGCCTCGGCCACACCGCTGAAAGATAACCAATACAAGGTTCAATTAGCCAAGGTCGCAGTCGTCCGGGCGATTCTTCAAGCCGCCCGCTTGCCGACGGGAGGAGTTTACGCATGAGTTACCAGCGATCACACAACGAACTTAGCATGGTGGGCAAGCCTGCCTGTGTTCACCTGCGCAGCAAGGCCATGTATGTGACAGGGGACTTGGAACCGACCGACCAGGACGAAGTTAGCGGCCATTCCTGCTGGTGTAACCGGACTCAGCACTCCGTTGGACCGGACCAACAGTCGGTCGAACGTACGACTTGTATCGCGGGCCGCGATTGCTATCGAGCCACGCGGTAATCCACCTGAGATGGTGCCGCCTGCGATCCGCCACCCGCAGATCCAAATCGCAGCGAGTCGTCAGATCGGAGGTGTCGTTGGCTTAGCCACCTCCAATGGCCGGAAGAAAATGGACTTCGCTGTTGGGACCAGCCTCTGCACGCATTTGGCGTGTCATGACGTGGTCGATGGAGGCTTGTAGCGACGGTGACAGCTGGTCGTCGTCGCAAAGCCGGTCTTTTATCCCGGGAAACCGGGCTTCCAACCGAGCGATCACTTCGCCCAGCGAAACTGCCTCCAGTTCCACCTCGGCAAGACCGCCGGTGAGATCTCGCAAGGGTGCGGGGATAAAGACGATTGCCACTGCGGTACACCTCCCACTCGGTGGGTTTTATGGCCGTTTCGTTTGGCGATTGCTTGGTATAACCTGGGCGGCGAAATCGGCAGGTGGTGCATACGGATGCCGGTTGCCTGGTGGATGGCGTTGGTGATTGCTGCCGGGGGTGGAACGATTGAAACCTCACCGACACCGCGCACCCCAAACGGGTGATCCGGGTTGGGGACTTCGACAATGATTGTTTCGATCATTGGAACGTCGTAGGAGGTAGGCATGCGGTAGTCGAGGAAGCTGGCATTTTTCATGGCACCCCGCTCATCATAAAAATATTCTTCATTCAATGCCCAGCCGATGCCTTGCACCGATCCCCCCTGCATCTGGCCCTCCACGTAACTGGGATGGATCGCCTTGCCTGCATCCTGGGCCGTTGTGAATCGCAGGATTTTTACCTTGCCGGTTTCCGCATCGACTTCGACGTCCACGATATTGGCGCTGAAGGCGTTGGTGGCACCCTGCGGATTCACCGCAGCGCGTCCGACGATCGCCTCGCCCGTGTTGGACAACTCCACTGCCAGTTCCTTGAAGGTTCGCTTGTGGTCGTTGTAACCATAAGTCCCATTCTCAACTTGAATGTCATCGGGTTGGCACCCCCACAATTCGGCTGCCCGCTTGATCATTTGGTCCTGGATGTCTAGCGCCGCCTTGTGGGTGGCCAACCCGGTCGAAAACGTCACTCGGCTACCGCCTGTTACGTCGGTGTAGCCAACGCTGTCGGTGTCGACCACCTGTGGGTGGACCTCTTCGGCGGCGATTCCCAGCGTTTCTGCCAACTGCATCGCAAGCGAAGTGCGCGTACCGCCGATGTCGGGTGATCCCTCGACCAGCGTCACGGTACCATCGTCGTTGACATTGGCCGCTGCGCTCGATTTCAAGCCAGCGTTAAACCAAAAACCACACGCCACCCCGCGCCCCCGGTTGGGACCTTCTAGCGGCGAGTTCCAGTGTTCGCTCTCCTTGATGGCCTGGAGCGTTTCGACCAGACCGATTCGGGGGTAGGTCGGCCCGTCAACGCGGCGCGTGCCTTCCCTGGCGGCGTTTTGCAAACGGAAGTCAACCGGATCGATACCTAGCTCAACGGCGATTTCGTCGATGACCGTTTCAGTGGCCAGTGCAGCCTGAGTCGCCCCCGGCGCTCGGTACGCTTGGGTCTTGGGCTTGTTGAGTACCACGTCGTAGCCATCGACGGTAGCATTGGGGATATCGTAGCAACTGAACACGCACATGGAGCCGGGCCCGATCATGCCGCCGGGGAAGGCTCCTGCGTCGTACGCCAGCCACGCTTTGGCGGCCGTCAGGCGACCCTCTTTGGTGGCGCCCATCTTGACGCGCATAAATGATCCTGGCGTTGGCCCCGTGCCTTCGAATACCTCGTCGCGGCGCATGGCAATCTTGACCGGGCGACCACACTTGCGACTGAGCACAGCGGCAACAGGCGGTTCGTAAACGGCGATCTTGCCACCAAAACCTCCGCCAATTTCACACGGTACGACGGTGATTTTCGACAAGGGAATCTTCAATAACTCGGCCAACTGGTGACGCACCGCGAAGGATCCCTGGGTTGCCGTCCAAACCTTGAGCCGGCCATCTTCGTTCCACAGCGCCACCGAGGCGTGTGGCTCAATGTAACCTTGGTGGACTGTTTCAGTGCGGTATTCACGCTCGATTACAACGTCGGCTTCGGAAAATCCTTGTTCGATGTCGCCTTGTTCGAAGTGGATGTGTTGCCCAATGTTGCTTGGCTTGGTGGGCTTTTCACCTAAGGTTTGTGTGATCAGGTTGTCGTGCAGCAAGGGCGCGTCTTCTTCCATGGCATCGAGCACCCAGGTGACAGCTGGCAACACTTCGTACTTGACCTGGATCTGCTTGGCGGCCTGCTGCGCGGTGTGAATGTCTGTCGCTGCCACGGCTGCCACCGCATGTCCCCGGTACAACGCCTTTTTCCGGGCGAGCACATTGCCAGACAGGTGGGCATAGTTAATGCAGCCCTCCCCCAACTCCTCGGTTTTGTCCCAAGGATCAGGCAGGTCGGCCGACGTGACGACTGCCAGCACACCGGGCATCGCCTCGGCTTCGCTCGTGTCGATTGAGACAATACGGGCATGAGCGTGTGGGCTGCGGAGGTAGGCCCCCTGTGCCATGTTGGGTAGCGAGAGATCTGCGGCATAAATTGCCTTGCCAGTCACCTTGTCGGCACCATCGTGACGGACCGGACGCGTGCCGATGACGTTATATTTCTTGGGACGGGTCGTGGAGGGCTGAACGATCACGTTGCTCACGACTTTGCCTCCTTGAGAGTTTCGGCGGCGGCTTGCACCGACCGGATGATTTTGTCATAGCCGGTACAGCGGCAAAGGTTGCCAGCCAGAGCGAACCGGATTTCCTGTTCGGTCGGATGGGGATTTCGTTCCAGCAATGCCTTGGCCGTGACGATAAAACCGGGGGTGCAGATCCCGCACTGTAGCGCGGCGCCTTCGAGGAAACAGTGCTGAACCGGGTGCAATTGACCTTGCGCCGCTATACCTTCGACCGTCTCGATTTCAGCACCTTCGGCTTCGACTGCCAGTACACAACAACTGTTCACCGGAAGGTGGTTCATCATTACCGTACAGGCACCACAATTACCGTTGTTGCAACCTTCCTTGCAGCCTGTCAACGATAACCCATCGCGGAGCACTTCCAGGAGGCTCTGACGCGCGTCGCAGAGGAATTCGACAGCCTCGCCGTTTACCGTGGTTGAAACGTGGATCTTTTTGGTCACAAAGCGTTCCTCGTTGCCGCGCTGAAGGGGGGGTGCTGGGGTTCGTGTGCTGGAGTGTTTGTGTGCTGGGGTGTTTGTGTGCTGGGGTTTGTGTGCTGGGGTGTTTGTGTGCTGGGGTGACGGCAAGGACTCTCTTACTCCGCTTGGGCCCTGTGGGTCGCTTTCGCCAACGTCCGTTTTGTGAGTACTCCCACGAGGTGAACCCGATATTCTTTCGTGCCGCGCATGTCGTCAATGGGCGATGCTACCTTTTTGGCGATTTCACCTGCCTCGACAAACGTTTCGTCATTCACGGGTTGGCCGACAAGCCAACTTGACGCTTCGTGAGCAAAGATGGGCGTTGGGGCCACGGCACCCAGCGCGATTCGGGCCTTGACGATGCTCTCACCAGCGTCGTCAAGTTGCACCCACGAGGCGGCTCCGGCAGCTGCAATGTCCATTTCATTGCGAGGGATGAACCGTTCGTAGGCCGAACTGGCCTTCGGTAATGGCGGCGGAAAGGTGAGGGCAACGAGTATCTCGCCTGGTTGCAGGATATTACGGCCAGGCGCTGCGCAAAACTGTTCCACGGGCAAGGATCGTCGGCCTTGTGGGCCGGCAATGTGGCAAACGGCGTTGTGGGCAATCAAGGTCGGAATGGTGTCGGCTGCCGGAGATGCGTTGCAAAGGTTCCCTCCGACACTCGCCCGGCTTTGAATCTGCCAGCCGCCAATGATTCGCGTTGCGTCGACCAAGGCTGGATAAGCCACCGACAACTCGGCATGTTGATAAATCTGCCAGCAAGGTACGCCAGCGCCGAGCTGCAGACCAACTCGGGACGAGTACTCGAGCTGCATCAACTCCTGGATCCGCTTGATGTCGATTACGGCGTCAGCCTCGCACATTCCTTCGCGCAACTGCACGATAATATCGGTGCCGCCGGCCAGCATTTTGGCTTGTTCACCATGTTCGGATAGCGCCTGCACAGCGTCATCGACGGTTGTTGGTGCCGCGTATTGAAAATTTTGCAACGCAAACTCTCCGACGCCCGTGGTGATAGTGGTGATCGTGAAAAAACAGTGGGCCCAATGGTGGACCTGCCAGCCAGAATCATTCCCAGTGGTCACTATGGTACGGTGAATTCATCCAAGGGTCGACCTCCTTCTTGTAGCTGGTGGGAAAATGTCGGAAGGGAGGTTTTTGCCAACGGCCGTCGAAGGGGGCCAGGCCACGCGGGCCTTTGCCGGAGGTTTTGCGTAATTGGCACCACTTGAAACGGGTCGAGTTTTATGCCACCTTTTCGGGACCGATGGGGTAGTACCCTTTCGACCGGTTGGTGGCTGGCTGTACGGGAGCGACCGACGATGCGAGTGATTGGCCAGCTAGGTAGCCGCTTTCAGAACGGAGGGAATGGGATGAGAATTGCCATTGGTGCGATGATGCATGAATCCAACACGTTCTCCTCGATTTCCACGACCCTCGATAGTTTCAAAGCCACCAAGTATCTCACCGGTCCAGAGGTCGTCGCGCAGCACCGGGGCGAAAACAGTGAACTTGGCGGAGTTCTCAAGGTCCTCGAAGAGGAAAATGTGACAATTTGTCCTGCCGTCAGCGCATGGGCCATGCCTTCAGGTGTTGTGACTGCCGAAACGTACCAACAGATCAAAGGAGATATGCTTCGGCGAATCGGCGAGGTGAGCGACAGTCTCGACGGCGTGCTTTTGTCACTTCACGGGTCGATGACGGTCGAAGGCCTCGAGGATCCTGAAGCGGACTTGCTTGGCACCCTGCGACGGGATTTCCCACAGATTCCCTACCTGGGGACGACCCTGGATCACCATGGGAACATCAGTCAAGCCATGATTTCCCACGTCGATTTCTCGGTCGGTTATAGAACGCACCCTCACATCGACCAGTTTGATATCGGGCGCCGGGCGGCTTGTCACATGGTCGAGCTTATCAAGGACGGACCGACGTTGACCAAATCATTTGTCAAGCTTCCGCAAATCACGGCAACGGAGAACCGGACTCAGCCGGTCGACGAGATGCATCAGGAGATCAAGCGTATCGAGCAGGATCCGGCAGTTTTTTCGTGTTCGTATTTCGTCGGCTATGCTTGGGCCGATGTGGGTGTGATCGGCGCAAGTGTGTTGGCAATCACACGCGAGGATCAGGCCTTGGCAGACAAGTACGCAGATCAATTGGCCTGCAGTATGTGGGACAGGAGAAAGGATTTCCAATTTCCGTTGTCGACCCCTGCTGAAGCCATCCGGGATGGTCTTAAAGACGGCAAGTTTCCGGTAGTGCTGGATGAACTGTGCGACTGCACCATGGGAGGTGCTTCCGGTGACATCGTCGCTACCGCCGGTGCTCTTATCGACCAGCGGGCAAAAAATTCACTGGTCACAGGTGTTGTCGACCCTCAAGCGGTAGCCGATGCCCAGGCAGCCGGTGTGGGGCAGACGGTCAAATTGTCCATCGGTGGAAAGATATGTACCCAGGACAATCCTCCGTTGTTGGTCGAAGGGGTGGTCAAGATCGTTTGTGACAGCGCTGTGGGGAACAGCGGCATTCTTACAGGGTATGAATCCGATCTGGGAAAGATTGCGGTTGTCGACGTCGATGGTGTTGAGATTCTTCTGATCGAGAACCCTGGTATGCTTGGCGGACCTCGTTTTCTTGTCAATCTGGGCATCGACCCATCCAAGAAGGATTTCATCGTCGTCAAGGAAGGGATGAACCCGGTGCTCGAGTACCAGGGCATTGCTGCCAGGTTGGTCATGCTCGATACCCCGGGATTCAACAGGCAGACGTTGCGCGGCGGGGATTACCAAAAGATTCCCCGACCGATTTACCCGATCGATGGGGATATGTCCTGGAAACCGGGACGTTGAAGGCCATAGCTGGCCAACATGGTATGACATGGGGCCGGATGGCTACCCGGAACCAGCATCCATCTCTCCGCTGGTGGATCCATCCAAGTCGATTGCCGGGCGGTTGATGGGATCGGGGTGAATGCTCTATCAGCTACCGAAGGCTCACTTGTCGCCCGATATTACTTCCGCAATATTTCTCACATGATCTCGCACGCGTGCGTACGCATTGAGTGCAGCCAGGTAGGCCACACTCACTTGCGGTTGAATTTCTCCGCTGGAAAGATCGTCGAGGTGTTTGCGTCTGAGTGACTTGAGTAGGTCGCGTACCCGCATCCCGGCCGTCTCCAACTTGGAAATCACCTCGGCATTACGTTGCTTAAGTGAATCATTGACCACCTCAAGATGCTGCTCCAGGAGCTCGTGTAGCTCAAGCAGGCCATCTCTTTGCTCCGGGGTAAATCGAAGTTCGGCCTCACGTAGTTTACGGTCGAATTTTTCGAGGTTGGCCAGGTAGTCACTGACCGATTCATACTCGTCCGCTATTCGAAGCTGGCCACGTGCCTCTTCGGCAGCTGCGTGAGGAACGTTTCCTGATAAAAGAGATGTAATAAAGACGGCAATCTCATCCTGGACTGAGTCAAGCACGCGCTCGCGGTGATTCAGCCTCTCAGCCAAAGAGCGATCGCGATCGTCTTGAGCATAAAGGGTTTTGAGCCAGTCCATCATCTTGGCGCAGCCGTCCCCCATCTTTTCAAGTTCTTTTTGTGATTGCTCAATCGCCAACAAGGGGGTTTCCAGGATCCGGACATCAAGATCGGTCAGGTGCGGTTTCTCTTTGTAGGCCTTTGCTGGTACGAATTTCTCCAGCAGTTTTACGAATAGCGACAAGAAGGGAAAAAAGAGTAGCACATTGGTGATGTTGAATATGGAGTGCGTCGCTGCGATCGTAGCAGTGGTGTTGTAGGTTGGCTTGCCATCCACCATGATGGCTTTGGTGACATCCGCGCCAACGACCCACTGCACAAGCTCGATGTACGGCTGGAAAATCGCCGTGATCCAGAAGACACCGACCAGGTTGAAGATGATGTGGAAATAAGCGGCACGGCGTGCGTTGGTGGTCGCTCCAAGTGAAGCGAGGTAGGCGGTGATTGTCGTACCAATATTTTCACCGAGGACCAGGGCGGCTGCAGTGGGATAGCTGATGACGCCCTGCGAAGCCAAGGAGATGGTGATCCCAAGGGTTGCCGAAGAGGACTGGACCATGGTGGTGAGCAGGCAACCGATGAGTGCACAACCTAGCACTCCCGGGTAAGTACTGGCCTGGAAAGTCTGAAACCAGCTTTCGAAGCTTGGATGCTCTTTGATCAGGCTGCAGGCATCTTTCATGAGTTCGAGGCCAAAGAAGATCATGCCGATTCCCATGATGGCCATGGACCAGAACCGCCAACGATCGCCTTTGGAAAAAAGATAAATAATGGCTGCGACTCCCAGGAGTGGAAGGCCATACTTGCCGATTTTCAGCACAAGAATCCAGCCGGTAATAGTGGTGCCGATATTGGCCCCCATAATCACACCGAGAGCTTGGGCCAGCTGCATGACTCCACTATTGACGAAGCCGACGACCATGACGGTCGTAATCGAACTCGACTGCACTACGCAGGTGACAATCACTCCAACGCCGGTTGCCAGAAACCGGTTGTTGGTTGCAAGGCTAATCAGCCCGCGCAGCCGTGAACCGGCAACCGCTTGCATGCCGTCGGACATCGACTTCATGCCGAGCAGAAAAATCCCCAGGCCGCCAACAAGTTTAAAGATCAGGTTGAGAAGGATTGCCGCTTCCACGTTCAGTAAACTCCTGAAGAGCAGTCAGTGTCAGTACAATGAGATCGCAATTTAAAAGTGATCCAGGCGGCATGATATGGGAAGGGAGAATTGCAAGTCAAGCAACCCCCCCCCGAGAATTGCGACCGATCTTTGCGGGTGTTATTTTAAGGTTTGTTAAAAAATAAATATTGACAAAAGTTTGGTAGAAATTCGAGTCCCGGCAGATTTCGCCTGATCCTGAAAACGCCTGATCCTGTGAAGCACCTGGTGCTGGAAGCATGGGCCACATCCTCGCCGACGAAGCGGTCAACGTATCGACCGCCTTTTAGCATGTCGACAAGCGAAGTAGGCCTGACTTTTGATCCAAAACTTGTTCTGCCTCCTCACGCTGCGAACCATTTTATAGATGGTGCCATCATTGGCCAAGACAATCACCTTGGGATCATCCAGAGCCATAACCGGTTGCCGTTCTGCGGAGATTCGCACGAGTCAAGTTTCCCAAGCCGGGCCTGTTTCTCTTTGTCGTAGCTTTCGGGGCGAGTTGGTTTTCTCCGGTCTTGTACAGTGAGACGAAGGAGTGAGACGATGGACCGTGGAACCAACGAATCACATCGTGCTCGAGTAGGGCGTGCTGGGCCTTTCCCGAGCCTGTGAATTCCGGTATCTGCCACAGTGAAGCGAGTTAACCCGATGACACTTTTTGATCTTCTTGAACGACTGCGTACTTAGCTCGACGTTCGTGGTGACATTCCCAATGATCGCTACCGGATCAGATAATAAGCAGTCGTGGTTTGCGGAGTTGGGGTAGTTCGAGGTGACTGGTCGACACGGCATAGAGGTGCTGAGTCACTCTTTGTCTTTGACTAGCGGGAAGCGGAATCATAAAATCTAGCAGGTGTTCAACGCCGTTTGTTTTGATTGGGGCGGCGACCGACACAAAGTCCGTTGCGAGACAAATCCCATGGTCGACAAAGTAACAGTCCAGAAAGACGACGAGTCGCAGTTGCCCGAAAAATCGCGTCGCCATCACCGGCAGTGGTGGAATTTTAACCTGATACTTTTAGCGATTGCACTTTTTCCCCTGGTCTACATTCGCCATTTGTGGAATGTCGGTTACCTGGAGATATTCACTTGGGCATTCATCATCCTGGTGACCTGGTGTGCTATTGGGTGTGTTGGGCAGTTGAGCGTGGGTAAAACGCATCCCGGTACGTCTCGACCGGGAATGTTCGTGCTACTACGCTCTGTCGTGCCGACCACGTTTGTTGTTGCAGGCGTTTTGTTCCTGGTCGGGTTAATCATTGTTGGGAGCCTGGTAGTCTTTCCGTTCAGTCTGCTAATCAGTCCAGCATGGTTTGTCCAAATCGTGGTACTGGCAGTGGGATTCGTGATTCTGATGAAAAAGCGATCGCAACGTAAGCACCTATCGAAATACGCACCGATAGGTATTGGGGGTTTGCTGTTGACGTCGCTTATGTCATCGCTAATTGCCTATTGTGCGTTTGTATTTCCCTCGGTGATGGGGGTGGCCCCGGTGATGCTCATCATCGCTTTGTGGAAAATCATACTTTTCCCCATCCTAACGCTCCTGTTTTGGGGGTTGGTATTCATGGCGTTACTGGAAGAGCGGGCTTGTTGAAGAGAAAGCAAGGATCAGCGTCCCTGGCTGGCACAGCAATCCTCGGAATCGGTGTTGTTATGGCGTTGGCAATAATCAACATGCTGGCGTTGTTTTCCAATACGGTATTGACTTGTCCCGGCCACAATATGGGGATAGCATGGAGCAAACCTTCGAAGAAACGCATTCCATGTTACTTATTTGTACTGCCAGCGACGGTCACAACCTTCAGCTTGCTCAAACTCTCCTCTCGGTGGCGGAGGATTTGAATATCGATGCGAAAATTCTCGATTTGACGACCATCGATCTGCCGCTATTCACGCCAGCCAGGGAGAAAAAAAAGGGGCGCCCGGCAGCACTTGACCTGGTGGAGCCTTTGTTTGCCGAGGCTCGTGGGCTGGCAATTTGTTCTCCCGAGTATAATGGGTCGATTCCGCCGGTGTTCACCAATACGCTTGCCTGGGTGTCGCGCAAGACTTCTGATTTCCGGCGGCTCTTTAATGGCAAACCCGTGATGTTGGCAACCCACAGTGGTGGTCATGGCCAGAAGATGCTGATGGCCATACGGGTCCAATTGAGCCACTTGGGATGTACCGTCATCGGACATGACATCGCGATCAACAAGGACAAACCCCTGAATCCCGAGTCGGTTCGCTCGGTTCTGATGCTCATGGAGAAGATGATCGAGCAAACGGGGGCGACGTAGACATCAACCACGGTTGATGTCGGCAACCCGATGGGCCACAAAAGAGGCCGATGACTGCACTTGTACCTCAATGCCAGATTACGATGGCGCGAGGTTCAGTTTTGTGAGGGGTAGTTTTCATGGACGTGCGTCATGGAAACGCATTTGCGCCGCGCCTGCGACTCTGGCTGCCACTTGCCACCAGCGCAGTAGATGGGGAGGAGAGATCCCAGTTTCAAAGGCGCCGTTTGTTGGACGACTTAAATTCTGTCGACAAAAATGCGAAACACAATAAAGCCCAGCACTAAGGCCAGAGGGCCTTTCCAGAGGATCGCATCTCCGGACAGAATTGCCTCATGAAACCAGGAGAGAAAAGCAAATACGACACCATATGCCGAAACAAAAATCCACACGCGACGGGCTTTTTCAGTTTTCATTGTTGGTTAACTTTCAAGTTTGTCTTGCGGCCAGGAGAGGGTAACATAAACGCTCCAGCGAGGTGATCTCAACCCCGAAATTGATCCGATCCGAGTGGCCATGTCGTACTTCGTTTCACTGATGATTTGTCTGCTGGTTCCTGCCTTGTCGGTCCTGGCGGGTGCCTTGGTTGTCCGGTTTTGGCAACCAACGTCGGTGACGCTTGCCGCGGTTCAGCATTTTACGGCAGGTTTGGTGTTGAGTGCCGTAGCGGTTGAACTAATGGGCGATCTGGTCAGTAGTCCCCATTTTGTTGCGGTGGTTACAGGGTTTGTTGTGGGCGTCTTCTTTATGCTGGCGATTGGGAAGATCACCCAGCGGGTCGAATCGTCCGAAGGACAGGTAGGTGGCAGTTCAGGGCTTATCTTCGCTGTCGGGGTCGACCTGTTCGTTGACGGCTTGTTGGTGGGAACGGCATTGACCATCGGCGCCAAGCAGGGTGTGCTTATCGCGCTTGCGCTCACGATCGAAGCTTTTTTCCTCGCGATCTCGACCTGCTCAACACTCCGTGCACGAAGTGCAGGGCGAAGACAAATGTTTCTGGTGCCTGTCCTTTTGGCGGTGCTGGTTGCTACAGGTGTCTTGACGGCCCGCTTTTTCTCGGTCCAACTCAGTGGAGCGCTACTCGTGGGAACGCTCTCCTTTGCAACCGCTGCGCTGCTCTACCTGGTGGTTGAAGAACTCCTGGTCGAGGCCCATCAGGCGGAAGACCGCAGCGTCACGCCCGCTTTTTTCTTTGCGGGATTCCTGCTGCTTTACGTCTTGCAGCATTGGCTTGGCGGCTGAAAACGCTGCCCCGAGGTGATGGCCGAGGGGCCACTCTTTGGGGTGGGTACGGACGTTCTTGCCTGAAAAAACGAGTTATTTTGCGCCTTGTGTCGGGTATTACCACGGAATGACATTTGGATTGTGATCCATCCTCTCTAACGATTCATCTTTCCGCAATTGGGACCAATGCTAGAATATCGGCTGCGGTCTTACATGGAATCTGTCAGGAGGACAATCGCGTGAGTGCTTTTTTGCTAATGGTGGTCGTGGTGGGAGTGGTGATTCCGGTTGTTGGTATCATTTCCATCTACAACAACCTGATTGAAAAGCGAATCCTTGTACATGATGGATTCAGTGGCGTCGACGCTCAATTAAAACGCCGCCACAACCTGGTTTCCAGTCTTGTAAAGATCATCAAGGGGTATGCCGATTTCAAGCACGGTGTGCTTGAGGATGTAACCCGCCTGAGAACCTGGGCGGTGGGGGATTGGTCGGTGCACGACAAGCAGCGCGATGAAAACGCGTTGTCCGGCGCGCTACAAAACCTGTTCTCTGTGATCAAAAATTATCCCGAGCTAAAGGCCGACGCTAACTTTCTGAAATTACGGCAGGAACTCTCGGAGATCGAAGACGCCTTGCAAAAGACCTGCTGTTACTACAATGGTACAGTCCGCGATTACAACACCCGGGTTGAGGCCTTTCCGTCAAAGTTGATTGCCGGCTGGTTTGAATTGCAGAACGAGGCGTTCTTCGAGATAGAAAACGATTCCGAACCCGTTGTTACGGATGTCGATTTCACATACAGAAAGTCGGGATAGAATGGCGTAAAGCAACCGGAAGTGCTTTTTGTTTTCTTTCTGGCAGCACAATTTCTTCTCTGGGGACTGCGTCCAGAGGTTCCGGTGACGTCAGGTCGTTTCTTGAAAGAGTACCGCTTGTCGCAACAGGCGGTTCAGCCACTGTTCCGTGGCGAAACTCTGCGACAACCCGTCCATTGTTAATAGCCGGCCAGATGTTGGTGGCGGGCTTTGCCTCTGTCACGCGGCCTGCACCGGGTCGATGAGTATGCTGCTTTACTCATCGACAACACCGATCATTACAGCTGCGCAATGCAGCCGTTTAAAGAATTACGTGGTGATCGATTTCAGGCTTTCCCGTCGGCGCATAATTCGCAATCGTTCATGGACTCGAAGCCCGCGGGCGTGAGAGAATACCCGCCTTTGAACTTTTCCTTGATCAGCAGTTCTCTTTCGGTCAAGAGATCCAGTGTTGCCTCGTCCTGTTCAAGATTGGGACCGGAGAAGCACAACATTTGGCCTGGAGTCATTAGGAATTGTCGGAAGGTGCGTAAGACGCGTTGTTCAGATTTAGATAGCAAGATTTCCACTCCCACACGCAGTTAAAGGTTGCCAAACGTGACAATTTTTCTGTGATTTGCCACGTCAATTGTCCGGTGCCGAGGCGGTATCGGTTGCCGAGGCGGTGTCGGTTGCCGAGTCGGTGTCGGTTGCCGAGGCGGTGTCGGTTGCCGAGGCGGTGTCCGTCACGGTTTGATCGTCGGTTTGTTCCTTCTTTCTGCGCCGCTGCTCTCTCTTTTCCTCCGCTTTTCTCTTCTTTTCCATTTCTCGGCGACGTTTCTCGACGGTGTTTTGATTATTTGCCATGGATATCTTTCTCGTTAAGGTATTTGTCTTTCAATCTGTCTTCTTCGCAAGCGGACGATTCGTGTCCCGAAGTATCCCGTACTCACCCAACTAGTGGTTTTGGTAACGGCATACCAAAGAGAATGCGGCGTATTGCTATTCGTTTAGTAACGGCGGCCTCGATCACCACCTCGATCGCCGCCACCACCATAGCCGCCGCCGCCACCTCGACCGCCACCACCACCGTAGCCGCCGCCACCTCGACCGCCACCGCCACCGTAGCCGCCGCCGCCACCTCGACCGCCGCCGCCACCGCCACCGTAGCCGCCGCCGCCCCGACTCTCGCGCGGTTTGGCTTCGTTCACTGTCAGTGGCCGGCCGTCATGTTCGGTTTCATTCAGCCCGCTGATGGCTGCTTGCGCCTCAGCTTCGGTGGCCATTTCCACGAAGCCAAAACCTTTGCTGCGGCCCGTGTTGCGATCTGCAATGACATCCGCACTCGCGACCGAACCGAACTGTGAAAACAGCTGCTCCAAATCGGAACTCGAAACGTTGTAGCTCAAATTTCCGCAATATAATTTTGTTCCCACCGGAGATCTCCTGTACGCGGGACTGATGGCCCAATGTTTCACTTTCCAAGGCCAAAGAGGAAGGAGCTGACGTAAGAGCCAACTAGGGGACGGATGAAAGAGCTTCCGGTGGACCGGTTTCTTAAGAACCGATGCCGATACGCGATCGCAACCGACTGCACTCCTTTTTACCCTGAATTCACCCCCATGTATAGTGGAGTCCTCTGCCGGCAACGACCGTTTTGGGTGGTTGGCTTCAGGGAAGGACACCAAATCAGAAAGAAACAGGGGGTCGGACCTGGCGAGTAGGATGGTGCCGATCCCCCTCCCAGGCACTGCGGTTGTTTCCCGCATCTGCCGGTCTGTCTCGATTGCGGTTCACACCGTCTCGCCGGTGCCTGACCATCTGTGGGAATACCACCTGGTGACCGTGGTGTCCTCCTTTGCCGCTGGAAAGAGACACGAGAGTCCAGCGGCCACCTCAGTCGCCACGGTAGGAGGACCTGTTCCCCCCTGGCCGTGTTAACCGTTTGCCCAGGACAACGACCCAGTGACATCGCCCCAAGACTTTGCCGTGTCACGACTGTCATGTTGGACCCTTGAGGGTGCCGTTGGCGAAGTGATGGTTGCTCCCGTTCGGACTGGGATCTTTGAGAGAATCCCACCTGTCGGAAAAAATCCCGTACACCTCATGGTTGAGGAAATGGGTTGAGGAAATGGGTTGCCGAAACGGGTTGCCGAAACGGGTTGCCAAAAATCGTCGGGATGTGGCGTACTAGTTTGTCGAAAGATCCGAAAATGCAGTGCGGTAAGTCTGGCAGGTATCCGATAAGAATTGAGGGAATAACGGTTAGCGGCCGGGATAAAGGGTTGACGTGGCACACACGAGTGTTAGGCTGGAAGGCGATGCTAGGCGCGAGACCGATCACCTATTCTTCACGCTAGGGATCGTGTTCATTCGACTTCGAGACCGCGGCCATTTAAATGCCTTATTGGCCACGGCCATCTGGACGCCTCATCGGCCAAGACAGTGGCCTGTGTGTTCCAGTTATTTTGTTTTCGACCGCGACGGATTCTCTTGCTCCTGAATCATATTGCTGTCAGTGTATGGGAGTGTTTCCCCTTGTTGAACGATGCCACAGTCAGTCGGTTTATTCTGTTCTGACCGTGGTAAGCTGACAGGTAGTACCGGGTCGCCACTTTTCGGGGTTACTCGACACGACTTTTTCTTGTATTGAAAGTAAGCACCTTTTATGAAGTTTGAAAGCCTCTCGCTCTGCGAGCCTTTGCTCCGAAGTCTTCAGGCTGTGGGCCACGATCAGGCCACTCCTATCCAGCAGAAAGCCATTCCCCAGGTTCTCAAGGGGCGCGACCTGCTTGGTTGTGCCCAGACGGGAACGGGTAAGACGGCAGCTTTTGCGCTGCCGATGTTCCAGCACTTAATGACCGCGGCTGTGGCACCCACGGGTGCAGCCCGTCGGCGTCAGCGGTCAGGTCGACGGGTCATCCGCACTCTTATCCTGGCACCCACGCGCGAACTGGCCGGACAAATCGGCGAGAGTTTGACGACCTATGGGCGATTTACCGCATTGCGACACGCCGTTATTTTTGGTGGAGTCCGACAGGGGCCGCAAGTCCGTGCTTTGCAGGCTGGCATCGACATTCTCGTTGCAACACCAGGTCGTCTTCTGGATCTGATTGGGCAAGGATTTGTCAAACTCGGCTCTGTGGAAATCCTGATTCTCGACGAAGCCGACCTGATGCTCGACATGGGCTTTATTCACGACCTGAAAAAAATTGTTGCGCAAGTACCTGACCGCCGCCAAACGCTAATGTTCTCTGCAACCATGCCGCCGGAGGTTCGCAAGGTCGCAGCACAATGGTTGCGTCGTCCATTTGAGGTGCAAGTCGGGCCCGTTGCCACTCCGCCGGAGCTCGTATCGCAAGCCGTTTATTTCGTCGAGCCCAAACATAAGACAGCCACCCTCACGCGGTATCTCCAGGAAACTCGCCAGACAAAGACCATCGTCTTTTCTCGGACCAAGCGGGGGGCTGACAAGATTGTCCGTTGTCTGCAGCGGGACGGGATTCGAGCCATGGCAATTCATGGAAACAAAAGCCAGGCAAAACGAAAATCGGTGATTCGCGAATTCCATTCCGAGCAGCCTCCTGTGCTGGTGGCCACTGACCTCGCGGCGCGGGGACTCGATTTTTCGGACGTCTCGCATGTTATTAACTACGATTTGCCGGACGTTCCCGAAACGTACGTTCACCGCATTGGACGCACGGCGCGGGCGGGCGCTTCGGGGCAAGCGATCTCATTTTGCGGCCATGACGAACGGCACCTTCTCCACATGGTAGAAAAGTTGATCGGAAAAACCATGCTCGTAGAGACAATGGCATCCGTGTCAAACTCTTCACAACCGCGTGCGGTCACGCATGGCAGTGGTCAAAAAAAGACAACTGAAACGGAGACTCGTGAATTAGATAAGAGCCGCCACGAGGCCGCTTCTGGCGAGGCGAAACGTCCCGCCAGGCGTCGTACCCGCCACAAGTCAGCCCGCCACAAGTCGGCTCGCCAGGGAGCCGGTGGTTCCAAGCCGTCGAATGACTCAAAACAACCTGGGGAATCACGCCGTGGAAAAGACCGCCACCGGGCCGCTGGCGTCCGTTAAGTAGAGCGAGTACAAAGTAGGAGCAAAGGACAAGTCAATAAGTGGAGCAACTAAAACGAAGGCGAGCCCGTTGTACTTCACAGCCAAAAGAGAATCAGCCGGTCCTGTAATTTTACTCTGGCAATTTTACTCTGGGAGGAAACTCAAATGCCACAAGGTACCGTCAAAAAGGTAATATCAGAAAAAGGCTTTGGATTCATCGATAGTCATGGAACCGAACTCTTCTTTCACCATTCGGCCTTGGTGGGGACCACGATCGAGGCTTTGCATGAGGGGCAATCGGTTGAATATGAAGAGGGGCAAGGTCCCAAGGGGCCCCGTGCTGAGAACGTCCGCCCCACGTAGTTCACCGAGCTACCATCACGACCGGTTTGCGATGCGCTCTATCGACAGCTTCGGTGCCTGGTTGTGGTGGGCGTTGGCCTGCTTGGTCGGCCAGGTCTGATCCTGCGTTCCTTTCCTGCGGCAGAGATCTTAGGTTGCCTTTTCAGGCGATATGGTTTTGCACGCAGGTTGGATGGTTTGGGTAACTCCGGGGTCTGCGATAATAGTCGCGATCTTCAAGTGCCTCACCTTTGCCCACAAAAGGTAGCCCACTGCAGGGCGACTCGGATGGCACAAAGCCTATCACGCAGCCCCTCTCGGAAGGTGGTTGGCGAAAAATAAAAAAGCACGCGATTGGCGGCGTGGTGGTTCAAATTGGCCCAGCACGATGGTGGTTCGCCGGTTACAATACGCAGCCTCAATCGCTGTGGACCTAATCAGCTGTGTATCTAATCAGGGGACCCAATTGATCAGTGGACCCAATTGCTGTGGATCCGCTGCATCCATGGAACTCATCCAAGGAGACCATTGGTCATGATCGCCGCAGGGATTTTCTTGTGTTTGTTTTTTTTGTTGATTTCGATGCTGCGGCATCTTCCGTGGTTGTCGGTGATCCTCTTTTTCCTGACACTCGGGTTTGTGGTCATGCTGTTCGTGCACCATGCCACCGACAAACTGGACGTAAATTTTTGACCTCCAAACACCACAGCGACTGACCTCCCAGCGCAACCGCCAGTCACGAGGAGTTGGTTATGCCTGCCGCCGAACAGAACCATTCGATCAGCGATGAACATCCGATCTGGAAATTCTGGAACAGAATCGAATTAGTGATCCTCCACATTTGTGTGCTTGCAATTTCTGTGGTCCTGTTGGGGGCGTTTTGGATCCAGTTGGTGGGCGGCGAATATCCATGCCCGCTCTGCCTGCTGCAGCGGATGGCGATGATCCTGACGGCGATCGGTTCGATCTTCGTCATTACCCATGGCCACTACGCCCGTATCCAGGGGTTCTCGGTGATGGGGTTGGGTTATGGGATGTCGCTGCTTGCGGCCGTGGTGGGGATGGTGATTTCCTCCCGCCAGATCCTGCTGCACATCGCGCCGGACGATCCAGGGTACGGAAGTCCGGTCCTTGGTATGCACCTCTACACTTGGGCACTGATTGTGTTTGTGATGGTAATCATCGTCAGCGGGTTGATGCTGATTTTCGGTCGGGAGCCGGTACTTCACTGTCCGGTGTGTCATGATACCGAACCGGCGGCCAGTGTGATTCCGCGTCGCCCGAAACTGGGCTGGTATTCCTGGTGTACCTACTGGTTGTTTGGCATTGTGATCCTGGCCAATGCCGCTTCGGCATTGGCCGAAGCGGGGTTGAATACCTATCTTCCCAGCGATCCAACGAGTTACCTTTTGTTTGAACATGACGCGCTGTCCGAGCCGCCTGCGAGCGAAAGCAGCCCGCAGTAAGGCCACCAGACAGCAATCCATGCGGCCAGGCATACTGCATCGCGTTTTGGTGGCGCCATCCCTTAGCCATGGTTCTTTCATGTTGAACCTGGTGGTTTCCGGTAATGTTGGTTGGTGCGTTCGGTGCAAAGAGTTTGTCAGCCTGGTTGTATTGGCGATGACGGTGGGCATTTTGGAGGCGGCTTATGCTTTGAGCCGGCAAGTTGATAGGTTATGATAAACCCAAGGTGAGACAGGTCCATCTGCGGAGAAACAAGTGTTGTTAAAAAGGGTTCCTGACAGTCGAGTGGTTATCAGGGTATGCCTCCTTGTTGGCAGTTGCCTGGTGCTGCCCGCCGGTGCCGGCACCACGTCCGCCCCGCAGCACTGGGCCTTTCGGGCTGTTGATCCGGTTACGGTGCCGGAGGAAGCAGGCAGTTGGTCGGCCAACCCGGTCGACCGGTTCATTCTCCGGAAGCTTCACGAAAAGCAGTTGCGCCCGGCAGGCGATGCCAGTCGAGGGGTACTTGTTCGGCGACTCTATTTTGATCTGCTTGGCCTGCCTCCCACCCCCGAGGAAGTGCAGGCGTTTATAGAGGACCGCTCGGACGATGCCTATGCGCGACTGGTCGATCGCCTGCTGGCATCGACCCATTACGGGGAACGTTGGGGCAGGTACTGGCTGGACGTGGCCCGCTATGCGGATACGGCGGGCGATAACGGCGATTACCCGATTCCCGAAATGTTTCGTTATCGCGACTACGTCATCGACTCGTTCAACCGCGACAAGCCGTTCGATCGTTTTTTGCGTGAACAGATTGCCGGTGACATCATGGCGGAAACGGCTCCTGCCGATGCGCAGTGGGATCTGCGGGTGGCCACCGGATTTATCGCCCTCTCGCGCCGTTTTGGCACCGAGCCCTTTCAGTTTCCTCACCTCGAAATTGAGGATACGCTCGATACGATGGGGCGGGCGATGCTGGCGCTGACACTCAAATGTGCCCGTTGCCACGATCACAAATTCGATCCCATCACCAACCGTGATTACTACGCGTTGTATGGTTTTTTTGCCAGTACGCAGTACCCGTTTTCGGGATCGGAAGCGAAGAAAAAACGGCTCCACCTGGTTCCCCTCAAGCACTCCCGGGAGGAGTACGATCAGATTACCCAAGGTTATGACGAACAGGTCAAAGTCCTGGTTGACGAGAGCAATCGGCTGGGCAGTCCGACCCTTGAGCCAATGCGCGGGCAGGTTGACACGCTGCGTTCACAAATCAACATGGCCAAGCGGGACGGAAAACCGCAGCCGGAAATCGATGCCCTTCAAAAAGAATATGACGCCATCTACAAGGTACTGCAGGCCAAGGTCGACGAGGTGAAGGTGCGCCTGGGAAATTTGCATGACGAATATGCCTACCTGATGAAGATCTCGGCGTATGCGGTTTCCGAGGGCAAGCCAACCGATGTCCACCTGCAACTTCAGGGCGATCCCAAGCAACTCGGTGAGGTGGTCCCTCGCAATGCCCCGGTGGTCTTGCTGGCGGGTGGGGATTTAAAAATTCCCGCAGGCAGCAGTGGCCGGATGCAGCTGGCCGAGTGGGTTGCTGCGGCTGAAAATCCGCTCACCGCCCGGGTGATGGTCAACCGGATCTGGAAGCACCACTTCGGGCAGGGGCTGGTCGAGACCATGTCGAACTTTGGTATTACCGGTGCACCGCCAACGCATCCAGAACTCCTCGACTGGCTGGCGGAAAAGTTTGTCGAGAGTGGCTGGTCGATCAAGCAGATCCACCGGCTTTTGCTCATGTCGCACACCTACCGGCTTTCCAGTGAAGTGGTTGCTGCCAACCAGGCGATCGACCCGGGAAATGTTTACTGCTGGCATTACCGGCGCCGTCAGCTCGATGCGGAAGCCATTCGTGATGCAATGCTGGCGGTCAGTGGCGATTTGGACCTGACGGTTGCCGGCGCACATCCTTTTGCACCGCTGCGAGAGTGGGACTATTCGCAGCACAAGCCTTTTGGTGAGGTCTATCCAACCAACAAGCGGAGTGTCTACCTGATGACGCAGCGAATCCAGCGTCATCCCTATCTTTCCATTTTTGACGGTGCCGATACGAACCAGTCGACTGGCGAGCGGGCCGAATCGATCCTTCCCCAGCAGGCACTGTTTTTGATGAACCACGTTTTTGTAAAAGAACGTGCCGAAGGATTGTCGCGGCGCCTGCGCACCAACTCTGACGAACAGCAGCGGATCAGGACCGCTTACCAGCTTGCCTGGGGACGCCCACCAGGGGCGTCGGAGCTTGAGCAGGCCAATCACTACATCACGCGTTATCGTAGCCAGTTGCTCTCCGCAGGTGTCCAGCCGGCGGAAGTGGACGTGGAGGCCTGGACCAGCTTCGCCCGGTTGATGCTGACGGCAAATGAATTTCTCTATATTGACTGACAGTGATCATGCATCGCAAAAAAAATAAAACTTCACGACGGCGTTTTCTGGAGATGGCAGGTGGGAGCCTGGCCCTGACCGGCGCCGATTTGCGTCATGCGCTTGCGGTGGCTGGAGAAGTTGGCGGGGCCGAGGTTCTTGCGCCGCGGCTGACCCATGTTCGGCCCCGCGCCAGTCGCGTGGTGTTTCTGTTTATGAACGGGGGTTTTTCGCAGGTTGACACGTTCGATTACAAGCCGGAATTGCAAAAACACGACAACAAGACGGTGCCTGCCGAAGAGTTGTTCTACAAGTTTGAAGGCAAACTGCTTCGTTCACCATTTACCTTTCAGCGGGCCGGGGAGTCGGGTCTCTGGGTGAGTGATTTGTTTCCGCACTTCCGGCAGGTGATCGACGACGTTTGCGTGATCCGCAGCATGCATAGTGATATTCTGGAGCACTTCCAAGCTTCGCTCCAGATGCACACCGGCTCAGCGACGATTACGATGCCGAGTGTGGGTTCCTGGCTCAGTTACGGGCTGGGCACTTTCAATGCCAACCTGCCCTCGCACGTGGTCCTGGCAAACATGGAACCGTATGCCGGAGCCCAGGGGTGGGATAACAGTTTTTTGCCACCGCAGCATCAAGGTGTGCGGATCATTCCAGGTAAAAATCCGATTGCCAATCTTCGTTCTTCGGCCCGATCGGTCACGCTGCAGGAACTGGAACAACAGATGCTGAGAGACCTGAACCGGCAGCACCTGGATGCCCGCTCGGCAGATGAACGGTTGCGTGCCCGCGATCAGAGTTTTCAGGTGGCCCAGGGGATGATGCGAGTCGCACCGCCGCTGTTTGATTTGTCAACCGAGTCGCCTGCTACGCTGCGGGAGTACGGGATCGAGCCGGGCGACCGCAAGTCGTTTTCAGCCCAGTGCCTGGTTGCCCGCAGAATGTTGGAGTCGGGGGTGCGAGTCATCGAGGTAGTCGACTCCGGTGGTGGCAGTGCCAATTGGGATGCCCACGCCGATATCAACGATCACCGCCGAAACGCTGCAGGGGTGGACCAGGGATTAAAGGCTTTTATCAATGATCTGAAAAATCGCGGATTGTTCGACGATACACTCGTGGTGATCAATACCGAGTTTGGCCGTACGCCATGGCGGCAGCACAACAGTCCAACTCCCGGCCGCAACCACTGGCATCGGGCCTTTACCTGTCTGCTGGCCGGTGCGGGCGTCAAGGGTGGGGTCACCTATGGCAGCACCGACCAGTGGGGCGCATCGATCGTGGACCGACCGGTGCATGTGCATGATTTTCATGCCACGATTCTGCATATTCTTGGGCTCGACCACACGAAACTCACCTACCGATATGCGGGCCGTGACTTCCGTTTGACCGATGTCTACGGCGATGTCATCAGTGAGATTCTCACCTAGCTGCTCGTTGAGGTTTCGCGCAGGCGACAACACCGCACGTAGGTCACCTGCTCTTCGGAGACGTAGAATGCGACCACAATCACCCCGTCGGGAAGCTGGGTTACCGAGGGAGTGCCAAACGTAAAGAAGTGATACGAATCAAGCGCGTTTTCGACCTGGTCCCGTCTTTTGGCCAGGACCGGCGCACTGCGGACCTGGGCCGGTTCGATTCCCCACAACTCCACGTGCCCAGGCTCGTCGAACGATTGTCCACCATCGTCGGAGAGCAACGCGCGAATCCCCTGCGGTCGGCGACGATGGTTGGTCACGGCAATGACTCGTCCGCTTTGGAGGCTGGCCACATCGGTGACCTGGCCCCAGAAACTCGCATTCTGCGGCTCGGTCCATGTTTTACCCTCATCCGACGACCAGGCGGTGTGCACGTTCAAGCCTTGATCGATTTGCAGGTCGTGGGTCCAGTAGGCAACCAGCAAACGGCCGTCGGCCAGCTCGGTAATGCGGGGATCAAGGTAATAGTGCGTAGCTTGTGAGGTGTGAACACGTTCCCACGGAGCCCAGGTTTCACCGCCATCTCCGGAGCGCGTTAGGATCGAGGTCCAGTCTGGTTGTTTGGCGACCTGTTCGGTCGCACTAAACTCCGCAGCCATGACCATCACACCATCGCGGGTCGATACCAGATTGCCCATCAGGCCCATGCCGGCAAAAGGTCCCCGGTCAATGCTTTTTGGTTCCGACCAGCTAAGACCTCCGTCGGCCGACCGCGAGATCCACGGGCCGCACTGGTTGTCGCTTTTTTGGGGATACGAAAGAGTGGCCACCAACTCGCCATTGGGGGCAACACCAAAACCGCCTGGAATGCGCTTGCCAGGCCCGACTCCCGAAGGTTCTGGAAGGGGGCTGGTTGGGTTCCAGGTAAGGCCACCGTCGGTTGAACGGTGGATACGGATCGTGCCGTCGTTACTTTCTCGTGCCGTACCATGCCGGCACATGCACAGCAGGGTGCCATCGGAGAAGGCCCCAATGGAGGGGAAGGCAACGTACTCGCTCGTAAGGTTGGGGTGGGGGTTACGGTAGATCTCGGCATGGTCGAGGACTTCCAGTTGTGCCATCGTCTGCTCGGTTGTTGTCAAGTTTCGGCCCTGGTGCGATTGGTTTCAAACGCGATCCATCATCACATATTGCAGTCAGGTTAACCAGACGTTTTAAGATTGTGCCAGGCGCGCACTGCGTAGCTGCGCCGGTACTCACTACCGATTTGTTGGTGGTGTTGCCAGAAGGGGCGGCGCTATTTTTGGTCTCGTGTGCCGTTGAGCAGCAAAAATCCCTGGCGTGGTTGGTGAGGCTGGCATTGCAGCGCCGCTACGTTATGCTGAGTGGTTCTTGAGCGAACCTTTTTGCGAAAAAACAAGCCTCCGGTGGAAACGAGAAACACGTCATGACCAGCCTTCCGGCGCGATATCCCGAGGTTGAGGTGTCGGGCAGTCCCCGCACGATGGGACAGCAAATTGGAGAAGCTGCTGGCGAAGCGGTGCGTGGTTTTTGTCAGGTGGCCCTGGAGCATATCAACCGGAGCGTAAAAGTTTCGCCCCAACTGGCCGACGCGGTGGTGCGCGATTCGCTCACGTATGCCCAGCAGTACGCGCCGGAGATGGTTGAGGAACTAGAGGGTGTGGCCGAAAGCAGCCGTGTATCGCTCCAGGAGGTGATGCTGCTACAGGTTCGTAACCAATTTACCGACGGCATGGACCATGCCTGCACGGCACTTTCGCTGGGGTCCCAGGCCACCACGCTGGGCCGCCCGCTGGTGGCGCAGAATTGGGACAACGATCCGGTGCTGGACGAGTTTACGATTGCTCTTACCCGCAGGCCCACCGGAAAGCCGGCCCTGCTGAACATCACGCAGGCAGGCTTGATTTCTTACATGGGATTCAGCAGTGCGGGGATCGGGGTCTGTGTCAACACTTTGCCGGCTCCCAGTCGCCCGGTCGGGGTGCCCCATTATTTCACCCTGCGGGCTGTTTACGAGGCGACCTGCCTGGAGGAAGCGGTCGAGGCGGTCAAGCGGGCCCACCGCGCGATTCCGGCCAGCATGGTCATGGCAACTCCCGAGGGGCCGGCCAACCTGGAAATTACGATCGACGATGTGCGTGTGTTGCGCGATAGCGAGGCGCTAACACACACCAACCACTGCCTGCACCCAGAGCTGCTGGCGGTCAACGAGCAGTTCCCCGAGTTGATTCAATCCCATCCACGCAAGCGGCGAATCGATACGCTCATGCTCGATACCCACGCGCCACGGTCGCTTGAGCTGGTCAAGTCGGCGCTTGCCGATCACGACAATTTTCCCCGCTCGATCTGTCGGCATGCCAACGACGACTTGCCCCACGGATTCATGGCCACCGTCTTTTCGATCATCATCGACACCGAAGGGGGGCAAATGCACATCAGCCGTGGCCACCCCTGCACGCAGCCCTACGAGGTTTACCGGCTGGAGAGTTAAAGTACCACCAGGTCCGTAACGGTGATCGAGTTCTTTCCCTTCTGCTCTTGTTCCTGGTTGACGCTGGCGGTGATTTTATTGACGCCAGGTTTTACCGAGACAGGTATAGTGACCTCGAAAGATCCTCCGGACGCAGGTGATGCAACAACCGCAGTTCCCGACTCGCCCATTTCAGCATTGGTCAGTCGGATGGAAGAAGTTGGGGCTGTTCCATCACTGTTGGAGATGGTACCGAACAGCGTCACTCTGGCAGCGCCGTACGTCTCCGCGACGATTCTGATGCCTGGCGATTCCGGGCCATAGGAAATTCCACGACTGGTTGCCGACATGTTGGCCGGGAGAGAGCCTAAGGTTGGGATGGGATGCTCCACCAGATTAACTCTCCGCCGGTTCGCATCTGGCTGAGTATGAGGGGCCATGTTCCTTTCATCAGATGCCGTGCCGTCACCAACAGCACTGCACGGGTTAAAGAGGAAGATGCGGGAATTATCATTGGAAAATTTTACAAATGGGCGCGTTCTTTGCGGAGGTTTGTCGGTATTGGGCGTGATCTGGGTGATGTGTCCCACCCGCGCTGTGACCGGTCCTACTCCGTTGACCGCGCCCAGTTTCAAGAACGTTTTTTCGACGTCCGCACCCGATTTTAATCCGCATTGATCAATGGTAAGGCCCAACACGGCGTCTGCATTCACAACCGTTTCCGAGGCCGCAGTGAATCCGCTGTTGGTAATGGTCACGTTGTAACAGGGACCGTATTTGTCGGCCCCCAGCGTGATGTCCGTACCCATCGACTTTTCCGAGTAATAATTATCAATAGCGACGTTGGCGCAGGCCCTGAGGTCGATCGCTGAGGATCCCTCCCCGCGTTCCCAAGTCGTATTTCTGATGCCTATGCTCGAGCCGCCGTTGATTTTAATTCCATACCCACCCGTAAAATTGAGGCCATAAATGTGTTCGAGGATCATGTCGTTCGCAATCGTTGCGGTGATCGGCCTGACAACATAGACCGCCTTAATGCCGGATATTTTAGCGTCGAAGGATCGATCCAGGTCGATGCCGCCGCCCAGGTTGACCAGGTTAAGATTCTCGATATTTGTCACCCACGCGTCACTAATCCGGATGGCACTTGCCCCGCCATACCGGCCGCGGCCGTTTGGTCCGCCTCCCACAAATTCCATATCACGGATGAATCGGTAGGGCCGGGATCCAGTGAAGTCCAACATGTAACCGGACCGGAAGGTGCCGTGCAGGGTTGTGTTGTTGGCGCCGTCTCCCCGCATGCTGATCATCACTCCGGTCACGGGAGACTCCAGCTGGTATTTTCCTGCTGGAATCAACAGGGTTTGTCGGCTTTTGACGCAGAAGTCATGGGCTGTCTGGAAGTCAGGGGTGCAGTTATAGGTGCTGGTTCTTTTGGCAATTGCTTCATGCTCTTCGGGCGGAATGAAATCGAGAATAGTAACCGAATCTCTCAGGCGGTCTCCTACCGATCGCACGCGGGCTTCGGGACTTCTTTGAAAAGAAAGCGAATCTGCATCACGTTGAGTCGCGGCGTTGGCGCTCGGTGCGGTTTCCTCAGCCACGGCCGTTTGCGAATTGCCCTGCAGAAGAATGATGCCCAGTGCTGCGTAGATTGCGAAGTCAACAACAAAAAAACGATTCATTCGAGGGGCCTCCAGCAAAACAGATGGTGTAGTGTTGAGTACGTACTTTTTCGCCGCCATTGCGTTTTAGTACTTCCACCCTAACGGCAGCCGGCACAGCAGGTATCTTAACCGGCATTTCCCGGTGGTGACCAGTAGAGAGCCAGTAGAGAGCCAGTAGAGAGCCAGTAGAGAGCCAGTAGAGGTCAGCTTGTGCGACTACGACCCGCTGGCAGAGTGGCAGGCAATAGTTATCTGGCCCTCAGGAGACAATTTTGGAGCTGGCGAACCGTATTGGGTTTTTCAGTCCACAATTCCCAAATGTGTCACCTGCTGGGCAGAAAAGTTGACGCCCAAATGTGCCGCACTCATACTGATAACGTATGCGTCAGTGCATGCGTTACCTGGACTAGTTATGGATCAAGCGGAGAATTTGTGATGAATCGTGCAATAAGCATACTTTTTTTAATAGTTTTTGTGTTTGCGGGGACCATTGGGTGGTCTGCTACAGAAAACACCGGCTCGACCGTTGAGAAAGTTCTGTTTGACGATGACTTTGAATCGGTTGCCCCGGGCGCGCGTATTCAGGCAAAGGTTGGCCAGTGGCGGGGCTTCGGTCCGCTGGGAGCCAGGGTGACCGACGAGGGTGCGGCGGGACCGCCCAGCGAAAATTCCCAGCGGTGGTCTGTGATGGATCGAGCCGACGATGGACGTTCGCAGGCCTGGTTGGCTGACGATCTGCCGGCAGCCGAGACAGCCGACAAAATCGTGGCCACGTTCTCAACCCACTGCGACAGCGAGTCCAAGCAGATAACGCGTCGTTTAGCTGCCTACCAGTTTGGCCTTGGTACAACGCTTGGTGGCGTGCTGCAAGTTCAGGCGAGTCGTGGCGGGAGTGGCACGTTCTGGGCCACCGGCAGTGCGGGGCCTCTCGATACGAAGGTCCCCTACAAGGCGGGCGCCTGGCAGCAGTGGGTGGTCACCGTTGAGCCGGCCAAGGGCAGCTACCGCTTTCGTGTCGACGGCGCCGAAAGTCCCGAGATCCCGCTCGGCACAAATTCGGACGGGTCAGGAGACAGTATCGCACAGATGGAATTCGAGCCGGGGGTCTATGGTGACAAACGCGACATCATGGCGAAATTACGAATCGACGATTTGCTGGTTGTCGGTCACTTTTCCGAGCGGGCATTGATCAAGCACGAGGTGCGCAAGGAGCTGGCGGCCGAGCAGGGCAGGGCCCGGGATCCGTACAACGAGTCGGCACAACCACTCAACCTGGGACACCGCTTGCAGCTGTTCCTCGACTCCTCCAGCTATGCAGACCGCTGGGATGTCCGCGCGGTTGTCAATACACCCATCAAGTCGCCACGTAACCCGGTTGTCGAACCTGATCAACCGTGGGAGCAGGCGCTTGGGCTGCCCAACGTACTCTATGACAAGGAAACGCAGACATTTCACATGTGGTATGCCAACTACGATGTCGGTGCATGGGGTGGATCAAAGAGAAAGACCAAGGCCCGCCGCACGCCCTACATGATGTCATACGCTTACAGCAAGGATGGGACCCACTGGACCAAGCCGTTGCTCGAAAAGATTCCTTACCTGGGATACAAGAAAACAAATGTTGTCATGCTTGGCAACAAAACAGTCCAGGAATTTCGCGTGATCCATACGCCCCAATACTTGCGCGACGAGGGCAAGGAAAAATTCATGCTCTGGTACCGCGACGCCTGGCCGGGATATAGCAAGAGCGTGGGTGTGGCTTATAGCGACAACGGCATCGACTGGACCGAACACGATAACAACCCGGTTTACGCCAACCGGGCGCTCGACGCCCAGCACTGTCCGATTTATGTCGAGGAGAAGGGGTATTGGTTGCTTTACGGTCGGCCCATGCCCTTGGCCGCCAACGAAAGCCGCTACCGCGGAGAGAACGTGCGTACACGGATCGGTGTGTCCGTGAGCCGCGACATGAAAAGTTGGACGCCCATGCGCCACTGCCTTGCCCCCGATGACCTGGACCTGCCAAAACAGGACCCCGCCGAGGTCGACCAGCATCGCGATCCGGAGAACGGAGGGTTCTTTTTCGATCGCATGGCGCCCATTCGCTACGGCAACCAGTTTCTCGGATTTTTGGCGATCCAACCGCGACACGGAGCGGGCCGCGGCTGGATCGAAATGGCTACCAGTAGTGACGGATTCAAGTGGCACCGCGCGCCGGGCCGTGTGCCGCTGGTTTCGTTTGGCGAAGGTACCGACTGGGATGCGGGGCATGTCTGGATGCTGAGTGATGTGGTCGAAGCCGGCCCCTGGCTCTATCTCTACTACACCGGATCCTCAAGGACGTGGCGGACACGTTACCCCGATTCGATGCGGGCGATTGGCATGGCCAAAGTCAAGCGGGATCGTTTTATCGGCCAATACGCTGGCTACAAGGGGGGGTGGCTGTTGACGCGAGAGGTCGAGGTGACGGGCGACCGATTGCTGGTGAACATTTCGCCCGAGCACCGTGCGTGGAGCACGAAGTCACACGGCAAAGTACAGGTGGAACTGTGCAATCGTGCCTCTCGCACCACAGGTCATATCAAGGGGTACGGCCAGGACAACTGCCCGCAAATGCGCAGTGACGATTACGAACAGGTGGTTCGCTGGAACAAGGTGGGCGAAGACCTCACGCCCTTTTTGGGCAAGAAGATTATTATCCGCTTCTGGATGCAAAACGCGTATTTGTTTGGCTTCCGGTTTGCCAATGCCGAGGACCTCGACAAGATCACCGAAACCTCCTGGTAGTCGCTTTTAAGACCGTCGTTTGTTGGACCTTAAGGGAAACGGCAGAATCTATCGGCCTGTCAAGTGAAGGCAGGCCGATGCTTCTGCCATAACGTCCATCCGTCAGGCCCACAGGTTGCAGCAACGACAACCAGCGCCACTTCCGGCGGGGGAACCTGTCTGGTCACCCACGACCAATGTTGCGATGATCTGGCCATGGAACCACCTGCGGTTACACCTGGTCAGCGCCGGCGGGCTTTTTGCTGGATGCTTGTGACTGTCCCGCTCGCCGGGGCGGGGGTCGACATGTTCCTGCCGTCGCTGCCGGCGATGAAAAGGGCCATGCAGACCACCGACTTTGCCGTGCAGCAAACGGTACTTATTTACCTGGGGTGTTATGCCCTGGCTCAAATCGTGTTTGGTCCGCTGGTCGACCGGTGGGGACGGCGCATTCCGTCGGCCGTGGGGGCGGCCGTGATGGCTGCTGCCAGCGTGGCGATTGCCAACAGCGACTCGATTGGCATGGTGCTGGTGATGCGCGTGATTCAGGGCACTGCCGGCGCCGTGACGGTGGTTGCGGCCCGGTCGATCGTGGCCGACTGCTACGACGCTCAGCAGCGGGCCCGCGCCGCCAACTGGATGACCATTGCCTGGGCGTGTGGCCCGATTCTCTCGCCAGCTTTGGGCGGCTACCTGCAGCAGTGGTTCAACTGGCATGCCACGTTTTGGGTCCTCGGTGGCTGGGCTGGTGCAACGGTGCTGACCTCGCTTTTTTTTCTCCCGGAGACGCGCCGGGTCCGGCTTACCGGTCCGGTGGCGGGTGTCTTCTTGCCATATCGCCAGATTGCGACCGACCCCATTTACATGGCTTCGGCCCTGGCGATGGGGTGCCTGATTACGATCATGTATGGCTTTGAAGTGCTCGCTCCTTTTTACATTCAGGTTGATCTGAAACGCGATGCGGTTTTCTACGGCCACCTCCAGTTAGCGATGGGATGTTGCTGGATGGCAGGCAACCTGACCAACCGGCTGTTGTCCCGGTTTTCGACAGATTTCATGCGGGCTGCGATTGCCGCGACCATTGCGATGGGCCTCTCGGCCGGGATGATCGCGGTCGACCTGGCCGGTGGCTTTGGCGTGCTGGCGCTGGCGGTGCCCGCGGCGGTGGTGTTCTTTTTCGCTGCCAGCGTGTGGCCAATCTTGTACGCGGTTTGCCTGGGACGATTTCCCCATGCGGGTGGCGCAGCCAATGCACTGGTGAGCGGTTTGTTCTCGCTGATCAGCGGCGCCTTTGCTTTTGGGGGGACCTTCCTGCAATCGGCCACGGCCTGGCCGATGTGGGTCCTTTTCGTTGTGGGGCTCGGATTTGCCTTGCTGGTGATCGTCAGTTGTTTGCGCCCAGTGCTCACCTTGGGTGTAGGAGAACTTGAGTCGGTGGATCTTCGCCAATAGTTGGCCGGCTGGTGCGCCTACTCGATTGCAATCACCAGATTCACCGTCGCCCGGATCTCCTGCGTACCCGCAGCAATTGGTACTGACGCGGCATCCATCTCCATCGCCATCGCCCGGTACATCTTTTTGGGCTGCGGCGCGTAGCCACCCCCTTCCTGGATCTTCATGATCGGGCCCAGTTTGACGCCCGCCGCCTCGGCCAGTAGCTTTGCTTTCTGCAACGCGTTGGTAACAGCCTTTTGGCGCGCCTCGTCGAGAATTGGTTCCGGTTTTTCAGTGAAGAAGGAAGGCCCGCTGATCGAATTGGCCCCGAGTGTTACCACTTTGTCCAGCACACCGCCGAGGTCGGCCAGTTTCCGGACAATGGCCGTCGCCGTGTTGGAGACGCGGTAGCCGACAATCGTGGGCTCCAGCTGTGGCGCATTCGGTTTTCGCGGTGGCCGTGAATAGACCGGACTCACAGAAAATTGCGAGGTCTGCAGGTCGTCCTGGGCAATGCCCGCCTGGCGGAGCGCCTGCATCACCTGCCGCATCCGTTCGCTGTTTTTATCGAGCGCTTCGCGGGCCGTGGCCGCCTGGGTGACAACCCCCGCCGAAACCGAGGCGGTGTCGGGCTTGACCTTGAGTTTGCCCTCGCCGTTGACGGTGATGGTCCGCAGCGGTTTTTCATCCGTATGGTGATCCGCACGGGCAATGGCTGTGGGGAGCAGCCACAGGGCAGTTATCAACAATCGAACAACCAAAAAATTGCGCATGGTCCAGTTTCCTTTCGAGTAGCCTCTCCGGCAGGTTGCTTGCTTGACGCGACGGCAATCATTCTACCGTACGCGACGAGTTTCTCCAGGGAGCTTGGCCTGTAAAACAGCGAGCCGGTTTGCGGAAGGTGATCTGTCTTGCCGTGACCTGTGAGACGCGGCGGTCGGTCGGTTGCTTGGGGGTGCTCTTGGCCCCAGCGGGTGATCTGCAGAAGAACCTCCACAGATGGTAGGATGCAGAGGTGGGCCGTTGGCCCAGCGCCGTTGGCACAGCGAAGCCCCGATCGGGTTTGCGGCAGGCGATGCGAACCTTTATCGGCAGGTGGGGAACCGCGCAACGAATGCGACCGATCCTGGGGCGCTTTTGCCGGCTGGCATCGAGACGATGGCCACCCCGTTTGCAGAACAACAGAGACAATCATGAGCCATTTTCAGCCACTCGGGGTAAAAGGGATCGATCACATTACGATCGTCGCCCAAGATCTCGACAAAAGTGTGGAGTTTTATGTCGGTTTGCTCGGCATGAAGCATATTGGGCGGCCAGACTTTGGATTCCCCGGACACTGGTTTCAGGCAGGTTCGACCCAGATTCACCTGAACCAGCAAGGCGCCGAGGCCGGCTCGGCCGGAATGCCCATCTCCACCGCGACCGAGATTGCCCGTGCGTTTCACTACGCGTTTGTGGTCGACGATTGTGACGCAACCGCCGAACAGCTTCGCCAGCAAGGTGTCCAGATCGTCGAGGGACCGCGAACCCGGCCTGACGGTGCGCGGCAACTCTACCTCCGCGATCCCGATCAACACCTGGTGGAACTGTTTTCAGTTCCCCAACAGCAAGAATCAGGCCACGAATCTTGAGCGTTTGCAGCTGGCGCTTTAGGTGGTTTGCTGGCGGGGTTCGCCGGCTGGTAAAAATGGTTCGCGGGCGGGTAAACTAGGTAGATCCACCATGGTGCCGGTGAACAGATGGTGCCGGTGAACAGATGGTGCCCGAACGTGTTCGATCAACCGTTGGAAAAACCATGCCGTTTGGCCTTTGTATTTTGATGGCGTTAAGCTTTTTTATCTTCAGGCGCGCCCGCGCAGCTCGAAGAAATCCGTGGGTGTGGATTGGCGCTCTTTGGAGTTTTTCAATCGGGCTTGGCATGGCCGTATCGTTGGTTGTGGTGGGTTGGTTACTGATCGTCGGTGGTGTCGACCTGGAGCAGCAAGGTGTGCGTAGTTTTTTGTGGCTGCCGACGTTGTTGGGAATGAGTTGTGGTGCGGCGGTGGCAATGTGGTGCGCAGGTCCGAGATGGCAGCAAACGCCCGACACAACTGCGGAAACAAATCAACCGTGACCAGGCTTGATATACCTATGGGGACCTTCCGCAAGCAGCAGGTCACACGCATACGATGATTCACGTTCAGGACCTGGAATTTCGATATCGGGCCAGCCCCTTCCTGCTGGCAATCGGTGAGTTAAAGATTGCCGCCGGACAACACGCGGCAATCACCGGGCAAAGCGGTTGCGGGAAAACCACCTTGCTGCGCCTGTTAAGTGGTCTGGAAATGCCCGCAGTCGGTTCGGTTGCCGTGGACAACCAGGAACTCACCGGCTGCAATGATCGGCAGCTAAGGTTGCTCAGGAACCAGAAAATCGGTCACGTGTTTCAGGATTTCAGGCTGATTGAGTACCTGTCGATTCGCGATAATATTTTGCTGCCGGTGACGTTGTCCGCCGAGCCGGTGGCGGAGAGTCACCGGGTGTGGCTGGAGGAACTTTGCCAGGCAACCGGAATTGACCAGTTGCCCAACCACGCCGTTGCCACGTTGTCGCGGGGTGAACTGCAGCGAGTGGCCGTCTGCCGCGCACTGATCAGGAAGCCAGCCTACCTGTTTGCCGACGAACCCACCGCAAGTCTTGACCCCGAAAATAGCGAGCGTGTGTGGGACCTGCTGTTTTGCCAGGCCGATCGGATTGGCTCGACGATTGTGGCGGTGACCCATGAGAGGTCCTCCCTGAAACGGTTTGACCAGGTGGTAGATTTTGCACAACTGGTTGCAGGAGGAAGCGATGGCTGACCTGTTCCGGCTGGCCTGGTCCTACCTGCGCTCGCGACCTTTGCTCTCGAGTACGCTTGTTCTAGTGGCTGCGGTTTCCATTAGCTTGCCCGTGGTTACCAGCCAGGTGGTGTCGCAATACGAAAAACAACTGGCAGCGCGGAGTGAAAATCCTCCCTTGCTGGTTGGCGGACGTGGAAGTCGGTACGGTCTCGTCCTGAAGGCGCTTTATTTTTTGGGAGATATCGACCGCCAAATTACGTATGCCGCTTACCAGGACCTTGCCGAGGCAAACGACCTGGTGTCGGTTCCGCTGCATGTTGTTCATACGGCCAGGCGCCAGGCCCTGCCGGTGATTGGGACTACGGGTGAATATTTCACCACCCGCAATATTCCCGTTGCCATAGGGCAGCTGTTTTCCCAGCTCGGACATTGCGTGGTGGGCAGTCATGTTGGCAACGTGGGCGACCGGATTAAGACCGATCGCCTCAATCCGTTTGACCTCAATGCGCCCCCTTCGGTTGCCCTTGAAGTGGTGGGTGTGCTTGCGCCGACCCATAGCTCCGATGATGATGGCGTGTTTGTGTCGCTCGAGACAGCCTGGCTGCTGGATGGTTACGGCCATGGACACCAGGCAGGCGATACCGGTACGGCGGTCGACAAGTCGTCGGTGTTGGCCGACTCGACCGATGGTCACCTGCCGGCCGAGCCGGTCACGGTGATTGATGACTCGAATCGCGGTCAGATTCATTTCCATGGCAGGCGCCGCCAATACAAACTCTCGGCGGTCGCCGTGTGGCCGCAAACCGCCAAAGCGGGCGTGTTGGCCGAAGGGCGCTACTTGGATCACCCGGCGTTACAAATGCTGGTGCCCGGCGCCGAGTTCCAAAAGCTGATCGACTACGTGTTGGGAATCAAAAGTGTGCTGGATGGGGTATTTGTCGTGATGCTGGTTCTGACGGGAGTGTTGATGGTCGTCATCGCGATTCAGACAGTTCACCTTCGCAGGGAGCACCTTCACACGATGAAGATGCTGGGCTGCGCAAAGTCGAGGGTGGTTTTGCTCCTGGGTGTGGAATGTGGGCTGCTGTTGTGTGGGGCGCTTGTGGTGGCGGCCGGGATGTCGCTGGTCTTGATCCTCCTTTCTCCTGCCTTGGTAACGTGGTTCTAAGAGGTCGAATGGCCATCCGGTTGCCACCGAAATGGTGTAAAATCGAGGGATGCCGGTTGGTTTACGTCGTCAACCAGCCTTTTTGGGGAAGTGTTCAACGAGCGTGGGATTGGTCATGAAAGGTCGGTTTGTTTTCGGCGCGCTGGTCTGGTTGGTTACTAGCGCAGGGACCCAGGCCAAAACTCCCGGGCCCTCGATCGAAATTACCCAGGGGCCGGTCAACCGGGTGGTGATTCGGACCGAGAGCCAGGCGGCGGCCATCTATGGCGCCGCCGAAGCAGCAGCCTCGGAAATCGACTGGGTGTTGCTGCCCCATCACCGCCGCGATGTTCTGTGGGCAGCCCGTCCGTTGGTCGAGGCGGGGGTGAAGGCAGTCGCGCCGGCAGCGGAACGGGAACTGATTGAATCGCCCCAAAACTTTTGGAACGACTTTCGGCAAAAACGGTTTCACGATTACCAGCAGCAATCGACCAAGATTCTCGAAAAACCGCTGGCCGTGAATCGCTGGGTGAAGGAGGGCGACCAGCTTGACCTGGGAGGCGTCACCCTCACGACCCTCGAAACTCCCGGGTTCACACGGGGGAGTGTTTCCTATGCCACCCAGGTGGATGGCAAAAAGTATGTTTTCACCGGCGACTTGATCGCAGGTGCCGGCAAGGTTCTCGATATCTACAGCTTTCAGGACGCGATTCCCGCAGCGGGCGTGGGAGGCTATCACGGTTATGGCGGTCGCTTTGCGGCCCTGCTGGCCAGTCTCGAAAAAGTCAAAGCACTTCAGCCAGATGTGCTGGTGCCGGCGCGTGGAGAGGTCATGACCCATCCCGAACAGGCCCTACAGAGCCTGGCCGATCGCGTGCGGGCCCTGTACCGATCTTACCTCTCGACCAGTGCCTTGAACTGGTATTTCAAGGAAGAGCGCATGGGCATTTGTGCCAGGAGAGTTCTGGGAGAGAATACCGACTTCTCCTGGATGGCCTACAGTGCCCATGACGAAACGCCGGACTGGATTTGGGTCAAAGGAACCAGCCGGTTGGTCATTTCAGAAACGGGACACAGCCTGCTGATCGACTGCGGTACGTCTGCGGTTATTGAAGGCGTTAAGGAATTGATGAACCTTGGAGTCATTGAGAAGGTCGATGGAATTTTTGTCACCCACTATCACGACGATCATACCGATGCCGTAGAAGCGGCCCGAAAAGCATTCGCGTGTCCCGTTTATGCGGTGGAAAATTATGTCGATATTCTTCAGCATCCGGGCAATTACCACATGCCCTGCCTCCATCACACACCCATTGAAGATCTTGTTGTCAAACAAGATGGAGACAAGCTCCCTTTTCACGAATTTACGCTGACCTTTCGGCGTTTCCCGGGGCAGACCTTCTATCACGGCGCCTTGCTGGTGGAGCAACCAGGGCAAACGCCCGTGTTTTTTATTGGCGATGCATTTTCGCCTTCCGGCATGGACGATTATTGTGTCCTCAATCGTAACCTGATGCACAACGACGATGGCCTGCTGAACTGCCTCGGTCAGATCCGTGAACTGGGAGACAACTACTGGTTGATCAACGAACACATTTCGCAGGTGTTTCGGTTTTCCAGGCAGGAACTGGCAACCCTGGAGGCAGGTTTTCGTGAACGTGCGGCAATCGTGCGCCAACTGAGCCCGTGGGATGATGAGAACTATGCGGTTGATGAACAGTGGGCCTGTTTGTATCCCTACGGAGTCCACACAAAGCCAGCCGCCATTCAACCGTTTGAGGTCAAGCTGACCAATCACTCCCCAAAACCAAGAGACTACCGGGTCCGTTTCCGTCTGCCCGCAGGGGCACAGCTGGTGTCAAAGAACCCGGGCTCAGCCCTCGTTGCACACAATGTACCGCCGGGAGGGTTGGCAACCCTGCCGGTAAAGATCCAGTTGCCCGCCAAGCCAGGCAATTACCTGGTCAGGGTTGATGTTCAATCGGACGGCATCGACGTGCGGGACTGGGTGGAGAGCCTGGTCACCATTGGTCCGGATGAAACGAATGCACCTGAATAATCTCTTATTGAAAATTGCCAGCCCTCTGTGGCTGGCCTGCGTAGTGGCCTGCGTAGTGGCCTGCGTAGTGGCCTGTGCCCCAAGGTGGTGGCGCATCCCATCTCGTTGACCGACGTCATCTTCGATGTTCGCGAAGACCATGTTCAGGTCCGGTTGGGCATGGCGGTCGAAGACCTGGTGCTGCACTACGAGTTGACGGCCAACAAGCAGTACCGTATTGCAAGCGACGCGCTAAAAGAAGCAGCCGACAAGTACCGGGATTTTCTCGAGCCGCGGTTGCAGTTGCGAACGGCCAACGGAGAGTTGCTCCCGGCAGAGTTTCAGAGCATGAACCTGGCGCAGTTGCCCGAGGAGGGGGTGCTGCAGACCGAACTCAAGCAGCGGTGGATCACCTACCAGTGGAAATTCCCCACGCCAACCAGGCCACAATTCATCACGATCCGACACGAATTTGGCGAGTCGCAGCCAGCCTCGATGGATTGCCTGCTGTTGCACAACGGCTTTCTGGCAGAACGGCCCCGTCAGCTCACGTCGGGCCAATCGTACACCCTTGAATTAGACTGGGAAAATCCGCCGACAAAACGTCCCAACTACACGGCGATTAAGGCAAACCGAGAAAAACAGTTGCGCCAACGGCTGGGGATTTCCAGTTACAGTGCGCTCTATTCCTTCCTCTACATCACTCCCCGGGAGGTTCGGCACGAGGTGTTGATCCCCCTGCTTACCCTCGAACGGTGGGTTCCGGTCGAGCGCAAAGATCCCGACTTTGTCGAGGTTGCAGAGCAAAAGGCTGCCGCGGTGAAACTGGCCGCATTCTTTCGTGACTATAACGAGGTGAGGATCAACGGTAACCCCGTCAAAGCGCACCTCGATCGATTAAGTTTCTTTGGTCTTGAGATTCGCGACTTTGCGCTCAACGCGCCTCCCCGCAGGATGAGTGCATACCAGGCTCGCGTGGGGGTGATCTTGTCGTATCGGCCAGAAGACCCGGTTGGTGATCTGCAGCTTCGGTGGGAAACCTACAACAAATTTGCGCCCCTGCTTAAATCGATAGTCTTTGTCCAAGGGAGGCAGCCCTTTGGCCACATCTTTGTTCGGAATCGCCAACTGTTTGAGTATGAACTTCCCGCGGAAAACATGGAGCGACCCGTGCCCGTTCGGGTGGGCTTGGATGCCGCCCGCTTAAGTCCGGAACTGGCCAAAAAGGTTGCCGGGGAAGTTTTGTCGCAGGTCTTTAAAGCTATCAACGGCACGTCCGACTCCCAGGTGTACGACCACCTAAGCGTGGTGGCAGGCGACTCGCTCGTTCGCGAGGTGTTTTTGAAAATAAAGCGGGCACTTTTGGTGGCCGAACAGGGAGGCACGCTGCTTTGGGTGCGGGAGGTAACCGTGACCGATGCTGCACCGTCTCACCAAAAGGGGCACGTGACGATCGATCTCACCTGGGAGGTGGCCGGGTCGGTAGAGCATTGGGGCCACCTGCACACCCGCACCGATCAGTACCAGGGAACCGTGGTGTTGGTGGCAGAAGCGGATGGCTGGAAGTTGACGCAGTTTGAGGTGATTGACCAACAGCAAAAATCGGTGGAAACGGCGCTGCGCAACTGAAGGATTTGTTTTGAGGGGCGGCCATCGCCGTGATAACTGGCCGATGGTAAGGAGCGCACCGAGTCTGTTCTTGGAAGTCGATAAAATCGGGGCATGCAAACGGCTGAGATTTTCCGTCAGCGACGGGGCACCAGTTTTTCGCCGGCGTGAAACCCGCCAATAACGGCAATCAGTCCCAACAGCAGCGAGCCAAAACCGTTGACCAGCGCCCACCACCAGTCGCCTGCCTGGAAGAGTTTTAACGAGATCAGGCTGAAGAGGCTAAAGGTCGTAAACCCACCCAGACACCCCGTGATGACAAATCCGGTGAGAAGCTTCAGGTGAAAGTCAAACTGAAATTGCTCAATCGGAGGAATCGTCTGGTCGCCATCGGGCCACCAGGTCCGGTCCTCCAGTCGGCGCGAAAACGCGACCTGGTGCAGTCGGCCTTTGCCGTTGCGTCGCAGCGTTCCCTCCAGCGAGACGAAGGCCATCCCAATCAGGAAGCTGCCCAACACGTTGACGATCATGATCGCAACAAACTGGGGCCACCCAACAATGCCTTGGAAGAGTTCCACCGACAAATGGCGGAAAACGGCCCCCAGGCCACCTCCCAATCCGATGCACAATATTACGATAAATTTTTCCATAACCAGATTCTCTGGGGGCGCGTCAAGCGGAGAGCATTTGACCCAAAGACCACCCCGCCCAAACTGCAAGGAATGCAATCACGAGTGAGCCAAGCATATTCAAGGCCAGTTGGACATACTTGCCCTGAACGAGGAAGTAGTTGTCGAGGGAAAAACTGCTGAAGGTGGTGTAAGCACCACAGAAACCAATCACCAGGATAGCAAGCCCTTGTTCAAAGGGGTGGGTAACGAGGACGTGCGAGAGACTCGCCAGGTGTTGTAAATCTTTAGCTGCAATCTTGTGTTGAAGGCTTGCCGCGGCCAGGCCGATCAAGAAACTTCCCAGCACGTTGGCAACAAAGATGCTTACCCATCCCGGGAGCCTGGTCCCGCGCACGATGAGTTCCTGGGTCAGGTACCGGCAAATCGCTCCGAGGGCTCCACCGAACATGAGCCACAAAAGTGAGACAACGGAAGCCATAATGGGTTAGTTCAAAACGGGTGGAGAAAAAGTCGCCAGCCGGGGTCGCAAAACCTTCAAATACGGCTGCACCGTCGCTAAGTGTAACAGCCAAAGGAGGGTTCGCTAAGACTGATTTGGGGCAGGCCGCGGTCCACCAGGGGAGGCGATGTTTCCTGGCAGGTGATCTCCCGGCAGGCGACCGAGATCTGCAAGCCATCAAAGGGTCTGCCGGCGATGGTCGTCCAGGTTGCCTGTTGGACAGAGAAGTGGCACGGTTGGGAAAATGGGGTCAACGGACTGAACCCAAAAGAGACTGTCTCGGGGGTAAATCTTCCGTGAGTTATCAGTACCACTCAAAAAACGCCACTCAAAAAGAGTGGGCCAACAAGTCGGCTGGGGCCCGATTCTCCATAAACGGCCCCGCTGGGGGGACGCGGGAAATTTGCATTTCATCGAGTCGCTGCCAATAATTCCCCCTGTCCTCGAGGCCAGGTCCGATCGCTGGTGTTTTGTTGGCGATGGAAGGCCACCACAAAAAGCAGTGGGTGAACAATCAATGGACGGTCAACTGAGAAAATCGCGAAGTTTCCGCAAGCGGTTTCGGTTTGGGCTTCCGGTTCTGTTTGGTGTGATCACCAGCTTTTCTTTGGTGTTGGCCTACCCGCGGTTTTTCCTTTCCGCATGCGCCCTGTTTTTTGGCACCATTCTCGCGCTGTTGGCATTTGTCGTGCTCGTTTATTACCCCGTATGCCTGGTCGCGAATTGGATTTATCGGGGGTGGCAAAAACTCAGGCCAACTTCCCGGAGGACCTCCAAGGGACCTTCCACGGTCGATCGCCACTAAGCGTGCCGATGGGGCCTCGTCTGTGGTTTGGTCTTCTGAGGTCTGGTAGAATCGGTGGCGGTTCGGACAGGGTTGCGATCAAAGGCACCAGTACAGAACAGGATAGCCGTTGGAGGTTTATCCTTGTGAGGCGCTGGCCGTTTCATCACCCAGGAAATTTTGCCTGATGGGAATTTTTAACTGGTTTTCCAAACCGAAGACGTTCGAAAAATGTGACGACGCGATCTGGATGTCGCGCAAAGCAAAATGGATGGGCATTGTCAGGGAGATCGCAGACCAGTCGGCCGCGGGTGACCGGGTGCTGCTGGTTGCCCATTTTCCCGACACCACTGCACAAGCGTGCGAGATACTCCAACGGATGGACGTGGCGTTTGTGGAGGAGAAGCAGAGGTGGGATTCGGGCGACATTTCGCGTTTTACTCAGCACAAAGACCGTCTGCCATTTGTGATCCTGGCAGAATATTTGCCCGATACTCCCGGCCGGCAGCAGCCGCACCTGGTGGATGAAAGGGAGCCGGCGTTTTCTGTGATGGTGCTCGAAAGACATTTGTTGTCCTCCGAGGACGAGCGGGTTGCCCGTTTTGCCGAAAGTCTCCCTGGTCGCAGCCGGCTGCAATTTTTTCAATCCCTGGAGGATCCGCTGATGCAAGTCTTTGCCGGCGACTCGGTTCGAAAAACGTTGGAGCGATTGGGGGTGTCGCAGGATGAACGGATTGAAAACCCCATGCTCAGCCGGTGGGTGCAAGCCGCGCAGCAGAAGGCTCAAAAACAGGCGCTCGGAAACGCCAGGGCCGAGTCGGCCGAATCGTGGATGGCGAGCAACATGCCACCATAAAAAAATGGCGACCTTCAATGTTCCTGGTGATCCCTGTTGCAACCGAAAGAGGGTTTTCCATGGCGCCGGTGGAGAATCGCAAAACAGCTCGTTGTTTGGCAGCGGTTCCAGTTGCCGGTTCCTGGCAGGCGGTTCAGCCGGTCGTTTCTTCCTGGGGCTTTGCAAACAGGCTGAAGATCTTCAGGACTGTTTGGTTGGGAAGATATTCTGCGGGTGTTTTGCCGCGGGCTCCGTTGCCGCTGCTGCCTCCTGGGGCGTAGGTTGGCACCAGCAGTTGGCGTTGGTCCGGGTGCAGGCTGAGGTCGTAGCCTGAACCGTTCTCGAGTGAATGGAAAGGCTCACTTTGGTCAATGTTCCAGAAGGTCAACTCCGAGCGGGTGTGCAATATTTCGGTATGACCGGCGAGGATGCCATCTTCGAGAAATTGCAGCCCATTAAAAGGTCCATCGCTCTTGCCTTTGATGGCCAGTTCGTTTTTCAGACCGCCAGTCGCCCAGTCGAAAACCAGGACGGTTGGTTTGCCGGGACAAAAGGCGTTGCTCTTGGCCTCCTTCATACCTCCGGCAGCCAGCAAGGTTCCGTCGCCGCTGAAGGCGAGACTGCGCACTCCTCCCACGTCGGCGATAAAATTTTCTTTCCGCGTGTGGAGCAAACGGGCATCGAGTTCGCGCACCAGGGTCCAGTCGTCCAGGCTCCACTGGCGAACCTGGCCATAGAGGTCACCACTGACGAGGTCTTTGCCATCGGGGGAAATCGCCAGGCTGAAAACAGACTCCCGGTGACCGTGAAGCGTGGTCACCGGTTTGCCGTTGGTGCTATGGAACACCTTGATGACGGTGTCATCACCGGCGGTAATCAGATATTTTCCGTCGGGGGTGACGATAACGGCCCGGACATTGTTGGCGTCGGCATGGCCGATGGTCCAAACCGGCTTGTCGTAGAGGTCGTAGTTCCAGCAGTGGACAACACCGTGGTAGTCGGCCGTAAAGAGCTGCCCGCCGGTGGGGTGAAAGGCGAGTGCCGAGATCCATGTTCTGTGCGCGTCGAGGCTTTGCTTCTGGTCGTTTTTCAGGTCCCAGACATGCACCAGTTTGTCCTGGCCGCCGGCGGCGATAAACTGGCCGTCGGGACTGAACTGGGCACGAAAAAGCTGGCGGTCGTGTTTCCACTGGCGCGAGGTCCAGGCTTTTGTAACATTCAGGGCAGGGCGGCTCACAGCATCACCTCCCTGATGGGTTGGCAATCATCACGGGCGATCGCGAGCTGTTGGCTCTTGTTGTGGTAGTGGGTTTCCCGGGGGTTGATCCCGAGTAAGGTGAAAATGGTGTGGAAGAGGTGGCCAATGTCATACCCCTCGCTGTCGACAAAAGCACCGTCGGCGGTCGTCTCACCGACGATGGCTCCAGGCCTGGTCCCGCCGCCAGCCAGGGCAATGCTCCAACAGTCGGGCCAGTGGTCACGACCCAACCGGGAGTTGATGATCGGTGTGCGACCAAATTCGCTCATCACGATGACCAGAGTATCCTCAAGCATGCCGCGGTCATCAAGGTCATTGACCAGGGCAGCAAACGGTTGGTCAATTTGGGGGACGAGGCGCTGAGACATGTTGAAATTGTCGCCATGCGTGTCCCAGTGGTAGCTGTTGACCTTGACGAAGCGAACGCCCGCTTCGAGTAACTGGCGGGCCTGCAACATGTGTCGCCCCAGCGGGTGAGATCCATAGCGGGCACGGTCCTTCGGATCAAGCAGGTTGTCATCAAAAATGTCTTTGCGGGCCATCAATTGACGGGCCATTTTGTAACTGGTCTCGTAAGCGTCGATGTCCGAACTGTTGCGATACGCGGTGAAGCGCTGGTTTGCTTTCTGGCGCAGTAGGTTGCGGGCCATGTCGACTTCAGCAGAAACGGTCTCTGGCCGGTGAATGTGGATGGGCGGACGTCCATCTCCCAGCGCGAGGGCTCCGTACTGCGCTCCCAGAAAACCGGCTTCCCTGTGAATGAATCCTCCATTGCCCGGCTTGATCCAGATGTAGGGTGGCAACTCGGGATTAACGGGACCAAGCAGCCTCGCGATGGCCGAACCGAGAGTAGGATAGTCGACACCACGATCCAGGGGGTCGCCCCTTTGGATTCGCGGCACACCGGTGGAGTGGTCGGGGTCCTTGGTGGCCATCGTGCGGATGACCGAAATCTTGTGGGCAATTTTAGCCGTTTGTGGCATCAACTCGCTGAAACGTACTCCCGGAAGGCTGGTGTGGATGCTGCGAAAAGGGCCGGCAAACTTGCTGTCGGGTAACGGGTGCCAGCTTTCGTACTGACTGATGCCACCATCGAGCCAGATGAGACAGACTCGCTTGTGCTGGTTGCAAACCTGCCTGGCAATTGCCGGGTGCAGCAGGCTCCCGAACCCGGCCAGTCCGCCAAGAGTGCCAAGCATCCGGCGGCGCGAAATAGCATGCGCCGGGCTACCGCAGGCAGAATTTTGGGATTCGGGATGCATTAGTGGTTGAACCTGAATTCGGCCGAGTTCAGTAAGGCCCAGGCCAGGTCGGCAAGCGCTGCGGGCCGCCTGGAGGGAATTTGCTGGAGATAATCCTCTACCGCAAGCTGCTCTTCTTCTTCCGGCAGGCGGGACAGTACAGAAAGATATAACTGTCTGGCGACTTCGTTGGTTCCTGTTGTGTTTTGTAACTGGTCGATTAAATTTCCCTCGCGCGGTTGCAGCCAGTGATAAACCATGCGGTCGTTCATCAGGAAAAGTGCCTTGTTCAACCCCGGGGTGAAGTCAACTTCCGCTTCGCCCGGGGATTGGCCAAACGTCGTGGCAAAAATTGCTTCGACCTCCTCCAGCGAAGAGGGCAGTTCGGTGTTGCTACCAGTAAAGTAACCCTTGCGATCGAATTTTTTGGCCTCGGGATTGGCCTTTTGTTCTGTCTGGCGGGCCGCCCCATACCGGGGGTTGCCTGTTGCTCGCAACACCGCGCGGAGCAACTGCTCGGGAGTCAAGGGCTTTGGCGAGGAAACCTGGTAACCGGTAGGGTCAACCTGCGAGATGCCCTCGGGCAATCGGCTGTCACGCTGGTACGTTTCGCTCAACATGATCTCGCGGAGTAACCATTTGAGATCGAAAGCGTGGGCGACAAATTCGTGGCCAAGTAAATCCAATAACTGCGGGTGCGACGGCGGGTTGTGATTGTGCATTTCGTCAAGCGGATGAAACAGGCCTTGTCCCATCAGTAGGAACCACATTCGGTTGACACTGTTGCGCGCAAACAGGGAATTGTCCGCGGCGGTCAGGTCCCTGGCGAGCAGTTCGCGCGGATGAAACCTGGGGACTGCCGGCAGACCCTCTTCGGCAGGCTTTTCGTATTGGTCTCCCTCCTCAAACGTGGGAATTGTGACCTCTTTGCCGTGAGGCAGCCGTGGCCCGGTGGTTTTTTTTTCCGGGGTTGAAAACCGACTCGAATTCTATTTTCGTCGTAGCCAGGTCCTCGACCAGGTAGACCTGGTTTTCGGTTTTATGCGTTGCCTGCCGGGTTGGGTTCAAGTAGGCGAACAGCCCCCAGTAGTCGGATTGTTTCCATGCTTCGACCGATGGATGGTCGTGGCACCTGGCACAGGTCAGGTCCATTCCAAGAAACAAGCGGGCAATATTTTCGGTCATCGTATGGTGATTGGCGGTCCCCAGAAATTTCATGGCGGGTCGTTCGGGACCGTGGCCCTTCGCTTCGATCATGTGACGGACCATCAGGTCCCACGAAGGTTTTTTTCGCAGGGAAGATTCCAGGAAATGACGCCATTGTTCGTTCGTTACAGTTCCCTGGTCCTGGCGTTCAAGGAGCATCACCGTGAGACGATTTGTCCAGTGGACAGCAAACGCGTTGCTGCTTAGGAGCTTGTCAATGTGATCGGTTCGCTTGTTTGGGGAGGGGGCTTCGAGAAAAGCATTCACGTCGCTAGGAGCAGGGATGTTGCCTGTGAGGTCGAGTGTTACACGTCGCAGGAAACTGGCATCATCAGTGGCGCCGGCAAAGGGAACGTCCCCGGCCCTTGCCCGAACGAGGGCGTCAATTTGCTCATGCAGCGCCGGCGCCCCGAACAGGCGCAACGTGAAGGCCAAACCCATGGTCAAGGGTGTCACGTTGGCGAACAGGCTTCGTAAGACCACGTTGCAGTCCCATTTGCGAGGAGTTGAAAAATCGAGCACTTTTCCCAGGACTTGAAAAAATCAGCTGGTGTGAACAGCCGTTTATGAACCAGGCGTCTCTCACCGATTTTTTCCGAACCGTTGTGCGATCGCCAGCGAACTTCTCGTGATCGCCTGGCGTGTGCGGTAAAAAAATATGCAATCTGGTCCTGTTGCAGGTGCATTATAAGCAATTTTTGTTGGCACCGGCAGCCGCCCAGACCCGTTGCCTGCTTTTGCGCTACTTTTCCGAGGGGTGGGTCATAAGGTCAATAAACGGTTTGGCGACTGTTATCGTACGGCGCGAAATAGCATAATAAGATCACTGTTTGGCCCGGAATTTAAGCAGGAGGTGTCTGGGCCGTTTTGGAGGGAGCCAAAAACCGGCCTCTTTTGGGATTTTGACCTATCCTTGAGCAACTGCTCCGGTGTGTGGCCTTGCCTGGCTTGTACCACCGAAGAAGCCAGGCACGCCCCCTGCGAAACAAACAGCCCGTGGTATCGCCACGAAACCATGAACTTTCCCCCGACGAAAATAGCGCCGTTCACTGCCGCAGCCGTTTTTTGCGTGTGGCTCTGTTTCCTGAATGCCTCCGGCGGCCAGCTAAATGCCACCGAGCCGAATCAATCCGGAACAGCCAGCACCGAAACAGCCAATGCCGAAACAACCAGTGCCGAGGGAAAACTTTCGCCCGCCAAAACGGCCGGTTGGCTGTCGTGGAAAATTCCCACCTCCGAACCCTCGGCCGACATGCTCTGGTGGCACCGCATTGTGAGCGTGCAGTCACCGGTTGAGGTCGTTCTTTCAGGCGACACGAGCCAACTGGAGTTGCCTGTCTCTGGAGATTTGCCTCGGACTGTGGAAGTAAAAATCTCCAGCCAACAGGTTCCCAGCTCCGATGCTTTTCTCCGCATGAACCAGGTCCAGCTGATCGGCACCCACAACAGCTACCACATTGCCCCTCATCCAGGGGTGCTGAGAATTATCCGCAGATTCAAACCAACAGAGGCCAGGTACATTGCCTACACGCATCCCCCCCTCTCAGGCCAGTTAACCCGGCTTGGCATGCGCCAGTTTGAATTTGATATCTTCAACGACAAACAAGGAGGCGCCTTTTCCTATCCGCGAGGTGCGAGACTGGTAAAGATTCGTAACTGGCGAGCCGCTCATCCGGAGTTTGACCGCGATGCGATGGCCACGCCTGGATTCAAGGTGCTCGAATATCCTGATTTTGATTTTCGGTCAAACACACCAACTCTGAACATTGGCCTTGGAGAGTTGAGCCGTTGGTCCCGGGAGCACAGTTTGCATTTGCCGATCATGATCCTGATTGAAACCGAGAAGTCCGCCGCGGGAAAACCGACCAACGAGATGCGCCCGTTTAACGCCACTGATTTCCAGGAACTGGAGAAAGCGATTCTGCAGGTTTTGGATCGGGACCAAATTATCACCCCCGACGAGGTGCGGGGAAGTTACCACACACTCAACGAGGCAATTCGGAAACAAGGGTGGCCACGGATGGGCGACTGCCGAGGCCGGTTTTTGTTCGCCCTGGATAACCGTGACGAAGAGCGAGTGAACTATCTCAAGCTCCATCCGCAGTTGCAGGGCGCGTTGTTGTTTGTGAGTTCTCCGGTAACCGAACCGGAGGCCGCTTTCCTGAAGATGGATGATCCCGTTGGCGACCATGCTGAAATTCAGCAACGTGTTGCGCAGGGTTATCTTGTCAGAACGCGGGCCGACGCCGACCTGGTTGAGGGACGCGCCAATGATTCCCAGCGGAGCCGTCAGGCGTTCTCAAGTGGTGCCCAGTACGTCAGTACCGATTTTCCCGAAGCAAGGCCGGAGTTTTCCGACTACGTCGTGCGGTGGGAAAACGGACAAGTCGGCAGGCTCAACCCTTTGTTCAACCACGATCGGGAACGAGTCGTGCTCGAACCGGCCGCCGGCAACTCTGACTGAACGCCGTCAACTCTGAGAGCGTGGTGAAAAGCTATCTGCTGGAAGTCCCATCGGATCTGGCGCGATAGAAATTGGCGATTTTGGGGTTCATCGGCGGTGCCAGGGGGCCAGCTCGAGAGGGCCTACCGCAGGCCCTGTATAATAAGTATCGGCCCCGGTCGAAGAACCTGCCATGCCACCGGTGTTTTTGGACCGTTTAGGGTGGTTTTTGTCGTTAGATCTCGAGTGGCGCTGAGTCGGGAGTAAAGTCGACCACGCGTGAGCGGTAGTGGACCCAGCGGAGCACTCCGTCGCTGCCCCGTTCGAGTAGCCACTGTTCCTCGACGGCGGCCTTGACCCGCCCGGGGCGACCATCGGCGAAGGAGGCTTCCCAGTTCACCTGGCCTGCGGCATAGGCGCGCTCGGGATGGTCTCCGACCTGGATCACTTGGAGCGACTGCCAGTGATGGCTTTCGTCACAGAGCGCACGGTGCATTTGCTGGTGGGTCTCAAGATCCATTCGCTTGCCGTCGGGCACCATCACATGTCCCTCGCCGATGAAGAAGTGTTCCATCTCTGCTCCGGGCATACCGCTTTTGACCGCATCCCAAAAAGTCTCACTGCGAGCTTTTACTTCATCTTTGGTGATCATCGGGGGAATCTCGTTTTTTACGACCAGCAGTTAGGTTGATAGGACTGCGCGTGGTATTCTAGACCGACCGTGGGCTATTTTCCAGCATCCTCGCGATTGTCAGTGATGGCAAGCAAGCTTCCGGTTAGAATGCCAGCTGAAAGGTTCGCTGAACGCCATATGCGCCAATTCGTCACCATTGCAATCGGGGTCGTCAGCCTGGCAGCCGCGCTGGTTAGTGGCTACTTCACACTGGGCTATGCGTTGCTGGCTGCGAAAACGATGGAGTCTGGCCTGCCGCCGACCCACGCCACCTTGTGCAACATTTGGACCATCGCATTCTGGCTTTGCCTGGGCCTGTTTTTGCACGCGGTGATCATGGTCTTGCGCGGTGCCTTTGCCTTTCAAGGTCCAAAGCCCGTTACCCGTTTTACCCTCCTGGACCTCTTTTTTCTGCTGACCTTTACAGGACTCGCTTTAGGCTTGGTCGCATCGATCAACAATTCCGTCAGTCAGCTTCTGTTTAGAATTTCTATTTTGGCAGGACCTGCAGTTTTGGTACGGGCTGCCTTGCGAAAAAATAGCCATGCCGGGTCGCGTAAATCTGCTGTTGAGAACGACTAATCCGGGCTGCCGATTGGGTCAGCGGGGCCCGGCAGCGTTGATCCGGGCTGCATCGCGGTCTTCCCCCGGAGTTGTTCGGCGGTAGGAATCGCCATCGAGCTTGAGTCGCGCCCCGGTTTCTCGATCGAAAGAGTCGCGTGAGAGATGCTCTGGAACGCTGTCGCCAGTTTCGTCCATCCACCGACGGAGTAACTTTTCCAGTTGCAAACGCGTTTGGGTATGACGGGGTGAATTGGCGAGGTTCTGAAGTTGATACGGGTCGGAGGCGGTGTGATAAAACTCCGTTTCGGGGCGCGGGGCAAGAAACACATCGCGTTGTGCTGCGGTTAGCTGGTTGGAATCTCGCAATGACTGCAGACGCCGGATCGAATCGGCCGGCCCCAGCCATGCGAACTGTGGCCGAAAGTTGCGGACCAGCAGGAAACCATCTCCGCGCACGCTGCGGCCGTGAGCTTCAAAGTCATGCCAGTTGTGCTCCGAAAACGCAACTCGCCGGATCGCGGCGCTGGGATGGTTGACTGTGGCCGAAAGTTGCGGACCAGCAGGAAACCATCTCCGCGCACGCTGCGGCCGAGATTAGCTTCAAAGTCATGCCAGTTGTGCTCCGAAAACGCAACTCGCCGGATCGCGGCGCTGGGATGGTTGGTACCCGGTGAGAGGGTCTATGGTGGCTGGAAGTCGAAAGATATCCACGCCGCCGTTTGCATCGGCGGCCTTCCCGAGGTTGTGCGGGTATCAGGAATATCGGCGCTCGGAAGAACTGGCCGTCTTGGGGGGGGGAGGTGTTTTAAAGTTGGTCACCCCGTGGTGCGCCCCACGAATCGGTTTGACTTGGGCCATTGGGTTCTGGGAGTTGGCTCCCGCCCCGGGAGACTTATTTATTTTAAGCGGTTGGTCAGTCAATCCAACCATTTGGCAGGAGCGTTTTGTGGTTCTGGACCCGTTTTTGAGTCGTTTCCTCTGGTTTGGCATAACGGTGTGCCAGATTTTCTTGGCGTCGCATAGAAAAATCCTCCAGTCGACAAACCGTCACGATCCTCCCGTGCGGTTCCATGCACGGTGCTTCGTAAAATAAACGATAACGGGGGCGTTGACCTGGTGTCGTTGGGAGAGGTAGGAGCCCTATTTCGGAGCACTTCACCTTGTCAAACGGGCTGTTGCCTGGGGAAATAACAGGTTCCGGGTCTTTTGCCCAGGTAAAACCATCCTCGGAGGTTGCCGTGAGGATAAATGCACGGTTGGGCGCACTGTAACCGGCGTAATACATGCGGTAACCGCTGTTGTGGATCCGAACAATTTCAGGTGCGAATGCGATCGCCTTGTCATAAGTGCCTCCCAGGGGAACTCGTATTCCTGCTTCGACTTCAAACGACAGGCCACCATCGGTTGAGAGAGCACTGATCATTCCACGGTTCGATTCGGTAACAACCATTCTGGAGTGACCCGCTTCCAAAAATAAAATCCGACAGGAAGTGTAGTGACAACCGGGGTTTTTCAGGCGAACCCCCGGCTCAACGGCCCAGTTTAAGCCGTCATCAGAGACGGCACTTCGGATTGAATTATCGATCGACTGTGGCCCGGGGCAGCATTCGTAGTACATCCTCAGTCGACCCGGTTGCCCGGCAACGGGAACAATCTCAGGCGAGACTACCCGAAAGTCACCGGCACCCCCTTGTTGGGGCGACAACCGCACTCCGGGTTCAGCAACCCAGGTGATTCCGTCCGCAGATGCGGCACTGAGGATCCGCGTGGAACAGTGGTCGTAGTCCATGGCACCGGCCGGGAATCCTGGCCGCGGCAGCATCTGGGAGTAGTACATCCGGAATTGCCCATTGGGCAGGACAACAACGCGGGGCGTGACTGCACCGCAGATACCCGTACGCACATCGTCAGTTGCCCATGTCGCTTCAGGTGCCGGACGGGTTTCGTGATCGGGAGGTGCATCGATGATGACGGTTACGTCATCGGCCCACGACTTCCCCGGATCGGTGGGCACGGTGTGAATGTCTGGAGATGCAGTGATGGAACGAGTGAGATCGATCATGAAACAACCGGTGCAATCGCTGTGCTGCGTAGATGTGGAGCGAGAAGGTAAAAATCAGGGAGTGCTGCCGAACTTATCGTAGTCTGTAGTCGAGTTTCGTTATAGCCGCAAGGTGAACGGTCTTGACGACTACAGGTCCGATAGGGGGGGCCAGCCTCAGGGTACCTTGTTGCTTGAAACGAAGAATGCCAGGATTTAAACTGAACTGTGACCACCACAACATCGTGATCACCACAACATCGCCGGAGACTCATGTTCATGCCAGGAATTTCATCGAAGCTTTGGGGCATCGTCGAGGGGGAGGGAAACATCGTCGAGGGGGGCTCTCGTCTTTTGGCTGCCGCGCGCCAAGTCGCGGCGCTGCTCATGGTTGGTATGGTGCTTACAGCAGGTAGCTTGGGCACTCCTGTGCTGGCCGATCCGCTCTATCCGAAGTTGTCGCTTTTGATGCAGTCGGATGCGGCATACGACGCGGGTGCAGCTGGCAAGGTCGACAAGGCAAATCCCGATAACCTGTTGTTTCGTGTGATGGGCCCCCAAACTCCGAACTCCATGCGCAAAGCCGACATCGTCGATTTTGTCGGAAGTCTCGGCGGGTGGTCGGGGAACTTGTGGTTCAACGTCGATGCCACCAAGCCTGCCTTCGAGAATGGGTACTGGGGCAATACCTATTCGAGCGCAAACTCGTACAAGGCCTATGTCGATTACTTCGCCGAAGTGAACCAGGCGCTCACAGCCGCCGGACACCGCACGTTTGATGGCATCGGCCTGGAAACGGAAAACTCGTATCTCCAAAAGACCAGTGCTTTTCTCGGGCACTCCGGGTCGGTCGGAAGTTATCTCGATTCGAAAGGGCTCACCTCGGCAAAGATTGCCACCACCGGGTCGTACAAGCAGGCAAGTGACTTTTCCAACCTCGATGTCGATCTACTGGCGATCCAGTCGTACAACTTTGACCATGGTGACCCGACCGGATTCGCCACGCCGTCAACTGCGAGCGCCCAAAGTCTTGCATCCTCGATTGCCGGAACGCTTGCCGCTAACAATTACGTGGCCGACCCGGCCGCCCTTACCACACCTGGCGTGGTGGTTATGTTTTCCTATGAGGACATTGACGGGACGAAGTTTTTCGGCGTAGCTGGTCCCAGCGGCGCGGTTTGGGACACCTCCCTCTTTCAACAGTTTCTCACCGACTTCAAGGCGCAACCCCACATGGGCGACACGGCACTCGGCGTGTACGACGTCGGCACTGCTTTTGTGAAGTGGGAGACAATCCTTGCCCCGGAGATTCCCGAGCCTTCGACCACGCTGCTGGTACTGCCTGGCCTGGTGGGCCTGCTCATGGGGCGTTGCCGCAGGTGATCAACCCCTGCGGCCTGGCATACCTTGGCCACCGGTAGTGTTCCAAAAACTCTTGGACCCAGCATCAGTCCACCTGGGTGGTACCGAGAGGAGTCTTCCCTTTCGCGCCTTTTTTGCGCCGGTAGTCTGGCATCATTTGCCTTGCGGGTGAACCTGGTTGATAATTCCCCTGGCGTTGTGACTACCCTGTAACGTGCAGCCTGCTTGCGCCGGGTGCTTGGCGACAGCTGGTCGCCCAGAGGGCAGGCCTCGCTGGATCGATTCGAATCCAAGGCTGTTTGTTGTTTTGGGGGTCGCATGATGTGGCGAGCTCAATACCCTCTTTTAACCACCAAGGTCGCATGAGTACTCCTCTTGATAAAAAATCAACGGTCGACGAAATACGCAACCGCTTCGACAGTGACGTGGAACGTTTTTCCCAGTTGGAGACAGGCCAAGCTGCCACGGTAGATGCACCGCTGGCGATGGAATTGATAACCAAGGCTGCAGTTGCAACAACCTCGCCCATTGGGCGCGTGTTGGACATCGGTTGCGGAGCGGGGAACAACACGGTCAAGCTGAGGCACGTGGTTGGACACGATTTTGAGGTCGATTTGCTGGATCTGAGCCAGCCGATGTTATCGCGTGCCGTTAAGCGCGTTGCTGAGTGTAACGGTGGTGGTGTGACAAAAATTGGTGAGGATTTTCGAAATGCCGATCTTCAGCCATCCATCGTACGACGTCGTTCTGGCGGCAGCAGTACTCCATCATCTTCGCAAGACCGCCGATTGGATTGCGGCCTTTGAAAAACTGTTCACGATTCTCGCACCCGGGGGAAGTGTATGGATTACCGACCTGGTGTCGCAGGAAACAGACGCAGTTGGTGATATGATGTGGGATCGGTACGATAGGTACCTGGCGTCCCTGGAGGGGGACGGTTATCGCGACAAAGTTTTTGCGACCATTGACAAAGAAGATTCGCCCCGCCCGGTAACTTACCAGCTTGAGTTGTTGCGGCAGGTTGGCTTTTCACACGTGGAACTACTGCATAAGAATTCATGTTTTGCCGCCTTTGGTGCGATCAAGGGCGTATAATCTGGTTTTGCTGAACGGGCCTCTATCGGCGACCAGTTTGGCCCGGAACTTATAATTCAACAAGAAAGATGCTCCCAATGCGTAAACAGTTTGGAACCATTGCACTGTTGGCCTGCGCGGTGACATTCGCAGTTTCAGTCCAGGCCAATCAACTGCTCTACGTAGCGGCCATGAGGGACCATGCGATTCTCGCTTATGGGGTCAATCCGAAAACGGGAGCGCTGACACTCAAGTGCAAAACGGTACTTTCGGGCCAGCCAGGTGTTATGACAACGTCACCAGATAATTCCCTTATTTACGCGGGAGTCGATGAAGATGGCCAGTCGTCCATGGTCACCTTGAAACGATCGGGTGATGGTTGTTTGAAAGTGCTCGGGAAAGCAAAATTTAACGGGTCTGCTTGTTACCTTTCTACCGACAACGACGGGAAATTTCTGCTGTTAGCGGATTACGGCGCGGGTGAGGTTACTGTCATGCGCATTGTCGACGGCCTCTGTACCGACGAGGTGGTGGATCACAAGAAAACTGAGCGAACCGCACATTGTATTGCACTTGATCCTACGGGCACGTTTGCGTTTGTTCCCCACGTCACACCCAACAAGGTGTACCAGTTTCATTTTGACAACAATCAGGGAACCTTGACTCCCAACGACCCACCCTTTGTGGATGGCCCGGAAAAAGGCCACAAATACAATGATCCACGCCACTACGTGCATCATCCCAAGCTGGACATGGCTTACACTTCGAGCGAATTCGGTGGGGGAATCACGGCGTGGAAATTCGACCCCCAAACCGGCACGCTAGAGCGAGGAACAACGTTGTCCAGTTTGCCTCCGGATGCGAGCGGCGAAATGTATGCGGCAGACATCCAAATGACCCCGAATGGCCGATTTGCCTACGTCTCCAACCGTGACCAAACAAACAGTCGTACGGGCGAACAGAAGCAAGATACGCTGACCGGCTTTGCGCTGGATCCGAAAACGGGCGAGCCGTCTCTTGTCGGATATTTTCCGACTCCGAATCAACCGCGGTCCTTCTGCATTGATCGTTCCGGCAGGTTTCTCTATTCAGCAGGTACCGATACCTCGACCCTTTTTGCTTATCGCATCGACCCCAACCGTGGCAGTCTGGAAAAATTTGCCACCTACGAAACGGGTACCCTACCGGCGTGGGTCCTGTGCCTGGATTCTCCAAATTAACTTTCCCGCAGACCTCCAAGGTGTGAAACAGGGTAAAGCGGAGACGCTTTCATTTAAGGTTGTGCCAGCATGCGGAGGTCCAGGACAACCGGGTCGCGACAATAAACGGCACACGTACCGTTCTGGGCCGCTCAAAGGTTGGGTGCATGCAAAACCACCCTCGGTTGCGAGCACGGCGGCGCCCGCAAATCTTTTTGGTGTGAAGATCAAGATAGCAGTCTGGCAATATTGACATTGAACTCATGCCGGATGCCAAGTTATATATTTTTGCGCTATGACTGCATAACCGGCTGAAGATTGATTCTCGGTGGTGTTACGAGTCAGGCTGCCTTATCCGTTGCCGATGCACAGTTTTCCGTTCTTGATCACCGCCCTCGAGCTCTCCAGATCGACAGCACGCACTCAGTGCGCTCTGCGTTTGTTCGGTGCTCGTGACTCTACGTGCACTGCTGGGAGGTGCTTAACAGTAACGTCCTGAGGGCGTACTTAGAACAAGTTGTTTGTCGTGGGGGTCCAGACGTTGTCAACCCAATGGCTGACGATTCAAACAGATTTCCAGCAGGAGAGGATGCCATGAAGGGCTTGTTAATGTTGACCGAAGCTCGCTCTGGTTCGAATTGGCTGGGTAATGCGGCTAGCCACACGGGGGTTCTGGGAAATTCTGGCGAGTGGATCTCTCCGATCCACTATAGTGTGAATCCCAAGCACGTTACGGCCGAGGAGTTTATTCAAAAAATATTCGAACGTGCCAGTACCGACAACGGTGTGTTCTACATAAAAATATTTCCCCGGCACCTTCACTGGTTTCAGAGTCAGTTTGGTTTTGATCTTATCAACCACCTCGCGGTAGACCACGACTTGCTTCTGGTTACCTTGACGCGGCGGGATCGGTTGCGGCAAGCCATTTCTTTTTCCAAGGGGATTCAGTCCAAGAAGTGGTTCGACAAAATAACCAGGAATAACAAAAATAAGGGGAAGGCCAGATATGATTTTGCTCATATTTGCCGTGCCTATTTTATGATTGGAAGGTCCTACAACTACTGGAAAACCTACCTGGCAGTGCAAGAACGGGAGTACACGGACTTTGTCTACGAAGACTTGATGGCCGACCCAGCTCCGTTTTTGCAAGCGCTGGCTGCACATGTCGGCATCAACGACATTCCCCCGTTCCAGTCAGATTGTAAAATTCAGCGCAACACGGAAACGGAAGACTGGTATGCGAAGTTCAAGAAAGACATTCAAAGTCGAAACTTCCTTGGCTACACGGCCACGTCCACTCGATCGTATTCCAGGACGCTGGGGAATCTGGGGAAATTCCTCAGCGGTCAGCACATGAAAAGCATTCCGTTTGACTATTGGCCCCCGGTTGCAGGCTGATGATCGAAAAAGCCAGGCAGGTACCAGGTAGGGCTGGGTCCTGTTGGGTAGCTACAAATACTGTGAAGACCCTCTCGCTTTGCCCACTGCACCGACACACTTTTTCTTGAGGCACACCGAGAGGAGACTCTGCCATGAAGGGCATACTACTATTGACCGAGGCTCGCTCTGGCTCGGGTTGGCTGGGTAGTGCAGCCGACGGTACGGGCGTCCTTGGCAACTCCGGTGAATGGCTTGACCCAAGCATTCTGGAGGTAGG
>CBDEWC010000042.1:0-88276 GCA_965243695.1 Lacipirellulaceae bacterium | reverse complement strand
CGACTGGCAGGCCGGCTCGCATGCCGTATTCAATCGCTTCAAGAACGGTCTCTTGCTCGCGATGTCTTTTTGTTGCCTCAAATAGTGCCTGACGAGCCTCTTCCGGATGGCCTGTGACAAATTTGTCGCGGGCCTGTTCGGTGAGTGAATCGCTACTAGTAAGCGCTGTGAGTTTACTTTGGGCCTTTTGTTGAAGCTGCGTGGTGTCGTCATAACCACGGTCATTCAGTAGTTTAAGAAAATCGGCAAGCTTCTTTTTGGCCTGGCTGTAATGTTCGGCAGCAGCAGCGCGATTTTGGGGATCTTCGTCAAATGCCAGCCGAGTACCATGGGCATCTTCGACCAGCCCCAGCACAAGTTTGGCCAACAGGTTGTTGGAATCTGCACCTTCGGGCAACTCGGGCCGATTGTTCTGGTCATCGAGTGAGGCTTCGGCCCACTGTCGTGCTTGCTGCAGCACTTCGGGAGTGGGCTCTGGCATATCTCCTACCAGGTTGTAGTGGGTGAGTCCCTGTAGCGCCTTAAGCATGGCCAGCGGACTGGTCCCAAAGGGGGTAGGTTCGGTTTGCACAACTTTGAATTCATCGGTTCCCTCAACGGCCGCCTCGTTATCAAACAAATGAAAATCCCGTCGCCGGCCCACCTCCTCGAAAACCTTATTGAGCGTGTCGAGCGTCTCCTTGGCCGTTTGAGAGGATTTATCGGCATCTTCCAGGACCTGATAGATCTGCCAACGAATCAGTGCTTCGTTCAAGTCGCGGTAGTCGTTGACGATTTGCCGAAGTTGCTCAAGCCGCTTGATTTCCTGTTCGCGGGAAAGTTTTTCTTTATCGCGAAATACGTCCTGGCGGACTCGTGCCGTATCGAGCCGCAGTGCGAGTAGCGGCTCTTTGGAAATTTTGTCCTCCAAACCAGGGTTGTTTTTAAGCGCTGCTTCGATTTGCTCCAGATGTTCGCGGCCAGCAAGAAAACTGTTAATCGATGTCGTCGGAAGCGACAGGGAGGATTCGTGGGCAGCGGTGTACTCGCCGAGCAGCAGTTCCCACGTTGCACGATTTACCTCGTCCAGAATGGGACTGTCGTTTTCTCCTTTTTCGACGGCACCGTCAGCGGACCGAACTTCATCGACAATTTGGCCAGCGGTTGTAGCTGGATCTGCGGCGTAGGACTGCACTGCGATAAGCAAGGTGGCCACCGCCACGAGAAAAAGACGGGGTACGATTCGCCTGGCTGCGGCCCCTGGAAGATTGGCAACCGCCCCACCCCTTGGGATTTGCCGGCGAAAGCCACTGCTATTGCTACCAATGAACCTGTTGTCACCAATTAAACTGGCAAGCAAACGTGCCTGCCCGGCAAACACAATTAGACTAAGGAGCACGACGACCCCCCCCTTGAAGAAACCCGAAGACTGCTGCAAGACGTTGTGAAACAGCGCCTTGTTATTACTTAGAAAAGTACGGGTCTGAGTTTATGCTTGTCACAATAAGTTGTCAAATTATGGCCTGGATCGGGGACACGGTCGGCAGCCATCTTTTAGACTACCAACGCTCTTGTTCAACAATAAAATCGAGATTTTCTTTATGAAATTCAGAAGTGAAGTCACGTCCTACCATTGTCCATTTACCCACAGGGAAATTGTGTTTTCGCTTTCGACAACATGGCGAGTTCACTTTATCGAGCTTGAAAATAGGAGACGCTTGTAAGTGAATTTCTGCATCTCGAAATCCTCTGGATACTCGCGTTGCGTAATTGTACGACACTGTGCTTCAAGGATTTATGCTGCTGGGCATTGGTGGTTGACTTCACCTCGACGACGGTAATGGTAATCGCCCGGTTGCTATCGATTTTCTCATACGAGAACTTAATCTGATACGAACTAACGGTTGCAATTGGACCAATTCTGTGGGGAAAGCGACAGTCACTTTAACTGAACCTTTGACGAGTTTGAAGTGGGAGGAAAATATTAGTCGTACTCCCCGTTCAAATAGTTAGCAAGAACACCTCTCAAAGTTACAAACACAGCCAGCTTATTGTAATCTTGATTTACTTCCACATCATATAACTCATAACCGAACTCACTGCCATAACTTTCTTCCCAATCAGAATCAATAACCAATCCGTTGTTACACTCGATCTTAATATGGTTCAACGAATCTGCATGTAGAGTGATGGTCACATCACCTGCCCCTACTTCAACTCGAAATTCTTGCGTGTTTTTTTCTCGTGCCCGTTGTTCTCGTGCCTCTTGATATTGTGCCTGTTGTTCTTGCCACGTCGCAGATGCACCTTGCCACAAGTATGTCCCGCCAAAATAAATAGCCACTGTGACGAAGCCAAGAACGGCGACTGTCGCACCAATGACCAGCGTTTGATTACTTCCCTTAGTCGTTTTTGGCGATGTTTTTTCTGAGATACCGGCACCAACAGGCGGCGGAAAGCCACCCTGTGTTTTAGGTTGCTGCTGGCCGAGATGATTTGTCGCCGGCAATGGAGGGGGCTGGGCCGTCGTCCGAGCTTGTGCTGCCTTATTCTCCTGACCGAACAGCGGTTCCCACGGACCATCCTTGGAGGTTGCGACGTTATCGGTCGTCTTCAGCTTTTTCGATTTAATCCCGATCTTGATTTGGTCGGGCGTAAACGGGCCGTTAACTTTGTTATTCCGTTTGATGAAGTACTGAGTCATGATGCCCCCAATGCAAAAGACAGAGCAATTTCGCTTTGCTAGGCAGCCACGGAGAAGAGAAACTTTATTTTACCGGGTGTTGTTTTCAACTTTCAAGGTCTTTTCACCACAAGAATCGACATTAGTTGGTTTTAAGGCGGAGGTGTTTACTACTTAACAAACGAGAAAGACTGATGAAAAAAGAGCAATGGGCCGGTAGTGAACCTATTGTTCTAGCAGTGCCAGAGGAGGTGGGAACCGCTTAGCGTTCGGTGCTCGATAATACAGTGCCGAAGCATCATCATTACGACCACATTGCCATACCAATGAGCATCCCGAAGAGGCCACACGTTATGGAAAGGATTATCTGGATTATGCCGTGAGCAGTACTACCCTTCACCAAATTAAGAATTCCGATGATGAAACCTGCCAGCCCAAAAGCCGGTGGAAGGATCAAAAGGGACAGTCCCGCACACATATACCCCGCAGCAATCAGTCCAGTACTGCTTCCAGCTGAATGTGCCATCGGCGTTTGCCTTGTCTCAGCGATTGAAAAATTGCTAAAATTGGACGATCCAGTATTGGGCTGCTGAAACTGCGGTTGGGCTGGCATTGGGCCTGGGGCAGCAGCAAACAGGCCCGGTACAGTTTGCGCAGGCACCCACTCCTGCATGCCTTCGCGCCACACCGGGGTTTCGAGGAGTATCTGGCCCGCAGCAATTAATCCCGTAAGGTTAGCCTGAGAAAATGGCCCTAGCTGCTGTCCTTGGTTCGCATAGTACCACTGGACTTCGGGAGCTTGCGAAAGTGGCGCGGCAGCTTCAAGCTCCAACGCGCCAGTCATGTCAATTTCATACTCCGACGCAGGTTCAACCTCATACTCCGATTCAGGCTCAATTTCAAGCTGAGGGCTCGATACAATTGGCTTGATGACCTCGGGAAACAGTTCCGACAATTTCCCAGCCGACTGCCACGTTTGGCCGTCCTCTGAAATCTCGTGCGCGCGGCTCAGTTTTTTTTGTTTGCGGAGTAATTTCAGCTGGTCTAGTGAGTAGGGTCCCGCAGTCTTTCCACGGACACGTACGTACCAAGTGCCATCATCCATATTGCCGGTGCTCTTATTGAAGGACTAGGAGCAGACTTGCGATAAGTGCATTAGGTTTGCACCAGCTTTGCAGCTGGTGTCTGGCTAGCTTCACGGGGTAGCCTCACGGGTTTGTCGCCCGCTACGATTCTAAACAGGGCTCCGTGGGGTCGCAACGCTTGGAATTACGAATTTCACCGAGGAGAGGGTACACTGGTCGGCTGCACTCTTAAGATGCGGTCGGGTGGAAATTGCAAGTTCGGACCCTAAAACGCTGCCCCGACTTGCGAGTGGGGCGAGTGAAAGGCCGTCGTGGGAAATTGAATCCAACGAGGGGAGTCGGGCAGTCGGGACCCCGTCGGCAAACTTGACCTCTTTTGTCTATCCGGATCGACAAAGTGGCGTTTGGGCGAAAATTTTCCGTAATTAACGACCGCCCTGGGGTCAAAACGGCGGTTGCACAGCTGGTGGTTTTATCGAGGGGGAAAGAATTGATACGTAGTCCCGAATCGCCTATGCTATGTGTTCTGTAATAGATTGACATTTGCCTTGTATCTTTGATGCCATGGGGGCCGATTACCGTCCCCCCACTTTTCATATAAATGTTGATTGGGAGATGGGAGTTCGTACTTCGAGGCGAGTCTTGATGGCCAGCCTGTTGCTGCGTTGTGTCATATGAGGTCGTCCCAAGCTAGTGTCTGTGGGCAGGCGGTTTTCGGCGCTGCGCGTTCCGCTTGGCCTATAGGTTGCTACGCAGCTTGCATCCAGGTGTGATAATCCGTTTAAATCAAATACACACGTGAGGGGTGGTTGCAATGAGACAGTGGCATGTCGTTTTGTTAACCATCTGCTTTGCAATAACTACAAGTTTGGGATGCAAAGGGTGCAATCCGTCCAAACCGGAAGGGATGGCTCCAGAGGAGCAGGATGAATCGTCTCCGGCTGATCAGCAGCAACCGGCAGCGGACAAGAGTGCGTCGTCGGCAGGTAGGGAAAGCTCCAGCGATTCAGACGAAGAGGAAGCCAATTCGCCTGCAGGCGCTTCAGAGGCGAGTCCCGCTAGTGGCAGCGGAGAGAGTGGCAGCGGAGAAAGTGGCAGCGGAGAAAGTGGCAGCGGAGAAAGTAGTGGCGGAGAAAGTGGTGGCGGAGAAAGTGGTGGCGGAGAAAGTGCCGAAAAAAATCCACCGGCAGAAGAGAAAGTAGCCAGACATCAGGATCAGCCAGTGGTGAGCCACCTCCCCGGCTGGCTCCTCCAAAATTTAAGACCCCCGATAGTGGCCTGAGGTTTGCATCGCAACAACGTTCTACTGCGGCGGCGCGAGCCAATAAACAGGAATATGATAGCGCGTACACCGAACTGCTGAAGGGCTGGCAAGCGTTGCAGCCCCACTTGTCCGATTCGCGGTGCCGTCAACTGTCGGCAGAGCTACTCGTGGAGATGGAAGTTTATGGAGAGCAGTTTAGCACCAATGGTCAACCCTCGATTGGCAAGCCGTTAAAAATCCAGTAACAGATTCTCTATGTCCACAACAAGCAACGAACTACGAATCTCAGCGCTGACCCGCGTGACTTGTCCCCACTGCTGGGCAAATTTTGCCCCGGAAGAAACATTGTGGGTTGCTGTTCACCCCGAACTGGCCAATGATCCGCTGCTGTCGAGCGAGCATCAACAGCGTTTTTTGCCGAGTCGGTTTAACGTAGGTGGAAAAGCGCTGGACAGCCGTGGTATGGCCTGCCAGGAGCTTGCCTGTCCCCATTGTCATTTGTTGGTTCCCCGGGTGCTGATGGAAGTTCCGCCGCTCTTTATTTCGATCGCGGGAACACCCGCGTGTGGCAAGAGCTACTTTATCGCGGCTATGACATGGATGCTGCGTAACACGTTGCCCCGCGATTTTTTACTTAGTTATGCGGATGCAGATCCTCAATCGAACTCGATTCTTACCGAGTACGAAGAGCAACAATTTGTGAACGCAAATCAGGACGAAATTGTCAAACTGCGCAAGACCGAAGAGCAGGGCGATGCTTATGACCAGGTGCGTTACGGTGGTCAGGTGGTTTCATTCCCGCGTCCGTTTTTGTTTACAATTCGTCCCACCCGAAATCATCCGTCAATCGGTAAGGCAAAGAGAGTCTCAAACTTCTTTGCCTGTATGACAACGCTGGCGAATCGTTCTTGCCCGGTCGCGACACCGTGGTGAATCCGGTAACTCGTCATTTGGCCAAGTCGCGCGCAGTGATGTTTTGCTTCGATCCCACGCAGGATCCGCGTTTTAGGAACGCATGTGCTGGCAAGACCGAGGATTATCAGGTTGTGAAAAGTCCGGTCACGGCCCGGCAAGAAATTGTGTTGCATGAAATCATCAATCGTATTCGGGATCATGCGGGTTCAAAAAAAGATACACGTCGTCGGCAGTCATTAATTGTTGTGGTGACAAAATGTGACGCATGGTGGCCGCTACTGAACATCTCGTCGAGCGTGCCTGCCCCGTGGAAAAGTACGTCAGGTTCCAGTGGACTGTCGAAACTCGACCTGCCAGTTGTCAAAAAGATTTCGCGAGCGGTGCGCGAACTGCTTAATCAAGTAACGCCGGAGCTTGTCGCCACGGCAGAGGAATTTTGTGAACAAACATGGTTTGTTCCGGTCAGTGCCACCGGTGGGAGTCCCGAATGCCTCGAAAACGATGGCAATCCGGTATGGGGCGTAAGACCTCGTAATGTCAAACCGATGTGGTGCGAGGTTCCCATGCTGCTTGCTTTGGCTCAGGCTACAGGAGGGTTGATTCCGATCGCTCGAAAGTAGCTTGTAGTTGTCGGGAGTCGTGAAAGCTGGTCACATGATCGAAGAAATTGTCTACACTTCAGCACCGCGCGGTTTAAAACCTGGCAGCCGGGGCTTCTGCACGGTCGCCAGTACACCTGGCATGGCTGGCCCTCTGGCTACGCTGCTGGAGTCGCTCAGCGGGTATCGCCACCTGGTAGAACCTGGGAGTTCGACTGAGGGTCAAAACCCGACCGTTTATAACCACTTCAAATTGCGAGTGGGCGGTCGGTCGATAGCCATTTTATCTCGAGTCGCTGACGCAGGACACGATTACTCAGGCCGCACCAACAAGTTGGCCCATCACATTGCCCTGACAGCGGGGCGGCCCATTACGGCAGCCGGTCCAGTTGCCACCCAGCAACACGAGGGGTTTCATGAAACCACCTGGAGTGGTGAGCCACGGTTAATCGAAGTTGACCGGGTAATTCCAGAAATCAGCAACGAGGCGGCGGCCTGTAACTATTGGAATCAAATCACCGGTGATGCAGGCTGGGGTGGCGTTGTGGCTGGCCGGGTTGCCGAGAAGCCTTCGGGAGACGTATGGATTATTTATCCGGCTGGTCTGGATATGTTGCGACTGTTGGGCGAGTCGTTTGCATTGCTACCGGCAGCGAAGCGGTGGGAGGTTACTTACACCACATTTTTCACCAAGCTGCCACCGGGGGTGGAATGTCGTATTCGCTGCGTGGTCGATGGTACGGCTGAAGCCAGTCAGGCGCGCAAGCGGTACGAATTAAACGTGATCGACCTTTGCGGTCCCCTCGGTGAGCCGCCGGCAGGTGTTTGGACCGAGGTTGCCCGGACTGGTCAGCGGCCACAACCTCCGAAGCAGCAACCGCCAAAGCAAAAACCGCCGAAGCAGCAACCGTTGGAGTTGCAGCTCGACCACCCCACCGATCTCGAACCGGCTCCTGTGTTTGGGGATGACGACCAGTTCGAGCTTGAGTCGCCTGAACTTCAGTTGAGTCCGTCACCATTGCCACCGTTACTTTCCGCTGGCGGGCCAAGTCGCGGGCCGCGATCAGGCCGCAGATGGATGATCGCCGCCGCGGCAGTGGTTGTTTTGTTGTTGATCGTGATCGGTTTGGGATCAGTTGTTTTGTTAAAAACCAAGTCGGCTCGACGCGATCTACCAGATGATGTGGAACAGAGTACCAGCAGTAAGGAGACCAGCGACGAGGATATTTCTGATGGCAAGGCGGAAGCGGGCAAACCGTCACTTGGCGAGTTAGATCGCGAATTAGAAGCCCTAAAAGTAGCTTCGGCCGCACTCAAAGAGAACACAACGAACAAAAAAGAGAAATTTAAAAAGGATAAGGAAACCAAACTTAAACGCTACACCGCGCAACTCAAGAAACTCAGCGATAACGATGGCAATGGTGAGCAAGAGCCTGATATATCGACATCATTTGATGATTACCAGAATAATATTGCCGAGGTGAAAGTCAATTGGAAGCAGGTATTAGCAAACTGGGAAGTGGTAGAAATGAGGGCAAACAATCATTTTTATAACTTAGGAGACGTACTCTCCACCACTCCAACAGATCGAGGACAGGAGCTCAGGGACAGGATAAAAAGAAGTATTGAAAATCGTGAGGAGCCTTTTGAGAACGTGAGAGTTCGATGGAATAAAGAATTAGAAGACATAAAAAATCTTAAAGACCTGGAGTTGCAGGAGAAGGAATCTGTTGAACTTGAAGACTTGCAGTACAAGCTTTCTAAATTAGTAGAAAAGCTAAAGTTACTCGCAGAGGCCACCGGTGAACTGCAGCCTGATGTGCAATATGTAAAGAAAAACCTGAAAGATATTGAGGATGAGCAAGGCTTATGCATAACAACGCTCAATGCGATGATCGGTGACCTGGAGGGACCAGATGGAATATCAGGAAAACTTGGCGAACTTGCCAGACGTGAACAAGACCAAACACAAAGCTTGGAAAGCACACTAAAGCAACTCGACCTCCTGGAAGAGCAAAATTCCATCAGTAGCCTGCGCGCGCAGTTGCAGGAGCATAGGAAAAAGTTACAGGACATTATTGCTGATCACGAGGTGGAGATTGAGCTGACAAATCTGCTGACAAAGGTGCTGGAGAACTCCCAGGAAAACTCCAATAAGCCCCTGGGCCTGGATGAACCAGACGACCAGCGTGGATCAAACGACCAGCATGAACCGATCGACAGCAGGTTCGAGTTGGTTCCCGAGACTGCGCAATTGTTTCTCCCCAGGTCAAAAAAACAGCCCCTTGTTATGATTGATCGCACACGAATAACCCCAACAGAGATATGGCTATGCACGATAGATACTCTAACGGCCGAAGAGGGGGAGGAACTTCCTGTGGGGGTGGATCTTCTACGTGTTGAAATAGCAGAGTCGGAGCTGAAAGGCTCGCCCTCGATCGACTTGAAAAACAACGATGATCGCTACGGGAATCTTTTAAGGCACTCGATCCTAATGCTGGATATAAAAGAAGGTGACATAGTGTCTAAAGAGGGCCGAATAAGGTTTAGTAAACCGAGGTTTGCACCGGCTGCCAACTTGTCAAATTTACCTCCTCAACACGGACCCCAGCCGCCCAGCCGGTTAAATTTTAGTCTTGAAGATTCCGATTTTTTCCCCGAAGCCAGTGTGTTTATACGAGTAGCTTCTCTCGGTGAATTAAAAGACCCCAAACCGCGAGACCTCAATGAGGCTACAAACGCCGAAGGCATTTTCCTTACCGTTCCGATCAATAAAGACTTCGACATCAACGTAAAAATTAAAATGGAGCGAACCCGTGATGATTGGCAAGTTTCGCTAACGATAGCAGATGTAGTGGTCAAGGACGTCCCCGAATTGCCGCCTGGAGTTTTCAGTCCGCCTCAGCCCATTGGTTTTCAACAGAACCCTCAATGGCCACCGCTGGCCTCCGTGAACAATGGGGCACCTGAGGACAAGCAGAAGGCGGAGAGGTGGAATCAATTTTTGGGGGATGTGCAAGTCAGTTGGGGAAATTTGCTTCGTGACTACGAAACAAAACCGCTGTTTAATTATGAAGTTTATATTCCACTCGAAAACAAGGATGGTCAACCGGAGGAGGTAGAACTTGTGATTATCACCTCAGGGCCAGATGGTATTGATGGCGGAGAGCAACCATGAGCGTAGACCTTTCGTATCTGGATGACATTCGCGACGCCATCACCGCGCCGGAGACGGCCGATTTAGAGATGGTGAAAGCGGCGGCGGCTGAATATAACGACGCGTGTCGCGAAAGCAACCGTAGGTTGCGGGAAGTTGCACGATTGCTTCGCGATGGACTCCGCAGCGAAGCAATTCAAGTTGCCGAGCAGGAGCCACCGCTGTTGGAGTTTGTTGCCGAGTTGGATGCGCTCCTGGAAGACTGGCAGGAAATGCTGGCCGATATGGGCCTGGAACTTCCGCCGGATCTCGAAATTGACATGGCGGCCGAGTTGAACTCGGCCTACGCCGAAATTTTGCCCTTGGAGCAGCTTTTGCGCAAGCACCGCCTGTTGGCGATTGCTCGGGCGCCGCTTGCGGCCCGTTTAACGGTGCTGCGACAGATTGCGGAGAAAGATAATACGAACTCCTCTTGGAGAACGGATGTTGAGTCGTATGAAGAAGCGCGGCTTCGCGAAATCAAAGAAGAACTGAAAGAGGTGAAGACGGGCGATGTGGCTGCGCTCCAGCAGCTTCGCAAGGAACTTTCGGAGTCGCCCTGGACATGTGAAATACCAAAGGAAATTAGCCAGGAAATCGACACAGCTTATGCTCTGGAGTTGAAAGCCGCTGCACGTAGGAAATTGGAGGAACTCGTTCCGCAACTGGATCGAGCTTACAGTGAGTTTGATCCGGAAGTTGCCACACAATTAAGCGAACAATGGTCTAAGTATCTGGCAGCTGCTGACTTGTCGTCGGGCGATCCGCTGGAGGATGCAGCAAGAGAAGCCCTCGACTGGGTGGAGCAGCAACAGCAACTTCTGGTCGAAGAAGAGGAGTTTTCAAATCGCCTGGCTTCGCTTGAAAACGCGCTTGATCGAGATACCCCCCGCGAGCAACTCGAAACCTTGTATCACAAGGTGCAGCGGTTTGAGCGACCGGTCCCAGATGGGGTGCAGCAACGGATCACTCAACGCCTTGATGCATTAACGGTTCAGGCGCGCCGCAAGGGACTGCTGATCGGCGGGCTTGCCACGGTGTTGGTGCTCGCGGCGGCAAGTGGTATTGGTGCGTATTGGTACTCATTGCATCGCCAGGGTGTCTTCACCGGCCAGGTTGCGGCAGTGCAGAAACTCGTTGAGCAGAAAAAATGGCAAGAAGCGTTAGATTATGTAAAAACATTTCCAGTCGGCACGCAGCAGGCTCCTGAAATTGTCAAACTGGCCGTGCAGTGTCGCGACGCACTCAAAACAGAACACGAGCGGGCCTTGCAGGTAGCAGAACTACTCGACCGGGCCGAGGCAATGGATCCGGCCGCGCCCGATCTCAAGCTGCTCGCTCAACTCAAGAAGTTACTCAAGCTCTCAGAGGAAAAACACCGTCTTAACATCATTGAGGGAAATGTGCGAAGGGCGAAGCAACAGCGCCAGCAAGATGCGGACGAGCGTTTTCTGGCCATGTTCAATCGATGGTCTACAGAGCTTGGAAACCTCAAAGAAAGTGCCACATGGGACAATATTGATCTTTCCGCGATGCGCGCGAGCTTGCAGGACGATTTGGATCAACACTCCGATGCATCCCAGGGTATACGACAAAAGGGTAAAAGTTTGACCAGTAAGTTGAACGCAATGATCAACGAACAAAAACAATATGAGGCAGAGCAGCTTGCCACAAAAGCAGTGTTTCGGGCAATTAGCCGACCCGATGAATACACAAATGCGCTAAAGAAGCTGGTCGAAACGCATCCGAATACGGTTGCTGCAAAGCATGCACAGCAATTGCTTGACGAAAAATCGGCCTGGTTGGCGGTCATGAAATGGAGCCAGTTTTGGTCGCAGCAGCAAGAATGGGATAAACTTTCGCCCTTTCAGGCAAAGCAGATAATCAAGGAGGGCGAAACACGTGGGCACGAGACCAAGGAGAATCGTCTAAGCCTGGATTTTAAAGCACGTCTACCCTACTTGAAAAAAGTCGCGGATCGACGAGCGGTTGCGGACGCAACGAAAAATCTAAAGCGGACTCTTATTGATAACAAGTTTGTTCAGGACGTGTGGCTTGTGATTCTCAACGGCAAAAGCTACTACTGTCCGAAAAAACCAGATAAAACAGCCAGTGGCTTGAATTTTGAATATTTCGAAGATGCCTCAAACACAGAGGAAAGAGGTGGTGTAGCTTCGCAAGCTGAATATGTCGGTGTGGCTCCACAGACCCGGATGTCTAAAGATCTTGAAGTGCTGATGCGAGAACTCGACTACGAAAATTGGGACACGACCTTTTATCGCTTAGCCACAAGAGTGAATAAAGAGCGAAAGGCGAATCCAGAACTCGATCCAATCCTGGCCATGCTTATGTTGCGGCGTATTTTCGAAACAGGCTGCAGAGGGAGCTACCTGTTTCAAGAGGCTTTTTCACCAGAGGTCGAAAAACTGGCAGGTTCAGGCGTTGATTTATCTGCTCATTGGTTCAATCCCACCGATTCAGACGCGAAATCGACACGCAAAGCAGCAGAAGGCGCGTTAGCTGGCCTAAAAGACTTCAGAGAGCAGTATCGCACGGCGCGAGACAAATACGGAGAGCTCTGCAAATTGCCCACAGACAGGGTAAAATTGGTGGGGGCCGTGAACCAAAAAGTCAATGGTGGATGGAGTTGCGAATCGCAGTTAGAACAGATCGGCGATGGTGAACTGTTGGTCGCGCATCTGGGGAATCGTGGTGAAGTGAACCTGGTTGAAGTTGGCAAAGTAAAAGGGGGGGAAATAACCTGGTCCACGGAAAAATTGTTGATCGGCACCCCGCTGTTTTTACAGGCAGGCTGACCCGCAGGCTATGGACCGGTCATGGCACGAGAGGGCTTGCCGCCTTGAGAGCCCTAACACGTACGAAGCCATGGGCAATTTAAGAACTTTTTTAACGAGGCCAAAGCAAGGCGAGTACTCAGCACGTTTGACCTTGTTCGGCCAACTGGGGTGACACAACATGCCGGTTGGTAGCGTAACACCAACAATATAACGGCTCCGTTTACGTACCTGGGTCGCTTCAACGAAGTGTTCCAATTTATTAGCCATCTGTGACTGATACTCAAGAAATGGCCTGTCCGAATGAGTTCTACTATTTCCAGAGTCCCTTTGTCGTGGTTGCGGTCCGACCCGGAATGTCGTTTGGGTCTTGCGGGTGCACGGTTTACGAGAGTTCGATCTCTGCTTTGCGCGGTCCTGGCAGTAGGGCTGACCACTTTGTTCTATGGCGTGCTGGCTTTTCTGCCGCCGCAATGTGGGCGTCTTGTTGACCTGTTTTGCGCGCGGGGCCCGACTCCCTATGTGATTGTGTTTGCGACAGCATGGTGCGTGGTATTACTGGTGATCAAATCACGAAAGCTGGCCTTGCAGCGCAAGGCCCTCAACTACGTGGTGGTGCCTGAAGCGAACGACTTCGTGTTGTCGCCCGTGACGGTGGACGAGGTCACGAGCAGGATGTTTGCCACGGTCGACGACCCAAAACATTTTGTGCTTTTCAATCGGATCGCGGTAGCGCTTTCTAATCTGCGAAATCTTGGACGGGTTACGGATGTCGATGAGATCCTAAGGAGTCAAGCGGAGCACGACGAGTCGATTATGGAATCGAGTTATTCGCTTTTGCGGGGACTGGTGTGGGCAATTCCCGTCCTTGGTTTTATTGGAACCGTGCTGGGGCTTTCCGAGGCGATTGGTGGATTTGGCAATGTGCTGGCGACGGCCGGTGATATGACCGAAATAAGCAGTTCGTTAAAGGGTGTGACGGCTGGGTTATCAATCGCGTTCGACACAACCTTGCTGGCACTCATCGCGGCCTTGGTCATACAAATTTGGACCACGTTTAGCCACAAGGGTGAAGAAGAATTTTTTGACGACTGTACCGAGTACTGCCAACGCAATATTGTCAATCGATTACGGCTAATGCCTTTTCATACGGATGAAGCGTAAACCCCATAATACCTCGCCTCTGTCGCTGTTTGCGTTTCAGGACATTATCACTTCGGTAACCGGAGTGTTCCTGCTAATAACATTGCTGATGGCACTGGAGTTGACGACCAGGCGTACCGTGTCGTCAGAACCAGTATTGGCTGATGCGATCGACGAGTTGCATAGTGAAGTTGCCCAGGCTGAGGCGAGAGTCAAGCAACTGCGCGACACCGTTGATTCACGCGCGGGCCACGACTTCCAGGTGAGTGAGTTTACTGAGGCATCGGCGAACTCTGTGGTGGAGGCAACTCGCGAAGAAATTCGCTTGTTGACCGATAAGATAGCACAACTTCGGCAACAGCAAGCAGCGCTCGAAAAGAAAGAAGTGGAAGTTAGCGCAGTACTTGAGAGCCGCTCCACGGATCACGACCGGGTTGATAATCTACAAGAAACCCGCATTGCCTTAGAATATGAAGTTACCGAGCTAAAAAAGTCCCAGCGGGTCTTTTATAACGCCACCGATGAGCAGGGCAGGCAGATATTGTTAGTCGAGTTGTTTGATGACGAAATCTTAGTTGCCGAAGCAGGAAAGCAAACCACTCCGCAGAGATTTTCAGCTACGCGACTTGAGTCAGGATTCTTGAGTCGATCTGGAAAGCCAGCCTTTTTGGACTGGTCGAAACAGCAGTCAACATCTGACGTACGATTTGTGATTGTTGTTCACCCAGGTACCACTCGCCGCTTCAAAGAATTGAAACAGGGTTTACGCGACCAAGGATTTACCATCGGCTACGATTTACTTCCTCGTAACAAAATAGCCATAGACATCCAGAGTGGGGCGAGGTGAGGTATGAGCCGACGGCGAAGAAGAACCGTGGGAGATCCAGGCAGCCTGGAGCTGTTGCTCGACACGATTACAAATGCGTTTGGTGGCATTGTGTTTTTAGCGATTTTGATTGTCGTGTTATTGCAGACCACCACAGATAATGTCGAGGCTCAACCGGAGGTCGATCAGCGGGATGTCACGGTGGTGTCGCTAAGACTGCAGGACCTGGAAGCTGAAATAGAGCGGCTCGAATTGCAAGTGAAAGTTTCGGATACGATCGCGGCACAACTCACCGACCCAGAGCTGGTTGCTGTGCTGAAGGAGCTTGAAAGGCAGGAAAACGTTCGCAATGAACTAAGGCGACAGCAGGCGGTAATCTCATCACAATTAACAAATCTCCAGCAAAATACAGCAGAAATAGAGCGTGAGCATGAGGAACTCGATTCCCGTCTTCTTCGTGAGTCTCAGACCATTGATCGATTGAAGATGGAGCTGGAATTGGAACGGAAACGCCGGACGATTACGTCACGGTTTCCAGAAGAACGCTCTACGTCGAAGCGGGAATATAATATTTCTCTACGTTACGGGCGGTGGTACGTTGACAAACTTCCGAACGGGAAGCCAAATGTCGAGGATTTTATAATCGTGGATGGTGGTGGCCGATATGTGACATTGACTCCAAAGCCTTATCGTGGCAAACCGCTCACCTCCGGTAAGAATCTCTCTCGTGAGCTCTTGCAAGAGGTGAGCCAGAGAAATCCGAACACCGAATACATTTGCCTGGCAATTTGGGATGATTCGTACAAAGAGTTTCAGCCACTGCGAGACTACCTGGTGAGTCATGGATTTAACTATCGGTTGATTCCCTTGACCGATGGCGATGAAGTTATCTATGGGGCTGTGGTAGATGCCAAAGTGCAGTAGCCCGTTGAGGAAAGCAAGAGCCGGCCTGCTTGGTGGCTAAGCCGCTTGAGCCGACCGCAGGTGTTTGGCTGGGCATCACGAGTTCAAAGACAGTATAGCGCAGAAAATTCGCCGCCAGGCAAGGTGGTGCACGTAGCAATCATGCGAAGCAACTAGTTCCGAACTGCAGCAGAACCTAGCTCTTTTTTAGATAACGCGATTTTGAAAGTGGAGCCATGAGTAGCTCGGCGGTCTGGTGGGTTCGGCGCGGTAGGGTAGAAGAGGGCCCGTTTACCATCGATCAGCTCAAGCAGTGTGCCAGCAGTGGAAAGCTTGATGGTCGTGTAGAAGTGCGTCTGGGAAAAACAACCGAGTGGGTAGAGCCGCAACGCATCGATTGGTTGCAGGAGTCTTTTGAGAGTACTTCCGAAGAAGTAGCAAGCGGCACCTCAGCCGAATTGGCCTTGGCACCAGCTGTATCGGACTCTCCTTCAGATAGTGTGAAAGCTCCATGGTATGTATACGCCGCCATTGGAATTGGTGCGCTGATCGTATTGATTGTGGTACTGCTAATTCTTTTAGAATCTCAAAAAAACGGTGGGCAGGCAGCCGGCAACCCGGTAGCTTCCAACAGTCGGTTTGGAAACCATGCGGTTGAGGAAAATAGCGGTTCGGAAACTCCTGTCGATGACGACCAACCAACCGAAAACCCTGGTGATAAAGAAGGAGAGGCTAGCCTGCCAAGCGACGCTGCGTCCCTCCCGGAAGGCAGCAAAAGTGGCCCCGCTACCATGCCGGTTTCGGTCTCTGGTGAGAGGCAAACGGATACCCAATCTTCAGGTTTGTCAGAGCCGACCGGATTGCAGTTCCGGTTTAATGGGGGAGATCCTAATGAATCCGCTGGAACGGATGCAGATTTCTTTGGAATCAGTGCAGCGGGAAATCAATTTGCTTATGTCGTCGATGTTTCAAGCAGCATGGCCGGTGGAAAATTCGAGAAGGCACGACAGGAGTTGTTGGAGTCCATTGATCGCCTTAAGCGTGATCAAGAGTTCTTTATCGTATTTTTCAATAATGTATCGCATCCTCAGCCGAAGGACCGCTTAATTCTTGCAACGGATGAAAATAAAGCGGTGGTCAAAAAATGGGTCATGCAACAGGTCCCAACCGGTGGAACCAATCCGCTTGAATCCATTACGCGTGCAATGGAGAAACACCCGGAGGCGATATTCATACTTTCCGACGGCAATTTCGATTTCTCTGTCGTCACGACAGTAGAAGTACTTAACAAACAGTTCCCTGTGCCGATCCACACGATTGGGTTTATAGCAGACCCTCACACGCTAAAGCAGCTAGCCAATCAAAACCAAGGAACTTATCGGCACGTACCGTAGGCAACTGTGTTGGCCACTAAACCATGGTGCCACACCAGGGACCCGCTCAGCGGCCCGCGGCCTGGGGAGCGGCTGCCGTGGCGACTGCCCGGCGCATGGCTTCGAGCGACGCATGCCCAAACCGCTTTTGCATCGCCCGGGTTACCGGAGAGCCTAGCCGTGCCAGAGGATGCTGCGGACGGGAGAAGGAAAACAGGTCGTACCACACCGTGCCGTCCTGGTCCTGCTCAACCAAAAAACGCTCCTCCCCACGGGCAACGTGGCCAGGCAGCGTGCCGTAGGCAAATCCGAACCGGCGCCGCGGTGTGGTTTCGTCAAGCGGTGTGGTTTCGTCAAGCGGTGTGGTTTCGTCAATAAGATCAATCACCCGGCATGCACTTAGCCACCACGTGCCCGCCAGGCGGAACAGCAAGCCAACCGTAGCACCCCCTTTGGGCTCCGCCGGCCGAACCGGTACCAGCTCGACCCAGCCCACCTCAAACATTTTCCAGCCGCCAATGGCACGGCGGGCAGCTTCGAACGTCGCATCCCCGGATCCCAGGGGAGTGCGGTACCGATGAGCCCTATAGCCGGAGGGGATCGACCCGGCGGACGTGTGGTTCAACCCCGTGTGGCCCACTCCCTCGTAGGACAGCTCCAGCTGTGACTGCTCGGCCAGAAATTGCTCGATCGCCCGATGACTGGGGCGAGACCAACAGAGCATCGCAGGAAGTCCTTAGAGCCAGGGGGGAATGTTACTTTTGGGGCTCACACGGCAAGCAGCCCTTCGTGCTCCCGCACACGGATGGCCCCACATGCGTTTTGTGTGGTTGTAACGTGAAGTGGCCAAATTTGCGAGGGCGTGGTTTCGACCTTGAAAAGGGCTATGATGACTACAGAGAGAGCGCGGTTTTGATGGCACAGTTTTGACAGATGTTTCAAAAGGAATAGGTGTATGACTGCGATGAAGTCACCTGGTGGAAAGTGGATGGCTAGGAAGCGGACCAGTATCGCGGGGTCGATTCTTTGGCTGATCCTGGCCGGGGTTGCGACCACCGTCCCGGCGGCCGAGCCGGCCGGACCGGTGGCCGAGTGGAACTTCGATGAGCGCTCCACCGTAGATGGCAAAGGTGATACGGTGCACGACTCCAGTGGCCATGGGCACACCGCACAACTGCACGGCCCGGTGTGGGTCAAACATGGCAAGGGATTTGTCATTGGCCTGGATGGGTTTGATGACTACGTCGATTGCGGCAGCAGTGCCGAGTTGGGGCTTGGCGGGCCGGTCACGTTGGAAGCCTGGGTCCAATCGAACCGAAAAGCGCACGGGGAAGCAAAACTGCTGGGCGAGGAGTATTCGACCTATGTGATGACCTACTACAACGGAGAACAGGTCTACTGGTACATCAGTAGTGGCGGCAACAATATTCGTGGCAGACTGTCACTCCACCAGTGGTATCACGTGGCTGCCTCGTTTGATGGCCAACAGATGCGAATGTGGGTCAACGGACGTCAGGTGGCCACGAAAGAGTCCGACATCAAGGGTTACCAGGCGAAAGGCCGTTTTCACATTGGTGCCCAGGGTGGACCGAAAAGTCCCAAATTCAAGGGAATGGTCGACCGGGTTCGGATCTACAATCGGCCCTTTTCCGATGACGAAGCGCTGCAGCATTTCCAGGCAGAGAAAGACGAATATCTCGACCTGACGTGGGCCGGACGCGTGAAGGTCACTCCCTATTTCTACCGCGATCGCCAGGAAGTTGTGGTGGAGTGTGACTACAAAGGACTGCAGCCACTTCAAGGGGTGGGGCGGCTTCTAGTAACGCTGGCCAGCAAAGAGAACCCGGCAGAGATTCTCCAGCAGATCCAAATCGATCGCGTGTCGGCAAAGGCCGGCCTGGCCGAGGTCACGCTGCCGTGGGACAACCTGGCCGCAGGCAACTATGTGGTTCGCGCCACGCTGACCGATGACCATGGTGCCTATCCCGTGGAAGAGTTCGACTTTTCGTGCCCGATCAACGCGCCCGCCCTGGTTGGGCCGGCCGAGAAACAGGTTGCCCCACTGCCGGCTGCACAACGGCTGACTCCCTTTGAGGTTCAAATGGGCGCCGGCGGCGGTTTTACCGTAACGGTGGATTCTCAAAGCTATCCGTTCGAGTCCCGCATCTCCTGGCCTTATGGCGACTTTAATCGTTTGTGGGCCGGTGAAAAACCAGCCAGTGGCAATGAGAAACAGTGGCATGTCCAGGTGCGCCCGGTTCCGCCGGAGGACGGGGTTTCTAAAAAAGATCCCAAAACTCAGGCCACCAGCCCAGGCTCGCCAGTCCGATACCAGGTGCGCGCCGGTGGCGCCTCCTACACGCTCGACCGCCAGGTCGAGGTTTTCCCCACCCATGTTTATGTGAAAGATCGGTATACCAATACGACCGACCAAGACCTTGGACTTTTAATCTACAACGAAACCCCCCTGAAGCCGGGGCAGGTAAAAAAATCTTTACTCTCAGGCTACGACCGTCGTGGGCGTCAGCAGGAAGGATCCACCGATTATTGTCCCTCGGCTTTTTTCACCGATGCCAATACGGCAATGGCGATCGTACCGATCGACGACGTCTACGTCGTGCAGGCTTCGCCCTACGTCGACTGGAAAGGCCTCGCAGGCGTGGGGACCGAAAAGTTTGCCCTGGCAGCCGGGGCGTCGTACACGCTTGAGTGGTCGGTGTATCCCATCGGTTCAGGAGATTACTACGATTTTGTCAACCATTTCAGAACCGTGGAAAACCGGATTGGCCGGGTCGATGGCGGTTCGGGGTATGTCACTTACAGCCCGGCCAGTCGGCGGATGGTGGTCGACAAAAATTTCATGGCCAAACGAAATTTGAAGGTCGGCATCAGCCCGGTGCTGTCGCGCCCGGTGGATGATCCGAATCTTCCGATCGAGGGCATTGAGTTCATTGATTTTCCCAAGGAACGGCAACTGCTCCGACTTCAGAATACGGCCCTTCACAAGCAGCATCCCGGGATCAAGCTGGTCTTTCACATTGCCCATAGCCTGTTCGCAACCAATACCCCTGACCGGTTTGCCGATTCGGCAGTGATCGATGCGGGGGGCCAGCAGGCGCGGTGGGGCGATGGACGCTACTTCGGCCCCGAAAATGCTGCAGCAGGCTGGCGCTACTGGGGGTTTTACCCATATCGCGATCCCGAAACGGGGGCCACCAACAGTTTTCATGATGCGCTGCTTGCGAGCGTGGACGTGATGATGGACGAGATGGGGTTTGATGGAGGCCAACTCGATGGATTTTTGGCCGGTTACACCGGCCAGTGGTCTTACGATACGGACGTGCGCTGGGACCAACACTCTGCGGAGATTAATCACCAAACCAAAACGATCGCCCGCCGGGTGAACTCGGTGATTCTGATATCGTTGCCGTCGATGATCGAGTATGCACGCAAAATTCGCGACAAGGGGGGAGTCCTGCTGGGGATGCACACCGTGTTCATGCGGAGCATTGCCAACGAAAAGCACATCCTCTTCACCGACGAGGGCACAGGGCCCCAATTGCACCTGGCTCCGAACATGATGCCACTGAGCTTTCCGCAGTTGAAGAACGAGAAAGAACTTTATCTCGATATGCTCGACAAGTTGAGTTGGGGCGAAATGTTTATTCCCTACAGCGAGCCAACCTTCTGGGGTGGTTTGACGCACGATACCCTCTCTTCAAAGCAGTTTCCGATCACGTTCGAAGAAATTCGAGCCGGGATGGTCAAAGGGAAGGAGCGTATCGTGACGATGAACTCGGGAGTGTACGGCTGGCAGGGCGACGATCGCTTGCACCAGGTGCACAAGTTCGATGGGCGCGGTGCACCTGCACTCCATGATTTTGTCACCACCGTCAGTCCGCCGTCTGGCAGGGCAGGCCCTAAAGTCAAAGGGCAGGCCGCCGCAGGCGTACGTACCGAGTTGGAGTTGGCCGAGCACGAATCGGCCGTGATTGAGCCGATCCCCACGAGACTGGTTGCCAGTTCCCCGGTCAATGTGCGCGTGTTGCAGTGCGAGGAGGAGTCCTTGCATCTGCTTCTCAATGGTCAGGGGGGCGCGGCGGTGGAGTTTTACGTTGGTTCTTCGTGGCCCGACTGGAGAAATTCGCCCGGATACCAGGCTACCGTTGGCACCACGACCCAGGTCCTGGCGGTGACCGAAGAGACGGGCCTACTGACCGTGCCTCTCAACCTGACAGGTCCTGTGGAAGTGGTCATTGCCCCTGCCGGGGAGGACGAGTGAGCGAGCCATAGATGAATGGAGTTTCGCGTTTGCGGGGCTAATAGTGCGGATGTGGTTTCAGGTGTGTTAATTTCTTTGAGTATGCGAGATGGTTCCTCTATATTATTAAAGAGATAGGTATCAGCCCAATCGAGTCCGCCCGGCTAGTCGGAAAACCTGTCTCGGGCCCGTCGTTCTCTACATCCACAATGACAGTGCGCTCAAGTTCGGTTCCCTCCGGCAATCTAATTCGCAGGACGCCCAGCCCAACGTCACCACGTTCGCGGCCGGTCCCATTACGGCAGCTCGTCCCGAGCGTGTTTTGAGCATCTTTGTTCCACATCGTTCAACGAGGCGGTCCGAGCAGATCGTCTCGGGCATCCGCACCAGCGTTGGCAAGTCGGGTGATTACGCCTCCGCAACCAGCTCCGTCAACGTCTCGATTGCCGACGGCGACAAGTGGTTGGTAACTCGATAGCGGTCACTTTACGTGGTGGCAGCCGCTGCTGCGCCACATTAAAATCGTACCCATCAGCAGACTGGCCCCGTCCGCTTTCCAGGAGAAAACTGATGTTCAAAGAAAAACAGTATCGGTTATCGGCAACAATTGCGTCGGTCGCATTCTTGAGCGCAGCCCTTTCTTTTCAAACACTGGCCGCTGCGGAGCCGACCACCGCAGCGGGTCATCCCGCAGAGGGTAAAATTGATCCGCATTTGGGTGAACCTGGCCTCGAATTGCAACAGGTCTTTCGCGACGAGCGCTTTCCAAACGTCGTCGTGGCCGTTGATGGCACAATCGTTTGTACCTTCGGAATTTCCAGCGTCCGCGCGCGGCGCAGTGAAGATGGTGGCAAGACTTGGGGTGACGAAATCATCATCGCCAATCCCGGCTTTCAATGCGGCGGGCTGACGGTCGATGAAAAAAGCGGCGACATTATTGCTTTCGTCGAAGACCATCATCCGCCCGCCCCGCTGAAAGTCTTCCGCAGCACCGATCACGGCAAGACTTGGAAGCAGCAAGAGACCGTGATCAACAAGGACAGTAAGGGCAACGTACCTTCGATGCACATGAACGACCACGGCATCACGCTGAGGCACGGCGAGCACAAAGGTCGCCTGATCCGGCCGTCGCGGTGGTACGCCGGCCGCAACGCCCGCGATCGTTGGCCACACCACTACACCAACGCCGTCTATAGCGACGATGGCGGTAAGACTTGGAATACCAGCGATCCGTTTCCGGCGAACGGGACGGGCGAAGCGACGGTGGCGGAACTTTCCGACGGCACGGTTTACTACAACTCGCGGCGGCACTGGGCCGAAGAGGGCGCCAACCCGCGGCGTCGGTGGGCCGCCATCAGCAAAGACGGCGGCGCGAGTTGGAAAGACTTGAAGATTGTTCAGGTGCTGCCCGACGGACCACAGAACACCAACTACGGCTGCATGGGGGGACTGGTGCGGTTGCCCGTGGCCGGGCGGGACATCCTTATTTACAGCAACTGCGACAGCCCCGGCGACCGGCAGCTGGGAACCGTGTGGGCCAGTTTCGACGGCGGCAAGACGTGGCCGTTGAAGCGGCTCGTCTTTGAAGGCAGCTTCGCCTATTCGTCGATCAACGCCGGCCGACCCGGAACCAGCAGCGAAGGCTGGGTCTACCTCCACTTTGAAGGAGGGCCCAAGGGCGGCTCGACCGTGGCCAAATTCAACCTGAGTTGGTTGCTCAAGGGTGAAGCGACCGGCGACGGCAAACCACCGCAAACGCTCCAGTAAGATCCCGGCACGGATCGAATTGCGTCGCGGGTGAACTATTGGGAATTTGGGAATGGAATCGATGAGCCGCCACGACGCACGACACTTTGTCTTCGAAGCAGTTCCCGATCACGTTCGAAGAAATTCGATCGGGTATGGTCAAAGGGAAAGATCGCATCGTGACTATGAATTCGGAGATGTACGGCTGGCACGGCAACGATCACTTGCACCAGGTGCACAAGTTCGATGGGCAGGGTGCTGCGGCCTTGGAGTTTTACGTTGGTTCTTCGTGGCCTGACTGGAGAAATCCTCCCGGATACCAGAGTACCGTTGGCACCACGACCCAGGTCCGTGCTGTGACCGAAGAGACGGGCGTACTGACAGTGCCTCTAAACCTGACAGGTCCTGTGGAAGTGGTCATTGCCCCTGTCGGAGAGGACGAGTGAGCGGGCCATGGATGAATGGAGTTTCGCGTTTGCGGGGCCAATAGTGCCGGTTTGGGTTCAGGTGTGTTAATTTCTTTGAGTGTGCGAGATGGTTTCTCTATATTATTAAAGTAGCAGCCCAATCGGATCCGGCGGGCTTGTCCGAAAACCGGTCTCGGGCCCGTCGTTATGAGGTGCTGTTTTATGAGAACCATTCCCATGAACCGACAGCATCACCGTTGGCTGCACGTTGAACGGCTTGAAGACCGCCGGATGCTCTCGGGCGTGCCGGGCGATTTTGATGCCAGCGGCACCGTCGATGCGGCCGATTACACGACCTGGCGGGACCGGCCTGGGGAGCGAGACGGCGCTGGTGAACGATGACGGTTTAGGGACGCCCGTCGGTCAGGCCCATTATGCGTTGTGGAAGGCGAACTTTGGAAGTTCGGCAGGCTATCCGCCCATTCTGATCACGCTCAACGTCCATGGCCACAACTATGGATTCCCGGAGCAGGCCAGCACGCTGGACAACTGGCAGACCACCAAGCAAAACCGGTACGAAAGCGACAAGGAGCAGATCCTCTGGATTGCCAACCTGGCCGAGTCGGTTGGTGCGCAGGTCAACTACCAGCTCAATGGGGAGTATTGTCGCGACGCGCGGCTGCTGGACGGCGACGACACAGCCCACCTGGTGGCGCTGGAAGAGGCAGGACACGTGATGGGATCGCACTTTCACATGCACCTCTTTTCAGGTGAAAACGAGTTTTGGAAGCGCGTGTCGACGGCGACCGCCAGCCAGGCCGACCTGGAGCAGATATGGAGTGACCAGGTTGGTGAGTGCGAGCAGACCCTGGGCCACTCGCTTTTTCGTATCGATCCGGCCATCAACTCGTCGCTGGTGGACTCCGAAGAGATCGTGGAGGACTTAAGAGAAGCCAGCCAGCCGCAGATTGAACCGGGGAGCGAAACGTTTTCGTACACCGATTGGAATCAAAAGCCCTGGAACCCGTACCGCAGAATGCGGGGCACGTCGCTGACCGAAGACCCGGATCGTGACATTCTGGCGGTTACTTCTATTGGACAGGTGGGAAAACTTGTACCCGCAGGCAAGCACCAGATGATGGCCAGCGTTGGCCAGATTCAGCGCCAGTTCCTTGCGCTGGTGGCCGAGTGGCGCGAGCACGAGCAACTGGGGCTTACGCCAAAAGTGTGGCAGTTCGGAATTATGACCCACCCCAATCAAAACATCATCTACCAGGACGAGATGCAGGAGATTGTTGAGTGGCTTGCCACCTGGACCGGGCAGACCACCGCGCAGGGCAATGCGATCGCCGAGTTTGCCACCGACGCGGACGTCCTCGAGCAGTTTGAAGAGTGGGAAGCAACGTATCCTGGCGAGTCCTCTTTCGATTACGACTGGGAGGCCTACCTGGCTGGTGATCCCGAGCCGTACCCTTACCTGCTCGAAGGAGTGTCGCTCGGCCTCAAGGATGCCGAACTGGACGAACCGCTGACCGACTGGCAGGCGGAGGGGGTCAACGTGTTTCGGCTGTACAAGCGCGAAGTCGTGCGTGGTCCGGCAGACAGCGAAGGCATTCGGAGCATGGATGTCCGTGAGCTTCACGAGGAACCCCTTTATCTGCTCTGGTCCACCGCCGGGGAGAGTGTGGAGATCGACTTCTCAGCGGAGCAGTCCGGCATGCTCTACCAGGTCGACAGCGAGACAGGCGAGCTGACCACGGTCAGCGCCGGTAGCCTGACAGTTCCGCCGACGGCAGTGGTGGTATCGGCAGTGGAGGATGTCTCTCTGGCGCCAGTAAGTTTAAGTGCCATGTTGGCTTTGCACCTTGATCCCAACTACGCCAATGGGGCGGTCGAAAATGCGACCGCCGAAAATTGGGACCGGTTGGCAGAATTTGTCGCAGCGGCTGACCTGCACGGTCACAAGTTGACCCTGCTGATGAGTTCAAGTTGGGTCGGTCTTGTCGACGGAACTTACGACGGGGTGAGCAGAATCGACCAGCTCAAGTCGTGGGTTGAAAATGGTCATCAGTTAGGCTACCACCACCATTCGTGTGGGCATGTCCATCCGGACGGTTATCGCGATGTGCCTGGAAAAACTTGCCAGGGCGAAGCGAATCACGGATCGGTGGAGGATTCTTTCAGCGAGGTTTATGCGCTGGGAGAGGCGCTGGCGGCGATGGGCGCTGATCCCGACCTGGCCCGGGTGGAGATAGCGGCCCAGGGACCCAACGACGACAACGAGTACCGGTCGGAAGAATGGCAGGCCGAAGCGATTTATGCCACAGGTCCTGTGAACGACAACACGGATGGTCATCCGGGCCACCGGTTCATTACGCTTCCCCGCTGCACCGGGGATTACGGGAACAACTACGGGACCGGTGCGGCAACTTATGAAGTTGCCGAACTTGGCCATGCCCAGCTGAATGTAGGCGACTTTACCCAAAGCCAGCACGAAAATAACCTCGGCCAGTTGGCAGCGGAAATTGACCAGGTCCTCACCGGAAGTCACGCCGACAGCGGAGTGATGATCGGCGTCGTTTTTCATCCGCGCGAATACACCGAGAACGAGCGGGATACCACCGGTGTGATAGATTACGCCAGCGACAAAGAGTATCTAGATGCTGTCCTGGAACTGTTTACCACCAAGGGCCTCCCGGTCCTGACGGCCCGGGAAATTCTACAGGCGTCCAATCCGTGTGATCGCTAACGGGCAAGCGAAGAGCCGGGAATGGGCGAGCGAAGCAAGCCGCGGCCAAAGAAACTTCGACCAAAAAAAACTGTGGCCAAAGAAACGGGCCCTTGTGTTGGGGGCTATTTGGAAGTCAGTTGGATCGAAATTGGTTCCATGTCGGCTTGAACCTCATACGACAGCCCGGAGGTTCCGAAAAGGGCGTACCGCCGCGGGAGGATGGACTTCTGTCGAGGGCGTACCCTTATCCCTGTCGAGAGTCCTTGGGCATCGACATGTACTGCGTTCCCATCGAGCGAGGTTACGGTGGCATAGTAGGAGCCGACGATGGCGCCATTGTCCACTTCGGAGGTCGAAAGTGAAAAGAGGCCTTGTTCGTCCGTAAACCCCATGGCGGGCTTTCCATCCTGCTTGGGGACGAAGGTCACCACCGCTCCATTGATGGGCTTGCCATTGAGTGTGACCGTACCAGAGACGGGGACGAATTCTGGGCCATCAGAGCCACACCCGGTGATCATCAGAACGAATATTGTGAGAACCAAGGCCAGGAGTTTTTGGCAATAACCTTGCAAAGAAGCCTCGGGCATGGGTCGTATCGATTTGGGCACGGAGGGCAGACTGTCTGGCAAGGTTCAGGTAGTCTCTGGAAGGAACAGATAGTCTCTGAGAGGAACAGGCGGTCTCTGGAAAGAGCAGGCAAACCTAGCGGGGAACGGTAATTACCTGGTCATCTGCGATCGCACCGAGGTACTGATAAGTCCAGTTCTCAATCTGGTCTGAAAGCAGGTGAACGGACCCATCGCCCATCAGGAACATGGCTCCACCGGGATGGGTCGATTTAAAGCCTGCACTAGTAATCCAGCTGCAGGATTTGGCGCAGTTCGTTGTATATTGTCCTCTGCCTGAGGTGACTCCGGGAGAATCATCACACGAATCGTAATTGATCGGTGGCAGTGTGCTGACGAAACCATTTCCATTGTTGCTTGAGCCCCACCCAGCCTGGACATGGCCGGAACAGAGTGGACGCACTTCGCCAAAATAGATGGAATGTGAAAGACCGTCAGTACAGTCCTCCATGTCGGTCATAAGGACGTGGTAGCGGCCGCCCTCATGAACACCCCGCGTAAAGGGCCCGGCAAAATCGCGGCCATTGTCCCCGTCTGTTAAGGCGTACTGCGAGGATCCGTGTTGACACTTGCAGTTGCCGTTCATGCCCCTTAGGGACGGCCCCTGGGAAGCACAGTAGTTGTGCTTGGCGCCGTAACTTTCAACCAGGTCAAAGTCATCACTGGGGCAAACGTAGGTAGGAATGACCGTTTGAGCGATCGGTTCTCCATCCGAGAAGGTTTGCCAGTCAACGGCAGAAGATCCTTCAAAATTGAACGCGTCAAAAACGTCTTGTTGATCCAGGTATGGAAGCAGCCTGTGAGCAATGGTTCCCCCATAATAAAAATTCTCGCCGCGATATAAATAGTACGCGCCCGCCGGGAAGGTCTTGTACGTATCGTGGTAGAGGTGCAGGGCGATCCCGATTTGTTTGAGGTTGTTGCTGCAGTGGGCTCGCCGGCCCGCATCACGGGCGGCTTGAACGGCCGGTAGCAACAGGGCAATCAAGATTCCGATGATGGCGATCACCACCAACAGCTCAACGAGGGTGAAGCCAACCGGAGACCGTTTGCGGGTAGGTTTGCGGTGGGCCTTCCTTGGTGAGCGACAGCGGCTTGACATCAGTTTGTAACGCTTCCTCACAATTTGGTTCCAGTTGGGTTCCAATGTGGTTTCACGACCAAGCAAGGTTGGTGTAAGCCAAAAACCTACAATTCGACTGGTAATGATAGGCATGACATTCTTAAGGATATCTAATCATGCACACAATGTAAAGTCAATTGTTGCTTCCGATTCCCCTGATGTCTCGCTGGAATCTGCCAGAATTTCCCTTTCAGATCCGGGGAAAACTCGAACGCGGGCCCAAGTCCATCGTTGCCGTTAGAAAGACCACAATCAAAAAAGCAGCGATGGCCACCAGGCCGGGAAAAGCCGTAATGCATTGGTAAACCAAAATCGCAAAAGAGCGATCGCCTTCTGCGCGCCGCCGCCTGACAGAATCGATTACAAAAGGAACATAGAGCAGGGCACATAGCATCGAACAATAGAAAAATAAGGGGTTGCTTCCAAAGTTAATAAAATCGCGCAACGATTCGCTGGTGGGAGGGCCCGTTGGTACGAAAGTGATCAACAGCAGATTCATGCCTGTTGGCAGCCAGACATCTCCAGACCTGGGAGCCTGAACGAAACTCAACGCACCACTCACCAACAGAACGTAAAACCAGATCGCCGCGGTGGAGGCTGGGAAAGCTGTCAAAATACCGATGCCACCACTTACGGCCAGGACCAGAAGCATCATGTCGGCCAGTGAAAACTGAAGGTCCTGGGTGAACAGCCCGAACCGATTCGTCCAGCATACGGGTTGCGGGTATGCCTCAAGAGGCAGGACGGCGATCGTAGAAACAGGTTGGTTCATAGGTGGTCGCGAGATGAGGCGTGCCGGCCGGCAGCGAACCGTCGCCAGCAAACGTTTGCGATTGAGCCAGGGCGGCGCGGGCGTTGTGTATTATTCGCTGGACGACAAAACAGGAAAGTGCCCCTCTGGCACAACCCGTGGGCGAAACCACCATGGGTGGGCTATGCGCCGCAAACAAAAGGCAATCGAGTTAACAGGAACCGTGTGGGAAGAAGACCGCGACTTGGACACTTTGCCTGGCCGCTTTGCTACGAGGAAATTCGAAAATGGGTCGAACTAGGTCGTCAGGTCTTGCGCCAAACTTGCCAGGAATGAAAAAATAGAAGAGAGCAGGCTGGACGACGAAAATGTGATCAACATCAAGATGAGATACAAGCCGGGTAATGTGGAGATGAATTGATAAACGAACAGAATATAGGAAAAGTTTTTGTGTCTTTGACGTTGCCAGGCAGAACCGATTAATAGCGGAATCGAAACCAGGACGCAGAGAATCGAGTAACAGAAAAACCAAGGCGCACGGCCAAAATTAATAAAATCGAGGAGCCCATTCATGCTCGAAGGCGGTTGAAGCGGGATCCAGGCGATCAGTAGCGCATTCATGACCGAGGGCAACCAGAAGTCCCAGTCTTCAGGTGCGCGGATAAAACTCGGTACACTCACTGCCAACAAAGTGTAATACCAGACGGCAGCAACTGGGTTAGGGAACGTTGTGAAAATACCCATGCCCGCTGCGGTGGCCGTGACCAACAGCATCATGTGCAGCATCGAAAACCGAACCTTCTGGGATGGCAGAAGGTTCGGTGGATCGTGTGACTGGGGGAGCTTTCCCAGGGCCAGAATGGCGATTGCAGAAACAGGAGAGTGAAGGGGGTTTTTCAAAAGAGACGTGTGCCGGGTGAAAACGGATCGTCGCAGGCAAAAACTTGCGACTGGGGCAAGGCGGCGAGGACGTTGTGTATTATTCGCCGGACCAGAAAAAATAAAAGTGTGCGCTGAGATAATAGGTGGTCCATGATTCGATTCGTCTGCCGGCCGGCCACCGATCAAAGAGAATCGATCCAACCACGACAGCATCGGTGAAGCAAGACACGACTTGGACACTTTGTCTGCTTGAAAACACCAGTGACCAGGTAACCTGCGGAGTTTCTCAAGCAGCCAGCCGGAACAACATTCCCACACCGGAGGTCACGGCCATCGCCAGTGCTCCCCAGAAGGTGACCCGCACGGCACCCTTGAGCATCGAGGCGCCTCCGGTACGTGCTGCGACCACACCGAGCAGTGCGAGAAAAATAAGGGCGGTAATCGCCACCAGTGGTATCAGGATTCGCTCGGGGGAAAGGCTAATGGTGACCAGTGGAAGTGCCGCGCCTATTGCAAATGAGATTGCCGAGGTCAGGGCGGCTTGAACCGGGCGGGCAGTGACCACCTCCGAAATGCCCAGTTCGTCACGGGCGTGCGCGGCGAGCGCATCGTGTTCCATAAACTGGCGGGCCACCTCAACCGCCAGCGAGCGGTCGAGCCCCCGGCTGACATAAATTTCTGCCAATTCCTTCAGTTCGCCTTCCTGGTCGGCAGCAAGTTCATTGCGTTCGACCGCCAGGTCGGCATTTTCTGTGTCGGCCTGGCTGCTGACCGAAACGTACTCACCGGCGGCCATCGACATGCCGCCGGCAACCAGTCCGGCAACGCCCGCGATCAGGATGTTCTCGCGCGTTGCGTCGGCTGCGGCCACGCCCACCACCAGGCTTGCCGTGGAGAGGATGCCGTCATTGGCGCCTAAGACAGCGGCTCGGAGCCACCCGATACGGCCAGTACGGTGCTTTTCTTTTTCAGCCAAGACAATTCCACCTGCGGTTATGCGATCTTCGTGGTGGGGGCGGTAGCGACAGCCATCCAGAGTCAGTGCCCGGGTGATTATAGCTGTGGCAAGGTGATGGCAAAGGGGAAAAGCGGGCTCTTGAAAAAAACAGTCTGGTTCATGGAAGCGGCGGAAGGGGCACTGTTTCTTCACAGTACCAATTTCTTCATAGTGCCAAATTCTTCACGGTACCAATTTCTCTTTGCAGTACCAATGCAGCCTTCACCAGTCACACCTGTTGGCGGGCCAAATGAGCCCCTTGGACCATGGCGGCCATTTTTTGCCGGGCGATTTCCGTGCGCAGCGGTACCAGGCCGCAGTCCGGCGCTGCCTGGATTTGCGTGGCAGGCAGATGTTCGGCAGCAGCCAGCAGTTTATTCTTCACCTCTTCTGGCGTTTCGACCCGGTCCAAGCCGAGTGCCCCGTTATCGATACAGCCAAACAAAACTGTCTTGGACGGGCACAATCGAAGCAGTTTGGGGTCGAGCCCGGAAGCTTCGAATTCAAGGGCAAGTTGGTCGACATCGGATACGTTCAGTGCCTCGAGAATTACCGGGTAGCTGTCCACAATGGGCCGGGGCACGCCCGGCATCGGGTAGCTGTAGCAAACGTGCACGCAGGTGTTTGCTTCTAAGCCCTGCACACACCGGTTGAGCGCGTCGATCCCCCACTGGAGAACTTTTTCCGGGTATCGGCTAAATACGGGCTCGTCAAATTGAATCACTGCCGGCCCGACTGTGTCCAGATCGCGCGCTTCGGCGTTTAAGGCATCGGCGACTGCAAAGGCCATGGCCTGTTCGTCCCCGTAGTATTCGTCCGAGGTCGAGTCGACGATGGTCATGGGACCTGGCAGGGTCACCTTGACCGGGTTTGGGGAGTGGTTTTTCAGGAAAAGGAGATCCTCCTTCAAAATTGACGTGTGGCGTTGTACTGGCCCCACGCACCGCCCCACCTCGGCCATCCGCCGGCCTCGGCGGGTCAATTTTTTGGTCAGCCGCTCGTAATCAAAACCAGCGAATTGCTTGACGACACCGGTGACGTACGACGTGCGTCGTTGCTCGCCATCGGTGACGATGTCAACGCCAGCATGCACCTGGTCGTGGATAGCGACCCGTACAGCATCGTCTTGCGCATGGTGAAGCAGATCGCCCTCGAGCAGCCACTTTGCACCTTGACCATGGACCTGTTTGCCAGGTTCATTCAGTGGTACCTGTTCTTGAAGCCAGGCTGGCTTTGGTAAACTTCCGATGACGGTGGTGGCAAAAGGGATTGTTTGAGGCACCTATTTGGATCCTCTCAGGTAAAATTGACCGACGCCGACCATCTCTGGTGATCTGCTCACTTCGGAGTGCCATTATGCCAGTCTGTGTTTGTCACCTCAACTCCATAGGTATGTCTTTACGGTTGACAACCGTTTGCAGACCTGGCCCCCGGCGACACAAGCGTGGTGCGAGTCTTCGGTCCAAAAAACTGGCGCAGATGAGGGGAGCGGATAAACCGGGCCAACAAGACGTGCAGAACAACCTGCAATCGGCCGCAAAGACACCTGCCGGTGGTCAGGCAATCAGGTCGTGCATGACGTGGCCATGTACGTCGGTGAGGCGAAAGTCGCGTCCCTGGTAACGATAGGTTAGCCGGGTATGGTCAATTCCCAGCAGGTGCAGGATGGTCGCATTCAAATCATGGATGTGCATCGTACCGGGAGTCCACTGTTCTTTGTTAGGCTGGGGGGCCAGTACCACTCCATCGGAATCGGTAATGTTGTAGCCGTAGTCATCTGTTTGCCCGTAGGTGATGCCAGGCTTGATGCCGCCGCCAGCCATCCAGACGGTAAAGCAGCGTGGATGGTGGTCACGACCATAATTTCCATGAGAAAGAGGACCCTGGCAGTAAACGGTTCTGCCAAATTCACCGCCCCACACTACGAGTGTGTCTTCGAGCATGCCCCGTTGTTTCAGGTCGGTGATCAAGGCTGCAGATCCCTGGTCAATGTCTTTGCATTGACTATCGTGTTCCCTGGGAAGTTCGCTGTGGGCGTCCCAGCCTCGGTGGAAAATTTGAATGTTACGCACGCCCCGCTCAGCCAGACGACGTGCCGTCAGGCAGCAGGCTGCAAAGGACCCGGGTTGCCGGGCATCTTCACCGTAGAGTCGCATCGTCTCCTCTGTTTCACCAGAGAGGTCCATCAGTTCAGGGACTGAGGCCTGCATGCGGTAGGCCATTTCGTGCTGCCGGATACGCGCTAAGATCTCAGGGTCACCAAATTGGTCGGCCTGCACCTGGTTGATGGCAGCGATGGTATCGAGTTGTGCCCTCCGGTCGGTTCGGCTGATGCCGGGTGGGTTGCCAAGATAGAGCACCGGGTCCCCTTCACTTCGAAGGAGAATGCCCTGGTGGTCTGATGGCATAAAGCCGGTTCCCCACAAGCGATTAAACAGGCTTTGTTCGGCAAAGTTTGTGCGGGCGTGCATCACCACGTAATGGGGCAGGTTTTGATTGGCGCTCCCCAGGCCGTAGCTGAGCCACGCTCCCAGGCTGGGTCGGCCGGGGATTTGGCTGCCAGTTTGGATGTAGGTGATTGCCGGATCGTGGTTGATCGCCTCGGTAAACGTGCTGTAGACAATGCACAGTTCTTTGACGACTTTGGCGGTATGCGGTAACAGTTCGCTGACCCACGCGCCGCGATCGTTGTTGTCGGCCCGGGTAAAATTGTACCTGCTGGGCGCAATGGGAAGACCACTTCCCTGTTCGCTGGTCATTTTTGTGATGCGTTGGCCATCGCGAACATGGTCGGGCAACTGCTCACCAAACATGCGATGAAGTTTTGGTTTGTAGTCCCACAGGTCATGCTGGCTGGGGCCCCCACTCATGAACAGGTAGATAACTCGTTTTGCCTTGGGGGCATGGGTGGTGGCCGGGACAGCCTGATGGTTGCTTGCCTGCAGTTCCGGCCCCAAAAGTTGTGCAAGAGTCGCCGTGCCAAGCCCCAGCGCCGAACGCCCGAAGAGTTGACGTCGGGTTGCCAGAAGTTGGCGATCGCAGGGAGAGTTCGTCGTGTTCATGATTTAAGGAACGACTCGTGATGGGGCGTAAATGGTGCGGGTTCGTAAAAAACGCAAATTGAAAAAAGTTAGTAAACAAGGATGACCGGATCGCTGGCCAGTACGGCGGCAGTGACCTGGGTCCAGGCTGCAGACTCCGTATTGTCGAGTTCTTTGTTGCGGGGTGCATCTCCGAAAGAGAGGAGCCGTACCGCATCGTCCGGGTGGTTTTTGTAGCGATGGCGGAGCGCTTGAAGAAGTTCCAGGCAGGCGGATAATTCCTGCTTGTTCGCTGGGCGGCTCGATACGAGGTGAAATAACAAGTCGAGTCGCTCACGTTCGCCGCTCGCCTCCAGTAGCAGGCGTTCGGCGAGTGCGCGGGCCATGGTTGTCCGCTGGATTTCGTTGAGCAGTCCCAACGACTGCAGGGGGGTGTTGGTTCTTGAACGCCTCACGCAGCTCGATTCGCGGTCAGGTGCATCCAGCAGGGTCATCATGGGATGAGGGCTGGTACGTTTCCAGTAGAGATAGAGGCTGCGTCCGTACTGGATCGATCCCTTGTCAGGAACATAAGTGCTCGTGTTACTTGAAGGGTGGGTGAGTGCTGCCCACATTCCGGGTGGCTGGTACGGTTTGATGCCTTCCCCCCCTGTGACCGGGTCGAGCAGGCCACTGGCCCACAAGCCGATGTCGCGCAGGACTTCGGCATCGAGTCGAAAACGGGGACCGCGGGCAAACAGGTGGTTTTCAGGATCGTCGACATCGGTTCGCCATGCCGAGCGTTGGCGAAACGCGCGGCTTGTCACGAGCAGGCGGAGTGTCTCCTTGAGGTTCCAGCCCTGCTCTCGAAAGTCGACCGCCAGCCAGTCAAGCAGTTCCGGGTGGGATGGCTGCTCGCCTTGTCGGCCGAAATCTTCCGGGGTCCGCACAAGTCCGTCCCCAAAGGTGCGCTGCCAGATTCGGTTGACCAGCACTCGGGTGACCAATGGGTGTTTGTCGCCTATAAGCCACTGGGCCAGGCCGAGTCGGTTACGGGGAGCATCGGCGGGAAACTCTCCCATTACTTGGAGGGTGTCTGGTTGGAGGGGATCTCCTTCAGGCTGGTCGTATTCTCCGCGGTGAAGCCGCCGGGTGGGTCGCGGTTCGGGAAGTTCGCGGGTGACGAGGGTTGTGGTAAAACTTTTTCGGACTTCGTGAATCTCCCCTGCCAGGGCCGCTGCCTCTGCCGACACTCCGGCAGAGGCCAGGTGTCCCGCCGAATCGGCCAGTATTGCCAGTTTTTGATCCCGGTTACTTTCGTTCCACGCAGTTTTGACATCGTCCGACAAATCTTGCTGGCCATCGATCCATGTTTGGCCGCGAAAAATAAGTTCTTTTCGTTTTTGTGCGAGTCGGTTCCAGGTGATCCAGCCTGCCTGGTTGCCGGGGGCGGCCATAACGGGCTCATAAGTATAGGAATTTCCGTCCAGCGATTTTTCCGCAGTGCTATTAAAGAAGGCCAGTAACTCGTAATACTCAGTTTGTGTGATCGGATCGTATTTGTGGGTGTGGCAACGTGCGCAGGTGAGTGACATGCCGAGCAACACGGTTCCCAGTGTCTCGACGCGATCAAAATTGTTCTTTACCTGGAATTCTTCGGGAATCACCCCACCTTCGGCTGTACTCGGATTCATCCTCACAAAACCGGTGGCCACCTGTTGGGCCAAAGTTGGCTCGGGTAGCAGATCGCCGGCGAGCTGCCAGAGAATGAACTTGTCCAGCGGAAGATTGTTGTTGAGGGTGTTCACCACCCAGTCGCGGTAGGGGTAAATTCCGCGACGGTTGTCGAGGTGCATTCCGTGGGTATCGCCGTACCGCACGGCGTCAAACCAGTACCGGGCCTGGTGTTCTCCGTAGCGAGGGCTTGCCAGCAGAAGGTCAATATACCGCTCGTACGCATCGGGTTGATCGTCCGTGACAAACGCTTCAAGCTGTTTGAGTTCTGGAGGAAGTCCGGTCAGTATGAGTGCCGCGCGGCGCGCCAGCACTCGCCGGCTGGCTTCGGGAGCAAAGTCAATTCCCGCCTGCTGGAGACGATCAAGGATGAACCCATCGATCGCCTGTTGGCGCGTCGCCTGGGGGTTTGAAACGGGTCGAGAGCTTTGCGGCGGAACAAAGGCCCAGTGCCGGCTGTATTTTCCCCCTTCCCCGATCCATTGGGTGAGTAGTTCGCGCTCATCTGCGGTGAGTTGTTTTTCCGCATCCTCCGGTGGCATGGGATCACTTGGAGAGTGAATGCGCCGCAGTAGTTCACTTTTTGACGGGTTCTCAGGATCCACGCCACGGTATCCACCCCGGTCGACTGTGGCGGCCTCTTGGGTATCGAGCCGGAGTTGGTTGGGATCTTCGGCTGATGGGCCGTGGCAGACGAAGCACTTGTTCGAGAGTATAGGCAAGATTTCGCGAGCGAAATCAACCGACGTCGTCGATGCTGCCTGGTCAGCACACCACCCAGGGGCAGAGAAAGTCACCAAGCAGGAACCAATCAGGATTCGCAAAAGGGTTTTCATGGAAGTGACAATCGTGGGTTGCCAAAAAAACACACAGCTGGGGTTTTGTCACCCAGGAATCCACGGAATGCAAAACCTCCAGCGTGACAGGATTTTATTCTAGCAAAACCTGTGGCACCGTGCGGCGCGTGTTGTTGCCGCTGTTGCAGAGAGAGACCAGGCGTCGTTGCAGCGATACCGGACTGCCCGGTTTTACCGGGGCACTCTTTTCATGCATCTTCAGGATCAACTACGGTTTGGCTGAAATATTTTTGAAGTTCGGTATTATGGGGTTCGGCGCAAACAGCACGCAACCGACCGTTTGGAAGAATTAAGATGTTTTGGGGACACATGGAAAAAGACCCAAAGAGGTTCATTCCACGAAGGGCAGGGTGAGTGAGGATGGCAGCTTCTCGCCCGGTGAGTCCAATCTTGGTAAGTTGGCAGCAGTGCGCCGGGTGCTTTGTGGATTGGTGTTATGGTTTGGTTTTGTGCTGATTTGGCCGAAGGAGCCGATTGAGGGGAGGGCGAATGACAGGTCAAAAAACCACGGGCACAACAGGTTGTGCTACCAGCCGCCGTCGATTCCTGGCGACAGGCGGGGCTCTCTTGGGCGCCGGGTGTTGGCCAGCTTCCCGGGCAGACGCGTTGGGGACTTCCAGGAAACGTTTGCGCGTAGCCGCACTCTTTACCGAGTTTTATTACCGGTCCCACGCACACGTCATCCTGGAAAATTTTCTGGAGTCTTATTTATTTAATGGGAAGCTGACCGACCCGGGAGTCGAGGTCGTTGCTTTCTATTCAGATCAGTTCACCGAAAGGGACATGGCTCGCGAGGTCGCACGACAGTACAAGATTCCGATATTCGCAACGATTGGCGATGCACTTTGTCTGGGCGGTAAGAAAATCGCGGTCGATGGTGTCCTTTTGATTGGAGAGCATGGAAAGTACCCCAAAAATAACCTTGGCCAAAAATTGTATCCGCGAAAACGTTTTTTTGACGAAATCATCGCGACGATGAAACAAAGCGGTCGTTTCGTTCCTGTTTTCAATGACAAGCACCTGTCGACCAGCTACCAGGAGGCAAAGGCGATGGTCGACCAGGCAAGCCGGCTCGGCATTCCCCTGATGGCCGGCAGCAGTGTTCCGCTGGCCCAGCGCCGACCGGCTATCGAATTTTTACCGGGAACGAAGTTTCAAGAAGCCGTGGTTGTGCACGGCGGTCGGCTTGAGTCGTATGGGTTTCATGGATTGGAACTGTTGCAGTCGATCCTCGAAATGCGGCCGGGTGGTGAGACGGGAATCAAGAGCGTGGAATGTTTTTCCGGAGATGGCTTGTGGCAGGTGGCCGAAAAGAAAAAGTGGAGTTTCAGTCTGGCCGAAGCGGCGATCCAAAGCGAGCTTGCCTCGGCGGCACAATCCTTCAGGCAATTTTCTGACGCCCACCCGTTGGGGAGTCACGCCATTTTTGTGAATTATCTCGATGGGTGTCGGGCTGCCGTATTCGGGGTCGGCAAAACTTTCACGCGGTGGAATTTTGCCGGTCGCCGGTTGGGACAACAAGATATTGAAACAACCATTTTTTATCCCGGTCCTTGGAAAAATCGCAATCTGTTTGGAGCTCTGGCCCATGCGATTCAGCATCACTTTCGCAAGGGCCAGAGTCCCTACCCGGTCCAAAGGACCCTGCTGGTCACCGGTGTTTTGGAGGCGGCCATGCGTTCAGAAAAGTTGGCAACAGAAATTGCGACGCCAGAACTCCACTGGGGATATCCGACGGTCGATTTCAGGGCGATGCGGGAAATGGGAGACTCGTGGAAGATTCTCACCGAAGCTGTTCCTCAGCCCGAGGGAGTTGACCCTTTGGGAGCTGCCAGGAAAAGACTATGGTAGTGGGCTCGTGGTGCGGGCAGAGTCTCCATGAAGTGGGGATACAAAGCCGGTGGCGGTTGTTGGTGAAATTCATTCCGTAAACTGGACCAGGAAATACAAAGCTAGATGCAACTTCAAGAAAATCAGCGTGGTCATTACCACTATCTGCAGGGGATTGCGCCCTACTCCTCGGGCGTGGTGGCAGCAGACGGTTTTGAAATTATCTGTGCCACGCTCGAGCAGCCACTCCCATGGGAGCCAGCAATGCTCCAGGTGCGCCGCTACCTGGAGTCGATTGGGAGGGATCACTTTGCACTGTGTGGCGTGCAGTTGCGCTGCCCCCAGCCACATGCCATGGAAGGCTTTATTGATTTTAACAGCGGATACCGCCAGTTGTTGGAGTCGTGGGAAATGATGGTCGGGGAGGACAACCCCTTGGCGCGAACCAATGTTTCGCCGGTCGTTGCGCCCCCTGGCGAAACGATGCTGGTAGGGTTCTCTTACGTGGTTCCGACCGACGAGCCTGGCCAGACCTTTGTGGTAGCCGGTGGCGGGGAACTTGTGGGTGAATTGGACAAAACGCGGATTGTACGCTCCGGCGAGACTAGCCCCGAGGCGCTGCTCGAAAAGGCTCGCTGTGTCGTCACTCTTATGCAGGATCGGTTGGAGGGACTGCGAGTCTCTGGAGATTCGCTCTCACAGGTTCATGTTTACACGGCCCATCCGTTACAGCCCCTGTTAGAACAGGTGATCTTGCCGGGCCTTCCGGCGGCGGCACAGCTAGGGGTTCGCTGGTTTTATTCCCGGCCTCCGGTCGTAGATATTGAGTTTGAGATGGACATGCGCGGGGTGCGCCAGGAACGGGTGGTTGCCCTCTGAGATGCAGAAGTCTTTCTTAGCGACCAGGAGCGCTCAGCACAGAGCATGCGGAGCCGGGAGGCTGGCACCTCAACTCGACAGGCGAAACAAGCACCAGCTTTGGCAGAGAACATGTTTGGTGGTTCTGTAAACACAAAACCGCCAGTTCTACTTATGGCTTGCGTTTAGGAGGGTGGCCCGTTTTGTTTGGCCTGTCGCATGGCCTCTTCGTACCGGGCCCGCATCTGGGGAGGCATTTCCTCGAGCGAGTTGTAAACAGTCGTGTTGCCATCGCTGTCACGGACTGTGGCGCTAAACGATTGGTGGACCACGGGCCCTTTTTTCTCGGCGCTTTCTTGGAACATTTTTTCCGCCGCCGGGCGGAGTTCTACAGGAATTTCATCAAGAGAGTAGGCAACGTGTCGTGTGATTTCAGGTTTGGCGGCCATCGGGTACCGCTGAGTGATGCGATTACCCAACAGGAGGCTGCGGTCAACCGAAACTTCACTGCGTACCACCGACTCAATTCCGGTCAATCTCTGCAGGTGCGCGATCAACTTGTCCACACTGCCGGGGGCCGGTGTGTCATTGGCGGGCTGGGTTTTCTGGTAATCGATAAAGAACACGACTTCCGGGTCATCGACCAGGCTCGGCCCCTCTTGAATCCAGGTTTCAGCCGGAGCGGCAAGTTTGACCATCCATCGCCAGCCGACAATCGTACTTGTATTGCCTGGTGACCGTTGACTGTCGGCGTCGACGTAACAGATGATTTGACCAAAGTCGCTCAGCGGCCAGCGGCGGGTCACCGACCACACGCCACGTTTACGGACGATCAAGTCGTCACTAGCCCGTTGGATTGTCACCCATTCGAACGGGTAGGCGGCCGGGGGAAGGATCATGACTGCACAAAGGCTACCGTACATAATCCAGTAGAGGGTGTGCATGACCCGGTGGCTGGTGTGGCGCGCAGCCTGGTTTCGCTCAACTTGCTGTTGCCTTTGTTTTTCGCGGGCGGCCGACTTCCGCTCCAGTTCTGCACGCGCCTCCGGTGGCAGGTTCTGTTTGAGTTTTTCGGTAAACTGTTGGACCTTTTGAATCTCTTCGGCGGTGACGCTGCGCACCGGTTTTGGCTGGCCACCCCGGTCGGAGGCAGGGGCCCAGGGAAATCCCGCAACCCATGTGACCACGGCAAGTAAGCACAGCGCCAGGCCGCTGATTCCGAGCAGGTGCCCCAGTGTGCGACTCGAGGGACGGTAGACAACCCGATCCTGGGTACGCTTGGTGGGCTGCCAGTAGAGCATGTAGACCACCGGGATGTGCCGCCACCGCCAGGCGCCCCAACGCGATTTGCCGAAATTAAATTGGTAGAGCATAGGTAAAAAACCAACGGCGTGAGAATCGTTGATCGGAGGAACGGCCTTTTAATTATTTTAGGCACAAAGGAGGCAAAATCGACAAGCATGTGGTCCATCATTCTCCTTTCCGGCCAGAAAATCAACGCGCCGCTTATCAAAAGGCTATCGGGCGGTTGCCATCCGGTTGGCAAAGCCGAGAGGCAGATCTTGCAAAACCACGTGCCAGGCGCGTGAAGAAGTTTCTGTCTCGTTACACGGTTGTCTAGAAATGCACCCGCTACTGGTTGAAAAAATTCCCAGCACAAGTTGGCCATTTGGTCAGGCTTAACAGGTCGTGCACACAGCAACGGTAAGGCAGCGGTGGCCCCTTTAGGCCGCGTTGCCAGGCGGTCGTTTAATGTTACAATCTCCCCGACAAGTGGTGCGGGTTTGGTGGGACGTTGCCAGGGTGGTGTTCAGCGGCCGGCATCGAAGAAACAGATGCGAAGTTTTCAAGGTAAATGGATATGAAGATACAGTCTATCGAGGCGACGCCCGTTACGATTGCGTTTACCGAACCGGAGTACTGGTCCCAGGGGAGACGCGACGGCGTGACGGCCATCGTGGTACAGATCACCACCGACGAGGGGCTGGTTGGTATTGGTGAATCGGTGCCTGCCCCATCGCCACAGGTCACGTTGGCAGCCATTGACAGTGTGCGGTCGCTTTTGGTCGGACAAGACCCGCGACAGATCAATCATCTTTGGCTGGACATGCAAAGCATGGGCGGCTACGTAAGCTTTCCCTATTTAGCCAACGCAGCACTGGCCGGACTGGAAATGGCATGCTGGGATCTTGTTGGCAAGTCATTGGGCGTTGCGGTCCATAGCCTGTTGGGAGGGGCGATCCGCAAGCATATTGAGATCATGGGTTTTGTGCAGCACACAACGCCAGATCGTATCGAAGCCGATGCCCGGCGGATGGCATCGCAAGGTTACCGGACCCTGTACACGAAGGTTGGCATGGGCATGGATCGCGACCTGGAGGCGCTGGAAGCCTTGCGCCGTGGTGGTGGGGACGAGGTGGAGATTCGCTGCGATCCAAACGAGTCGTGGACGCCCGGCCATGCAACACGCATGGCTCACGCGATGGCCCACTTGCGGGTGCAATACATTGAGCAGCCGCTGCGGATGCGGGCAATCAGCGAACTGGCGGCCCTTCGCCAGCGCAGCCCGGTGCCGATTGCTGCCAATCAATCCAGTTGGCTTAACTGGGATATTTTGGACATCGTGCGGGTTGGGGCAGCCGACGTGATCATGACCGACCCGTGGCAGGCGGGAGGGATTGGGAATTTTCATCGTGCCGCGGCCATATGCGAGACCGCAGGCTTGCCGCTGGTTTATCACAGTTTTGCGCCGCTTTCGATTGCCACGCGGGCTGCCGCACAGGTATTGGCTGTTAGCCCTGCTTGTATGTATGCGCACCAGACGTACAACCACATGATGGCAGACGACGTGGTCCAGCAGCCGGTCAAAATCGAGGAGGGTCGTATTGCCGTTGACGATGCTCCCGGACTGGGAGTGGAACTCGATCCGGAGAAACTCGAGAAGTACCACCAGGCGTATTTGCAGGAAGGCTACAACAGCGCCTACGACAACCCGGAGCTGATTGGAAGCACCACGTTTTTTGTTCCCAATCAATAACTCAGTATTTCGTTTTTCAAAGTAGCAGCCCTTGTTTCGTAAAGCAAAGAACGCGCGATGACCGAACCCATCAAACTGGTCACCAGAACTCTCACGGGAACCACCGACGGACCGCACCTCTTGATTCTAGGGGGCGTTCATGGTGATGAGTTCGAATCGATGGCAGCGATGCGGCGGTTAATCCGTGAATTGGACACAGGCGAGTTGTGTGGACAGGTGACGGTGGTGCCGGTCGTCAATGAAGCAGCCTATTGGCATGGCCAACGGTGTGCCGAAGACGGGCTTGATTTGGCACGAACCTGTCCTGGCAAGCCCGATGGTTCTGTGACCCAGCGCGTGGCGGTTGCCGTGAGCAAACTGATCGGCTCGGTCGACTATTTGATCGATCTGCACAGCGGGGGCCTGGTGATGCGGATGGGGCCCATGGCCGGTTACGTGTTGCATTCCGACCCGGCTGTGCTGGAGGTGCAGCGGCGCATGTGCCAGGCGTTTAACATGCCGTTGATTTGGGGCACCGCAGCGAATCTTGATGGCCGGACCCTTTCTGTAGCCCGCGACGCGAACGTTCCGGCCATTTATGCCGAGTGGCTGGGTGCTGGTGAGTGTGACCCGGCCGGTGTGGAGGCTTACTTTGAAGGTTGCCTCAATGTCATGGGTGAGTTGGAGATGATCAAGCGGTCGGCGCCGCCGAGTGTGGTGGAGTTTCTTGTGGAAGATGACCGCACCGGTAGTGGACATGTGCAGCTTCATTACCCGGCACCTTTTGGTGGTTTCTTCGAGCCTGCGGTGAAGTTGCGCCAGGTGGTAGAAGTAGGCCAGCCACTTGGCCAGGTGTGTGATCACCTTGGTGACAGGAGTGAAACGATTGTTTCCCAAGAGCACGGCGTTGTGATCTGTTTGCGCGCACTAAATCGTGTGCTGGAAGGTGACAGTGTGGCTGCAATCATGGAATTGCCGCCGGACCACTGAGTGGCCTCATTTTTTAGGCCCCGTCTGCCCACCTTTTAGTCTCTATTTACGTTGTTGCCTGCGTACGTTGTTGCCTGCGGTAGTTTGGTGGTGGGCCAAATGGGGTGAAGAGGGCAGGGGAGACGTGGGCAGATTGGCTTTTGCTGCCTGGTCTACGGATAGATCACCATCTTGATTTCCTGCAATTCTCCCTTGGCAAGTTTCGTCATCGCTGCGGGTGTTTCTTCGAGACTGCACGAGTTGGTGATCAGGTGGTCGAGCGCAATTTGCTTGCTGTTGATCAGTTCGACGGCGTTGGCGAAGTCGCTTCGTGTAAAAGCGTACGAGCCCCGGATGATGGTTTCGTTGCTGGTGACCTCCTGTAGTGGGAGCGTGAATTCCTGTCCGAGGTTACCGATAATGACCAGGGTGCCTCCCGCCCCGCAAAGATCATAGGCTGCGCGTACGGTTTTACCGGTGCCGACAGCTTCGAATGCGCCACGGACTCCCTTGCCGTCGGTGGCATCGTGGATGACTTGTGCGACGTCCTGCTTGCCGACTTGAATCGTTTCTGCACCGACTTTGCGAACCGTCTCGAGCTTTTCTGCCAGGGGATCGATGGCAAACACACGTTTGATACCAAGGTGTTTGAGGGCCGTTACGACCCCAATTCCAATCATGCCGGCACCGACGACGGCAAGAACATCGTCGGGATCGGGATTCATGTGACCGATCGCGTGCATGCCAACCGCGATCGGTTCGGCGAGCAGCCCAACCGCGGGCGATACTCCTTCAGCGAGTTTGAAGAGACCGGAGGCCGGAAAAGTAAAATACTCCGCCATGGCGCCCCACTCGCCGCAGTTGACGCCGATCATCCGTTTTTCCGGGCAGATCTGTTCCCGTCCTTGGAGGCAGTAGCCACACTTGCCACAGGAAACAAGGTTGTAGACGGCGACGATGTCACCTTCTTCAAGCGAGTCGACTCCATCGCCAAGTTCCTCCACGCGTCCGGCGATTTCGTGTCCCATTACCATACCCGGTTTGCGGCGACCACTTTCGCCCGTGAAACCATGGACGTCGCTACCGCAAATGCCAACCGCCTCGGACTTGAGGAGGACTTCTCCCGGGCTGGGCGTCGGTTTTGGGAGATCGACCATGGTCATCTTCCACGGCTGGTCGTAACGCAGGGCTTTCATGGCAAGGCTTTCCATACCAATTCAAAAAGGTTCAAGATCTCGGGGAGTCCGCATGATGGCAGAGGTTGGCGCAGCTCTAGAACCCTCGCCCGCATCACTCTCTTGGACATGCTTGTCTTGAACTTTGGCCCGTGGCTAGTGTTTCCAGTCAGGCCATCTGCGGGGCCGCAGGGCATTTTTTTTGGAGTCCCACCGCCAGGCCCTTACTTTACCTTATCGGTGGGCCCTTGATCGAGAGGCCAAATTTCCCAGAGACGGACAAAGATTTCAGCTTCTTCAGTCTGAATGGTAATCGTACCCGAACTTGGAGTTGCGTCCGTTCCCTCGTTCACCAACACGCCATTGACGAGAACCTGGATGTTACCTCCGTCACAAATTACTTCCATGCGGGTCCAGCCGTCTGCGAGGTCTGGAATATCGTTTGCGCCGCGAAACCCAAGCACGTCTTCCCAGTCGGGATCCCGCCCATACCAGTTGACCCGACCACCGTGGAAAGTTTGTTTCTCACCACCTTGTTTCCAGACGGTTTCTCCATCGCGGTCGGTGGTGACCTCGGCTGTCAAAGCGATCGGTATCGATTTGCCCTGCTCATCGAGGCCGCCGATGACGATGAAGTCGCCCATGCCACCTTCGATGATCTGGGATTCGATCGACGTTGGCCAAATGTTTCCATAGCTGCCATCCGGGCCGTTGCAGTGGACCAGAATTCCACTGTCGCGGGTGCACTCTTTGCGTCCGCCCCAGGTACGTTGGCCCCATTTGAACTCGCAAACCAGGTGATAGTCCTGGTAGGCCTGCCGGGTCGTTATGCCGCCGTAGCCATCTCCTGAAATTACCAGCAGCCCATCGCGGACGGTGAAAACCTGACGCGGGTCTTCGTACTTTGTATCTTTTATATAGGTGTAGAGGCCGTCGAGGTCTTTTCCGTTGAATAACTGGATGACACTCTCTTTGGGAGTGATCGGAGGCGTCTGCTCACTTGATTGGGCATCGGTGAGACCGGCAAGAGCAAAGACCCATATGGAGGGCGATAGGGCGACGGCCAGCCACATTGGACGTAACGGGCCCAAGCGTTTTTGCCTTTCGCTTGGCATTGACCTTTGGCTTGTCATTGACCTTTGGCTTGTCATTAAACAGAGGAGTGCGCCGTATTTCATGTGCAGGTCCTTGGAGGGTTCGCAGCGATTATGGAGCCACCTGGGAATTGTGATTTTGTTATTGGAAACTGCCTTCTTGCTTTGGATCAACCGTGCGGGGGCCATTACCAAGCGGGGGCCAGTACCAAGATGGGACAAAGGCCACTTATATAGGCAGACAGGTTTAACAAATATAACCAATGTCCTCTTGGATTACGACCAAACAGAATCGTTTGGCCAAACGAGGGATCCGAGAGACAACTGCTTAAAGGGACCGGGAGCAGCGGGATCCATAAGGAACAAAAGCCAAACGCCGGAAAATATCCAAGCCCAATAAACGCACCGCGACCGAAGCCGATGCTGGTCTCGAACTTGTTTTTTGCGACCTAAGCGGAGTCTACAAAACGAACACGCCGGGTTTTGGGTTCAACCAAAGCCCGCCCATTTTGTTTATCTTCTACAGTGGAACCGAATCAGCCGGTTACGCGCACGGACGTTGCACACGGTCCTTTACGACCCTGGCCGACTTCGTAGGCCACTGTTTGGCCCTCGCTGAGTTCCTCGAAGGTGATATCGTTGACTTCCGAATGGTGGAAGAACAGCTCACCTTGATCACCCTCAATGAATCCAAAACCTCGATCAGAAATCAACTTTTTAATTCTGCCTTCTGGCATCGTTACCCTCCCGCAAACAGACAAACTTTCTTAAATAGTACTATGCATTATGATACCTGATGGCATCCAACCCTATCAAGGAGTCTTGGTCGCCATCTTTTCTTATTTTCTTGGTGGCATCACCGGACGAACGTTTTGGGTTTTTTGCCCTATTTGTTCGGTTTCCTGGAGACTCCGGCCCTGGGATTCCGGGCAAGTGAGGTGGTTTTTGTGGCAGGGGGCGAATCCTGGTGTACGGTCCCCCGGAACCACGATTTTTTCGGTGGCTTATCTTCCTGCCCGCCTGGCAGCACCGGTTGGTCAGTGGCGCTAGGGTGCCGTGGTGAAAGTTAAAACCCTTTGCTGAGAGAATGGCTTGAAGATGGCATTTTGCGCCAGAGAAGAACTCCGCAAGAAAAGAAAATATAGATAGAGATCACCATTTTTTTAAGAGGCCCTCTCAGCCAAGCAAGAATTCGGTCAAACAGGCGAGGTAAAAATCGGGCTGCAAAGTGCAAGGAGAAATCTTTCGAGGGCCGAGTTCGCCAGGCACCTCTTGGTCCCGTCCTATTCTAACAGGCACCGGGTCGAGTCAGAGCCGAAAGGCGACGCGGCCCATCAACCCCTGGAGGATCAACAGGCCGACTGCCAGTAATTCCAGGGATGAACCCTCCGGCACCTGGCTAAGGGTCACCCAGTCGTCGTCATTGCGCCCGTCCCACCAGGTCACCGGGTTTGCCAGGCGCTGGTCCTTGCTAAGGCTCATTGCTGCGCGGGTGGCTCCGCGGTTTTCATAGGGGGCAAACAGTGAGTCAGGCATCAGGTCGAACAGCGACACCCAGTATTTTTCTGTCGGCGAGACTTCCTGCAGCACTGCCACATCAAAATCGTAGGAAAGCCGCATGTCTGCATAGCCCAACAAGTCGCCGGCTGAGACATGGGTCGTGTCGTACGAGGGGTCATCGCTCTGGTGGGCAGGCCAGGCCTCGACTGGCCAGTCATTGAGAATTTGCGGGTACCGATCGGCCAGGTTCACGTGGAACAACACGACGGTATAGCTGGAGTCATCTCCGGAGGTAAGTTCGATCCGTTTGTTGACAAGCGCGGCATCGTCCGGGTGCGTTTCTTCGGTGACCCGGGTAATCACACCGTCCAGTGGGGCATAGACCGGAACGGTCGCCTGGTCCCCCTTGGTCGAGGCGTAAGGCGCAAAGTAGTGCTTCATGCTACTGTCGGGTTCGGTGGCATCAGTCGCGCTAAAGTACTCCCCGGCGTACGCAAAGCTCGCATCGTAGGAAAAGTCGTGTCCTGCCCCGGAGCGGAATTTGGAGATCTCGTGGATCATGCTTGGGTTGGTGAGGTGCGACTCAAACAGTTCCGGGTGGATCGACGTTGCACGGAGTGGGCCACTCAGGGCCGCGAGCAACAAAACGCTCACCGCCGTGGGCAGAAATGGTCGAAGGGGCAAAGGCATTGCCAACATGGTAGGTTCCGACTGCTTGCTGGTGGGAGTGGGGTGGGTATGCAATCTTAAAGCGGCTGAAAAGCCGTGGCGGCCCGGGGCAGGTGTTTATAGCAGAAGTCAGGTGTTTATAGCAGAATTATCGAGCAAAGGGAGGCACGGTTCTCGTCGGCCAAATCACCAGGGCCATCCTTTACCGCACCTCGACCGTCATGACCGATCTGGCTGGCACTTGGAGTTGAAGCTCACTTCCCTGGAGCCTTGCGCTTGTCAACACTACAGGTATCACCCGCTCTGGATTATCAAAAGTGTGATGTGCAGTGATCTCCCCGGCCGTCAGCACTCGACCGCTGAAATCTCTGACCTCGGCACCGCGGATCTCGCAGGTCAGCTCGTGATTGGAGCTTGGATCGAGATTACACACCGTTATCAGGATCTGGCCATTGTCACTCTGCGATGCGGAAGCGTGGAGTGCGGGGATTGCATGTGGAAGGACCGCTGAGTTTTCGCCGTGCGAGTCCTGTTCGGGACAACCCCCCACATTAAAATTGGTAATGGTTAGCAGCGGCGGGTCCTGGTCGCCTTTCGATCCTGAATCGCGAGTTGGTAAAATCGCCTCGTCGTCACAGGTGTATTGCGCGCAACGGAGGTCAATCGGCCGCAATCCCCAACAGTAGGCCTTTTTTTAACATCGGATCGGTCTCCTTCACATAACGAGTGTGGCAAAAATAGTCCCCTCTGGGACCTTCAGGAACATCCTCCGGCACCGAACCTGGTGGGAGGTTCTGTGGGTTATTCGCCGGCGAGATTCAGTTATTGGCGTCTTTTCCCAAAAACATGATTCGATTTTGTGTCCTACAGGTGCGGTGTGGACTTTTCCCCTCTTTTTCAAGACTTGTGCTGCCCGTTTTAAACAGGAGCTGGTCATGCGGGTTTCACACCGCCGCTTGCCACGGGTGGCAAAGTTAGTAGCCGGCCTCCGGCGGCCCTTGGCGGTTATTCGGACACACATTGGCCTGGCTGGCAAAATGGCCGAAGGGCCCCACTTTTGAGCCGTTGGGGACATGCTTTTCGATAAAACGGGAGGATTTCAGGGGTCTTCCCTGGAAAACCCCGGACTAATGCGCGTTTCCGTAAGAGCGGGGAACCCGGGGAACTTGCCGCGCGGCCAATTTTTCGTGCATTTTTCTTGTTTTCTAACTATCATAGTAGTGGTAGGCACAACCTTATCGATGCGCGGTTCGTATCAGAACCAACAGGGTGAGACTGTGGCAGCAAATATCTTTTTGGCCTATTTAGCAAATGGCGTTAAGATATAGCAGGACGCGCTCGTCACCTGGCGATAGCCTCACCTACGCTAATTTTTTTCAACAAACTTCCCGTCCCGGTATTGAGAGTGAATAGAACCACAAGACCAGATTGCTTTAGAAGCATCTCCTCGTGAGTTATGTTTTGTTGTCGTGTTTTAACCCTCTCATGCGACTTCAAAACCGGTTCAACTTTCTTGCCGGTGACGGGATTTTTCACATCGGTGTCGTTCACTCTGACGACCCCACGCACGATTGCTTGAGTCCTGCGGTTACCCGTTTTGGGTATTGCTGAGGGCCGTGCCGACAGCCCACGTTTTTGCGCCGACCAACAGCACCGGCCAGGACGACCGCTTTGACCACAAAAGTGCATGACCAGTTTGCAGCCTGTTGAGGGTGGATTTTGGCTCTCCATCAGGTTTGTGTTCAACTCAAAGCGGAAAGGAATAGGCCTGGAAACAAAAAAGTTGCGACGTCCTAGTCCTTTTTCGTTCGCACACCGGTTTGGTAACCTGTCAGGTGGGACCAAAACATGGTTCTTCCCGTGACCACCAGGCCCGGGATTAACGGTTCTTCTCTTGAGTACGATTTGGGCTTATACTCACCGGCCCAGTTCGGGGAGGTCTCATCCCCGCAGAAGAGACATGTACGCTGGTAAATTCACCAGTTCCCACCGAGAAAATTCCCCCCCCCCCGCTGCAACGAACCGTTCCGGTTAAACCGACGGGCCGGCTACGTAGCTTCCCCCGGACCAAATTTTATAGACATGAATCACCGCTCTCGTGTTTCGATCCAACATTGTCCATCTCAGAGCCGCACCAGATTTTCCCAGTCGACTGGTTTTACGCTGGTTGAACTTTTGGTGGTCATTGCGATCATCGGCATCCTTATTGGGCTCATGCTGCCTGCTGTACAGGCAGCCCGCGAGGCGGCTCGGCGCAATGGGTGTGTCAACAACCTGAAGCAGCTAGGGCTTGCAACACATAATTATCACGACGTTTCCAGGCGTTTTCCAATGGGGCGGGAACGGTCGGACCAGTTTGGTGTTTCGTGGGCATTCAGGCTGTTACCATTCATTGAACAGGACGATCAATACAAAAGCCACAATCGACTCGAGCGGGTCGATGACGTGGCAAATACGGTTGCCATGCGTACTCCAGTTGAGCCTTTTTTCTGTCCAAGCCGCCGCAGTCCGGTTGCCGACCGCGACTTTGACAACAACGATGGTCCCCCGGTCGTGGTGGGAGTTTCCGCAGGAGGTGACTATGCAGCCAACGTGGGGAGGGGTTCCCTGACTTTTGGTCTTCGGCATACGGCGGACGAGAACTCCAACGCAGCCAAGGTGGATAGTGATTTTCGCGCGACTGCCGGTCCGATTCATACGTACTCGCGATGTAGTGCCAGGCAAGTACAAGACGGATTGTCGAAGACGATTGCGATTGGTGAAAAGCATATCCCTCCGGTCGACAGTTCCAAGCCTTCTCAAGCCGATTACACCCAGGGTGACACGGCCATTTTTGCCGGCGACTGTCCTTTCACGATATTTGCTACGGTACAGAACGGAATGGCAGATGGTGAGAACGATCCGTCTCGCGAAAAATTCGGCAGCGAGCATGACACGGTAAGTCATTTTGTTTTTCTCGACGGTCACGTCGTTCCCGTTCAGCACAGCATCAACGAGGCGATACTGGGAAGGTTGGCCGCGATTAGTGATGGAGAGGTGATTGACGCGGATCTGTAATGCGGAAAGGTTTAGCCCGTTTAGCCTATTGAGAAGGAGCAATACGGGAATCGCATTATGACTTTGCGTAGCCGATTTTTTGGACGTTGCTTTGGGGCCGGAACTGCGAAGAGTGCCTGGCTTGACGTCGTTCACCTACGTTTTCTTTTGGCATAGTGCGAATCCTTAAAGTTTGCTGCGGGCGCATCTGAAAAAATCCCTGAACCTGGTATGGAAATCCGGCGGTGTGCCAACCTCTTTTCTTGTATTTCTACGAGGCGGTCGATCCTGAAAACGGGCTAGGCAGTTACCTGGGCCAACTCGGGGTATTCAGTTCGCTTTGGTGTCAATCAAGAGCCGCTCCGGGCAGCAGGCGATAGTTTTGTTGGAGGGGATTTGGTAGATTGTTGCCCAGTGTGGTTTGTTTTCGTGGTTTGTTTTCGGGGCCGCTGAAGCATGTGGTGGCGGGACCACCACTGGCTGTGCCAGGCCGAGTTGAGGGCAGGCACGCCAATCGAAACTGGTTTGCGTCATTGTTGACCGTCATAAATTTCTTGAATCGCTGCCAAGCTGTCCATTAAGGAGTCAAGATACGTCATGGCCAAGAAAGTGAAATGGGGAGTGTTGGGGGTTGCGAACATTGCGGTCGCCAAAGTTATTCCTCCGATGCAGAATTCCGAATTTTGCGACATCGTTGCCATCGCGTCGCGCGATCTGGGCCGAGCCGAGGCGGCGGCTCAAGATCTTGGGATTGGCAAGGCCTACGGGTCGTACGAAGAATTGCTTGCAGATCCCGAAATCGAAGCGATTTATAATCCACTGCCCAACCATCTTCACGTTCCCTGGAGCATTCGGGCTGCCGAAGCGGGTAAACACGTGTTGTGTGAAAAACCAATCGCCCTGAGCGTGGCCGAGGCCAGGCAATTGGTGGCCGTGCGAGACCGCACGGGCGTAAAGATCGAAGAAGCTTTTATGGTCCGTACGCATCCGCAATGGCTGGGCGTCAAAGAACTTATCGATTCTGGCAGGATCGGCGAGCTTCGATCGGTCTTGGGCCACTTCAGCTACTTCAACAACGACCCAGAAAATGTTCGCAGTCGGGTCGAATATGGCGGGGGCGGATTGATGGATATCGGATGTTATCCCATTACGACCGCGCGGTTTGTCTTCAATGAAGAACCAACCCGCGTGGTTGGTCTGGTGGAGCGTGATCCGGAGTTAGGGGTCGACCGTTTGGCTTCAGCCATGCTCGATTTTCCCACCGCCCAGGTAATTTTCACTTGCAGCACACAAATGGTTCCTTATCAGCGAATGCATTTTTTGGGAACGGAGGGAAGAATCGAGGTGGTGATTCCGTTTAACTCGCCCAATGATCAGCCGTGTCGCATTCTGGTCGATGCTCAGGGAGATGTTTTCGGCGAGGGAATCGAAGTACTCGAGTTTGCAACCTGTGACCAATATGGCATTCAGGGCGATTTGTTTTCCCAGGCAATCCTCGAGCAAACCGAGGTTCCAACTCCCCTGGAAGATGCCGTCAAAAACATGGCCGTCATCGAAGCAATTTTTCGCTCGGCCGATTCAGGAGCGTGGGAAGCCGTTGGCTAGTCACGGGGAAGCAACGGCAGTTGTTGGGACGGTGAGGTCAGCTTGCCACAAACGCAAGCCAGTAGAAGATCCATCCTGAAAGGGTGGTAAGCACCATGTCGATCGCAGCCAGGCGGGCCCAAAAAATGTGTTGCGGGCTGTAATCGGTTGGCTCAGGTGGCACTGGGAACCGGCGCAGGGCCATGACAATCACAAAGGCCCAAAGCAGGGCCGTCGACACCGCAAACACCAGGTGGATCGCCAGGGACCAGGAAACAGCCCCCACAAACCAGGCTTCGTGGTAGTGAGGCGATGCAAGGGCCCGTTCGCGCCAGGGACTCAAAAGCCGCAGGTCGACCTCAAAGAACAACAGGACACATGCCAACGTCACTCCCAGGGTCAGCTGCAATCTTTTGTGGAGCAGGAAACGTCGGCGATACTTGACCTGGAAAATACTCCAGGCCATGACAACCAGCACACCGATCATCGCAACCACCACCACATCGACCATGACCGATGCGCGTGTGCCCAGGAACCCATTCACCCCGGAATAATCCACACTTATGCTCCTTTTGCGGTTCTTCAGTCGCCAGTATAGGGTCTGGCGCTCTTTTGTTGTCTCCGAGTAGGAACCTCTGCGTCAAGTCCTGATTGGTCGGCTGGCCTGCTAAAAAGTGATGGACGTTGCGGGGTAGCGATTTGCCGGTGCAATCTGGGGGGTGCTCTTAAGGAAGGTCATTCTTGTTTTCGGTGCAATCGCCCCTTTCTGAAACACCCAATGTCGACGGTCGAGCCTGGCAAAGATAGAATGCCAGTTTGAAAACACCGGTAAGTATTGATCTATTGGTCTTTGTGGGCCCCGACATTTAACCGTGGACGCTGAAAGGCAACTGAATTCATGAGAAAAAGTAAGACTTTGGAACGGACCCGTAACAATCAGATTGCACGGATCGCAGTACTTGGGCATTACATTCCTGCTTACGTATTTCATGCAGCAAGAGCCGGGCAGGATTGCATCTGGCTCGACCTGGAACATCGCGAAATGTCGACCAAAGAGGTGCAGGCGCTGCTCGCCTATGCGCACCTTTTCGACATTGACTTTATGGTCCGTCCGCCGTCGAAAGAAAAAACTCCACTGGGCCGGTATCTGGAAGATGGGGCTACGGGATTGATGATCCCTCAGGTTGCCAATGCGGAAGAGGCTCAGGAGCTTGTCATGGCTGCGAAGTTTCCTCCCATAGGAGACCGCGGTATCGACAATGCGGGTCTTGATTCCGACTTCAGCACCCACGATCCAGACGAATATGTGGCCTGGGCGAACCGTGAAACGTTCCTGGTGTTGCAAATTGAAACTCCCGAAGCAGTCCGCAACATCGAGTCGATCGTGGCAGTGGAAGGGGTGGATGGAATTTTTGTAGGTCCCGCTGACCTGGGCCTGCGGTTGCGACAATCTGGAGAAATGCCGCTGGAAAAAGCTTTCGAGAGGGTGATTGAAGCCTGTAGGAAATATGACAAACCTTGGGGGTGTCCGGCATACCAAGCTGAGGAATTGCAAAAACGCTCGGGCCAGGGGGCACGTCTGCTTGCTGCGGCAAAAGCGATTGATATGGCGACAACCGGGCGGTAATCTCCGCTGTGGACCGCCTGCGCCGTGGGTTTGGCGATGGAACCATGGAACCGATCCGCCTGGCAGGGATCGGATAGGTTGAAGGAGAGCATTCTCCTTCACCTGCTGTCCCCAACGCCAGGATCGTCTCCGGAAAGCCAGGATCTTCTCTGGAAAGAGTACGGTCGACGGTTGGCGACGTCAAAGTTACAATTTGTGTCTTACCGCGGCGATCATCTGGGACTCTTTAAAACCAAGCGGTTGTTTGGTTTCGATCGACCGAGCCGTTAACAGGCCAACTCGCAAAGGTGCTTGAATTCATGAGGAAAAGTAAAACGTTACAGCGGATTCGCGAAAATAAAATGGTTCGGATGGCCGCGCTCGGCCATTACATTCCCGCTTTCATATGCCACGCGGCCAAAAATAATTTTGACTGCGTTTGGCTTGATCTGGAACACCGCGAGATGTCGACCAAGGAAACGCAAGCACTCTTTGCCTTTGCGCATCTTTTTGACATCGACATCATGGTGCGTCCGCCAACCAAAGAAAAAACACCTATCGGGCGGTATCTTGAGGATGGAGCTGCGGGGATAATGATTCCCCAGGTTGCAAACGCCGAAGAAGCCAAAGAGTTGGTGATGGTCGCCAAGTTTCCCCCGTTGGGTGACCGCGGCATTGATAATGCCGGTCTCGATTCCGACTTCAGCACCCACGATCCAGATGAGTACGTAGCCTGGGCGAATCGGGAGACTTTCCTTGTCGTCCAGATTGAAACCTCCGAGGCGGTTCACAATGTCGAATCGATCGCCGCGGTGGAGGGGGTCGATGCGATTTTTGTAGGGCCAGGTGATCTTGGACTTCGCCTGCGTCAAACCTTGGAAATGTCTTTGGACGAGGCCGTTGAAATTGTGGTGGCCGCATGCTCCAAATACAACAAACCGTGGGGATGTCCGGCAATCACTTCCGATGTGTATCAGCAGCGATCGGCGCAAGGAGCGCAGATACTTCCTATAGCGAGCGAGTTTTTTGGATGGATGACCAACTTGCAAAATCCGGCCGATTGCGACTGAAAATGGCTGTGCGATTATCTCACCTGCTGGCAACAATTGCTTGTCTTGCGATCCTGGTGTGTACGTCTTGTGCATGGGGACAAGATCCAAGTCCTGCGGCGGATGCCGCTACTACGTCGGCCCCACGGGTTGGTCTTCAAATATTCGACTGGGTATTGATCGGACTGTATGCCGTCACCACCATTCTCATTGGCTGGTACTTTGGCCGCAAACAGACCAGTACGAAAGATTATTTCATTGGTAGCGGGAATATGAATCCCGCCCTGATTGGCATTTCACTTTTCGCCACTCTGCTCAGCACGATTTCCTATTTGTCACTGCCAGGGGAAATGGTCGGTAAGGGCCCGGCGATCCTGGCGAACTACCTCTCTTACCCGCTAATTTTTCTCATCATCGCCTTTGGCCTGTTGCCGGCCTACATGAAACACAGGGTAACCAGCGCGTATGAACTGCTGGAATTAAAACTGGGCCTGAGTGTTCGGCTACTTGGTGCCACGATGTTTCTGTTGCTACGGCTTGTCTGGATGTCGTTGCTCGTGTATTTGGCGGCCAAGGCAATGTCAGTCATGATGGGGATTGGCGAAGAGTGGGTTCCCCTGATCGTCTTGTTTACCGGTTCTGTGGCGGTGATTTATACCTCAATCGGAGGGCTTCGCGCAGTTGTGGTGACCGATGCCATGCAGACGGCCTTGCTTTTTCTGGGCGCCCTGCTGGTGATTTACACGGTGACTGGCGAGTTTGGGGGCTTTGGTTGGTTTCCCGACCAGTGGCAATCGAACTGGGATGTGCAACCCATTTTACCTGTCAGTGAACGTTCCTGGTTTGATCCGGGAATTCGGGTCACGGTCCTGGGCGGTATTCTTTCGACGATTGTCTGGTATGTTTGCACCGCAGGGGGTGACCAGACATCGGTCCAACGTTTTATGGCAACACGCGATCTGAAGGCAGCCCGTTGGGCCAGCGCGGTACAACTGATTGTTGGTTCGATCGTCGGTATCACTCTCGGATTTGTGGGGATGGCCCTTTTGGGATATTTCAAGGCCCACCCGGAGGCTTTACCATCAGATATGACCATCGCCAACAATGCGGACGACGTCTTTCCCCGCTTTATCGCCTACCACCTTCCGGTAGGTGTGTCGGGGTTGGTCGTCTCGGCCATGTTTGCTGCAGCCATGTCCAGCATTGATTCCGGGGTCAATTCGATCACGGCGGTTGTTTCAACCGACTTCCTCGATCGGTTTGGGTGGCGCGCGAAAACTGAACGTGGACACCTCCTGTTCGCCAGGATCTTGGCGTTTTCCATCGGTGCAGTGGTCGTCTTTGGAAGTTCTTTTATGGGGTTGATTCCCGGAAACATCACGGCTGTCACCAATAAAACGGTGAACCTGTTGACCGCCCCTATCTTTGGACTGTTTTTCTTTGCCCTGTTTGTTTCCTTTGCGCGACCTGCGGGAGTTTGGGCAGGAGCTATTTGCGGAACCCTTGTGTCAGGAATGATTGCATTTTCTGGGCCCCTGGTCACTTTTGTTCACCTGAATTTTGGAATTCCAGTGGAGACGTTTGGTGTGGAGTTGCACACCACGATCGATCCCACTACGGGTGTCGAGCAGGTGATGGCGGGCGACCCTGTCAGCTTCCAGTGGATCGGCCCGGCTGGCCTGCTGGTGGACCTGGTGGTTGGGTTGGTCGTGAGTGGGTTGATTGTCTGGTTTGGGAACCGGAAATCAAACGGTTCGCCATCGTGACCGATATCTTCCCAAAGAGCCGCTTGCACCAAGCCATAAGGCTTGCTTTGCAAGGTCTCTAAATCGATAATGGAGGAACTCCCTCCAATTCTTGAACGAGGAAAATCAACCTTTCATCATCCAGGAAACTTTGGCCATGCATCCCGCGATTCGTAACAAACTGATCCTTGCGGTTGGGATTTTTTGTCTTCCCGTGCCCCATGGGTTTACCAAAGACAACACGCCTCCGGTGGGCTTTGTGGCCCTTTTCAATGGAAAGAACCTCAGTGGCTGGCAGGGACTGGTTGCCGATCCGGTGAAGCGGGCCGCGATGTCCCCGGCTCAGCTCAAAACAGCCCAGCAGAAAGCCAATCAGCAGATGCGAGACCACTGGACTGTGGTTGACGGCGCATTGCGATTTGATGGAGACGGACACGGTGGGAACCTTTGCAGCGTAAAAGACTATCGTAATTTTGAACTCCACGTTGACTGGAAAATCTTGCCTGGAGGTGACAGCGGAATTTACCTCCGAGGGTCGCCACAAGTGCAGATTTGGGACCCCGAGCACGAACCGTATTGGGATATGGGTGCGGACCGGGGGTCAGGTGCCCTGTGGAATAACCAAAAACATGCACGGTTTCCGCTGGTGAAAGCAGATCGCACTGCCGGGAAGTGGAACACGTTTCACATTAAGATGGTCGGTGAGGACCTTTCGGTGACGCTTAATGATCAGTTGGTGGTGGACAAGGTTGTCATGGAAAACTATTGGGAGCGGGACAAGCCAATTTATGCGACAGGCCCAATTGAGTTGCAGAATCATGGCACGGTACTTTGGTTTAAAAACATCTATCTGCGGGAACTTCCATGAGTAATGTTACGCGATCTTCACAAGATGAATTTCAGCAAAGTCGGCGCAGTTTTTTGCGTCGTGCCGCACTTGCCGGTACCGCCACAACCGTAGCTCAGTCGTGGACTCCTTCACTTGCGGTTGCCGAGGAACGATCTCCCAACGAGAAGCTCAACATCGGATGTATCGGTGTGGCATCCAGGGGAGCTTCCAACGTGTCTGGAGTGGCGACCGAGAATATTGTCGCTTTGTGTGACATCGATGCCAAACGTCTTGATGGGGCGGCCGCCAAGTATCCCAAGGCCGACAAATACCAGGATTTCCGTCGCCTATTGGAGCGGACAGATTTGGATGCGGTGGTGGTTTCGACACCCGATCACACCCACGCTTTGCCCGTGCTTGGCGCGATTGGACAAGGACTTGATGTCTACTGTGAGAAGCCGTTGGCCCACTCGGTTTATGAAGTGCGCAAAATTCGTGACGCAGCCAAACAGCATGGGACGGTCACACAAATGGGGACTCAAATCCACGCGCGCGACAACTACCGCCGAGTGGTGGAAATCATCCAATCGGGCATGCTGGGACCGGTTACCCGAGTCCACGTCTGGCTAGGAGGAGGGTCGATTCCTGCAGGAAATCGCGTTGCCCAGGGAACCCCACCGGCTCACGTTGATTATGATTTGTGGACCGGGCCTGCCCCGATGCGTCCCTTCCACGAGTCGCACTTTCATTTCCAGTGGCGTTACTGGTGGGACTTTGGAGGCGGCACCCTGGCCGATTTTGGTTGCCACTACATGGATCTTCCTTTTTGGGCGCTGGAGCTTGAAGCTCCCACCACGGTTGTGAGCCAGGGAGAGAAAACATATCAAGGTGAGAACGAAGTTCCCGATCGCCAGCAGGTCGACTATGCGTTTGCCGGTCGGCGAGGCCAACCACCGGTACACCTCACCTGGTACCACGGAGATATGCGGCCTGACTGGGTCCGCGAATACAAGAAAGATGGTGCAGGCGTGTTGTTTGAAGGCGAGCGGGGACGGTTGCTGGCGGACTATACGACCCGCAAGGTGTTCCTCGATGATGGCACTGAACCAAAACTGCCACTTGGCTGGATTCCCAATTCGGCGGGGCACCATCAGGAATGGATCCAGGCTTGCAAGACCCGCGGCGGAACGACTTGCAACTTCGACTACAGCGGAAACCTGGCCGAAGCGGTCCTGCTGGGCAATGTTTCGTATCGCGCCGGGCAAAAAAAACTCGAGTGGGATGCGCAGCGATTGGTCGCTACCAATTGTCCCGAAGCGGCTCCGTTCATCCAGCGCGAGTACCGTGCAGGCTGGGAGGTCTGACAGGGCGCCCGTCTAGCAGGGTGCCGGTCTAAAAAAGTGGCAGCGGGGCGGGTTTGGGGAGTCGCAAGCCGGGTGCTGCTTAGAGAAACTGGCCCCCATGTTGGCGGACCCGTGCGCCATGTTCCTTGAGCCTGGCGTACTGGTCGGGAGGGAAACCTCTCCAGTCTTCCAGGAGCCGCAAATTGTGGTCCAGTTCCTCGCGCCCATTGGGGGCCATCAGGGCGACCGTCACGGCGGGGTGGCACAACGCAAACCGGTACCATTCGGCCGCCGGTGGTGCGACGAACCCTTCGGGATCGTCGGCTGTGTTTTGCATCAACGCCCCCCAGCGGAGACATGTAAAAACGACCACTGGTAGTTGGAGGCTGGTGGTGGTGGGAAAAATGTCCTGTTCGGCACCACGATGGGCCGCATTATAACGAACCATGAGCATGTTAAGCCTGCCCGTTTCGGCACAGGCAGCCGCCAGCTTCCGCTGATGGCTTGTCAAGCCAATGGCGCGTACCGTGCCGGCGTCGCGAGCCGATTCCAAAACTTCAGCGGCTCCGCCAGGTGCTATGATTTCATCCCACTCGTGTTGGTGTTCGACATAATAGTACGTTGCCACATCGATGTAGTCGGTCGACAAGGCGTCCAGAACTTCTTCTAATTCCTGTCGTGCGGCTGTGGCGGTCCTGGCAGAGAACTGGATCGCGATAAACAGATTCTTTCGACGCGGACCAAGTTGGCGAATGGCTTCTTGCATCCCGTCCGGATGCCCACACCAGTTGAGGTAATTCACGCCTCGCTCGACGGCAAACAAAACATCCTCGCATTCCAAATTCGTGTTACCACGGGTAGCCAGGCCCAGGCGCAAAGGTTGCCCCAGATTTGGAAAGTCAGCGAATTGTGGAAAGTCTTCGTGCAACATCTGGCACCGGTGGCGAGCAAGGATGTGAAATCAATACAAAAACACCTAGAGTTCAAAGCATTCGCACCTGAAGTTCAAAGCATTCGATAGATGCCTGCAATACATCGACCTCTACTGTCTCAAGGGGTTCGATGTTTTTTCTGAATGAGTAAACTCGTTCTCCGAATCATTCAACGCAGAGGACCATCGGCAAGGGGGCAACTGTTAACGGTTCCATCGAAGGCGATTGTTTTGTTATTAGGGTGCAGTCCCATTCTACCCGGCAGTACCGGTGACATGGACCCCACATAGGGTGTCCGCTCTTGGCCCGTCGTCTGGATCATCGTCGCCGAGTGTGACCCACAAATGATTGACGTTCGGTTGCTTAACAATTACAACTACGGTTAGCAGTTTTCAGTCCATTGCGCATTTTTTAGCCGTTGCGTATTTTTTCACGGTTACCATATGCCGTGCGAAAAAAAGAACCAACGCAGTGACAAGGCGGTCACGGTACTGCACTGTAGCTGGAAGTCGACCATCTCGACCTGCTGCGAACCCAAGAGCGCGAGGTCTGCCTGCTAAAGGATGCTCTTCGATGCCACCTTGGCCCAGTGAAAGTATGGATGGGGAGTGAATCGCGATGACCCGTTACATTAGGGAGCCACTGTTTGTATTTGGGGTTACCCTTGCCCTATTCGTAGGTGTTGCCTCGAGTGCAGAACGCACCTGGACCGACGCTACCGGAGGTTTCAGCGTAGTTGCCGAACTGGTTGCTGTCCGAGAGGGCAAGGTAGTCCTTCGCCGTCAGGATGGCAAACAGATCGCGGTGCCACTGGTGAGACTCAGTGAGAAAGACCGGAGGTTCCTCCAAAAGAAGCAGTCAGGTGTTTCTGGGGAAGTAGGTGTTTCTGGAGAAGCAGGAGAAGCGTCATCCAAAGGCATTGCCGAGTCCGCGGAAAGGTTTTTTCGGGACTTGCAGAATTCAGACCGTACTGAAGCCCACCAGCTACTTACCAAAAAGGCAATGCCACTCATGAAGGGGCCGCGATCACCCCTGGGGCGGCTTCCCCAACCTTCTGCGGAAGATAATGCGATCAAGGTTGGCGAGGTCAAGATTGACGGAAAGGTAGCAGAGATTCCGGTTCGTGTGCGGGCAGCTGGTGAATTCCACAAGACAAAATTGCACTTCCGCTTTGAAGGCGAGCAGTGGCGGGTGTTTGCCATCAGTGCAGCTTATCCAGATGGCGAAAAATCGATCAATTTTGAAGCTGAGGGGATAACGGATGAAACCGTGGACCCACTGCAAGCCTTGGTTGGTAAGCCACTTCCGTTGTCAGGCTACACCATGGATGGCAGTCCGCTAGAGATGGCCAACTACAAAGGCAAGGTTGTCCTTGTGGACTTTTGGGCCACGTGGTGCGGTCCGTGCCGGAGAGAAATACCAAACATCATGCAGAACTGGAATAAGTATCATGAGAAGGGATTTGAAGTTATTGCGATCAGTGTGGATCAAGATCGAGAGGCTCTTCGTGCCTTCTTGGCCCAGGAGCAGCCACCCTGGACGGTTGTGGAGGACAGGCACCCTCGCAACAAGCAGCCGATGGGCACAAAGTACGGTATCCGCGGTATTCCGGCATTCCTGCTGCTCGGCAAGGATGGCCTCGTGGCCGCAGTCAACTGTCGGGGGCCGCTCCTGGAGAAGCAGCTCAGCCGGTTGCTCCGTGGAGCCGATCCGGGCACCACGGACCTTGGGGTCATCTCCCGATAGAGAGTGATGCCATTTTAGATTGGGCGATTCCAGTTCGAAAATGTGTCATAATCCCGGTCTTCTAGCAAAAAGTGGCCACCCCAAAGAACTCCATTAGGGTACCGCAGTCTCATTTGTGAGATGCGCCAGCAGCAACTGGCCGGTATTTCTTTGGGAACACCCGCATGACGAGTCCGTTAAAACGGATTAGAATCTCAAGCGGCATCAAGGAATGCTCTGCAGCTCAAATCAAAATTGACTCGAAGGAAACACCATGAGACCAACCAGCATCGTCGCCCCCGAATGGTGGGATTACACAACGTTGGACCGTGAAATCCTCGACGCCGCGGCACGGTTATCGGCCAGTGAACTGGCCGGTTTGTCTCGCGAAGGTTTTACCGTTCAGTTATACGACACGCTCGAAGACTTTTACCTGGCAGAGGCATTTGAATACATTACCGCCTGGAAACAGGCAACGGCAGACCAACCGGTTGGAATTTGTGGACCGATTGGACCAACCGAGCAGTTACCGCTGGTGGCTCGATTGGTCAACGAATTGGAGCTGAATCTTCAGCACGCCCACTTTTGGGGCATGGACGAATGGGTGATGGAGGGTGTTGAGGTCCCGGAGGATTTTGCCCTCAGTTTTGCCCGGACCGACCGGGAATTGCTGCTTGACCGCATTCGTCCCGATTTGCGGATGCCAGAAAGCAATATTCACTTTCCGAAGGCCAACGCGACCGAGTACATCGAATCGTGGAACCACGCCCGGTGTGCCGTCATGCAGGGGGGCCAGGGTGAAGTGAAACACTGGGCATTCAATGACCCTCCGAAGCGTCAGCCACCTTACGATCAACAACCTCCTCCCCCGGCAGAGTACCGCAAACTGACCACCCGAGTCGTCGACCTTCACCCGATGACACTGATTCAAAATGCCCGGACGTCCGGCGGTGGCGTTGTCTCGAACGTTCCGACCCAGGCGGTGACCGTAGGCCCGGCCGAAACATGGAAGTCCGACAAAGTCTCTATCTGGCACGCCGGCACCCATGACAATCCTTTTGGCCAGCGATTAACAGCCTTCATGATTTCCAAGGGTATTGCCGACAGTGCCGTACCGATGTCGTTGCTGGCGGATCACCCCAATGTGCAGTTCAACTATTACCGTCACGGCATTGGTGCCTGTGACATTGAAATGCACTAAGGCCTTTACCAAGTTGCCGCGGGGGTGACAACGATTTACGTAACCTTTGCGACCGACAGCCAGTCCATGACAAGCACACGTTGGTAACTGCACCGCCTGACGAAAAAAGTAAGATCCGATTCCTCATGTGGTGGATCTCAAAGCGATTGTCTACTTCCTTTCACCGATGATTCTTTGCCAAAAGCTTATGAAAACTGCCTTCGCAATTGCCGCGCACCCCGACGACGTTGAGTTTGCCATGGCAGGCACGCTGATGCTGTTGCGAGACGCGGGCTACGAAATCCACCTCATGAACATGACCAACGGGTGTTGTGGTACGACCGAATATGATGCGGCAACCATTTCCCGGATGCGCCGCGAGGAAGCCATGGCCGCGGCGGATTATGCAGGAGCTGTGTATCATGAGAGCTTTTGCGACGACCTGGCCATCTTTTACGACAAGCCGACATTGGCTCGAGTTGCGGCTGTCGTACGCGAGGTGGCGCCGGAAATCGTGCTGACGCATTCTCCCGCCGACTATATGGAAGACCACATGAATGCCAGTCGCCTGGCCGTGACGGCTGCGTTTGTCCGCGGGATGCCGAATTATGTGACAGATCCGCCCCGCTCAGCCGTCGATGGCAATGTGACGGTTTACCACGCCCAGCCTTATTCCCACCATGATCCGCTAGGGCAATTGGTGCATCCTGATATGTACATTGATGTGACCGATGTGCTCGAGCGAAAATGCGAGATGCTGGGCCGGCATACTTCCCAGAGACAATGGCTTGACGACAGCCAGGGGCTCGACTGTTATTTGCAGACTTTAAAGGATCTTGATCGACAGTGTGGTGACATGTCGGGCAAGTTTCAATACGCCGAAGGGTGGCGCCGCCATCTGCATCTCGGGTTTTGCGAGAAAGAGGATGACCCGTTGCGCGATGCATTGCAGGATAGGACCATAATGGCAAACCATTAAAGGGAGGGAGATTTTATGCCATCTTATTTGGACAACTTGTTTTCACTGGAAGGTCGCATTGCCGTTGTGACGGGTGGAAGTCGTGGAATTGGCAAAGGGATTGCCGAAGGTCTCTTGGGAGCTGGTGCCACGTGCGTAATTACGGGTGTGAACGAAACACGCCTCCAAGCGACGGTTGCCGACTTTAAGGCGCAAGGGCTGGCTGCCGACGGGTTTGCGTGTGAGATGTCGGCCGAAGAGCAAATTACCGACCTGGTCGATTATGTCCAGAAAACGTACGGCCGTATCGATGCTTTGGTCAACAATGCCGGCTTGACGGTTGGCCATCACTCGCTCGAATACCCGGACGAAACGTGGGAAAAAACGTTGCGGGTCAATCTCACCGCCCCTTTTCAGCTGGCGAAGCATTTTGGGCGAATGATGAAGGAGCAACAGCAAGGTGTGATTATTAATATCACCTCGTTAGCTGCTGAACAGGGATTTCCCGGTAACCCTGCCTACCAGGCTGCCAAAGGAGGGCTACGCCAACTGACCAAGGCCTTGGCAAGTGACCTGGCCGAACACAACATTCGTGTCAACAGTATTGGGCCTGGCTACTTTCACACCGATATGGGAAAAGCAAGTTGGGACGATCCCGAGCGACGCGAACTGCGGGCGCAAAGCGCGATGCTGGGTCGTTGGGGAGAGCCCAAGGAAATGGCTGGCCTGGCGATCTTCCTTGCCTCCGATGCATCCAGTTTTGTGACCGGGCAGGACTTCTATATCGATGGTGGCTGGCTGGCCAAAGGGATGTAATGGGGACCATCTTCAAAAACTGGTGTTGGACAATGAGCCAGTTGGGTGCACTACGATTGTTTTTGTCCCCGTGGTTGCAGGAAGCCTGCAAACCACTCTGCGGGAGGTACACCCAATGGATGGTCATGATGGGCCCCTCCGATCATGCCCACCTTGGAACCGTAGTGAACAAGTCGTTCACGCCCTGTATAGTTACCGGTCTTGCTCTCGGATGTGAATCTTTGTTTGACAATTCTGTGCGCATCATGCACTGGCACCGAGCTGTTTTCTGGCGCAAAGACACATCGTTGCGCCATCCTTCTCCGATAGGGACGACCCTAGAATGATTTCTGTCGACGATCTTCAACCGTGCGAAACAACCCCACCAGATAGCCGTTGGCGACGGATTGTCACCCCGATCCCCGCGCCTGAGTCGATACCGGTTATCCGGCGACTACGCAACGTCGAAGCTTATTCGAACTCTGGCATGCCTCCCATCTTATGGAATGAGGCCGAAGGCTTCCTCGTCCGTGATCCGTACGGCAACCAGTGGATTGATTTGACCAGCGCCATCGTGATGGCCAACATCGGTCACGGACATCCTCGCGTGCGGGAGGCCCTCCATCGCGCTGCCGACACGAAATTGCTGGCAACTTACGCGTTTCCTACCGAAACTCGTTTGGAACTGCTTGAAAAACTGGTTGCCATAAGCCCCGTTCCTGATTCGAAGGCAATCCTGTTTAGCGCGGGTACCGAGGCAACGGAAGCAGCCATCATGTTGATGCGTCGCCAGGGACAAAAGATCCATCCCGAAAAGGTTGGAATTCTCAGCTTTGCCGATGGTTACCACGGAAGAACGCTGGCTGCAGGACTCGCATCGGGTGTGGCAGGATCTCGTGACTGGATTCCTCGCAAGTCGGTCCGTCACTATCAAATTCCGTTCCCGTTTGGGCCGACCTGCAGTTCCGCAGAGGGTCCCGGTCACCATTGTGACGAGCAATGTTTTCAGAGGAGCCTGGCCGTACTCGAAAAGCACCAAATTGATCCGGATCTGATTGCAGGGTTTATCGGTGAGCCCATGCCGGGTTGGGCCACCTGGCCAATGACCCCATCCTATGCGGCTGCCATGAAGTCGTGGGCTCAGCAACACAATATCCTCCTCTGTTTTGATGAAGTCCAGTCGGGGTGCGGGCGGAGTGGAAAGTGGTTCGCCACAGAACACGTGGGCGTGGTGCCCGACTTGATAACCCTCGGTAAAGGTTTGACCTCGAGTGTTCCCGTCTCGGTAGTCCTTGGGCGGAAGCATATTCTCGACGAGCCGACACCAGGGGAGATGTCGAGCACCCATGGAGGAAATCCCCTGGGTGCCCAGGTTGCCCTGGCCAGCTTGAAGGTCCTTGAGGAAGAAGAACTTGTCCTGGCGTCGGCTCGGACGGGCGAGTTGCTGTTGGCTGAACTTCAAAAAATTGCGGTTCATTTTCCTGAGCAGATATTGTCAGTCCACGGACGGGGACTCCTTATTTCTGTCCATCTTCGTAAACCGGGTGGTTGCGAACCTGATATCGAACTGGCCAACTTGATTGTTGCCGAGAGTGTTCGACGGGGTGTGTTGATGTTTGGTACCGGCCGCGGTTTTCTGAAAATTGCCCCACCACTCTGCATCGACCCAGACGCTGCCCTGGAAGCGGCCCAGGTCATCCTCGACTGTTTTCACCACTGTGTGAAGAAGAGCAGCTAGCCTACAATCGTTGCAAGCCGGTTTCCTTATCCAAGTTTCACCACGCCGGCCTAATTTACATCAAGCTGGAGGACCAACAACCATGCAACTGCAATTCCCAACTTTGAGCCACGCAAGCCGTCTTGGTGTGATTGCGCCAACGACCGTTCTCCTGCTGCTGGGAGCGACCGTATCGGTCGTTCAAACAAACAGGGTGCAGGCCCAGATTGTGATTTCGGGAAATGAAAATAAACTCGACATAAGGTCGGGAGAGTGGGTCCCTCAGTTTGACGCGGAACCCGACTCGCTGACCATTATTGATTGCGCAAAATTTCCGCCGGCGGTCCAACATGTAATGGGGGTCGCCAACAGCGTGATTGGGCCTCCCTCGAACGTGGCCATTACTCCTGACGGGAAAGTTGCCCTGGTAGCCAATTCGCTCAAGCTGGACCGTAATTCTCCCGACAGTTATGTGCCCGACACCTTAGTGCAGGTTGTCGACCTCACACGTCAGCCACCGCAATTGGTGGGCACGGTCGAAACAGGAAAGCAACCTTCGGGAATTTCGATCTCTCCGGATGGACGTCTGGCACTGGTTGCCAATCGGGCCGATGGTACCATCACGGTCTTGTCGATTGACGGAACCAATGTCAAGCCTGTTCAAACTGTCAAAGTCGCCGAGCCAGCAGGCGAGGTGTCGGATGTCGCCATTAGTCCGGATGGGAAAATCGCCCTGGCCAGTGTTACCGAGGCGTATCACTTGAGACTCCTGGAGATTCAAGATGGAAAAGTGACCGCGACCGATCGAAAACTCTCGGTTTACGGAAAACCTTATCGGACGGTGATTACCCCTGACGGCGAGTTGGGATTGACCACCGGTTCAGGGCAGGGGGCTCCCGACACCGACGCACTCACGGTCGTCGATCTTACCGCCGATCCGATTCGTACCATCGACTTTGTGCCGGTTGGAAGTGGTCCGGAATCATTCGGGATAAGTCCAGACGGAAACCTGATCGCTGCTATGGTGATGAACAATTCGAACGTTACTGACGACGATCCAACGCGCACAGAAAGTGGCTTGCTTGTGATATTGGCTCGTCGCGGAAAAACTTATGAAACGGTGCAGCAGGTTCCAGTCGGACGAATTGTCCAGGGAGCCGCTTTTACGGCGGACGGCAAGTTCCTGCTGATCGAATGTTACGGCGATCGGCAAATCTGGGTGTTTCGTGTGAATGGCGAAACGGTCCAGGACACCGGGCACCGGATTAACACCCCCGGGTTTCCGTCGTCGATACGCGCCGCTGCTAAGCCAGCGGGTTGAGCCGCTACCAAATCGTCAACCCGCCATCCACGACCAGATTATGTCCGGTGACGTAGCTGGAGGCTTCGGAGGCAAGAAAAACGGCAGCTCCTTTGAGTTCTTTTCCGTCCTGGCCCATGCGTCCCATGGGGATGGTCTCGCTGAATGCTTTGACAAATGGCTCAGGCTGGTTGCGGAAAAAACCTCCCGGGCTGATGCAATTGACACGAATATTGTCGGGAGCCAGGTGAACCGCCATGTCTCGTGTCATATTAATGACGGCCCCTTTTGCGGCATGATAGTCGATCGTGGCTCCCCCCATATCTGTCCCCTGGTAAACACGTCGGTCCTTGCCGACGATTCCCGCCGTCGAACCGAGGTTTATGATGACACCGCTTCGGGCTGGCTTCATCGCCTTGGCGACCGTGTGTTTTGTGCAGTAAAAGGTGCCGTGAAGATTGACATTCATCGTATCGTGCCACAGTTCGGTTGGGCGTTTTTCCAACGGAGCGTTGGTCGGTAAACTCACCACGTTGCCGGCGTTGTTCACCAGGATATCGATCTTTCCGAACTCGGCGAGCACATCGTCGATAAGGCGTTCCACCTGGCTTTCATCGGCAACGTCACAGGCAAAACCAACCACCCGTTGCCCCGTATCATCGGTGATGGTTTGGGCCGATGCTTGTGCGTTCTCGAGATGTCGGCTGGTGATTGCGATTTTGGCGCCTACTTCTGCCATGGCAGTCGCCATGTCGAAACCGAGGTTTCGGGCACCCCCGGTAATGAGGGCAACTTTGTCCGTCAAATTGAACAGTTCCTGGGTCGTAGGAGCAGCCATGCAAAAAACCTTATCTGTAAAGAAGACCTTCGATGAACGTGCTCAGGACTTGCCGTTTGACCACGCTTTGACGGTATGTGAAATTGGGTTATTAGGGTGTTGATTTGCGGGCCAGTCCACAAAAAATCTAGGAACTCGATGCCCCGGAGCCCTGGCTATCAACATCGTGCTTGGCCAACTCGATGACTTCGACACTCTTGCGGGCTTCGGCAATCGTACAACTCACCTCGCGGTTCTCGGCGACCGCGATCAGGAATTCTCGATCTTCAGCGGCAAACATGTCGTCTCGCTGCGTGGCCAAATTGTCTACCAGCCAGTTGGTCGATGCCGGGTCATAACAAGAGACCGTACAGTGATCCCAACTGGCGAATTCCACAGAGATCACGCCCTCAGTCCCGATTAAATCCATTTGTCTGCGGCGCGGTTGCTGGAAAAAATCGAGATGCACATTGGCGAGACACCGGTCCTGAAAGTCGACAAGAATCTCAACCACGTCGGGCGCCTCAATTCCAATATCGCTGTAACTACCCGCGTAGGCACGTACACTCCGGATTGGCTGACCGGCATACCAGAGTGCCAGGTCAACATCGTGGGAAAGGTCATAGGCTCCTTCATACCGGCTCATGTACATTTCGCGATAATCGGGTCGCACCTCAGGCAGGTGTTCTCCCATCAGTGCACGCACTGACACAAGCCGGCCGATGCGGCCTTCACGCAAATATTGATGCGCTTTGCGCAGGCCCTCGTGAAACCGAAAGCAAAGCGCAACCATGACCTTGCGTTTTTTCCTGTCCGCCAGCTGGACGACCTCATCGATACGTTTGGAGGAATCCGAGAGCGGTTTTTCGCACAGAACATGACAGTCGGCTTCAATCGCCTCGGAAATCATGGGAATGTGCATGTCAGGAGGGGTGCAGATAAGGGTACAGTCGGGCTGGTCTTCCAGGCCGACTGCATAGCTTTCGTAAATCTTCGAAACTGGGGCGCTCTGCTGAAGGGCTTTTCGCTGCGCCGCGGTTGGATCGCAGGCTCGAATGTCGCGCACTCCAAGTTCGGCGAGAACCCGCGCATGCCGCCGCCCGGCGCTACCGCACCCGGCAATCAAAACGCTGAGTTCTTTCCAGTGCTTTGTCATCTTTCCCAAGGGTGCAACTACCGTTGACAGGTAGGAGCATCCCATTCCTTAGAAGTTTGGCAGCATTAAATTTGGCCGTTTACAGCTTACCGGTGAAATATTTCGTGTAGCGGAATTTTTTCGAACACGAGGTTTGCCTGGCTTCCCTCGTAGACAATACCGACATGGTCCTGGTCGATTTGCACGATGCTGGGGTACCCATTACCTCGACCTTCATCCAACAACATGTGGTATTCTGCTGGCCAGGTTTGTCCTTCGTCAAGGCTCACCTGAACCATTTGATTCACCCGCCCCTTTTGCGTGTGGCAATTGCTGAAGAGGAGTGCCTGCCGCATGGCTCCCTGGTGGGTGAAATGAACCTGGTAGAGCGTGCCGTTACAGCCCGATTCAATCAATGTACTACGATGGGTCGCATGAGGTTGCCAGGTTTGTCCCTGATCGTTGGTCACATAAATGGACCGGTGGTCAGCAGGTTTCATGGTGCGGCAGTTCAGCAAAACCGATCCATCCTTCAACTCGACAGCCTGACACTCCCCGTTGCCGCGGGGCATATCTGATCCCACGGTCCAGGTTTTGCCATGATCCTGACTGCACATAAGGCTTGAAAAACCTAGTTGCTTGACGTCAAAATTTAAGGGATCCCCTTCGGCAAGGCCTTCCACTGGCAGGACCAGGGTTCCGTCCCGCAAGGTAATGCCGGCCTGGGGCGATGGCGCAAAGAGTATCCACTCCGGTTGTTTTAATTCTCGGGTAAGGTTCTCGGGAGTGGACCAGGTAACGCCGTCATCTTCGCTGGAGACCATCATAAACTGGGCGCTCTTGCCGATTTCAAATCCCTGGTCGGACCCACCCGGGTCCCACTGGTGTTTTCCCACCTTGCCCCACATCCAGACTGCCGCACAGAAGATCTTGCCGGTGTTCTGGTCCACCACAATTCCCGGATCACTACACCCGTTGCGATTTTGGGGCAGTCCGCCGTACTCACCCATGTCCATAATCACGCGAACCGGCTCCCAGGAACGGCCTCCATCGGTGCTGCGGCTCAACCCAATATCAATGTCTTCCTGCAAGTCGCGCCGCTGTGACCTCCGCAGATCGTAAACGCACAACAGGGTGCCTTGGGGAGTGACCGTCAGGGCCGGAATCCGTGATGTGTGAATATCGTCGTCACCATGCTTGCGGAGGGCATGGCCGATGCGCTTTCGCACGCCGGGAGTTGTGTCCTTCGGTGTAAGTGGTCCGGAAGTTGTTTCGATCCTGGTGCAAGCCGCATCGACTTTGTGCATCAACTCTGCCGTGGGATGTAATTTGCACGAGAGCCAAAAATGGTTGACACCCGGTGCGAGCAACTGGCTCCCCTGGAAGGTAACCTGGTTTGCCGGTAGCGAAACCTTTCCGAACGGAACGGTGAGTTCATCGATCACGGATTGCTTGTCGCCCACATACGTAGTGCCATTGCGAAAATCGTCCAAACGGCGGGGATGATAACGGTCGGAGGAGTAGAGGGCTAACGAAGCGATGTCTTTCAAGTCGTCCGTTCCACGAAGACTGAAGGTGAACCCTGTCACGCGAACTCCTGGTTGGTCAACTTCGATAGCAACCGTGACCAGGCCGTTGTAATCATTGCCTATGAGTACGGAGTGTACCCGTTGGCTGGAAACAGCCTTGACCCCTGTTGGGGAAGTTTCAGCCGAGACAGAAAGAGGGCGCTCCACGCCAATTAAAATAGCGCACAAAACCAGGTATTTCATCGGAGGTTTCCCTTTTTTGCCACGACACAAGGTCTGGTGGTAAAGCTGTGTCTGGTGGTAAAGCTGTGTCTGGTGGTAAAGCTGTGGTTATGTGTTATGTGTTTCAGTTTACCAGGAAGAAAAAGATCTGTAGAGACACGCTGGTTGGCTTTCGCCCGGTGCCGGTCTGACAGACTTTGGGCCAGGGGCGCCTTCCCACCGGAAACGCGGTTCCTCGTGACACCGCCTGATTGTTAAGATAATAGGGGCTGGACCGAAGTGTGGCTAATGGGTTTCTGTGATTGGGTAGGACTACGACGATGAACAAGGCTTTTGTGCGTGAGCCAGAACCGGATGGACGGGCATATTGCCCGCGCTGTGGAACCCTGGGAACCCCAGTCAACGCCGGTCCTTTAAATACGCATATTCAGGTGGAATCACGTGCGAGGATGCACGAGGCCGCCTGGTATTGCGGCTTTGCACGCTGTGAGGTGGCCTACTTCAATCTATTCGAATCGATGGTTGTGGTAGAGGAACTCAAGACGCCCATTTACCCCTACGATTTGGGCGCACCAATGTGTGCCTGTTTTGGTCTCGGTTACGACGATGTGGAGGCGGATGTGCATGACAGCAGTCCAACTCGTATTCGAGGTCTGCTGGCCAAATCGCAGTCCGCAGAAGCGTCATGCCAGAGACTGGCCGTGGATGGGCAGTGCTGTATGACCGAGGTGCAAAAGCTCTATATGAAGCTACGCACGGAAGCGTCGGCCGAATAACGGGCCGATGGTGGGGTAGGGCACCTTCTTTGGGAGCAGAAGTAGGGAACCGCTGGTTACCAGCAAAAATCAATCTGCATTGCTGCGACCTCAAAAACCAAGACTAAAAAAGGTATTGAGCAGGGCAAACAATCTTTTCATTGCTCTCGGTTTTCGAAAAGCTTCGTCACGGCGGTCTTCAGGATCACTTGGGTCGGTTCCTTCGGAGTCGGTCGGCCGGTGCAAAAGATCCTTGGCAAAGAAGTCTTTCTTGAGGCCTTTTGGCCCGTTCAGGTCGCCAAGCCGGTTTCGCAGATGGCTGCCGGCGGCAACTGGACCACGTCGGGACACTTTCCTCTCGGCTGCGCCACTACGATCGGGCAACCTCCTGCTGGAATGTCTGGTCAGGGAAGGTAGGACCGAAGGGAGCAAAAATGCCTGGTCCAGGCTGCCAGTATCTTCCTCTTCCGAGGGATCGGCCTCAGCAGCCGGCGTTGTTGCAAACGTGGCAAAAGCGCCTTCGGCGATTCCGCGGTCAGATGTTTCGCCAGACGTTTGCAAACCGGCTGGTGCGCTATTTGTTTCCTGGGGCGAACCGCCAAGGTCTGCAAAAGCCGCTTGCCGCATCGGACTATTAGAAGAATCGTTTAGCAGTGACAGTGATGAACCAACCGCGCATCCGCCACATTGGAGACTTGTGGTCTCGATTTGGCTGTACGTGACCGTTGCCAGGCCCAGCGTGGTCACAGTCGTTCCGTCATCAACGGGCAATTGGGTTTGTTCGGTCACGGTGAGCACGTCACCGCTGGGAGTTGAATGGGGACCACCGGCTACCAGGAAAGTGGTGGCCGCATCGGGAGTGATCGCGAATTGGTCATTCCCGGCGGCTCCGGTCATGGTGCCAGTCAGGCTGGTCCCTGAAGGAGCCACAAACAGGTCGTCGCTGGCTCCACCCGTCAGGTTTTCAATATCGGAAAATCCGCCGGCAATGCCTGGGGTCGCACCGGTATTCGCTCCCGTGAGGACAAACGAGGTAGAAACCGCATCGTCGGCAACGAGGTTATCGTTCGCGGCGCCGCCGCCTCCACCATCGATGGCTCCTGAAAGCGTGCCGCCATCGAGGCGGAAAGTGTCGGCGCTGGTGCCACCGGCGAGGTTCTCGATATCGGCAAAGCCACCCGCAACGCCTGTGGTCGTACCGGTATCGAGCCCGGTAATAACGAACAGGGTTGCTGTGCCGTCGTCGGCAATCAAGGTATCGCCAGCTGCGCCGCTGCCACCGTCGATGGTTCCCGAGAGTGTGCCACCATCCAGGCGGAAGGTGTCGGCGGTGGCGCCTCCGGTGAGATTCTCCACATCGGTGAAACCGCCGGCAATGCCTGTGATTGATCCTTGGTTGGCACCGTTGATGACAAACTGCGTGGCCACACCGTTGTCGGCCGTGAGGGTGTCGACAGCCGCGCCGGCTCCGCCGGTGATGCTGCCTGAGAGGGTTCCGCCATTTAAGGTAAAGGTGTCGGCACTGGTGCCGCCTGTAAGGTTCTCGATGTCAGAGAAAGCCTCCACCAACACTGGTCACGGTGCCCGCATTGAGGGCGGTAATCACAAACTGGGTAGCCACCCCGTCGTCGGCCGTCAGGGTGTCGGCAGCTGGGCTGCCTCCATCGATGGTCCCTGTGAGTGTGCCGCCATCGAGGCGGAAGATATCGGTGCTGCTGCTCCCGGTGAGGTTCTCGACGTCCACAAAGCCACCGGAAATGCCTGTGGCGGTACCGTCATTCGGCCCAGTAATGGTGTAAACGGCGCCCGTGTCGGGGCCGAGAAGTTGATCATTGTCACCACCACCGTCGAGGATTCCACCCACGCCAAGCCCCACAGCCAGGTTGAACAGGTCGTCGCTAGCGCCACCTGTTAGGTTGCCCGTAACCTGGCCAGAAGCCCCGAAGGTAAAGGTGTCGGCGCTGGCACCACCGGCAAGGTTTTCTACCTGGATGAAACCGCCGGCAATACCGGTGATCGAGCCTTGATTGGTACCGTTGATGACAAACGCGGTAGGTACCCCGTCGTCGGCCGTTAAGGTGTCTGCAGCTGCACCGCCGGTGATGCTGCCTGAGAGTGTGCCGCCATTCAAGGCGAAGGTATCGGCACTGGTGCCGCCTGTGAGATTCTCGATATCGGAAAATCCACCACCAACGCCGGTCACGGTGCCCGCATCGAGTGCGGTAATCACAAACTGTGTGGCCACCCCGTTGTCGGCTGTCAGGGTGTCGGCAGCTGTGCTGCCTCCATCGATAGTCCCTGAGAGTGTGCCGCCATTGAGGTGGAAGATATCCGTGCTGGTGCCCCCAGTGAGGTTTTCGACGTCCACAAAACCACCACCAATGCCTGTTGCGGTGCCGGCATCGAGTCCGGTGATCGTGTAACCGGCACTCGTGTCGGGACCGATCAGCTGATCGTTGTCACTACCACCGCCACCGCCACCACCACCGCCGTCGAGCGTTCCGCCGATGCCAAGCCCCACAGCCAAGTGGAACAGGTCGTCGCCCCCAGCGCCTGCGAGGTTGCCCGTGATCTGGCCGGCAGCGGCGAAGGTAAAGGTGTCGGCGCTAGTGCCGCCGGCAAGATTTTCTACGTCGGTGAAACCGCCGGCAATGCCCGTGATCGATCCTTCGTCGGCACCGTTGATGACAAACTGCGTGGCCACCCCGTCGTCGGCTGTGAGGGTGTCGACAGCCGCGCCGGCTCCGCCGGTGATGCTGCCTGAGAGGGTGCCGCCATCTAAGGTAAAGGTGTCGGCACTGGCAGCACCGGCCAGGTTCTCGATGTCGGAAAATCCGCCACCAACGCCGGTCACCGTACCCGCATTGAGCCCGGTGATGACAAACAGGGTGGCCACGCCGTCGTCGGCGGTTAGGGTGTCGGCAGCTGGGCTGCCTCCATCGATGGTTCCCGAGAGCGTACCGCCATCGAGGTGGAAGATATCCGTGCTGGTTCCCCCGGTGAGGTTCTCGACGTCCACAAAACCACCGGCAATGCCGGTGGCCGTACCGTCATCCAGTCCGGTGATGGTGTAAACGGCGCCCGTGTCGGGGCCGATCAACTGATCATTGTCACCGCCGCCATCGAGGATCCCACCCACGCCGAGTCCGGTAGCCAGGTTGAACAGGTCGTCGCCCCCGGCGCCTGCAATATTGCCGGTAATTCGTCCGGCGGCCCCGAAAATAAAGGTATCGATGTCCGAGCCACCTGCCAGGTTGGCAACATTGGTGAAGAACAAGCCGTTAATAGTTCCTTCATTCTCTCCGGTGATGATCCACGTGTTTGGCGTGTCGGCGGCGATCAGTTGGTTATTGCCGGTACCACCCTCGAGACTTTCGATATGGTTGGTGATATCGCCAATGTGGTTCACAAAGTTCACACCGTCGGTCACGTTGATCGAGTTGGTCCCTACGGTAATCGTCAAATCGGTACTGACGTCACTGAAACTCATCGTATCGTTCGTGCCACCACCGGCGAGTTCTTCGACCGTGTCGTTCCCCCAGTTCTCGTCAAACTCGAATCGGTCGTTGTCGGTGCCACCGATCAGCGTGTCATCTCCGGCCAGGCCATTGATCGTATCTTCTCCCGCCCGACCTTCGAGCCTGTTTGCCCCGTTGTTGCCCGTAAGCAGGTCGTTGTCGGTTCCGCCGATCACGTTTTCCAGCAGGGCCGGTGTGGGGCTTTCGACCACGAGTCCCCCATACCCGGCAATCTGGTTGGGGGCAAAGCTGGGATGGGCCCCGGTCAAGTCCGCGGTGACAGGAACTTGAATCTGGCTGAAGTCGAGCGTGTCATTGCCAGTGGTTTCAGTGACCGTATCGACATCGGTCGGGTTTCCGATCACAAATTCGAAGGTGTCGTTGCCCCCCTGGCCGAACATCTGGTCAGACCCGAATCCACCGTTAATCAGGTTATTGGCATCGTTACCGGTTAAGGAGTCGTCGGCGGCACCTCCGAATAACTCTTCGAAGTTTTGGTGCTGATCGAACAGGTCAGTTACGATGATTCGCAAATCGCTGGTAGGGGCGAGTGTGATCAGGTCGATCTGGCCATGGACGCCGATTTGGTTGGGGGTTAGGAACGGCGGCACACCGGACATGTCCACCGTCACCGGTTCGTTGTTTTCCAGCACGGTGAAATCGAGCCGGTCGTGGAGGCCTTCGTCGGTAGGTTCTTCGGTGCCGTTACCAGCAAGTTCAATGACCGTGTCGGTCTCGGGACCTGCTCCCAAGGCCGGAGCCGCGTCGAAATGGTAAAAATCACTGGCCAGTTGTCCGGCCAGCGTGTCGTCGCCGGCCTGGCCGAACAGGTGGTCTTCTCCCCCGATACTCAAGATACAGGGGTCATCGATGACGTTGTCACCGTAAATCGTGTCTGCGCCGGCGGTGCCATAGATCCAGTCGTCGCCGTCGGGCAGGTCGATCTTCAGGAAGTTTCCAAAGTGAAGGTTTCCGGCAACCTGCCCGCTGGTGGAGATGGTGATCTCGTGGAACGTGTTTGCGGGATAACTCTGGAAGTAGTCCTCCGGCACCACTTCCCGCACCTGGTAGGTTCCCGGTGCCAGGCCTTCGAAGGTATAGGTGCCGTCGCTTTGGGTCACCGTTTGCGGTTCGTCCTCATCGAGTTGGCCGTTCTGATTGCGATCGAGGTAGATGGTGACCCCTGCCAGGCCACTTCCCGAATCGTAGACTCCGTCGCACCCCACGTCGTCAAATTTTTCACCCGTGATTTCCCCACCGTGGAAATTACCGAAATTACGTCCCGTGACAGTTTGGCCAGTCACAAGGTCCACCACGTGGCCGCCGGAGATCACGGTCTGGTCGTCACCATCACCATCATCGTCCGGTCTTTCGTAGATCGGCAATTCGAAGTTGGTTTCGACATTGCCTGCCACCAGTTCGAAGGATCCGCTTGGTACCTCAGGGGCCGGATTGTAAAGAGTCGTTTCGATCGGCCTTGTATAATCCACGACTGGTTCGGTTTGGAAGTAGCCGTCGGGCACAACCTCGCGCACGATATGCTGTCCTGCTGGTAAGTCAGACAACACGTACATCCCGCGTTCATCGATTTGGGTGTTTGGATTATCCTCCATCGTAACCGTGACCGGTTCGGTGGGATCGCCGTTGTGGTCCACGTTGAGCAGGCCGTCGTTATTTTCATCGACATAAATCTGGACACCCGGAATTCCTGGTTCACCAGGGTCCCGCACTCCGTTGCCGTTCTGGTCTTCGTACTTGGTGCCAGTGATATCTCCCGAATCTCTTTGGTTGCCAAAATCAAGGCCTCGCACGGTCTGGCCCGATGTGATCGTGGCGAGGTGCACGCCTGGCTCAAGCACGCACACCAAATCGATCGTCAGTGCCTGGCCGCCGACCGCCAGGGAGTTGATGGTTCCTTGGATGGCCACAATTCCATACGTGCGACTGGTGGCGACAGTCACCAATGTTCCGCCGACCGTCAGGCCATGGAGTTCGGAGAAGTCCTGGACGATTCTCCGATCGCCATTGACAGTCAGATTGACCGTGCCATCCGATTCGTGGAACTGGAATGTCACCCCGTCGACGGGCCCTCCGAAATCAAATTCAAGATTCGTCTTGGCAATGAACAACTCCTGACCACTACTTCCGGCGAGTCCCGTCGTGGCCACCTGGGCGGCCCCACCTGTGGCGGAGGTCCCGTCCAGGTTCGTAAATTCAGCAACCGTTAACGTGGCTGTGTCACCATGGGTGCTTGTCGTAGAGAACGATTCCTCAAAGTTGAAGATCTTGCCTGCGGGCAGGTCTTCCAGTTCATAGTAGTGCTGACCTACCGGATAGGTCTGCCGCCAGCCTGTTTGCATGACCTCCGCGACCGTATGGGTGCCCGGTCCAAGTCCCGTCAAAGAATAATCGCCATTGGCACCGGTGACAGTCGAAGGTTCGCCGGGGTCAAGTTGTCCGTTTCCGTTCTGGTCCACGTAAATGGTCCACCCGGCCAGGCCTGGCTCATTGTCATCCCGTTTGCCGTTGCCGTTTACGTCAAGCCACTTGGTGCCGTGGATTTGGCCCAAGTCGGGTTGATTGCCAAAATCTTGATTTTTGACCGTTTCTCCGGAACCAACAGTGACAACGTGCACACCCGGGTCGAGCATGCACAATAAGTCGACCACCAGTTCCTGGCCACCTGCCGCAAAGGAGTTGATGGTCCCCTCGATGTTGACACGTGCAGAGTCATCCCCCAAGGCGTTTACGGTGATCAGCGCCCCGCCCACTTGTTTGTCGTGCAGTTCTGAGAAGTCTGCAACATTTCGCAGATCCCCGTTGATCATCAGGTTGAGATTGCCGCCCGTGTTGTGATATTGAAATGTCAAACCATCGGTGGGGGTCAGTAATTCAAGCTGAAGATTGGCACTGGAGATCGACAGTTCCTGTCCACTGCTGCCGGCCTGGCCGGTGCTGACCACCGTAACGATGCCGTCAGAGGTCAACTCGCCATTGTCGTAAACGAAATCAGTGACCTTCGCCGAAGCGGTCACACCAGAGGAACTGGTCGTGGTAATGATTTCCCCGTTGAAGTAGGCGCGACCGACCGGCAAGTCTTCCAGCCCATAATAATGCTGGCCTCCGGGGAACGTTTGTTGCCAGCCAACTTGCACAACCTCCCCAACCGTATAGGTGCCTGCGGCAAGCCCGGTGAACGCGTAGTTGCCGCTCGAGTCGGTGACCGTGGAGGGTTCATTGGGGCCTGGCTCGCCGTCCCCATCAAGGTCCAGGAAGATGGTCCATCCCGCCAGGGCCGGCTCGCCGGCACTCCACTTGCCGTCACCGTTGGTGTCTTGCCATTTGGCGCCTTGGATCCCTCCGGCGGTTGGTTGATTGCCGAAATTAATGCCTTCGTAAGACTGTCCAGATTCGATCGTAAGCGTATGCGCTGCCGTGGAGGGGAACGTTTGTTGCCAGCCTGTTTGCACAACCTCCCTAACCGTGTAGGTGCCTGATTGGAGGACGGTGAACGCATAATTACCACCGGAGTCGGTGACGGTGGAGGGTTCATCGGGGCCTGGCTCGCCGTCGCCGTCAAGATCCAGGAAGATGGTCCACCCTGCCAGGGCCGGCTCGCCGTCACTCCACTTGCCGTCACCGTTGGTGTCTTGCCACTTGGCGCCCTGGATCCCTCCGGCGGTTGGTTGATTGCCGAAGTGAATGCCTCCGTAAGATTGTCCTGATTCAATGGTGACTCGACGTATGCCCTTGGGGAAGGTCTGGACCCAGCCGGTCTGCAACACTTCGGCGACGATGTAGGTTCCCGAGGCAAGCCCTGTGAACGAGTAATTGCCATCGGCGTCGGTGACTGTGGAGGGTTCGTCGGGACCTGGTTGTCCGTCGCCATCAAGGTCCAAAAAGATGGTCCACCCCGCAAGGGCCGGCTCGCCGATATCCCACAGGCCGTCACCGTTTGTGTCATGCCACTTGGTACCGTGGAGTCCGTCGGTTTGTGGGTCTCCTAAATCCTCATCTCCCGACAGAACCGCAAGGCCGAGAGAGGCGGTGAGATCGCTGCCGGTTCCAACGATGTTGCCAAACCGTTCTTTCCAGAAAACATAGTCGGCCTCGTCGACGATGCCATTGCCATTGCCATTGGCACGCAGATCCGTTTGCGAACCGCGTGTGTCGTACCAGACTGTGTAATCGGCTGCGTCGACAACCCCATTGTCGTTGTAATCGCCGTTGTTTTCTGTTTCGGCCGGAGCGTTTCCGAAGTCAATCTCCTGGACCGATTGACCGGGACCAACGGTGACCACGTGTGGCCCGGCAGGGAAGGTTTGCACCCAGCCCGACTGCGCCACTTCGGCGACGGTGTAGCTACCCGCAGTGAGTCCCGTCAAGGAGTAGTTCCCCTCCGAATCGGTTACGGTTGAAGGTTCGCCTGCATCAAGTTTTCCGTCGCCATTGAGGTCCAGGAAGATCGTCCACCCCTCAAGTCCCGGCTCTGCGGAACTCCGTTTGCCGTCGCCATCCCGGTCAAACCACTTGGTGCCGTGGATCGCTCCAGACTCCGGTCGATTTCCGAAATTGCGACCCACGATGGTTTCTCCCGGCGTGACGTTGACGACATGCACCCCTGGATGGGGCACACACAACAAGTCTATCGTCAGTTCCTGGCCGCCTACCGCAAAGGAGTGGATGGTTCCCTCGATGGTCACACGTGAAGCACCATTCCCTATCGAGTCGACGGTGACCAGTGTGCCACCCACCTGCCCACCATCCAGTGCCGAGAAGTCTGCAATGAGTCGCAGATCCCCGTTGATCATGAGATTGAGACTGCCACCGGAGCTATGGTAAAGAAAGGTCAAGCCATCGATGGGATCGCCAAAGTCAAAGAGAAGGTTGGCGCCATTCATCAGCAGTTCCTGACCACTGCCGCCGGCCAGCCCGGAATTCGTCACGCGCACATACCCATCGGAGGCAATCTGGCCATTTTCCAGGACAAAATCGGTAACCTCCACGGTGGCTACGTCCCCGTCTGTCCCGGTGGTTGTGAATCCTTCTCCATTAAAATAGATACCCCCGACGGGCAGGTCGTCGAGCGTGTAGTACTGTTGTCCTCCCGGGAACGTTTGTTGCCAGCCAGCTTGCAAGACCTCGGCAACCGTATACCTACCGGCGGTAAGCTGTGTAAACGAATAGTTGCCGTCTGAGTCGGTGACTGTCGAGGGTTCGTCGGCGCCTAAGGTTCCGTCTCCGTTGAGGTCCAGGAAGATGGTCCATCCCTCAAGAGCCAGCTCGTTGGCACTCCACAGGCCGTCGCCGTTGGTGTCAAGCCATTTGGTGCCCTCGATTCCGGAGAATCGCACGTTCCCGAAATCGGCAGTCTGGGTTTCTCCCGATTGCACTGTGAGTGAGTGTGTTTCCGAGCCGAGGAGGGTTTGTGGGAAAGTTTGGGTCCAACTGTCTTGAATAACCTCGGCCACGACGTAATCGCCAGGCATCAAATTTTCGAACTTGTAGTGGCCTGAGCCATTGGTTGTGGTGTGAATATCTCCCGAATCCAACACGCCGTTTTCGTTGCGGTCGAGATAGATGGTCCAGTGGGCAAGTCCAGGTTCCGACGAGCCATCGAGGATGCCATCGGCTTTGAGGTCATTCCATTTCACGCCCTCAATGGTTGCCAGGCGGTAATTGCCAAAGTCGAGCGGCTCGAACACGTTCCCGCCGACGGCGGTGATGGGGTGCCCCTCGCCACTGGCGGAGCCAGGAAAGCTTTGCAGCCATTCGGGGGGCAGGACTTCGCGAACTTTATACGAGCCCGATACTACGTTTAAGAATTCATAACTTCCGTCAGCGCCGGTGAGGGTTGCCTGCTCGGAGGCGCCGAGAGAACCGTTGCCATCGGCATCCAGAAAGATTGTCCAAGCCTCGAGGCCAGGCTCGCCTTCATTTTGGATCCCATCTGCGTTGAGATCATGAAATTTAACGCCGCGAATTTCCGAGGTCATCACGTTGCCAAAATTGATTCCCTCGGCCGTCTCAACTTCTGCGGGGATGATTCCGGAGTCGAGCGGAACCACATAGCCAAGCGAGTTCTCGCCCGGTGTCACTTCGAACGATTCAACACGCGCCTCGCGGCCACTGTCGAGCAGAAGGGTTTGGTTGGCAATAGGATAGGTTTGCGTATAGTAATCCTGCATCAACTCAACGACCACATACTCGCCTGCGATCATGTCGACGACATTGCCCCCGGTCGATACGTCGCTAAAGCTGTAGAGGCCGGACTCGGTAACAGGATCAATCGTGCTGTCGTTGTTCAAGTCAATTGACACGGTCTCGGTTTGAGCGATCAGCTGTCCATCCTGGTCCCGCAGTTCGATAATCCAACCATCGAGGCCGACCTCATTGGCATCTTGCACACCATTGGCGTTGAGGTCTTCGAATTTCTGACCAGACAGTGCGACCGGTAACTGGCCGCCAATAACTGGATCGTCCGATTCGCACGACGCGATCGTGTACCCACCGGCAAACGGAAGCGCGTCGATGGGAACGCGCGGATCGTCTAAAATATAGTCGACATTCAGATTGGAGGTTCCGCCGATGGCCAGGTTCTGGCCGTGCGTTCCACACATGGGGTCGTCATCGTCGGGGCCGCCTTCGAGTCGGTCTGGCTCGTTCGAATCGACGCTGCCTATGCGGTAAGCCAACAGGACATCGTTGCCCCAGTCGCCAAACAGGTGGTCGGCACCCTCGTCGCCGACTAACAGGTCATTTTCATGACCACCGTGAAGGGTGTCGTTGCCATCCAGGCCAACAGTTGTCAGGTCGGACAACAACGTGTGGAAGTCAGTAATCTTGTCATCCGGATTAATCAGAATCGGATTGCTCGCGTTGCGGTCGAACAGGGACTTGAATTCTGCCGTTACCAGCGTCAGTAGTTGTGGGTAACCGTTTGGCGTTCCGCCCACGACGAGATCATGACCAGGACCACCATCGAGAGAATCTCCAAACGGTGTGGGTGCATTCTGGTCGGCAGCACTCAGGTCGATTCCACCGGAGAGGAAGTCGTCGTGTGAACCTCCATGCAACGTGTCGTTTCCGGCATCCCCTAGAATAAAGTCGCGACCAGGTCCCCCTTCGATGGTGTCGTCACCCCCTTCACCAAAGATCTTGTCCCGGTTGGCGTTGCCAAACAGAATGTCCGCTCCCTCGCCGCCCCAAATGTTGTCGGCCCCTGCGGTACCCAGGTTGGCAATACCCGAGGTGTAGACGGTGACGATCCCGGTGTTGACGTCAAGCACGAACGCGGCGTCTCCATAAGCGGTGTCTTCCCCAGGTCCTGCGTCAATGACGTCGTGGGAGCTGGAGCCGGTTATGGTGTCTGGCCCCGCACCACCGGTGATGTTATCGGCACCACCTCCGCCGTCGATCACTAGCGGTTGGGTGGCGTCCTCTGCATTGATAACGTCCCCGTCTGGTGGCAGTGGCCCCTGGGTAATGGGGTAGTCTCCATAGATGACCACGGTCGATCCCATCGTGATGGGGACATCGATATCCATGGTGTCACTACCGGAGTTGCCCAGCACGAGTGTCAGCGCACCTGGTGCAAGAGTGGTCATATACAGCAGGTCATCATCATCTTCGCCGGTAATTTCGGTGTAACTGGACGACAGTTGACCATGGACGTTAAGGATGGAGCCTGTCGCAGGATCTGCATTTTGATGGTCGCCCCGAAGGATTAAATCGGTACCCGCACTGACGGTTGCCGCAGCATCGATCGTCAGGTTGTCACCTGCCAGCAGGGTGACCGGCCCGAATTGCGAAGAAACCAGCATGCCGGCAGGTAGGGTGATGTCCTGGCCCGCGGGGGAGCGATCCACCGTACGCAGCCTGACTTCGCCATTGACCGTGGTGGCATTTTGGACATTGAGCGCACCGATCATTTCGGTAATGAAGATGCCATCGTCAGCATCCGCATCGAGCAGTCCGCTGGAAAGGAAGGTCCGAATAGGTTGTGCCGCGGTTCCAATTTGGCCCAGCGCGGCCCGTGCCGTCAGCGAGACTCCCTGAACGTTGACTGCGCTGGCCGAGGCCAAACCGTCGAGAATCGACCCGGGTGCCTGCAGGTAAACCGTACCGCCGGCAGAAACTTTGCCAACAATCAGGTCGCCCGTATCGGAGGCCCCATTTTCATCGATGACGCGGATCGACGCCGCGCCGCCGGCGGTGGCGTTTCCAATGGTTAGGTCGCTGATTGCGACCGGATCGGCATCGATCTTGATCAACTCCGGCAGATGCATGTCGGCGGGACTGTTGACATAGCCAAACTGGGCGACTTCACCGGCAGTCACCGAGAATCCCCGGCTGGCCGGGTCAAACGGCGTGGTATTCGGAGTGGTGTCGATATAGTCAACATCCAGGGTCGTGTCGGCAACCTGGTCCACAAAGAGCTGCCCCGACACGTTTGCGGAGAATTGTCCGCCCGGAGCGACCTGGATGCGTAGTGGATCGCTTGCAGTACCAATCGAACCGTCGGCCAGCAATGCAAGGTCGCCCAGAACACCAACCGCGATATCGTTGGCCGGATCGGCAGTGTCCCCTGCAACCGTGCCGTCGCCGGTGATGGCACCACCCGGATTGGTGTCGTTGGGGTAGGCCGTGTTGAAGCTCGAAGACTGCAGTCGTACATTTCCACCGGCGAGTACATGATGGACCTGGAGATGGTCGGAGGTTTGCAGGATGACCTGGTTACCGGCATTGGCGCCGAGGTTCACGGCGATGTCATCCTGTGACTCAATATCGACGTCGTCAAACAACTGTAAGGTCAGGGTCTGAACGTTGGTTTTGTCGAGATAGGCCTCGCCATTGACCAGGGCAATGTTTCCGGCGTCGTTGGCATGGAAGAGATCGCCTTCAGCACGGGTTCCACCTTCATCCGTGAGCCGCTCCCAGCCACTCCCCAGGAAAACATTCTTGTTGGCGAGGTTGCCGCTGAAAGGGGTGGTGGCCCGATAGAGGCCGTAGCTTTCCGCATCGAGCTGCACCAATACTGTTTGTCCGGTCGACACGGCTTGAGTGACGGTTGCGGTGGGGTTGGTTCCGGTGACATAGTTGGTCACGATTTCGGTCCAGGGACCCACTGCAAAATTTTCGTCTTTCAGGTCAACTCCGGTCTGATTAGTACCGGTGTAGGTGTAGATTTTGTAGTGAACGCCGACCAGGTCGTCTGGCGCTCCGTTGGACATCGCGATCTTGCCTTCATCGGGGATGCTTTCGAAGTCGGCCGGGTTGTCGATGGTGATCTTGTTGGACCTGCTACCGATACTTCCTTCCTGTCCAGCCACGACAGCACCGCCATTATCGGTTTGGGTGCCAGCCACGATACTGATTTCGTCACTGGTGACGTTGGCAAATTCGGTACTGTCGGAATTCACCACGCCGTTGCTGAATTCGATCAGTGGATAAAGCGTTTTCATCAGCCCTGGTGATACCGGGTTTTCGAGCGCGGCGAGGCTAAAAGTGTTGGCTTCCACGAAGGCATCTTTTTCGGCCTGCGAGTAGGTGAACACGAAGTCGGGATCGTATTGGGCAGAGCTGCCAAACAGCGGGTCGCCTGCATCGTAGGCATCCTGCACCTCTTGCCAGTCACCGTAAACCGGCATCACCATATTGCTAACGAAGGGAGTTTCCGTGTAGTCGTAGCGCAATAACTGCAGGCCGTCAAAGAGTTCCAGGTCGGTGAGCGACAAGCTCAGGTTGGAGATGTCGAGCGGATTCTCAGTAATCGCCGCATCGACCCGTCGCTCGGCCAGCTTGATCTGGGTGAGGCCGACCTTGATCACATAGTAAGCAGCGCCCTCCTTCAGGTTGGTGCCATCGGGTTGTGCAAGGCCACGGGCAAAGACCTCGTCACCCGTTTCGAGCCCATGACTGGAGCTAAAGGAGAGGATGTCGGTTGTGGTGTCGACGCTGGGCACATCAAGTGTGACTGTTGGTGTGGTGTACTGGACCTGCCCAAACGCGTCAGGTACCGGATTGCCCATCCCGTCGAGCAGGACACGGGTGGCGTCACGAAAGTCCTTCCAGTACCGATGGTAGGCCTCGGTTTTCGAACTCGCGTCGGCATCAAGCTTTGCCAGGGCAGCGGCCTCGCCGGCGGCACCGGCCAGGCCAAGTCGTGCGTTTCGTGCTTCGATTTCCTCCGGTGTGAGCGGAATGTAGCCTTCGGCAATCGCGTCGATCACCGAGCCTGCCACAACTTCCAGGTGGACCCTTCCGGTCGTACTGTGAATTGACCCGTCAAAGGCGTTGGTAAGACTGTCCTCGTCCGGCCTGATTTCGTCATAGGTCGACTGAAGGTTGGATAGTCCCTGGCTCACATTGTCATCGACGAATCCTGATGTCAGGTCGACTTGTTGAGAAAGATAAAGATCACCTTCGATTTCGCGAAGGTAAATGCTCTCCTGTGCCCATGCGACTAGGCCCCCATCGCCCGTTTCACCATGCACATCACTGTCAACGAAGATCGGGTTGTCGGCGGTTCCAATACATCCTTCTTTGGCGTACAGTTCGACCTGGTTACCGATGATGAAAGAGTCTTCGTCGTTGGCGAAAATACCATCCGCCGCAGAGACGAAGACATTACCGTCGGTCGACCAGATGTAGTCGACGATCACCTGGCGGTTGGAATCTTGCGTACCGACCTGGCCAGCGGTGGTTTCAAAGAAACCAATCCAAATGTCGCCGGCCGCCTTGTAGGCGCCCACTTCGCCTGTGCCGCTGAGAGCCGCGGTGTCACATAGACTCGAGGCACTCACTCCGGACGATGTAGCGGACCCCATCGCCGGTGGGCCTGACTCTTTAAGACCTTCGATATTCGCCCGCAGCGAACCGGCCGAATCAATCGTCACATCGTTGGTGCCGAAAATTCCGCTGGAGATGTCTTGCAGAATATGGGCGCCGGTTCCCGTGGTGGTGATACTGACCGACGAATCCACCGTATCGGGGACGTTGATTTCACCAAAATCGATCGAGCCGCCCGAGCTGATATTGACCGATGGCTCGGTAGGCCCATCGATAAAATCGATGGCAATCGGCAGGTCTGCCTCGAGGGTATGGTTGTAGAAATCTTTGATGCCAGAGACGGTGGTGACCATCTTGTGATAAGTTTTCTTGCGCAGCCATCCACCACCGGTCTCCCAGTTATTGACGCTCGTAATAGGAATGTCCGTCTGGGTCGTTTTGTAGTCCACACTGTAGGCGATGTCGGTAGTACCCACGTGGACAAAAATGCCCTCGGACTCGAGCAGCGGTTTTTCGTCGGTAAATTCGACAGTGCGCCAGAGATAACTGTCATCTCCCACTAAGGCATCTTCAAACCAGGTGTTGCCGCCGAACAGGTTGAAGGTGTTCCTCTCGTACTTGCGGACCTCGGTCTCGGTTTTTTCCTGACCCTCCACCCAGAAGTACTGCGAGCCGCTGACCGGCACGTAGTTGAACTCCGCACTGCTTCCGATCGGAGTGCTACTGGCGGGGCCGGACGGCGTGTAATCCACGATCACCAGCCCATCGGCGTTTGGCAGTAATAGCACACCCTCGTAAAGCTGGCTGGTGACCTGGCCACCACTGTAGGTGTATTCAACCCGCTCGAACGGATCCAGACCGGTACCATCGCCGGTACTGGTATCGGTGACCTGGATTTTGCCCTCCTTGTCGGTGGTGACATCGATCCGCTCGATGTAAATGTCAAAGTTCGACTGGTTGTCGATGTTCACATCGGTAAACCCATTGGCGACCCGCAACACACCGCTACCGGTGCTGATAATCTGGCCGGCTACGATGATTTCCCCACCTTGGGGCACGACTTCCTCAATCACGATCCGCTGGTTCGCAGCGTCCCAGTATCCGTCCACGGGGATACCGTCGCCGAAGGTAATACCCGGCAGTGGAGTGTTCGATGCATCCGCCAGTGGCCTGGTTTGGCTGGGCGGAACGAACGAGGGTGCGATAGCAACACTCACATCGTCGGTGCCACTTTGGATGAGGCCATTGATGTTCAGATACTTGGCGGTGATCGTAATCCTGCCCAGCGACAGAATGCGGCTCTCGTCCTGCGCGATCGCTTCATCCAGTAGCGGATCGACCGGATTGAGCACGTCAGGGAGAGGGGCTGGTACATAGGTCACCCAAATTCCGTCGACGTCGTTGGCCGTAAAATAGGGTGCGTTGGCTGGTACGTTCGGGGCGCTGCCAGGCAGTTTGCCCTCCTGGAATACCGTGTTCCGCGTCAGCGTGTAGTCAATGTACTGCCGCGGATCCTGGTTGGTATGGAACCACCCTTCGGTGTTGAGGCTAAAATTCTGGGCCGAGGTAATTTCGACTTGCTCGCCGCGGATCGTGCCCGAGACGTTGATGCTCCCTTCGCGGTTGCTGATGGTCACGTCACCATTTTCATTGATGACGTCCCCTGTGATGTAGAGGTCTTGCGGTACATCTGGCAGGGAAAGACTGCCGAAATCATATTCCGAGGCCAGTAACGCATCTTGCAAGATGGTGATGTCCTGTGCGCTGTTATCGGTGGCGCTCGTCAGGTCGTTGCCGTTGACATACACATTACCGGGGGTGAATACCACCAGCCCACCGCCGATCGACTCAATACGGCGGTTATCTTCAATGATCGCATCGTTCACCGACATGCTGATCGGCGTGCGATTGAGAATGTCGATACTTGCGCCTGCATTGGAGATGACGCGCCCCGCGGTGACATGTGTCTGGACGTGGTTTTCCGTAGCCGGATTGTCGACCTTGACGAAGACCGATCCGGCGGACGAGACGATGTCGGGAAGATCAAACAGCAGCGTATCAAGTTCTCGAATCGGGGTGATAGTACCGTTGTTGTCGACGGTTAATCCCAGTTCTTCCATCGTGGCCAGGAGGTCGTCGCGCTGGATGAGGTAGCGGGCAATGGCGTCACTGTCGCCAACGTGGTTGGCAATCCAGGCCTCGACCTGTTCGAGTTGCTGGACGAGTAGGCTGCCGATGTTGACGTAGGTGAGTGTCGGCGCCGGGACATTGACCGGCTTGATGACGTAAAATTTGTCGTCCAGATCTGCCTGCAGCGAGTCGGTGATGTTGCTGGCATAAATCTGTCCCACATATTCCCAGTTGGCCGGAACGTTGAAGTTTTCACTGCCGCCGATGGTATAGGGGCTGGTGCCAACAAACCGGTAGGCGGTATCGTCATCCCGGTCGATCGGTACGCACGATCTGGCCGTTGGAAACGGTCGGTGTGGCGTTGGCCGACAAATCGTGGCTGATGGTAATCTGGGTCCAGCGGCTGGTGTCGCTAAAATTTTCGTTTTGGAGCACCAGGTTGATGCTCGAATCGCCGAGCAGAACGCCGGGATCGATGACATAATAGTTGCCGCCGTCTTCGATGACGGTGCCGTTGTCGACAAAAAACCCGACCTGCTCCAGGTTGATCGCTTCAAATTCAAGGTTGGCAAC
>CBDEWC010000041.1:0-11592 GCA_965243695.1 Lacipirellulaceae bacterium | reverse complement strand
AGATACCAAACTTTTGATTACGACGTTGTTGTCATCGGCGCCGGAGGGGCCGGCTTGCGGGCGGCAATTGAAGCCTCTGCCCAGGGTGCGAAGACGGCCCTGGTGTGCAAATCTCTGCTCGGCAAGGCACACACAGTGATGGCCGAAGGGGGAGTGGCAGCAGCCCTCGCAAATGTCGATACGCGCGACCAGTGGGAAGTCCACTTTCGCGATACCATGAAGGGTGGCAAATTCCTCAACCAGTGGAAAATGGCGCGAATCCATGCGCAAGAAGCCCCACAACGCGTACGGGAACTGGAGCAATGGGGTGCCGTCTTTGACCGAACCAAAGATGGTCGAATCCTACAACGCAATTTCGGCGGACACACCTACCCACGCCTGGCTCACGTCGGGGATCGCACCGGGCTGGAAATGATCCGCACCCTGCAAGACAAAGGAGTGCATCAAGGAATTGACGTACACATGGAGTGTACGATCCGAAAACTTCTTAAAGATGGCGAGCGGATTTCCGGGTGTTTTGGCTACCAGCGTGAAAGCGGTCGCTTTGTCGTGTTCCGCACCAAAACAATCGTACTTGCTACGGGCGGCATTGGCCGCTGCTGGGAAATCACCTCGAATTCCTGGGAATATACGGCCGATGGCCATGCCATGGCGATGTGGGCAGGCGCTGATCTGATCGATATGGAATTTGTCCAGTTCCATCCCACCGGAATGGTGTGGCCACCAAGTGTCAAAGGCACCTTGATCACCGAAGGTGTCCGTGGCGAGGGAGGCATTCTGGTCAACAGCGACCGTCAACGATTCATGTTCGACAACATCCCCGCGATGTTTCAAGGTGATTACGCTGAAACTGAAGAAGAAGCCACGCAATGGGTCGGCCAGGTGATCGCCGGCGAACAAGCCACGGTCAGACGTCCGCCCGAACTACTCACCCGGGATGTCGTGGCACGGGCAATTCGTCGCCAAGTCCGTTCGGGGCTTGGTTCGCCCCACGGCGGGGTTTTTCTCGATATTGCCTCGCGTCGCTCACCGGAAGAAATTAAAAAGAAGCTTCCGAGCATGTACCACCAGTTCAAAGAACTGGCCGATGTTGACATCACCACCGACCCAATGGAAGTTGGCCCAACGTGCCATTACACAATGGGAGGTGTACGAGTCGATCCAGAAACTCAGGAATCGACAGTGCCTGGACTGTTTGCCGCGGGTGAAGCAGCTGGCGGAATGCATGGTGCTAACCGACTTGGTGGCAATTCGCTTTCCGACCTGTTGGTGTTTGGGAAACGGGCGGGTGAGTTTGCTGCCCAGCAAGCAGCTCAAATCAGTTCGCTGGGACAAATCAATACCGATGAAGTGGAGCAGGCCGTGCAGAAAGCGCTTGCCCCATTTGAATCGCAAGACGGCGAAAATCCCTACGCAATCCATGAAGAACTGCGTTCTCTGATGCAAGATCTCGTCGGCATTGTTCGTACCGAGGAAGATCTAAATCAAGCACTCGACAAGATCCAAGACCTCCGCGGGCGAGCTGCAAAAAGTAAAATTACAGGAAATATCCAATTCAATCCTGGTTGGCATTTAACGCTTGACTTGTCCAACATGCTGGACATCAGCGAAGCCGTTACCCGGGCTGCTCTTACGCGCACCGAGAGCCGTGGGGCCCACACGCGTGAAGACTATCCCGAATCCGATAACGATTGGGGCAAAGTAAACCTCATCGTACGTCAGCCCGATACCGCGATTGAAGTGGCAAAGGAGCCACTACCGGAAATGCCCGATGAACTGAAGTCGCTCTTGGAAAGGTGAACCCATGGCCGAAGAAGCCACCCTAAAACTTTACCGCGGCGATGACGAAAGCGGTGAGTTGGTGGATTATACTGTTCCGCTGGCTCCTGGCATGGTGGTTCTCGATGCGATCCATGCAATCCAGTCGATGCACGCGCCCGATCTGGCCGTTCGCTGGAATTGCAAGGCAGGTAAATGTGGCTCCTGCGGTGGTGAAGTGAACGGCAAGCCGAAATTAATGTGTATGGACCGCATGGACCAGTATCCTGAGGGGGAACCCATCACGGTTCGCCCCATGAAGTCTTTTCCCGTTATCAAAGACCTTGTCTGCGATGTATCGTGGAACTTTAAGGTCAATAAAAAAATTCCACCGGTGAAGTTGCGGGACTCTGGTGGGGAAGATCCAAATTTCTCTCAAGAAGAAGCTGACCGGGTCCAGGAATTTCGCAAGTGCATTGAGTGTTTTCTTTGCCAGAATGTTTGCCATGTTCTGCGTGAGCATGACAAGAAAGAAGAATTTGGAGGCCCCCGCTTTTTCGTCCGCGTTGCCAGTCTGGAAATGCATCCGCTGGATGAAGAAAACCGGTTGGCCCTCGTAAAAGACGAACTGGGGCTAGGATACTGCAACATTACCAAATGTTGTACCGAGGTTTGTCCCGAGTCGATCTCGATTACGGATAATGCAATTATTCCTCTTAAAGAACGTGTGATCGACGAATTCTACGATCCCGTGACAAAGCTCTTCCGCATAATTTTCCCGGACAAAAAGTAGTCGTCTCGATCGTGATCGGCTGGTACCCCACGGCCATGCGAGGTTACGAAAAATCTGCACGGTTGAGCAGTCCGGATAACGACGATGGCGTGCTCCGTTGGAACACCTGTGTGCGAACACTCGAGCGTCACGACTTTGCACCCGTAACGATGACGCATGCTATCCAAGGCGGATACAGCGATGAGACGCCACACCGCTCATGGGTCCCGCTTCGGCACCGCGGAAGATCTCCCCTAGCGGCATATCTCCGCTACCGGCACTATCTCCCCTACTGGCACTGTGGGTGATAAGCCTGACTCACACATCCGTAGTGTGCCTGGGCAGTCGTGGCGCTAAAATCGGCCAGGTAACCCCGTGGCTCGAAGGCGGGATCCCGCGAGACCCACGATTCGCGTCGCCTGGCCAGATCCTCGTCATCGACGTGCAAACGGATCTCGCCCGCCAGCAAGTCGAATGAGATTTCGTCGCCATCGGTGACCAGGGCGATCGGACCTCCCACGGCCGCCTCGGGAGAACAATGCACACCGATCGCGCCATGCGAAACGCCAGACACGCGGGTGTCGGAAAGAAAGGCCACCTTGCCATCGAGTTCGGGAACCGCCAGGGCAGCCGTCGCCACCAGGACCTCGGGCATCCCGCAGGCGACCGGGCCCAGGTAACGCAGTACGATGATCATCCCGGGCTTGATCCGTTTGGCTTCCACTGCCTGGACCACTTCCCGGGCATCGTTGAAACAAAGGGCCGTGCCTCGAAAAGTGGGCTGCTGCATGCTGGAAACTTTGAAAACCACGCCTCCGGGAGCGAGATTTCCAAAACAGACCTGCATGTCGGCAAAAGGTTTTAGCGCCTGGTCGACCGGAACCAGCAGATCCTGGTCAGCTGGGACCTCAGGCACCTCGGCCAGGTTCTCAGCCAGGCTCCGACCGGTGACCGTCACACAGTCTCCCTTCAGCAAGCCGGCATTCAAAAGATGTTTGAGCAGCAACGGGGTTCCACCCAGGTGGTGCAAGTCGACCATCGTGCGCTTGCCGCGGGGGGCAAAGTTAGCCAGGACCGGTGTGGATTGGAGGATTTTTTGGATGTCGGCCAGATCGAACGAAACGGCCGCCTCCCGGGCCAGGGCCAACATGTGGAGAATACCGTTGGTCGAGCCGCCTGCGGCAGCAATGGCCACTGTAGCGTTCGTAAAGGCATCTCTGGTAAGGATGTCTCGCGGCCGCAGATCACTGGCCAACAACCCTCGCACCAGTGGCCCAACCGCCAGGCACTCCTCCCGTTTCTGGGGTCCCTCAGCTGGAATCGAACTGCTGTAAGGAGCCATCAAGCCGATCGCTTCCATGGCGATTCCCCACGTATTGAACGAGGCTGCAATGCCACACCCCCCCGGACCTGGGCAAGCCGTACGCAAGATTTGATCCGCCTCCTCTTGGGTCATTGCCCCCACGCTCGCAGCAGCCTGCGAATCGTAAACATCCAGGATGGTCACGTCACGACCGTCATGACACCCAGGCCGAATGCTTCCGCCGCTCACCAGCAATCCCGGGTAATTCAAACGGGCCAGTGCCATGGCAAACCCAGGTCCGTTCTTGTCGCAGTTATGAAGACCAATCAAGGCATCGTACCCGTGGGCCGAGACCACACATTCGGCAGCGTTGGCGATCATGTTTCGCGAAGGGAGACTGCCATTGCCCCCTTCATGCCCCTGCGAGATGTTGTCGCTAACGGCAGGAGTTCCGAACGGAAAACCAATCAGGCCAACTTCCTTGCAGCCTTCGGCCAGTTGGCGGGCAAGTTCGTAGGCGTGCAGATTGCACAGATTCCCGTCTAAAAGGGGCGTGCCAATCCCGACCTGGGCCCTGTCGAGGTCCTGCTCGTCGAAACCGAGCCCGTAGTAAAAGGCAGTCACGCCCTTTTGCCATCCGCGGGTCAAATGACGACTATTCCAGTTAAGTGGCGGGGAAGGATCTCGTGACGGGGACAAACTGGTTTCCTCGTAAAATGATTAGGGCAACCGTGTCAGCAAACTGCGCATCCAAGTTGGCTGCCGGAACCTTGGAAAATCGGCGACAGAAAAATCCATCTTACTCCCATTGGCAAACGTTTCCAATCCACGGAACTTCAATAGAGGTCATTTGCGCAGCGCGCTACGGAGAAACAAGCTTCTTGTCAGCAATGAGTCAAGCCTGGCGAGGCGCATCCAGTAGGGGTGGCCTAGATGAACTGCAAACCGTAACTTAAACGATGAAGTCACTATTTCGGGGCAAGTCATAACTCCCTAAAACCACCAGCATTTGCCTGTTTTCCAAACATTCCTCATCGCAACAAGGACTACCAAACACCATGCAAACCTGTGACTTTACCAGGTCGTTTTTCCATTTCGAAACCGACCACGAGGCACAATCGCCGCTGACGATCACGGTCCAGCAGCCCATCACTCGAAACCAGGTGCGGATACCTGTGGAATGTCGCTGCGAAGTCACCAACCCCCAAACTGGCACGACCACTCAGTACGTACTCGGTGCTTCTTGCAAGACCGAAAAAGTGAATGTCGACCGCGACGTGTGGCTGGTTCCCAATGCCGATTTCTGTGTGGTTTCGTCCGAGGAAACCTTTTTGATCATCAAGCGGTTCGAGCGACTTGATGTGGAGGTACCGACCGAGGCGAACATGGCCAAGCCGATCTGTCGCCAGGTGGGAAAGTCCGATGGCGCGTGGACCCGCCACAGCAGAAATCTGCATATGGTCACAGGACGCCAGCTCGAACTTCCCGACGAGGTGATCACCGCTACGCTTGCCGACCGGCCCCTCAACGCGCGTACTGAATTCGTGCTTGCTGACGGACACCAGGTGATGATCGAATACCCGGTCAAGACGATCAACGTCAGCGAGCGGGACCGCTATTACCAGGTCGACACCGGCCCGGTCCTTCTGCCCGATCTATCGATCGGCCACGAATCATTTGTGGGAAACTTTCGACTGGCCTACATTGCCCATAACTGCACCGACTGGGCCGAATTGGTTGTCAACGTGCCGACCCCGGTCGCCAAGGGTATTTCTGTTGATCATTACTCGCAGCCTGTGCGTCTGGAGACCCGAAACTCCATGATCGAACCGGAATGACCGCAGCGATACCAACCGGGAAGCCTGGGCAGCGGCCTTGTATTTGTGGAAACTCGTAAATCGCCAGCAAGAAACCACGACCCGAATCCGTGGTTCCAAGACAGCGACAACAAGCGAATTGTGCCCACCCAGGGAACGGCCAATACAACCAATCTGACCTGGTTGCACGCTTCTTCTGCAAACCGAGAGTCACATCTTGCCCGTTTATGGCACCGGCTTGAGCCACAAATAAGTCCACCGCTCCGACTTGAGGGGCAAGGAGACTTCGCCACGATCGCTGATCGGTACCTTCCTGTTGTAGATGGTATCAATCACTTCCAGATTTTTTCCAGCGAGCCCCAGTTCTTCCAGGTTGAAGTTGACGTTGGCCGTTTGTTCGTCAATTGCGTGATTCGTGACAAACGCCAGCACACCGTTGGTTGGGTGGAGAAAAAGCGTGGTGTAGCAATCGCTCGACGTCGGTGCAAAGGTTGCATATTTTTCTACGCCTTCGTAGTACAGTACGCGCTGGGCGTCTTCGGTGCCGAACTTGTCACGTATGCGACAGATCAACGCAAAGATTTGCGCGTCTCCACTATGCCTGTGGTGCGTCGTTTTTCCAGCCTGATCAATACTGTCAATCCATGCCTCACTGCCATCAACGCTGGGATAAACCGGGATATCCAGTAGCAAGGTCGTGGCCGAGATTCGCCCATAATCGCCCAGGCGATGACTGGCAACGCTCATCGCAATATTGTGCTGCCGCCCGGTGAACTCGTGGCGTGCCACATCCAGAGGTAACGCTTCGGCCACATAAGGCACACCCCCTTCGGTCGTATTCAGGTGGTGCCACCGCTCACCAGTGGTCATCACGTCGCCCCAAAAAAGTCCTGACGAGTTAAGGCCAAACGAGTCGTGCAGGTCGATGATATGGTCCTGATTAAAGGCTTTTACGGCCACATAGATGCGCTTCATGTAATCACGAATACCAAAAATTGGCCGCGTGCCTTGCAGTTTTCCGTCTGCGTCGACATAGCCGCATCCATGTTTGGTATTCTTGCAAAGCCAGTGGTAGCTACTCGTGCCATCGAGATAAACGCCGTCGTCGCCGAAATATTCCAGTCGCTTGTGCAAGGCATACACATTGGCGTCGCGCAACGCTGCACTTGCCGGGCAAACATTGAAAGCACCGTTGGAATCGATGCCGTAAGTGATCGTACTGTGGGTCCGCGGCGTATTACGCGGAAGACTTCCCATACCATAGGTCTGAAACGGGGCAACCGCCATGTGCCCGGCATGAAACTCGAACTCCGGGGCTCCCAGCGGAAACCGCTGGTGGATCATGTAGCTGTAAACCTTAATACCACGGTCGTGAAAAGCCTGCACGTTGCGTTTGATCTGCTGGGCAAACCACTCATTGCCCAGCGGAAGCGGATAGGGCCAGAGACAACCACCAATCGTCAGCACCGCACGAAAGCCCATATCCTTGACGTGATCCAGCGCCGGCTTGCCTTCAAACTGGCGATCAGGCCACGAAAAGTCGTACACCATTGGTTCACTCCGCGCCATCCGCACCTCCCAGGGTGACCTGGCCATCGGTTTGCTGGGAGTGGCAAACACCGCAAATGTAAAGGTCTGAGCTTCACCCGCCTGGAACACGGTTGGCTGGTCAATGAAACGAATACGCAGCGTATGAGCAAAGGCGTCTTTGAGGAATTCAACCGCCTTGTTTTTGTCCTGGTTGTTCCAACCGATAGGACCTTCTGCCTGCCAGACCAAACTGCGATCATCATCGCCCAACGATGCTTCGCAGGTAAACGGAAACGCCATTTCCTCCTCAAGCAGACCCGACTGGTCCATTTTGCTGTAGTCGGTCCTGGTAACCCCATCAACCTTGATTGTCGTTGGCGGGCGAACATCATTGGCGTATGCATAAACCGAATGGTTGGGGACAGCCGGCATCTCCAGGAACAACTCTGAGAGTTCCGTGGCCTCACGTGCTTTGACCTTGCAGTCGAAACGGGTAAAGCCGTCGTACTCGACATGGCCAGTGATTTGTAAATCCATGCTGCCCGAGGAAAAACGCTGAATGAAGACCGCAGCCGTATCGTCCGTCCTGGGCCACTCGGTTGCTTCATGCAACCAATGCACCGGCAGGCTGGCCGCGTCAGCCCCAACGATGTCGGAACCAACCGGCTTGGCAACGGCCGTAAGCGACATGGGCTCGGCCAGCATGTTCGCCCCCTGGGACTGCACCTGGGTGTAACAGGGGGTATCTCCCACGCTGTAGCGCCTGCCCCAGACGTGAATGTCATTGCCTCCTGCTGTCTTGTTCACTTCAACCGGCGTCCACGGCTTGGGAACACCCTTCAGATAGCCGACCCGGTTGTGGACCCAGGCAGGTTTCTCCAGCAGGAAGTCCTTTTCGACGGTACCGAGTTTATCGCCAGCGGCTGAAAAAACTTCGATCCTGGCTCGAATCGCTTTATTTGTGAAAGGTTCAATCGGAAAATCGGCAACGGCCACAGTTCGCGGTGTGCCCAGGGTTCTGGACCCCATGCAGGCTACCTCGGTGGTTTGGCGGTCGCCGCCGAGTGTCGTCAGCGTCACTTGCGCCTTGCCTTGGTTGCCCTTCAGATCAAACTGGTGATGGGCACTGAGCCGCATGGTCAATTTGTCTTCGTACCAGAAGGGCTCCATCAAAATTTCTGCCTGGGAGATCCGGGGCAAATTCGCCGCCTCCGCCCCTGAGGCCAGTAACTTGACCTCGTTTGCGGACAACGCACGGTTGAAAATCGCCACTTCATCCAGATCCACAAAGCCATGGGCACGACCATTGGAACCCAAAGAAATGGTTTTTGCCTCCTCCATCGGGCTCTCCATGGAGTAAGGTGTCCACCCGTCTTTGATCAACACTCCATTTCGATAGAAACGCATGCGCGGGTACTCCGACACAATGGTGATGTGCGACCAGTCGGTGCCGACCATATCCCGATCGATTGGCCAGAAGAGCCCCAGGTTCGCGCCGCTGGGATCCCGCTTGTAGGAGACAAAAACGAGGTTGGTGTACCCGCCAAGCGAGAAAAAATGTTGCGGAGTCCCAAAAATCACACAGTCACCGTGCTTTTCGATGGCATTCAGCCGCATCCAAAGCCCATACGTGAAATCGCCTTTGAGTTTGAGTGAATCGCCAGTGGCTTTTACAATCGCCTTTTCACCGTCAAAACGCATCACGCCCTGCCGACCGCGAACTTCCTGGAGAAACTGGCCAAACTTGTTCGCCCCATCATTCTGGTGGCTGGAATGGTCCACGACCTTCTCCCCATTGTCCTGGTCAAAACGGTAGTGCAGCACCAGGTCGGGATCGGATGCGAAGGCAATGGGAGTGGCGATGGCAGTTGCAATCACCAGGAAAAAAATAGCTGACTTTCTGAAAACTCTCACAGGTATCTCCCACATAGAACTTCTAAAAGATTAGGTGCTCATGCATTTTGTCGTGCCACCTTAGAAACAAGCGCACATCTGCTGCACGCGTACATACCGGAGATGATTTTAACATGGCAATTCGTTGGCAGTCAAAGCAGCGCACCGGTTGGAATCCAACGTTGCTTTTCCACCGGTTGTGCCAACTGCGCAAAAGCAACCTGTTTGCCAATTGACCGACCGTCGACTGGCCAGAGAGTTTCCCGAATCTTCCCGAACGCGTCACTTAATGGCACGGAAAAACCCGGGGAAATCCAACTAGCGACGACGGCGGACCAAGAGGCCTGACATCGCCAACAAGGCCAAGAGCGCCGCAGACGGTTCGGGAATGAGTTCCAAACGAACATTGTCGAAGAAGATGTCCGGGGTTCCTTCCATTTTGATACTGAGATAGTTCACATCCCCTGCTGGAATTGTATAACTGGTCTCGTACAATCTCCAATCGGTGGTTTCCCAAATAAGGTTGTTCGCCGGGGCAAATGCGGCCATGTCAAAAGTCTGATCGGGTTTCATTGCACCGACGGTTTGAAAATCGTCTGTCGCTTTGGGACCCATCAACCACTTTTCGTGGATGTAGGAGGCGTCATCGTTGGAACGAAACAGGTTGAAACCGACATATCCTGCCCTCTGGATCTCAACAAGTCCCTTGTGAGCAACTTGCAGCCGGTAGGTCTTCCCCGGATTCACAGCAATCCGGTCGGTAAAAGCACTTCCGCCTCGGACCATCGTATCAAAGGTGGCACTGCCCGATCCCTCAAACGACTCCGTTGGGGTAACGGACATATGGGCGCCCAGGACTCCGTGAAGGTTGGGAGAGGGAAAGTTCCATTGGCTTAAGTCCGATTCGAAGTCGTCAAAAAAGAGTTCCACATACGGGGACGTGTCCGAGTTCGCGACTAGCTCAGAAGCGCTACCCCAACAAAAGAATGCCACCATCATGCTTGCACACAGGTACTTCGTTGTCATTATCGTCTGGCCTCTTGTTCTTAGGTTGCCTCAACGCCGAAGAATGAACCCTTATTAGAAAAACAGCGGCTCCTCTGCACCACACCTTCGATTGTACCAGTGAACCAGAATTCCCCCAAATATTATGTCCATTCTACCGAGACAACTTGGCTGCACCCTTTGCGCAACCTTACGAACCATTCACCCTGTCTCCGGCAAACATTCGTAACAACTTGCGCTTAAAAACTGAGGGTTTAAAGTTGGGGAGCTTGTCGGTAAAGGCATACTCCCACACTGCTTTGGTGGCCTGAGGACTCTCAGAGAGTCTAGCGCCGACCGGGGAAAATCTCCCGGAAAGCGTTCTTGTAGAAAGGTGACAAGTAGTGCCAGGTTCTTCGTGAACCCATGCCGTAACGACATCGGTGGGAAGCAGCCATTCCTACAGATACGAGCACGCGTGCTTGACGAGTCGGTGTAAGTGTACCTCTGGTAAAGAGGTGTCGCCTGCCGCTTGAAAGCCGGCCACCCATCAAGAATCTTTGTCGGCAAGTTGCCTCACTTTGATATCCCGAATCGAGACCTTGCTGCCGGGATCGTGTTGCTGGAAGGCAAAATATCCCTTCTTAAAGGTTTGGTCAAAGTCAAGATACTCGTAAAGTTCGTCGCCATTGACCGTGACCTTGATGCGCGTAACTGGCTTGTCGCGCCACACATCATCGCGGACCTCCAGGTCATAAGTGAACCACGTATCAGGCGGGGCCAATCTTTTGTAGACATGGCACATGCCGTAAAGAGACCCCGTGCGAATCGGATCGGCATGCGTACTGTCGATTTGCACCTCGTAACCGTCGGAAAAACTTGGCTTGCGGGTCGTTCGAAAATAGAGCCCGGAGTTTCCTTTGTCGTTGATTTTGATCTCTGCGTGATAGCGAAAATTCTTATAGGGCCCCTTGGTACAAACCAGCATTGAGGCAGGCCCTGAACCGGACAATGCCCCATCTTTGACTTCCCACACACTCTTTGGGTGACCGACCTTCTCCCAACCGTTCATCGTTTTTCCATCGAACAGCGAAACCCATTGTTTGTTCTGGGCGTGGACTTCACTGGTCCAAAAAATGACACCAAACACTGCCGCAAGAGTCATCCAACGAAACATGTAGGTCATGGAATATTCCTCCGTTTAAAAAATCGCATAAGTTGCAAACGGGACCGGCCAATCACGATCGATTTTGGGACGCGATCCGACGCCCATTTCAAGTCCATTGCAGGGTTGGAAAACCAACTTTGTACCAACAAACGGCAACGTTTTCAACAAACCGGCTCCCCAAGTCTCCCGACTGGCTCTCTTACCAGAACCCCTGCACCCACCAGAACAACTTTGCACCCGCACCGGGTTGAAAAGACGACTACCGTTGCTCGCGTGACACTCGACTTGTGTTACTTGAACTGGTCCCAAAACGGACAAAAGGCCAGGCCTACTTTCGTTGGTAGCGACAGCTACGCCATTGATGTTG
>CBDEWC010000040.1:0-22494 GCA_965243695.1 Lacipirellulaceae bacterium | reverse complement strand
TTGCTGAGGAGATACTGTTGTTGAGGAGACACGCTCCTGGATCCTCGGTGCGGACGACAAATCGACAATCCACAGGAAACAACCCTGAAAACCCAATCCAACCTCGCCAGAGGCCACGACCTGGCTCCAGCGGCTGGAAGATGAAATTCGGCAGCGAGGTCGAGCGCAACCGCTCGTTGATCCTCCCGGAGCGACTCGATTTCAGTCCGGGCGAAGAGACCAGCCGTCCACGCGGTGTCCACCTTTGGCCGGGTCGTGATAGACCGCGAAGACGTGGTTCACGCCAGAGACTTCAAGAAACTGCCCGACTGATCGCGTGCCCCAGCCCTCTTAAACGAATCCAGGCCATGATAAATAATCATGGTGTCAGGACGCATTCTCACGAGGGCGGTAGGACAAGGGCAATTTGAAACCAGGAATAATCTGGATGGCCTGAAGGTTGATACCGAAGAAACCGCCATAGGCTCTGGACATTAAACTAAAGAGTAGCCAACATTAAAAGTGAATTCAGGCACAAGGCGAGGTTTGCGGAGTACCCAGTGAAGGATAGTAAGACCCAGCAAGAAACACGACAGCTCTTGACTGCCTGCGGTGCACTGATCATGGACGATCACTTTGTCTATGCCTCGGGCGCCCATGGCGCCGGATGGATCGCAAAGGACCTCGTCAACCTAGATCCACGCCGCCCAGCTCGACTGGGCGAACTACTTGCTGCCGCTTGTGCCGACTTGACACCTAAACCAGGTTTCGTATGTGGACCGGCTATTGGAGGTCTTATTTGTGCGCAGGTGACCGCCTTGGCCCTGGATCTCCCGTTCGTCTATGCAGAACGCACTCAGAAAGATGGCAAGCAGGACTTTGAACTACACCGCGGCTTCGGCGAAATCGTAGCTGGCCACGAGGTACTGGTCGTCGACGATGTCATTAACACCGGCTTTTCGATCGGACTGACGATCAAAGCGGTACGGGCAGCCGGTGGAACCGTATCCTCGGCGGCCACCTGGATCAACCGCGGAAACGTGTATGCACCGGAACTTGGTGTCGATACTTTTGTTTTCATCGACGAAGTAAAACTCCCTGCATGGCCTGCAGAAGAGTGTCCGCTGTGCGCCAAGAACATCCCGATCAACATTCGGTACGCGCATGGCGCGGAGTTCGTCGCCGCGCAAAGATGAGTACTTCTCTCGATGATTTCGGGCGCGGCATGGGGGCGTTCTCCGTTTTTGCGTAGGACTACGCACTTTCGGCAACACACCGCACTAGCCGGCTACTCCGGCAGGTAACACTAAGTCGTGATTCGGCAATAACTTACAACAGTGGAGGATACCGGGCTCGAACCGGTGACCTTTTGGCTGCCAGCCAAACGCTCTCCCAACTGAGCTAATCCCCCATCGCAATTCAACACTCTGCAGCAGTTCCTAGCGGTCTACCAACTTTACCTCACAAACCCGTGGTGCGGCAGACCACCACCACCTGTAGACTGTTGATTTTATCTTCGCAGGCTTTTTCGGAAAAGGGCCCTTTCACGAAACCTTGCCGATTCGCGGTCCCTTCCGAACCCGGATAACCGCACCCCACCGGAGGGAGGGTCCGGTTTCCCGACTCCCGCAGTAAGCGTCGACTTGTTCTTCAGTAGCCTGCCCGAACTCAGTAGTCTGCCGAAAACGGTCGACTTTCCAGCTATGAACGTATCCAAACCACCTGCGAAATACTGGCTGGCAATCGTCAAAGTCGCGTTGGCAGCCGGTTTGTTGACGCTACTGATCGTTCAAATTCAAAATCATGGTGGGTTTGCCCGCCTGGCCGGGCAAGAAAAACGCTGGGCCTTTCTGTTTTTAGGGCTCGGCTTCCTACTGATGGCTGTACCACTGAGCTTTGTGCGCTGGTTTGTGCTGGTTCGTGCCCTGAAACTTGATTTTCGGCTGATCGACGCGTTTCGCATTGGCAGCCTGGGCTATGCGCTGAACTTTGTGGCCTTGGGCATTATTGGTGGCGACCTGTTCAAAGCAATCTTCATCGCTCGAGATCAGCCTGGCCGACGGACCGAGGCGGCCGCCACGGTGCTGGCCGACCGCGTCACGGGCCTCTTTACGATGCTTCTGTTGGCCAGCCTGGCTATCCTGATTTTTGGCTTGGGCCAGGGGGAATCGACACCCGTCAAGCTGGTGTGCCGCGGCACCCTGTGGGCCACCATCGTGACCGTCACAGGAGTTCTCCTGCTGCTTTTCGTTCCCAATCGGCTTTTTGAAATCCTCAAAAACTGGTCTGAAAAATTACCAGGCGTCGGCCGCGTTGCGGTGAACTTGCTATCGATGGCCCAAACCTATCGCTCCCAAAAACGATATCTCCTGTTGGCACTACTACTTTCTTTTACTTCCGCATCGATCTACATCACGTCCTACTACTGGGTCTCCAGGGGACTGCCGATCGAAGCGCCCACCCTGGCGGAACATTTTGTCTGCGTTCCACTGGCTCTGTTGACAGGAGTTGTTCCGCTTACCCCCAGTGGATTCGGTACCCTGGAGTTGGCGTTTGAGGGACTCTTTCGGGTCGTCCCGGCGGGCCCCCCTGCCAACCCGGGAGATGGCTCCATGGTCGCCATCTCACACCGACTGGGGACCATCCTGGTCGCGACCCTGGCGATTCTGTTTTACCTCACGTGGCGAAAGAAGGTGCCCTTGCCCCGCGACCATAAAGCGCCGACTTCGCGCGCTTAATCCAGAGAATTTCGACCAGGGGGGTGGTAATCAACACCGTCAACCGTGACGTTGCCGACGTTGCCACCCTGGATTTTGATCGGCGGCACCATCCCGCCAGCCAGATTGGAATCGCGAATCTTCACCCGGGCAAATCCCTCGACCATCAACTCCGCCCGCCCGTTGTCGTAACAAGTGACCCCAACCACGTCGACCCGGCAGGTGCCACCGGCGCTAATTCCGCAGCGTCCATTGGCGCGACACTCAAGCTTGAGAAGTTCACAGTTTTCGACATTGTCCGCCAGGCGAATCCCGTCGCTGTGAAATCCTTGAACCGTTAAATTTTGCACACGGACGTAGTCGGTGTTGTAAATGGAAATACCGACCGGAAGTCCCGCGTGGCGCAGTTGGTATTCACCAGGCAGGCGATCCTGCTCGGTACAAAAATAGAGTTTGCCCCCTACCAGGGCCCACTCGAGCGGTTCGAGTCGAGGAACCCTTGCCGACCCACCGACACTCTGTACCCGCTTGAGGGGGTGGCCCTCGTAAAACAGTTGCTGGTACGTCAACCGACGGGGCGTGAAGGCAAACACATTGCCGCGATCATGGTGCCAGGCGCCGTCGGCGGCGACAACGGTACCATCCAGGATCGCCCCTCCGCCGTCGAGTACCAAGGGACGACTGGCAAACCCACGATGATTGGGCCCACTCAGAGAAACCGACTCACGATAAGGGGTTCCCGTATTGGCCAGTCGCACGCGGCCCCCCTGCTCGACCAACTGCAACCCGCGGGAAATGGTACGGACAGGGCCTCCGGCCGTGCTGAATTCGGCAGAACTTCCATTGGCATGGTCGTCTCCAGATTGGTTATTGACAAAGATGTCACGGGCCAGAAGGGGCGCGGCCAACAACAAGACAAGCGAAATAACCGCCCCATATCGCCCGTCCATAAAGTCAACTCTCCAATGACGCGCCGCTGGTTCCATTGAGACCAAGGTTCCACCAGCAATACCATCGGCGATTGCGAAGGCCCGCGCCAACAATCAAGACAGTCCGCAGCAAAAGCTAGCATCGCCAGCGTACCACCAGTCGTGGCAACCAGGCAAAAAACTCGGTGCAACAGGTGGTCTCAAAAAGGGCCAGACGGCTTTGCTAGTTGAGGCTTGGATCGGTCGGGATCTGCTTGGGATCGATCTGCGGTGCAATGATCCCCAGTCCGATCCGCTGAGTGAGCAACCGCCAAACATCCTCCGGATCATGCCAAACCTCTTCACCCGTGGCAGGCGTCACGAGCCATCCACCGACCTCCATCTCCGCCTCAAGTTGGCCGCCAGCCCAGCCAGCATGGCCGGCAAAAAGTCGAAAAGGTTCCTGTTGGCGTACGAGTTGGTCGAGCGCATCTTTATCGGTCGAAAAGAAGAGTCCCGGCAAAATCTCCGTTTCCGAAAGCCCTTCGATCGTGTGGAGTGCCATAAGGGGCCCCGGGACGGGCCCCCCCACAAAAATGGTCTGTGGATTCTCGCATGGCTCGTGGCCGGTTCGCTCCCAGACGTCTGAAATCCGCTTGTCTCCGGGACGATTCAGCACGAGCCCCAGCCCACCTTGGCTGCTGTGTTGGAAGATCAAGACGACGCCGCGAGAGAAATTCGGGTCGCCCAAGTGCCGAGAAGCAACCAGCAATTGACCAGCAAAATAGTCCATCATTTAAAGCCAGAAGGTAGACAAGAACCGAAGGGTCTTAACCTGAAAAACAGGCCAAGTATAGCAGGTTGAACATGCCGATGACATTCAAAGGGCTTGTTCTGGCTAAATTAAGGGCCCTGGTCTGGCTCCCTTGAAGGCACGCGGCTTTGCCGTTTGCCATAACGGAATAATTGTATTATAATAAGGGCAGTGTAAGGCTCCTGCACCGATTCATCTTTTGGCCGGCAGGTTTGAATTTTTTCCCGGAATACCGCTAAATATGTCCGATTTTGTCCAACGAAAAAATGTCAGTGATCTGATTGCTGCCAAAATAAAAGACTACATCCTTGACAATGGGCTCCAGCAGGGCGACCGCTTGCCGACCGAACATGAACTGGCTGAACGGTTCGGCGTGAGCCGCATTAGCGTGCGCGAGGCTACCAAGGCACTTGGATTCCTGGGTATTATCGATGCAGCGCCTCGCCGCGGCTTGACCATTGGTGCGGTCAACATGGAGCGTCTATCCCAATACTTGGGGTTCCATTTTGCCGTCGCCGACTACCCATTCGATCAGATCCTCGACGCACGAATCGCGATAGAAGTGGGAGCAATTCCTCGGGGGATGAAGGGCATCGAGGCCGATCGGTCCATTCTTAAGCAACTGACCTCGCTTGTGGAAAAACTATCGGCAAACGCCCAGACTGCCGAGCCCCAAACACCCGAAGAATGGATCGCACTCGACCTGGAGTTCCACCGTGTGCTGCTGTCGGCTAGCCGCCTGGAACCGCTGTTGGCATTTCATGATCTGTTACTCATCTTTTTCAAGCGTATCCGGCCCGACTTATCTCAACATCTGCGCCAACGGTCAGCTGCCGAACACCAAGCCATCCTGGAGCTAATTTCGCAACAAGATGTGGCAGGTGTTCAGGAGACGTTGCGAGCCCATATCACAGGCGATGGGTGTATATAACCACCTAGCTGAAGCGGTTGATTCAAGCCACCGCGTCCTGGCACCTCACTGCTGACTCCATCCTCTGTACTGCCAAAATGGCACTCCAATCTCAGTTCCCACCGGCGGGGCTCCCCATCTGAAAACGGATTTTTTGGCTGAAGTCGTTATTAGCCAACAAGTTGCGACTGATAGCCAATTCTTGGCACGAAGGTTGCATTTAGAGCCAGCTGGGTTGGCTGCGCCTGTCAACGATGACTGCTCCTGTGCTCAGGAGCAAAGGATTCGACAAGACGGGTCAACAACAACCATCCCGTTGACCGGAGATGGCTGGCTGTCTGGGGGGAGCGTTTCAGCAATGAACCGTTTCTTAGAGGGGGAAAGCACGTCGGCCAAGGTGGTTTCCTCTGTCCGGGCGTTTGGATGGGCCAACAGTTTGGATCGGCCAACAGGGGGTAAAACCCAACCAGTACGGCACTGCCAAGTGTTCGATCTAGTGAGGGGCAAGTGTTCGATCTGGTGAGGGGATCGCGATGAGCGGGCAAGCACAACCACTGCCCAGGCAATCGCAACACAGATCCCCCCAAAGAGCAACAATACAAGCGTAAAGAGTAACGGACTATATAAACCACAGTTATGACGAGAGGCGTTTAAGAGTTTCGCTGAACCAATCCTGGTATTGGCGAACCTTCAGTGAGTTTCACAACCGCCGGCAGTTATTACGATTCAAGTCGTATTGAAGGAGGATTTCAGAGTGGCAAAGAAAATGGTATTTGACGATGAAGCCCGCGCCCCATTGGCCGCAGGTGTCGAAAAACTGGCCCGCGCTGTGCGAAGCACCCTTGGCCCCCGCGGACGGAATGCGGTCCTGGATAAGGGCTGGGGATCGCCGAAAGTGACCAAGGATGGTGTGACGGTCGCCGAAGATATTGATTTGGAAGACCCCAATGAAAACCTCGGTGCCCAGTTGGTCAAGGAAGCCGCCAGCAAGACGAATGATGTGGCGGGCGACGGAACCACAACGGCAACCGTTCTGGCCGAGGGCATTTTCCGTGAAGGCCTGAAGATGATTGCTGCCGGCGCAGATGCAATGGCGCTGGGTCGCGGCATCCACAAAGCGGCTACGGCCGTTAGTGAGGCGATTGGAAAAGCAGCCCAGTCGGTCGACGTAAAGAACAAAAAGAGCCTGCAACAAGTTGCCACCCTCGCTGGCAACAACGATCCTTCGATCGGACACGTACTGGCCGACGCCTTTACCAAAGTAGGCAAAGACGGAGTCATCACCGTTGAAGAGGGTCGTGCCAATGAGACCACCGTTGAGGTAGTCGAAGGAATGCAGTTCGACCGGGGTTATTTATCGCCCCACTTCGCTACGAATGAAGACGACATGACGGCCGAACTCGAAAGCTGCCTCGTGCTGATCTTTGAAGAGAAAATCTCCACCGCCAAGAATTTGGTTCCCGTTCTCGAGGCGGTTTCAAAGGCAGGCAAACCGATTCTGATCATTGCCGAGGACATCGACGGTGAAGCCCTGGCAACCCTGGTCGTCAACAAACTCCGTGGGATTGTTAACGTCTGTGCCGTCAAGGCACCTGGTTACGGTGACCGTCGCAAAGCAATGCTCGGTGATATCGCAACGTTGACCGGTGGCACGGCGATCTTCAAGGATTTGGGAATCAAGCTGGATGCCGTTCAGCTTTCCGACCTGGGCAAGGCCAAGAAGATTATCATCGGCAGCGACGAAACAACAATCGTTGGCGGTGGAGGTTCGAAAGAGGGCATCCTTGGCCGGGCCGAACAAATCCGCCGCGAAATTGACTCCACTGACAGTGATTACGACCGGGAAAAGCTTCAGGAACGTCTTGCCAAGCTGGCCGGTGGTGTCGCTCAAATCAAGGTTGGGGCAGCAACCGAATCGGAAATGAAAGAGCGCAAAGCCCTCTTTGATGACGCCCGTTCAGCAACCCATGCAGCCCTGGCCGAGGGAATTGTCCCTGGGGGTGGCGTAACCCTGTTGCGAAGTGAGAAGGTGGTCGACAAGCTCAACATCGAAGGCGATGAAGCGTTAGGCGCAGAAATCGTGCGAAATGTGCTTTGCTACCCACTCCGCTACATCGCTGAAAACGCGGGGGTGGATGGCGACGTGGTTGTGAACCGCGTACGCAATCTCAAGGGAAAGAGCGAAGGCTACAACGCAGACAAGAATGAATACGGGGACCTGGTCGCCGTCGGTGTGATCGATCCTGCGATGGTTGTCCGCACTGCCCTGCAAAATGCGGCAAGCGTGGCGGCATTGCTGCTCACGACCGAGTCGCTCATCACCGAGATTCCCCAGGAAGAAGAAGCAGATGCAGCCGGCCACGATCACCACGATCACGGCATGGGTGGCGGCATGCCTGGCATGGGTGGCATGGGTGGCGGCATGCCTGGAATGGGTGGCGGCATGCCTGGCATGGGTGGTATGGGTGGCATGGGTGGCATGCCTGGAATGATGTAATCGCTGGCAAACTGGCAGCGGCCTCTGACGATGGAAGAGTGGCCTAAAGGTCCTCGTCGGAAGAAGGAAAGTTGACCGGTTCCAAGAACCTCACGATCCCAAAACCATCAACCCAACAACAAAACATTTTAAACCAAACAGGAAGGAATACCCTTACGATGCCCAAACTTAATCTTCGTCCTTTGGAGGATCGCGTAGTCGTACAGCCGCTTGAAGCGGAGGAAATAACCGCTGGTGGCATTGTGCTGCCAGATGCGGCTCAGGAAAAACCACAACGCGGCAAAGTTGTTGCCGTCGGCCCTGGTAAGCTTCTCGATAGCGGCAACCGAGGCGAATTGTCGATTGGCATTGGCGATGAGGTCGTGTTTGCCCGCTACGGCGGCTCGGATGTCGAAGTCGATGGTAACGAATTGAAAATTATGCGTGAGACCGACATCCTCGCAAAAATGTCGTAGTTCAGAAGTTTGTCGCAAGGGGCTCCCAGGCGAATCGGATAGCAAATTTTAAGACGTACGCATTTTCATAAGACGTACGCATTTTTATAAGACGTACCAAGAGAGATCCTTTAACAGGAACCAATACCGTGGCAAAGCAATTAATGTTCGATGATGCCGCCCGAGCCAAGATGCTCTCAGGCGTAGACAAATTAGCTAATGCAGTTGCAATCACGATGGGCCCCACAGGTCGCAACGTGATCATCAACAAATCCTTTGGTGGGCCGTCCGTCACTAAAGATGGAGTGACGGTCAGCAAGGAGGTCGAGCTCGAAGATCCTTTCGAGAACATGGGTGCCAAGTTAGTGCATGAAGTTGCCGACAAGACCTCTTCGCTGGCCGGTGATGGCACCACGACAGCAACGGTACTTGCACGGGCCATTTTGCACGAGGGCATGCGGAACATTGTTGCAGGAAGCAACCCAATGTCGGTTCGACGTGGTATTGATAAGGCCGTTGCGGCAGCCGTTGATCATCTCGACAGCATGGCCAAGAAGGTCTCAAGCAAAGAAGAGATTGCACAAGTCGGGGCAATTAGCGCAAACAACGATCGTGTGATCGGAGACTTGCTGGCCAACGCAATGGAAAAAGTCGGTAAAGATGGTGTAATCACGGTCGAGGAAGGCAAAACGACCGACACGACCCTCGACTTGGTTGAGGGAATGCAGTTTGACAAGGGGTACTTGTCACCCTATTTCATCAACCAAACTGCCGACATGGAATGTGTTTTGGAAAACGCCTTCTTGCTGATCCACGAAAAGAAAATCAGCAATCTGCGGGAACTGTTGCCAATCCTCGAGCAGGTAGGCCAGCAGGGCAAACCGCTGCTCATCATTGCCGAGGATATCGAGGGTGAGGCGTTGGCTGCCCTGGTGGTCAATAAGCTACGCGGCGTACTCAACATCTGTGCCGTTAAAGCACCTGGATTTGGTGATCGCCGCAAGGCCATGTTGGGCGATATTGCAACGCTCACTGGCGGCACACTCATTAGCGAGGATCTCGGCCAGAAGCTCGAGAGTATCACCCTTGCCGAAATGGGACAGGCCAAAAAAATCTCGGTCTCCAAAGATGCCTGCACCATTATTGAAGGGGCAGGAAATACGTCTGACATCCAAAAGCGAATCGGTCAGATTCGCAAAGGAATTGACGCGACAACCAGCGACTACGATCGCGAGAAGTTCCAGGAGCGTCTGGCCAAGCTGACCGGTGGTGTGGCAATCATTTCGGTTGGTGCCAACAGCGAAACCGAGATGAAACAGAAAAAGGCTCGCGTTGAAGATGCCCTGCATGCAACTCGTGCTGCGGTCGAAGAAGGCATTCTTCCTGGCGGTGGCGTGGCACTACTGCGGTCACAAGAGGCCGTCCAAGCTGTACGTTCGAGTGCCAAGGGTGACGAGAAAATTGGTGTCGATATCATACTCCGTGTTCTCAATGCCCCACTCAAGCAAATCGCCGACAACGGTGGGCTGAGCGGAAGTGTCGTCGCTGACGAAGTCAGTCAAAAGCCGACCAATACGGGCTACGATGCCAACGCCGCAAAATATGTCGACATGTTCAAGGCAGGTGTCATCGATCCCACCAAGGTCGTAAAGACTGCGCTCTCCAACGCAGCAAGTATTGCAGGCTTGCTACTCACGACCGAAGCATTGGTCACCAACTTCGACCCGAACGAGAATGACAAGCGGGCGGTTGTTGGCAGCATCCGCTAACCACAGGCGCAACACATTGGAATTTGCGGTGGGCCGCTTCGCCTGGGGGCAAAGTGGCCCACTTGCATATTGGCCAACCTGGCAATCCTGGCACCTGATAACTGGCCAGGTAGAAAACCGGCCTTCGTTGCCACAGCCCGATTTCGCATACTATCATGCCCATGGCTCAGCCCCGCGACTATTACACCGTGCTTGGCGTCGAAAGGACTTCGTCGACAGAAGAAATCTCTGTCGCCTATCGGAAGCTGGCCATTCAGTTCCATCCCGATAAGAATCCGGGCGATGAAGACGCCATCTCACACTTCAAGGAAGCAGCCGAAGCTTTTGAAATACTGGGCGACAAAGAGAAACGCGCTAGCTTTGACCGCTTTGGGCATGCAGGCGTCAATGGTCAAGGAGGCAGTCAGTTCCACGACGTGGAAGACATTTTCTCCGCCTTTGGCGACATCTTCGGTGACATCTTTGGCGGAGGGGGCGGACAACGGCGTCCCCGCAAAGGCCGTGACGTTCGCTGCGATGTCAACCTCTCACTGCATGAGGCCGCCCAGGGAGTGACCACCGAGGTCAGCTTCCACCGTCACGAAACATGTGTTGACTGTAGTGGATCGGGCGCATCAACCGGCAGCGAGCGGGTCGCGTGTTCTTACTGTGGTGGGCATGGCCGCGTTGTCCAATCGGCTGGAATTGTACGCATGCAAACGACCTGCCCTGCCTGTCATGGCCAGGGATCGGTGGTCGACGATCCGTGCCAGACCTGCGAAGGAACTGGACAACAGCTAAAAAAGGTTGTGACGACGGTCAACATCCCTGCGGGAGTCGACAACGACACGCGGGTGCGGATCAGCGGGCAAGGCGAACCAAGCCCTGGCGGTGGCGTTCCAGGAGATTGCTACTGTTTTATCTCGGTCGATCCCCATTCCCTGTTTGAACGGGATGGGCAACACCTCATCTGCCGTGTTCCTATTACTTATGCCCAAGCCACCCTGGGTACTACCCTGGAAGTTCCGACTCTCCAGGGGCGAGGCGAACTGAAAGTCCCCACCGGCACCCAATCGGGAAGTGTTTTTCGCATGCAAGGTGAAGGCATGCCTGACCCTCGACGGCGCGGCCGGGGCGATTTGCTGGTCCAAGTCTCCATCGAAGTTCCCAAAAAACTCTCCAAAGAAGAGAAACAACTTTTACGCCAGCTTGCGGAACTCGAGCAAAAACATGTGGCACCCGAGCGCAAAAGCTTCTTCGGAAAGCTGAAAGACTACTTCACCGCGACCGATGAAGCCCAGACGCCGACCGATAAAGTCCAAACGTCCTAACATTGTCCATTGCGAGGAGTTGAAATTCGTGCCCACAGAAAAAGATCCACCACCAGCAGATCCGTCCTCCGAAAATGACCTGCGAATTGCTGAGGATACTGCCCACGAGGAATTGTCTCCCGAGCAAGATCTGGCAACTGAACTGGAAGCACAAAAAGACCGAACTCTTCGCATTCAAGCCGAGATGCAAAATATCCAGCAGCGGACCGCTCGCGAAATCAACGACGAACGGCGTTACGGATCGCTGCCTCTAATGCGAGACCTCCTGCCGGTTGGCGACAACATGGATCGCGCAATCGAAGCGGCCGAAAAAGATTCTGACGTCGAGAGCCTGCTGGAAGGTTTCAAGCTGGTACGCCAACAACTGGCCAACGTCCTGACGACCCACCACTGTGAACCGATTGAGGCAGAGGGCCAGCCTTTTGATCCCGAGCAGCATGAAGCCATTCTCCAACAGCCGTCCGATGAATTTCCAGCAGGGACCGTGATCATGGTCACTCAAACTGGGTGCCGACTGCACCAGCGCGTGGTGAGAGCACCCCACGTTATCGTTTCTTCCGGTCCGGCCGAATCATAAACCTCACCCTCGACTCCCGAACATCCTCCCATGCCAACTTACGACTACGAGTGCGACGCCTGTGGCCACGAGTTTGAACTGTTTCAGTCAATTTCTGCTCCCGTCAAGCGGAAATGTCCCGAGTGCAGCAAACTAAAACTGCGCCGACTGTTCGGGACTGGGGCAGCGGTGGTCTTTAAGGGCTCCGGTTTTTACGAGACCGACTACCGCAGCGACTCTTACAAAAAAGGGGCCGAAAAAGAAAAAAAGGCCAACGACAAATCGGCTGATAAAAAAAAGAGCGGCGACACCTCGTCTGCGAAAAAGAGCGAATCAAAGTCTGATAGCTCAGGGACCCAATCCTCCAAGTCCAAAAACTCGGACTGAAGTCCAGCGGCAAGCTGACCAGAACTACGGCCCCTTGCAACCTGTCACCAATTCTGCAATCCCGGCACTCAGCCAGGCATCGCTCACAGGCGCCACCACCTCCACCGCGGCGCGGGTCATGGGATGGGCAAATCCCAATTGTCGTGCATGCAGCGCGATCGCTCGCAACCGGACGTCGTCATGCGGAGGGCCAAAAAGACGAGTCGAGCCATACTGCCCGTCTCCCAGAATCGGGTATCCACGCGATGCTGCCTGCACGCGAATCTGGTGGGTACGACCTGTTTCCAGTTCAATTTCCAACCATGACGCATCCGCCGTACGTCCCATCACCCGGTAATGCAACACGGCCTGTTTTCCTCGCGGGTCGTCCTCCGGAACCACAATGGCCTCGGCCATGCCATGTCGCTTGTGCAGATAGTCGGTCCATGTTCCTTCATCCGGTTGAAGATCCCCTTCCACCAAGGCCCAGTAGATCTTGCTCACCGAACGGTCTTCGAATTGCTTCGACAGCCTGCGGGCAGCCCGCACATGACGTGCAAACACCATCGCACCACTGGCAGGACGATCCAGCCGGTGCGGCAGTCCCAAATAGACATTTCCCGTCTTTTCCTCTTGGTGTTTGATGAACGCCTTGATGCGAACTTCCAGACTATCAATCCCCGCGGGAGCCTGCGTTAGCAAACCAGATGGCTTGTTGATGACCAGGCAGGGGCCTTCCCGGTACAAGATTTCCGGTGGCGAGTCCGCGGTATCTGTGGTCGGCATGGTTGGGTCTTGCATCAGGAACACACCACAACGTTGGGTGCACTAAAATAACAGGGGAAACGCGAGTTGTTTGTCGGCACTCTTTTCACTCCTGGCCGAGCAGCACTAATGAGCCATACCAATTAGCCATCCCAATCAGCCATACCGATCAGCGATTCGATCGACGATCGACGGGAAACATCGATTCAGCGCAAGCAGCCACCAACCCGACCAACTTGGCACAATTTCTCTCTGTCCATGCCGAATGGCACGCACCGCAGCCCGCGCGACATAGTCCGCCGACACTCCTCGAGGTTCCTTCCAGGGCCGCTCGTCGGTTTTTTCAATCAACCGGTCATTGAGCTCGGTTCGCGTGGTAGCAGGTGCCACCACCAACATATCGATTCCCAGCCGTTTGAGTTCTGGCCGCACCGCTTCGCTAAAACCATGCAATGCAAATTTACTGGCGCAGTAGTCGGCAGTAAAGGGAAGTCCACGGCGTCCGAGAATCGACCCTACATTCACAACCATGGGCTGCCGACCTTGCTGAAGCAAGGGCAATGCTTCGCGCATCAATTCCGTGGCCGCAAAGAAATTCACTTCCATAATTTGGCGGAGTCGGTCGGCGGTGGCATCGACAAACCGGCCATGCGCGCTGATTCCGGCATTGTTGACAAGCAGGTCGAGCCCACCCAACTGGTCGCGGGCCACCTCCAGTGCCTGCTGGCGAACTGCCGGGGTTGTGATATCCCCCACGACCGGAAGCACCGTACGTCCATAGCAGGCGAGTTGGCTGACCACTTGTTCAAGCCGATCGGCCCGCCGGGCCACCAGCACGAGGTCAACACCACCGCGGGCCAGTTCAGTGGCCATAGCCTGCCCGATGCCACTGGAAGCCCCAGTGACCAAAGCTCGCCCATCCTTGAGGTCGCGCCGTGCCATAAGAATTTTCAAAAACGTTTAAATGTCGATTCCACCAAAGAGATCTTCGATGGCCAGGGCCGCCACCAATGCAGTCGTGCTTTGGTCAGCTTCGGCTTCCTGATCAATGCTCCAGGGATCAGGATCGACTGCTGCTGAAGACCGGCTCTGCTGGACCGCCAAAAGTAGTAAACTTGCATCTGGCTCGCTGGTTGGCTCAGCGCCCGACAGCACCACCCCATCCTCTCCTGACTCGCCTTCTTGCCCACCCAAAAGAGCAAACGCAAACGCCAGGCTCTCTGGCTCTTCTGCGGTAATAAGGGCCACCGCTGGCTCATCGATTATAGCCATCGCAAGCGTAGTCGTCACAGCCAATAATGGTGTTGAAATATCAGCGGTTGCAGTCGTCTGGGCCAAAGCGGAGCTGGTTATCACCGCTGCCGTACCAACGGCAGCATCGATGGCGGAAGCGGCACCAAAATTCTGCTTCCAGAACTCGTAATCCTGCTCGTCGACGATCCCGTTGCCGTTCGCATCGGCTCGCAAGTCCGTGGTCGAACCGCGAGTATCTTGCCAAACTGAGTAGTCTGCCGCACCAACGGTGCCATCGCCGTCAAAATCGCCGGTCAGCACCAGGTTCAGTTCGACCGCTCCGATATCGATCCGCCTAGCGCCGCTGTCGGTCCCATCGGCAACCCGAAGTGCCCCATCGCCCCGTTGATCAAACTGGGGAATTCCATACGTTGATTTCCAGAGGGCATAATCGTTGCTGTCGGTAACACCATTTTCGTCAAAGTCGTCCGGCACATAAAGAATACCAGCATCGACCGCAGGACTTGTCCCCAGCGGCACGTGGGTGAGGGTGGATCCGCCGTTATCTGCCAACGGTCCCAACAGGGGATCAATCACACTACCCGTATCGGAGTTCCCCGATCAAGTTACCATCTGCCGAAGGTGTCCCAAGTGGTGCTGCCGATAGTCCAGACCCGGTGTTGTCGCCAATCAGGCTGAACAGGACCGTGACTGGGCGTCCGGCGGCCACTCCAACATCAGGGACTCCACTACCGCCGGAGGTGTTCGCCGCCACAATGGTGTGCGAGATATTTACGCCCTGCTCACTTGCATCGGCATAGATACCGCCCCCCGCCTCGGCGGACTCGTTTTGGACGATCGTACTATGCGCGACATCCATCTGATCGCTGGTCCAAATGCCGCCTCCTTCTTCACCCGCTGAATTACCACTGATCGTGCTGGAGGTAATCGTAATCGGCCGATAAGCCCAAATTCGCGCCGCCCCGATCGGCAGCCTCGTTCCCCGAGAGGGTCACGCGGTCGACCACAATCTGGCCGCCTGCCCCCTAGGAAATCAAGCCCTCCCCCATCCCCTAGTGAAAAATTATCCTGGATGGAGGTATCCTGGATGAGCACGTCCTGATTGGCATTCCAGACTGCGATTGCCCCGCCGTGACCGGAACCATTTGAGTTGGCCTCAAACCGTGAATTGGTCACCGTCAGCGAACGCCTTGTCGATGGGACAACGCGCCACCGATTTGGGTTGCATGGTTGTTGGCAAAGGTAACATTGGCGAGGGTCAGGTTTTCGCGATTACTAATAGCTCCCTCCTTCGCCGTCGACGTCTCCCCCGGTTAAGGTGAGTCCGCGAATCGCAACCTCGATGGCAACCTGATCATCCCCGTTATTGATCGCAAAGATTCGCCCCTGCCTGACCTGGTCGTCCTCTAGGGCAAGATCGTTACCGGCGCGGATGGTAAAGCTATCCAAGGCCGAGGCATCGATCACCACCGAATCAGTAATGGCAAGCTCTCCCTGGGTGAGCTTGAGCGTTTCGCCATCGAACGATGGATCGATCGTAATAGTTTGTTCCCCGACCTGTTGGTTGGAATAGAGGATTGCATCAGACAAGGTCAACGGAGCTTTGAAAGGACTCGGTGTTTCACCCTCCAGGCTATTGACCCTCAGTTCGTTTTTCGAAACACCAATATCACCGCCTACCTCGGTCATCTTCCAGACACCACGGCCCAGCGTTGCAACCACCATCACATCGTCAGAAGGATCAAAGTCCAAGTCCCAGATAGGAACGTTAGGCAATCTGGATCCCATCTCGAACCACCTGGAATCTGGGGTACTTAAAAGCGTAGCAAATATCCCAATGTTGGTTCCCACAACGATGGCATCGTCATTAAGTCCCGACATGAATTCCAGGCTTAGTATCTTGTCCACCTTTAATCCGTCCGAGTCGATTAACTGGAACAAGTCTCCCGTGATATCGGTCCAATCACCGCCCATATCGTCAGTCTTAAAAACAGCATTGTCCGTGATGGCAAACGCATTGGTGTAATCCTCCGTGTTCATGATGACATCACGGATATCTGCTGAATTACCCGGGAGAGGAGTTTCCTCAAAGACCTGAACTCCCAAAATTTCCTTCCGAACCCAAACGGAACCCTCGCGGGTACCAACATAAACAACATCCATGTTATCGATTCCATCTTTACGGCCACCGTAATCAAGCGGATTGCCCGCATAGCCTGCCGTGCTCCGGACATGAGGAAGAACCAACTCGATGGTTTCACCCTGATCAAGGGATTCGTAGAGTCCACTCCCGCCGGCTATCACCATTCTCTGAGGGTCTATATTGTTCAACTGAATCGGCGTGATGGTGTCGCGCCAAGTCAGGGGGGGACTTCCTGGCAAATTTTTCAAGGGTACTTCCTCCCTCGTGAGCAGGCGTCCCTTCCTTGATCCCAGGTGGTTTTCTCTAATCGCCTCAAATCCGCCAGCAATACCTAAATCACCGTCGCGAAAATCACCGACGCGAAAACTACTGTAGCGAATAGACTCGTTTTCTGATGGGCCAAGCGACATCGTATCGACGGCAACGTCGCCCGCCTCCAGCGGACGTATTTAGGGTCACCCACTCGGTTTCGATCGGGGGTAAATTGATAAGTGGGTCCCCCCCCCCTGCTGTACCGGCACTGATGATCGTGTCGGAAAGGGTATCGTAGGCCACGTTGTGAACTTCGCTGACCCCCAGGTTACGCCAATCAGCGAGTACCCAATCTCCGTATTTCGTCTCTCGGGGCTGGTCCGCTTGTAGATGCCGCCGTCGTCGACTTGGATCAAACTGGCCAACCGCGTCAATCGTCATATCCCTCGGGAACCAGAAGAACGTGCGGTATTCGAAGCAGTCCCAGCCGGGTTGCCGTACCAGGAAGTTATCTCGATCCAGTGACAAATCCGGAGGGGCTTATTTAACGGATCTAGGGGCGAGGTCGGTGAGTGATGGGAGTCCACCGGATCGGCGTTGAAGCGGGGGGGGGCACTGGGGGAACGGTATGTCACTCAGGCAGACAAAGCCGCAACACCTCGAACAATAAGGCCGGTGGACTGAAAAACAACTCCGGTGGACTGCGTAGCACCAAGACGGTTCGGGAGGGGCCCCGCTTGCCGAGAACTCACCCCCCACATTGTCGAAAACCGTCGTGTAGCCCCTGCTCTTCTCAGAGTAGGGGATGTGCGCCAAGTGCCCAGTGAATCGAATCAACGGAATTCTCGTCCCAAAAGAGGGGGTGTAGCTGCTCCTCGCCATCCGCATAAACATATCTGGGATAATTGGGGTCGGCTGCCAGTGAAAAAGGAATGCGAGAGGATGTTTGAGTTTGAGTCGGATTAATATCCTCCATCTTGGACCAGCCGACCCGCACTTTCTGCGTTGAATGCCGGTTCAGCAAGTTCCAATTCTTCGGGGTCAGCCGGGGGACAGTCATTGCCTTCAAACGGACAACTCATGATGCCATCGGCCAGATCGTAATAGAGTGCAAAACTGGAATCGTCAATCACCTCCACCCGCCATAAGCCGTTCGCCTGCCCCGTCAAAGGCCGGCTCGTTTTCTACCAGGACAAGATCGCCAGACTTATCAGACCGTGACCAGTGCCGAGGTGATGATGATCGGAGCCTCCGGCATCATCCTCATCGTTCATAGTGGGCTGACCATCTTGGATAGGATTGGCCGGATCACTGCGATCGATCAGGGGCAGAATCCCGGCTAACGTGTCTGAGTGGGGAGAAGGACTGAGCGGCAGCATCGGGAAATGCTTTCTCCCGTAGAGCACACTACACCTAACCACTCGGTGCCATCGTAGTACCAGTAACACTGCCACCCGGGTTGGCCAACATAACTCGCCTTCTTCCCCTCGGGAATTCCAATCAACTTTCCGCCGATCAGCACTCCCGCATACAGCCGGCCACTGGCCTGCTTCGACCGCCAGCTTGATATGATTGGCCATTGGCGTCGGTGAGCTTGTCCGCAATGCGGGGCGGCAGGATTACCACCTACGGGATCGGAAATTCTGGTCCAGGTTGCACCGAAGTCGGCCTGATTCGAAAAATCCCCCCGTCGTTCCAGGCGGCAGCCGCATACAGGAACCATTTGTTGGAAGTCTATTGTGGACGAGGTCAGAGAACCGCATCGCCCAAAATTTCGAGAGTCTCGGGAGCACGCCCGGCCAAGGTAATTGTGATGGTATCACCACTATCAAAAATCTTGCCGCCGTCGGTACTTTGATAAATACCCCCGCAAGGTTCGATGCCACAACCACCTGGTCTCCACTGGACAGCAATTCCCGAGATATTAACGCCCTCAAGACCCGCGCTACCAGGATTGGTCCAGGTGTTCGCCACCGTTGGTGGTCACGCAGGATTCCACGGTCCGCTCTCCCCCATAGACCGCCGAAATTACTGAAACGGCCAATACCTGCCACCAACGTGTTGCTGGTTGGGTCGGAAAGAATCAAGGGCCATCGCCCCAATCGAAAGCGAGGACTGCAAGGTCGGTTTGAGGCTGCCATCGGACCGGTGAGTGATGTGGCGTTTGTGGTCTTCCAAATCCCACCATTGACCGCACCCAGGTATAAAATATTAGGATTGGTCGGATGGGCTACAACCGTTTGAATCGCACCGGTGACTGGGTTGTTTGGCTGAAGGTTGTGGACTAATCCCTCGGAGATTGCGGCAGGCCCTTGTGAAGTCCAGTAACTCTCCTCGACCAAATCTACCTGGCCACGCACAGCAAATTCAAATGGGTCTTCAACCCCGTCGTTACTATCAATGGAGGCTGTCGTCACGCGGGCCCCAAGTGAGTTCGGCTGAAACTGAACTTCAAAGGTCGTGCTTTGCCCCGCTTCGAGCGATGTGGGCGGCTGGTTGATAATGGTGAAGTCACCGGAATCGGTACCCGTGATAACAATCGTCAAGTCGCCCTGAAACGTGAGCAGGTCATTACCGGTGTTTTCGATCGTAAAGCTGTGCACCACCTGCTGTCCGGATAAAACATTGATAAACGCGGTGCGCATCATGTGTATCGGGTTCCACATCCCCATTTTCAATCGCCTGACCATTACCCAACACGCGAATGTCCGGTACCGGGTCATGGCTAGAGACCTGCCCCACACCACCAATCGCAAACAGGTATGGATTCTCATCAGGATCGTCACTTTGGATCGTCGCCGCAGCGATCCGCTGACCAGTTGCCAGGGGATTAAACTCAATGTCGAAAGTCGTCTAATCCCCCGGGGCTAGCAGATCCAGTGCCGGCTGCGAGGTCACCGTAAAATCACCCGGGTTCAACCCTTGGACCGATAACCAGAATCGGCGGTGGATCGCCCAATGTTCCAGCCAATCAGTCCCAGCGCACGCCGATCGGCCTCAGTAATTAGGTTATCGGCAATTAGGTAATCGGCTGTTCTGTAAGACATAACCGGATCCATGATCCCGATAACGACGCCAGCCATGAAGGCCGTCGTGCTTAAAATGACTCGGCTGATATCCGTCGTCCAACTGCTTGGTCTTTCCCGGTCGACATCGGGATATCCCCTACTGACAAGCCAGCAGGAATTGTCAAATCCTCCGGTTGCCCATATTTCCCGTCATAAAAGTCCGCGTCAAAGCCAAGCCCAACAACCCGTTCGGCATTTGTAAAATCGGCCTGGCCCTCACCCGGCTCTAGCCGGAACATGACCAGCAAAAACAGATCATCGTCGTTCTGGTCGGAGCCTAGAGTTGAGATAAAACCTAACGCATGCCCTACCTCATGAAGAACCAATTCGGTTGTACTCGCATCGGTAAAGTCCGCAGTATCGCTACCGGTAAACACGCCATCACAGCCGTTGGTGAAACAATCCGCCGGCACATTCCAATTGATACTCTCCAGGTCCAGACCGAGCGCCTTGGCATCTGGCCTGGGAAATGTTAATAGTACCGGTCGCCGAATTCCAGCACCTATCTGCAGTTCGCTCAAGAGGGGCAAACGTGCGACCAGGGGACGTTCAGCAGGCGAGGCATCTCGAATAATTGCACCGCGCACCTCATCGTAGGGGACCTCGCCCGAGGTTTGAGTCGAAACCATAAATCCCACGACTGGGGGGATAGTCGTACCGACGATAACGTCAAACGTCAACGAGACTCGATCCTCAAGTACGGTCACCCAGATAGCAATCGCTTCATCCAATCTAGCCCGCAGATCAGGATCACCGGACGTGTCATTGGTGTTGATTGTGACCTGGATCTCGTCGGTTGCCTGGCCCAGGAACACCGTTGCGCAGTACGTCAGTACCTGTCATTTCTAACCGTCAAGGTGTGAACCTCCCGTTCACCCAATCGCCACGTGGCGATAATCGGTACCATCGGCGTCCTCGGGGGACAAATCGAGGTTGACGATCTCCTGCTCCTGGCCGACGACACTAGATATCGAGCTCGAAAACAGGTACCACTACACCGTCGCCCTCTACGAAAAAACCTATAGTGCTCCTCGTTGGGATCATCACTGATCACCCGAAAGGTGCCTGTCGTCGCGACAGTCGCAGTCGGTGCAAACTGAATCTCGAACGTGGTCGACTCCCCTGGGTTCAAAGTTGTCTGGTCAGGCTGCCGAGATACCACAAATGTCTCCGTTTTAGCGTCACCATACATCGTGACGGGATTGATAGCAGCGCGTTAAGGTCAACGGCGCCCCACCCACATTCTTGATTGTCAAGCTCTTGTGATTGCAGAGGTTTCACCGACGCTAACTGAGCCGAAATCAATCACACCTTGGAGGTGAGCAATGGGAGTAAAAGGATCGATTTCTACGGTGATATCAGGATCGGTCTTCAACCCCAACCCAGAGTTCCCGACCGTGTGGTACCATCGTCGGCGGTAAAGAACAATCGACCCGCGACCTCGACTAAGGAGCGCGGAAATGCACTCTCCGGCACACCCAATGGATCCTGACCTGGCCGAATAAGGTCGATCACCTCCATCGCCAGACCCGGAGGAATCAAACGGATCGAACGATCGCAGTTCCCGACCATGGGTGCCCGGTTCGGCTGCATCGCCAGTGCGATCATCGGCCACAAACAGCAAATGGTGATCGAAGGGGGTCAGCCAGGCCGGGTCCGAATCTCCTCCATTGGCCGCATTGATGTCCGCAACCAGCGTCGCTGGCCCACCTAGTTCCAGGTTTACCCACCACAATTCATTCCCCGAATCCCCACTACTGGCCGTAAAGAAAAGTTGGTTCCGCACCAGGGTCAGGTTCGCAGGACCTTCGGTGAAAGTTTGGTTGGTAATCTGCCAACTCGTGGTTCCGTTAGTCTTCCAGAGTTCCAGGTGGTCAGCCCCGTCGGCCCTGGCTGCATAGTAAATAAAGCCCTTGCCATTTAAAACGGCCAGGGATGACTGATTTACAACACCAGAGGCCGAACCATCATCCATCAACGTCGGCATGTCGATTACGCGAGTATTCGCTGCGGTGCCATCGCTGACCCACAATACGTCCGGCACCAGGTCGCCATCGCCGACTTGCTCCAGAAAGACCGTCTGGCCATACCACGGTTGAAAGTTGTCGAACCCTATGGCCGGTCCCACGTCGGCTATAATTTCTTCGGTGCCAGATACCGTGCCGTCGGTCACCCAAAGTCCAAAATTGTCACCACCGGTCTGGGCGGTAAAGAAAAGTTGGTCACCGGCCACGCCATGAAATTTCGGATTCGAACTCGACGGGCCTGCCCGCAGATCCAAGAAAGGCTCCGTGGGAGCTTTGTCCGCCGGATCCAGGCTCCATAACTCCGCACCATGTCCTGCGTCGGCATTGACGAAAACCAGTTTTCCGTTCACGGCAGCCGATTGCGTGTCGAACGAGATGCTGTCGTCAATGTCATCAACGTACGCGGCAGCGCCACCCGACCCATCGCTACTCCACAAGGTCGTATCGCCAGCGACTTCTTCATAAAAGTAAACGTTTGGGCCAACCGCCGTTGGTTGAAATCCGCCGTGGTTGGAGATCTCGGTAGGAGTGTCCGGTGCGTCGTAGGCGGCCACCGCATAAAGCTGGTTCTGAGCGAACAGGTAGCGAGACCGAAAAAAGACCTTCTCGCCAACGGCAAGAATTTCGTCGGTACCACGCCCAGGGTAAGATAGGTCGTCCTCGAACGAATTCCCCCCGGCAGTGGGTGGTGAATCGGAAGCTGTCAAATCGTCGACCAGAAAAGG
>CBDEWC010000039.1:0-515934 GCA_965243695.1 Lacipirellulaceae bacterium | reverse complement strand
TCCGTCCTGCCATCGTGTGTAATCGGCTGCGTCAACAACGCCATTGTTGTTGAAATCACCCGGCAGGCCAGGGCCGCCCGAGCCTACGGTCAAGAGGCCTGTCGTAACGTCCCAACTAAAATCGTTGGGCAAATTCAAAGTGTCGAAATCGCCGCTGAACGAACTGAAGTCAAGGATGTCAAACGTATCTCCGTTGCTGGGAGTGAAATCTGTCAACGAGACATCCAGCGTTCCTGCCAGATTGGCCTGTCCGTTGACCACCAGGCGATCGTACTGGTCACCGGCCGTATTACCTGCGATTTCAATCGCCAGTGTCCCGCCCGAACCCTGGGTGTAATCGCCATCAATCGTCAGGATGCCAGGGCTGTTGCCCGGGGCCACCGTGGCCGACTGATTGTTCACATCGCCTGACAAGGTCCCTTCACCAGTAACGTCCCCCGAAAGTAGTGTTACCGAGCCGCCACCCACCGTGTCGACGACGCTATGATTTAGCTGCGTATTGCCGGAAAGGCTAAGGGCGTTGCCCATCAAGTCAACCTGCCCATCAAAGCGAAGATCGCCGCTGGTGACCGTGACGGCTGTATCGGCTTTCAAATTGACGGCTGCCTGAAACACATGGCTGCCCGAACTGACTTCGATTGAAGGATCCGTGGGGCCGCTGGAATCGCCTTCCAGGTTGACCTCGCCAAGCCCGGCAATCACGTAACTGTTGTCTGGATTGTCGAACTCAATGCGATTTACGGTCACCGATTGGTCCACTGTCACGGTGCTGGATGCCTGGATCGAATTTCCAAATTGAGCCGTGTGCCCGGTACTATTGGGAAGTGTACCGGGACCGGTGACTGGCTTCCAACTTTGCTGACTGTTCCAGTCGCCAAGGCCAGACAACTTCCAGGCGTATTGCGTGGTCGGTGGCAAGGGGGGCCCCGGAACTCCAAAAATGTCGATCTCTTGAATCGCCTCGGGCGTTGTGCCTCCGTTGTCGTTATGAAAGGTGAACCGCACCGCCTCGATTCCTGTCCCAAGTAATCCGCCACCATCGTCGTTAATGGTAAGTTGCACTCCCGGGTTTTCAATGGCTACCGGCTGATTTACCAAATCGTTGTCGCCGCCCACCGCGACATTCAGTAGCTCGGTGTAATCGCCACCCACCGTTCGCAACTCAACAAGATACTGATGATTGGTTCGGCTCGAGCCAGCCCAACCCGTGGTGTTGACCATGTGGGTAATGTCATAGCCACTCATGTTCACGGTGGTATCAAGCAGAATCTCCAGCCTACCCCCTGGATTGGGAAGTAAGCTGTTTGCGGTTGAGCAACATGACGACAAACCACCATCGATCGCCCTATCAGCATTGAGGCCAAGCCCGCCGCCGCCATAACTTGTGGTTGCCCCTTGGGAACTATCCCCGATGTCCGTATCGGATGCGGTGAAGAAAGTTTCGTAGTCGACACTTTCGAGAATAATGTCGGTTACCTGGGGAGCTGCTCCGAGGTAACTGGTCACGCCAAAAACAAGCGTCGCCACAAAAAACATTTGCTGTTTTTTCGAAATCATGACCAACTCTTTCTCTAGTGAAAACGTGGAAGGTTCATCTCAATGAATATGGCCAGCAAGACTTGCCTTTGAACCCAGTAATTCCGCTGTAAAATTCCACTGTAAAATTCCGCTGTAAAAAACCCCCTGCCAATCGACCCGTGATCGCAAAAAAACGGCAGCCGGAGATTTTTTAGTCGACCCTATGAAAACGGGCTAAAAAGTATCCCGATGTCGCTTTCATAATCCGAGGCGTCCTATAGTCAGTTTACTTAGGTGTAGGATTGGATCTTTATCTTGGTAAGCAGCGTGACCGGCAGACACACCAAAACCGTCGGCCCAATCAGACTCCTGCCCAACCTCTTAGCATGCTCTTTCATGCGCGGATTGTCAATCATTTCGGCTATCTTTTAAGCACATTTTTTATTTACTCACCTGTCGAACTGGTCCATCCAGGCTTGGTTTTTCAACTCCTGTTTGGCTCCTTCTGAGTGCCACACAATCCACCCAATATTCAACACATTCTTCGGATTCTGTTTTGTTATTTGTTTTTTGTGACGCACATTGGCTGCCGCCAGTTCCAACTGGCAACGGGTGGTTGCCGCTTCAAGCTGGCCCTCTTGAAGGGAGCCTGTCCGGGCGGTAGCGTAAACCACCGAAAAACCATCCAGCACGGTACCCTCCGGGGCAAAAACGATTGATCCCTTTCATGCCCATCGATTCCTCTCCACCGACCGATTCCCGAAACTTTGCCACCGGCCAGGAGCTGCCTTCGGTTTTTTACGTCGACCAGCCGTACACGATTGTGATGCCCGACCGGACGTGGGTCTGTCTCTTAACGACTGGCCAGGACCGTGAGGGTGAGTCTGGGCAATTTGTTGCCGCAACACGAAGTGCCGATCAAGGGAAAACCTGGTCGGAGCTGGTCCCCATCGAGTCTCCAACGGGTCCTGCCGCCAGTTGGGCCGTGCCGTTACTTACACCCTCCGGCCGGATCTACGCCTTCTATACCTATAACGGCGACCCGGTTCACGCCGGGGAAGGCGAAGACGAAAAATGGCACTTCTGGCAAAACACCCCTCCGGTAAAAATCGTCCGGGAACGCAACGACCTGCATGGCTGGTACGTCTACAAATTTTCTGACGATGGGGGCCAAACCTGGTCGCCAGAACGATATCGGCTTCCCATGCGCCAAACGGCTTGTGATCAGAATCGAACGGCCGACACCAACAGCCTGGTGCAATTGTTCTGGGGAATTGCCCGCCCGGTCGTCACCAACGGCAACGTGTTGATCCCGTTTACCAAGATGGGTCGGCACTTCCAACAAGAGGGCGAGGGGTGGCTGATGTCCAGCGACAATATCCTCTCGGAACAAGACCCCACAAAAATTCGCTGGCAAATGCTTCCGGAGGGCGACACGGGAATTCGAAACCCCCAGTTCGGCTCGGTTCAGGAAGAACATAACGTGGTACCGCTCGATGGCAACGAAAGCCTGTTTTGCATCTACCGCACCGAAATGGGTTTTCCTGCCTGCTCGTACAGTTACGACCGCGGCAAAAAATGGACACCCCCTGAGCCAGTACGGTATGACCCGGGCGGCCCGATCATGCGGACCCCTCGAGCCTGTCCCACGGTTTGGCGATGCCAGAACGGCAAATATCTTTTCTGGTTTCACTGCAACGGCTACCCATACTATCAGCACAGCGAACCGCCCATCAGTCGCAATCTCGTTTGGCTCAGTGGCGGCGTCGAGCGGGAAGGTAAAATCCACTGGTCCCAGCCGGAACTGATCAACTACGAAGACAACACCTGGCGCGGCTCCAGCTATCCCGATTTGATCGAAGATGATGGCAACTATTACCTAAGCTCCACCCAAAAGGTGGCCGCCCGGTGTCAGTTGATCGACAAGGAGCTGCTGGAGGAGATGTGGAACCAGGACAAACTCCACACGGTAACCCGCGAGGGATTACTACTGGAACTCGACCACCAGCAGTGCGCAGCCGGGCAGGCCTGGCACTTTGGATCGCTACCACGATTGGACCAACCAGGTGCATTCACCGTCGCCTTGTGGGTCCGGCTTAACGAGCTTCGGCCTGGACAGGTTCTGCTTGACAGTACGGGCGGCCTTCAGCAGGGAATTCGCGTGACAACCGGGCCGGACGGTTCGCTGGAAATCAATTTTCACGACGGAAAAACTCGGTTTCTCGTGGGCCAGTGATCCGGGATCCGTGGGCCAGCAATCAAAGCACCACGTTGCGTTTGTCGTCGATGGCGGGCCCAAGTGCGTATCGGTCATCGTCGATGGTCGACTTTGTGATGGAGGGGACAGCGACCAAAGACTGTATGGATATGGGCGTTTCGGACAAACCGGCTATTTTGACAATTACGACAACCGCTGCGAGAGGGCTGTGGAAATTGGCGACGTCACGGGGACCGGCAAGTTATCCGTTCCCGCAGGGGACGAAGTTCTCCAGGTACGCCTCTACGATCGTTATCTTCGAACGAGCGAAGCAATCGGCAATTTCAGAGCAGGTTGCTAGTTGTCAGAATTGGACAATGACACTAGGGTGAGCCCCATGCGTACGCTTTACTCCTCGGCCGTGCTTTACTGTTTGGCAATCGCGCCCGGTTTCATCCTGCTCCTGGCAGGGGGATGCTCCCGATCGGACCTGCCCTCGTTGGCCCCCGTCTCGGGAACCGTTACCTTGGATGGGCAACCGCTAAAGCAGGCTTGGGTCACCTTTCGTCCGGCCAAAAACCGTGCGTCGCGCGGGCGGACTGATGGCGAAGGCCATTACGAACTGCTTTATTCGCAGGATAATCGCGGAGCGAAAATCGGCAACCACACGGTCATCATCTCGGTGCGCACCGAGCTGGATCCCATCGAGCGAGTCCCGGCGAAATACAACTCCCAAACAACGCTCACCCGCGAGGTCAAAAAGGGGAAGAATGTCCTCGATTTTGACCTGAAGTCGCCGTGATCTTTCCTACCGCTGGCCACCTGTCAAACCGCAGGTCGCCACCTCGCGACCTGTAAAACCACTGCGGTCAGTCGCTAATAAACCACCGCATTGCGTACCGGCTGGCGTCCCGCCGAAACTTCAGTGTATAGGGATCGCACAACCAGCGAGCCACGTGGCCGTCGGTCCGCGGCATCAACCAGCCAAAATCCCAACCTTGGGTCGAATAACCAAGTGGGATCGACGGGGTGGTACGGACCACCGGGTTGGCCGATCCCATCAACAGCCGCCCTTCGGTGTAGTAGTAGAGGGCTCCCAGGTGAATAAAGACTTCATGGTCCACCGGTCGGGCCGAGCCGCCTGCCAGGTCGTCACACAAGCCTCGAACTGCAATCTTGACTTCGGCACCTGATTCGAAGGCATCGACCAGATCGTCAAGTTGACCGAACGTTACGCCTCCCTTGGCATCGTGCGCGAAAACCTCGGTCCAGTTTGAGCGAGTCATGTAACGAAAATATTCGAAGTCATAAATAAAATTGCTGCTGGGGGCGTCGGTCTGGGCATCAAAATTTTCCAGCTCGTGGTACTTGGGTGTCGCGCTGTGATCGTCCAGTGGCGAAACACCCGGTTCACCCGTGGCAGGCCGGCTATCCAGAAAAGGGCGCGCAATCGCCTGATGCCCATCCTGGTTGTACAGGAAAAATGACATCGACTCCCGCGGGCCAAACCCATCGGGCAACTGGATCGGGACCCGCAGATTCTCAATCCCAGCGACCCAGTGATCCTCAATCAGGTAGGTAATCCGCAGATCCATCACCTCGCGGACCAAGTCATGATTCTCGGAGGTAGGATCGATATGCTCGTTGTGTCGAAACCCGGTCCCGACCCGCAGGTCGGCCCCGGCACGAATAGCACTGGCCAACTGGGCCGCATCGCCCGATTCGGCCTTGCGCTGTGCATTGAGTTTCAGCAAAGTTTTCCAGCTCGACATTGAAAGTTTCCTGTTTGGTACAGTTTCCTGTTTGGTACCGTGTTGCCCGCCAATGGTGGTTCGGTATCCTCACCCAGCCGGTGCTCTGCCACATTCGCCAGAGGTTACACCCGCCAGGAGTTGCACCAGTATAGTCGGCTGGCATACTTAGGACAGTTGGTGGTAGATTTTTGCAACAAGAGACCTTACTCCACCAAACAGAACCCTCCCTTCCACCCCGCGCAGATACCCCACATGAGTGACCATTGGCCCGACAAAGTTGACCACTTGCAAGGTCTGCAGACCGTCGATTGGATTTGTATAGGCATTTACGCATGCGTGACGATCGGGATTGGTTGGTATTTTGGCCGGCGGCAACGTTCCACGAAAGAATATTTCGTTGGCCGGGGCAATATGAACCCGGTACTGATCGGAATTTCCCTGTTCGTGACACTGCTGAGTACGATTTCGTACTTGTCGAAGCCGGGTGAAGCTTTGGGGAAAGGGCCGGTCCTGATGACCGGCCTGCTGGCGCTTCCATTCGCTTATTGGATCGTGGGCTATGTGCTGCTGCCGGTCTACATGCGGCACCGCGTCACCAGTGCCTACGAATTGCTGGAATCGCGACTGGGCCTGGGAATCCGGTTGCTAGGCGCAGCGATGTTCATTGCGTTGCGACTGGTCTGGATGTCCCTTTTGGTCTATCTGGCCGCCAAAGCGATGATCGTCATGATGGGTATCGACGAGCAGTGGATTCCCATGGTTGTATTGATCACCGGATTTGTCGCAGTGATTTACACGTCCGTCGGCGGTTTGCAGGCGGTTGTGGTTACCGACACGCTACAGTTCTTACTGCTACTGGGTGGGGCACTGTTGGTCCTCGCGATGATCACCTTCCAGATGGACGGCTTCAGTTGGTTTCCGACAGAGTGGCACCCGCAGTGGGATACTCAACCCATCATCAGTTTCGATCCCCGCACGCGCCTTTCTGTCGTCGGAATGCTGTTCATGATGGTCACCTGGATCGTTTGTACCGCAGGTGGTGATCAGACTTCGGTGCAAAGGTTTATGGCAACCCGAAACGCGACCAGTGCCCGTCATGCATACGCAATCCAGTTGATTGCCTCGGCGTTCGTTACTATCGTCCTTGGGCTGGTGGGATTTGCGCTGCTTGGTTTTTTCGAAGCGCATCCCGACCAACTGCCAAAGGACATGAATTTGTACAAAGACGCAGATCACATTTTCCCGTGGTACATCGCACATCGATTACCGGCGGGAATCGCCGGATTGGTCGTTTCGGCAATGTTTGCCGCGGCGATGTCGAGTATTGACTCGGGCGTGAACTCCATTACTGCAGTCGTAATGACCGACTTCCTTGACCGTTTTGGAAAGCAGCCCGCTACCGAACGCGGCCACGTACTGGCAGCAAAACTCCTGGCCTTCCTCATAGGAACCATCGTGGTGGTTGGCAGTTCGTTCATGGGAGTGATTCCGGGCAATATTACTGCCGTGACCAACAAGACCGTCAACCTGCTCACCGCTCCCATATTTGGACTTTTCTTCTTTGCCCTGTTCGTCCCCTTTGTGAAACCGGTTGCCGTTTGGATTGCCACCTTCCTGGGCATTATCACTGCGGTGGTCATCGCATTTTCAGGTCCGCTGGTCACCTGGCTGCACCTCCGTTGGGGCATCCGGTCGGAGACATTTGGTGTTTCTTTGCAGGAGAAGCTTGACGAGGCGACGGGAGAGATTTCGCTGCTCGCCCCCGACCCCATCAGCTTTCAATGGATCGGCCCAGCGTCCCTGTTGGTGACAATAGTTACGGGAGTTGGTTTGAGCTGGATACTCTCACGCACACAACCACCCAGGCATTCAGAAAATTCTGGCAGCCGCTGAATCGATACCATCCCCGGCGATTGACCTGCAGGGGTGACGTGACCCCACTTTGAGGTGAGTCGCTTTTTACGCGGTCTTTTTGTTGGCTGTGATGAACTCGCCAACGATGGGATCCTCAAAGAGCATTTCCGCTGGAAGCCTCTTTCGCAAACGAAGCCTCTTTAGAAAACGACGCCTCTTTAGCAAACGAAGCCTCTTTAGCAAACATGTTGCCGCAGCAAGCCAACGGGGCTGGCCCGAAGGCCAGCCTAATACTAACTTAAACCGTAGTCACAAACGGCGGGACAGGTCACCGACATCCATCACGTTCTGTTCGACATACTCTTATACCAGGCAGAGGGTTGTTCATGCTTAAAACGATACTCATCACTGGAGCCAGCGGTCGTATTGGCTCTGCACTCGTGAATTACACAAACACCTTGGGGAAAAAATACGATCTTCGCTTGGCTGATCTTCAAGTCTCAACTCAACGAGGGATAGAAGTTGATGTTACGGATCTCTCTTCGTGCAGAGAGGCTTGTCAAGATGTTGATACCGTGATTCACCTTGCGGGCATCGCCTGTCCAGACTCAACTTTCGAGGAGACTTTGCAAACAAATATTGTAGGAACCTACAATATCTTTGAGGCTGCCTTTCAGACGAAGGTTCGTCGTGTCGTCTACGCCAGTAGCGCCCAGGTGGTAGAAGGGTATCCGCTGGACACGCAGGTAAACACCGATATGCCCGTTCGTCCAAAAAACATTTATGGAGTGAGTAAAGCCTATGGTGAGGCAGTGGCAGCTTATTACGCTTATCAAAAAAATGTTGAGGCTATCGCGGTTCGCATAGGAGCCTTTTACGATCCCGATGCATGGACTCACTTAGACTCGCGTGACCTGAGTGCCTGGGCAAACCCCGAGGATCTTTGTTCTTTACTTATAAATTGTGTTGAGGCGGATTTAACCGGCGAGCCTTTCATGATCGCTCACGGCATTTCAAATAACCGCTTCAAAAGGCTCGACTTGTCAGACACCAAGCGACTTTTAGGCTACGCACCCAAAGCCGATTCGTTCTCACACTGGAATGTTCCTTTCCATAACGACAGTCAGCCAAAAGCATAGCCTCAGGGTTCACACGGACTAAAATTTCGCTGCCGCTTGCGCTAGAAAATAGCCTCTCTTGGTAAGCCTGTCCGCCACTAAGACAACTGGTTCATCCATGGGCAAAGAGTTTTGCTGTGCCGGAAGAACTGGTCTATTCGAGGACGACTTTGGCCTGCAACGCCAACAAGTTCGAGGTACAGCAGAGCCGCATGGCCAACCTGGTTGACCACAGCACGTGGGGCCAATTTGTAAAGCGTCCGATAAACCTGGCCGATGGAATGGGAGAAAGGCTCCTAAAAGCTCTCCTGTGACTTCGTGTTACCGGGCAGCATTTTCCGCCTTCCATGCGTTGTAACGCATCCGCAAAGTCACCACAGGGTTGCCGTTCTCGTGCGGCTTGATGTTCTCATCGGTCACATGGATGTACATGCGATAGTCGCCGTCGTTAAAGGAGTCCCCTTCAGGGTCATCGGGGTCTGCTACAAGAAGATAAGCGACGTGTGCATTGCGGCTGTCGCAGGGTGCCTTGGGGACCGGTTCTGTTTTGCACGTGCAGCGGACATCACCACCGGCCTCATCCGCAGCTTCCATGGCTGCCATCACACGATCGGCCAAGGTACCGGTTGCTTTTTCAAGAGCTTCTGCAGCAGAGTTCACCACGGCTTCGGACGCCAGGATGTTGCCCTGGATGGAGTAGTAAATATTGGTACCAGGTACTCTGGCCTGGACAGCAAGAGAAGCAGGGCTGTTTTTGCTTCCGGAAAAATCAGCATGGCGCCCCTTCATATCGACAACCGCGTATTGGCGTCTCTGGAAATAGGGATCTGTCTTGAGCTGTCCAAGAATCTGTTGAGGAGAACGGCCCTTCTTCAGTTGCGCGTAGATCAGGTTCTGATTTTTACGGGTTCCGTCGATCGCCGCCTGCGCCACGGCAGCCGCAACGCCCGGGACAATAATCGCCTGAATATCCATGAGCCCCTTTGCAGGAATTTTCCGGAAGATGTTTTGCGGCAAGCAGGTTGCAGAAGCGATGACGAGCTGTCGCGTGGTAACGTCGACGGCAATCACCGACCAGGTGGCCAAAGCTGAACCAGGCAGTAGTAATAAACCAGCCAGGATAAAAATAGCTCGAGAGGCGCGACGAAGACCAGCAATCAACATTTTCGACCCCTTGATGACTTGTTGTGCGCCAAGTTCAAAGGCGATGCTTGAGGGGCGCCAAACTATGCGCAAAGGCACCTCGGCACGTCTGCAAAATCGGCCAAACGGCGCCCGAAGCGCGAATGAACATTTACTGGTCCCCTTCTGCAGACGACTCTGCTGCAGACGACTCTACCTGGAACCCATCCAGATGCACCCAGGTCGGGCGTGGCTGCTCCTCTGGACTCATATGTTTGTCCGACCGGTGCTCGGCATGCTCGTCCAACACGGTAATCTTCAGTGTGTGCGGTCCCGGATTTTGGAATTCTCGTGACCAGACCGCAATTCCCCACATTTCGTCGGCCGAGTACGTATCGACCGTTTCTACCTCACCATCAATTTCGACCCGCGCCACTCCATTTTGGGGACCCAGCTTGGTGAACCACCTTACCCGGGAACCATGAAATTGCAGTTCGGCAGAATCACCACCGCGGTTGGACCTGGTGAGGCTGTGCTGAAAGGCCCAGGGATCCTCGTCGTTGACATCCCAACTGCCTGAGTAGGTCACCGGAGGATCCGTATCGTCGTAGATCTGGCTCCTCGGGGAAGAAACCGTTTGGCAGGAAGCCGACTGCGAAAGATTGCCAGCCCCATCCACCGAGACAACCGCATACTGGGCTGCCGGGTCGGCACCGGCCGAGTGGTCGAAGTAAAAAGTTCCCTTGGCGACCTTATCGATCATTTCACCATCACGATAAATCGCGTAATGAGATAGCCAGTGGTCGTCCGTGCCCGGTTTCCAGCGAACTTCAACCCCTGGATACCCCATGTTTTCGGCCCGCTCTACGGTCACTGCCTGCGGCGGACTTGGCGGCACAGCATCAAGATGATTGCCCGGGTGGTAGGGAAGATTCAGATAGATGATTTCACCCGGCATGATTTCTTCCAGGGCGATTCCCTCGTTCATCAAATCAGCCCCACTCTTCTGCAGGTGTGACGACGACTCGTGAAAAGAAACCGTGTACTGGGCGTCCGGGATCAAGCCCTTCGGCCGGATGTTGACCGGCGTAGCAACAGGCCGCTTGGCGAGGATCACACCGCGAAGCGCGTCCCCACTGAGCCGCTGAAAATACATCGTCTGATCTTCGTCACCCTCGACAATGGGCCGATACACCTTGACCCAACGGCCAACGACCTGGCGGCTCTGGAGAAAATGATAAATATCGACCAGTTCGCGAATCCCTTCGATCTTGTCCAGGTCATACGTGTCCTGGCTTATGTCGACGTTGAAAGCCAGCATCGCCCGCCACGATGCTTTGTCATACGAATTCGGTTGTGCCTTTTCAGGAAAATTGCTCGTCTTGTCAGGAGGCAAAATCAAGGATGCCCAGTGATTCCGCAAAATGCCCACATCCCCATCGCTAAAGGACGTAGCGGAGGAAAACTGTGTGTATTCATAGCCGGCCAGCGTTCCTCCATTGTTCACCGATTGGAACGCACAATCGGGATGGGCGTCCAAAAAACGCCGAATGATTTTTCGAAACCCCTGATCCTGTGCCAACACGTTGGTATCGTCGGGTGTGTTAGGGGCCAAAAAACCCCCATCGTTTCTCCACGTGTAGGGGCCATACTCCACATTCCATCGATGCAACTCGTCGACTACGGCGTCCACCACCTCTGGTTGCCCCACATCGAGTTGATAAGGAGCATTGTCGCTGATGTAGCCATCGGGAACCTTCAGACCAACCCCTGAATCACGATCTGCATAATTGGCGGTTCCATAGAGCAAGAGCCCCATGTCGTATTTTGCAAGGTACTGATTGACACTTCGCCAATCGGGCCCATCCCAATTACCAAGCTTGTTCCACCACCCCCAATCGCGATGATACACATCGCCGCCGCAATAGCGCATCAGGTCGACAACGCGAAATACCTTGCGGTAGGCACTATCGATATCAGGCGTAACGCCACACCCTTCGAGCCATTGGCCTAACATTCGAATGGCAGGAAACCAGTTATCGCGGGTGTAATCCCACAGGTAACGATACTGCCACTGGAGGCAGGCGTTGCCACAATCGTCGATGTCGCCATGGAATTGCCCGATAAACGCTTTGGGGGTCTCCACCGACTCGCCTGGCAACAATTCATGGCGATAGTTCATCACTTTCATCCGGTGGCGCGTTGAGCCGTCTGGTTGCTGCTGAAGATCCGATCGCCAGCGACCAAAATAGTCCCAACCGATAAAAACGCCATCGCCCGTTTCGCGGTTACGGTACGCGTACCAGGGGGCGTAACTCGCGGTTCCCCCTTTGGGCCCAAGCTCGGGATTACCGCAATAATTCCAGGAGTTGGAAAAAGCCCCTGTGACTTTAACCACACCATCTTTCTCAGCAGTCCAAACGCGTGCCACATCGTGCGCGGCACTGGGCTGGGCATAATTCCACCCAATCCGCGGTGGACTTTTCGGATGCTCCGGGTCGGCAACCCAACATCCATGTTTATTGGAGCTCAAACAAATGTGGGCACCCGGGACATTGACCAGGTCCTTTAACTCCTCGCCGTCGTAGTATTGATAACTCCAACCATTTTTGCCCTGCTCGGTGGAGTAATAACCCCAGGAAAGAAAGGTTCCGCCTTCACTGTCCCTGACCTCTGGCGCGTAAAGACTCGCACTCGCCGTGGATTTGCCCATGGCATTGGAAACAAAAACAAGCCGATCTCCCGTTTTCACATCGACGGTCAAATCATACTTGTGCTGGTTGACCGAATGGAGCGAGACGGCCCAGTCTTCAGCCGGCCAGATCTGCTTGTCATTGTGCAGGATACGTGCCCTCGTGCCATTGCCTGACAAATGGTGGACAATGTCATCGGGAACGGGAAAAGGGTCATACGTGTCATAGCTGCGGACCGGCTTGGCCTTGAGGGGCTCTTCGTAAAGCCGCCACGACCCCCAAATGCTGGCCCCGCCAGCCATCCAATAGAAAGAGGTTTCGTTTGGATTTGGAGTTTGGATGGAGAAATCAAAATACCCCGGGTCCGTGATCTCCAGGACGGCTTCCCCAACATTCTTGTACGTCACCCACTGACGAATCACACTCGAGAGCGGATACAAGACATAGGTCTTGGTCACCTGCAGAGGTCCGCGTTGGAGGGTTATTTCCAGCTGCAGCTCACCTTGTGCAAGAATTTGGAGATCGCTTCCGGTGACCTCCCATTTTCCCGATGCTCCATCGACGGTCACATCATCACTTCCGACAAAAAATCCAGCCGACACCATGTCCAGCCCTGCAGCTTGCAACTTGCCTCCCACCGTTTGGGTCTCTCGAAACCGACCATCGACGACTTCAATCACGCGAACCAGGTCGGTCGTGCTGAGTTCCCACCGGTTCCCATCCCACTGAATGGTCGCATCCCCCGAACGGGTTTCACCAGCAACTGCAAGAAGAGGGATGGCAATGAACCAGCTCAACACGTTGGCAATAATCAAGATGCGCACAGACAAAATTCCTTAATTGAAAATCATGCAAAAGATCATCTCTGTGCCATGGCACCGACCTGAGATGGCTTTTGATGTTAATGGGTAAAAAACCGTACATGAACCTTGCTCCTGTAGTCTAGCAAAAAAAATCGACATCAACATCCGTCGCCTTTGCCTGCGGTTCACCCGTACCTGAAGAACCGTGCAACCCTGGTTATTTTTCGGGATGGGGGTAGGTTGTAGTAGTACAATAACTGCTTTAGGCTCACAGGTTTGGTCTCATAGGCCCCTCCGCCCCGGTGTTTTCTTGACGGACATCCATCGACGTGGGGGGGGAGACTTGCCGGCACCGCCAAAAAACAAAAACCGCGGTGGGGCCAGGGGTAAACATTCATCCGGTTCTTTCTGGGGAGGTTATTATGAATTTGTGTCGACCAGGATTGACGCTTTTGTGGTTCGCTCTGATCGGAGGGCTGTGCACAAGTGGAGCCGTTGGGCAGGGAGGACCAGGGCCTGATTGGGTCCCGCTGTTCAATGGAAAGAACCTCGACGGATGGGAGAAGGTAGGGGCAGAAAAATGGGTGGTCGAAGATAGCACCATCTACGGGGAAGGCATCTCGCCAAAATATGGATATCTGGCCACGGAGAAAACCTACACCGATTTTGACCTGTCGTTGCAATTCAAGTGTGAAGCCAGTGGCAACAGTGGGGTCTTTATCCACACCACATTTGAGCCTGGCACAACCACCGTGAGCAAGGGCAGGCAGATCGAGATCGACCGACTGGTCGGCAGTCACACGGGTGGCCTTTACGGTGACGACCGGGGATGGATCGTGTGGCCAGCCCCCGAACTTGAAACGGTCATCCGGCCAGATAGCTGGAACAAGATGCGAATCAAAGTGGTTGGCAACCGCCATATTGTTTATCTCAACGGTACGCAAATGATTGACTTCACGTACCCCTCCCCTGGAGCCACCGAAGGGGTCATTGCCTTGCAGTTGCATTCGGGCGGCGAGGGAAGAATGCGGTTCAAGGATGTCTGGATTCGAGACCTGGCCCAATAGCCTCTTCCGGCCGGATAGGAGACTAAGGTGAACGATCTGTCAAAACATGCAACGTCACGACGCCGGTTTCTTCAGCTTTCTACCACAGGTGTTGCCGCTAGTGTCACAGCTGGCCTGTTACCTCGTAGGCCGATCCACGCCGCCCCGGCAAATGGGAAATTGCAGCACGCCTGTATTGGTGTTGGCGGAATCGGAAACCACGACCGAAAACGGCTCACCACGCACCCCAAGCTTGAGGTTGTCGCAATTTGTGACGTCGATCACCACAACCTCCTGGAGGCTGCAAAAGACTATCCGGCAGCACGCAAGTACAACGACTGGCGCGAACTGCTGGCCGCCGAGGGCGACCGAATTGACTCGGTCAACGTGAGTGTGCCCGATCACATGCATGCATCGATCACGATGACGGCGCTGCAGTCTGGCAAACACGTCTACTGCCAGAAACCACTCTGTCACAACGTGGCCGAGGTACGGGCGGTGACGCATGCCGCCAAAGAAGCTGGCGTCGTCACCCAGTTGGGCACCCAGGGCGCCTCGGAAATGGGGGACCGCATGGCCGTGGAGCTACTCAGACAGGGCGTCATCGGCAAGGTCAAGAAAGTCTACTTGTGTTCTAACCGGCCTGGGGCGATTGAAAGTTACCGCCTCAAGGGACCGCGCCCCACCAACGGCGAAACGCCGCCAGACGACCTCGATTGGGACCTGTGGATTGGCGCCGCGCCACTGCGGCCCTATGCACCGGCGATTTACCATCCAGTCACCTGGCGTGCGTGGCAGGATTTTGGCACCGGCTGGTCCGGCGATATGGGCTGCCACATTTTTGACCCGGTGTGGAAAGGGTTAGGACTTGTCTCGCCCAACAGGGTCGCCGCTCGTGTCCAGCAATCGTGGAAAGACGACCCGCGGCGGCGCGCCGACACATGGCCCCAGTCGGACCACATCACCTGGACTTTTCCCGGCAATGAGATGACCGAGGGGGACGAGTTGGTCTTGGAGTGGCACGACGGCAATTTCTTCTCGCCCCGGGAAGTTCGCCAGATCATCGAGCGGGATGACTTTCCCACCGAGGGTTCCCTGGTGCTGGGCACCGAGGGAGCACTCTTACTGCCACAGGGTGAGCAGCCAGAACTCTTTCCCTCAAAAAAGTTCAAGGATCACCCACGGCCCGAACTCCCGCCGCGCGACCACTATCACCATTACATCGATGCCTGCCTGGGTGGCGAGATGACCGAATCCCACTTTGCCCAGACCGGTCCCATGACCGAAGCCATCTTGCTCGGCACGGTTGCCATTCGCACACCCGACGTGCCCCTCCAATGGAACGCTGCCGGGATGGAGATCCCCAACTACCCCGAAGCAGAAAAATACCTTCGCCGGACCTATCGCACTGGCTGGCAGGTAGCAGGACTGGGATTTTGAGTTCCTGGGATGCTTTTCCTTCCACCGACATGAGTCAGCCTGGGCACGACTTCCTGTTTGACAACCTACTTTTTCAGCCCCGCATTTGCACGTTGTGTTGAGAGAGACGCCCGGTAACTCTGCAAGGCTGCTTCATCACGCTGGCAGCTGCTCCCCTCGGCAACCAAAGAGAATGCCCGGCGTGAAGCCGTCTGGGACCGGTTGGCGTCCGCACGATGAACCAGTTCACCATGATGGCATACCAGGTCCCCCGGTTCGAGTTCAATCAGGACTTCTGCCGCCTCATCTTCGGGGCCATAGTCGGAGATCCCCTGAGAGAACCCAATGACCTCGGTTTTGTGATGGGGGCGCAAACCACGACTATGCGATTGCGGTATGTAACGCAACGCTCCATTTTCCTCACCGACCCGATCCAAAGCCAGCCACATCGTTATCACATTGGGAGGCCGCAGGCAAAAATAAAAGTTATCCTGATGAGGCGGGGTGACGTGCATGGTCAAAGGAGGTTTGTTAAACCATTGCGGCTCCTTGAAACGAAAAGGTTCGCCAAGTAATGCTTCGGCCAGCGCGTTCCAGCGAGGATGCTCAAGGTAGCGGAGAAAATAGGGGTCAAATTCTCCCATGTCTTGCATTTGTTTCAGCGTTTCTGGCCGGCTCTTGTCCTGGTAAAACGCTTTGGTATCTGGCATTTTTGGTACCGTGTCGCGAATGTAGCCATCAAGATGGTCACTGAGCTCTGTAAAATCTTCTGCCGAAAGAAAGTCGCGCACAACCACATACCCCTCTTTGTCATACGGCTTCCGGAACTGCCTATAACTCATGAATATTCCTCGCGGCTAAATTCGCAGTGATTGTCTTAATTGTTCTGCCACAGGTTGATTTTCGACCATGCGCTGAAAATCGGACTTTCCAGAATAACATCTCGCCACTATTAGACCAATGGAATTGGGCTCTATTTTTTTAGGTCCGCATCCTGACGAGAGAGATAAAAACCGATGGAAAACTTCCGTTTGCGGAAAAACCGGTGCAACTTAACAGGTGGCGTCATGAAATCCGTCGCCCTTTCAGTAAACGACACCAGCGCGGTAAAATCGCGTGAACTTAGTCGCCTTGTGAGCGGGCTAATTTGGTAGGGAACGGGAGTTCCCCCATCAAATTGACATTTGCATTCTGGAAGGAACCTCCCCAAGATGCCCACCGACCTGCAACAGAAACTTACTGACAAATCGGCCATTGTCGGCATCATCGGCCTGGGTTATGTCGGGTTACCCTTGGTGCGTGCTTTCATCGATGCCGGTTTTCGCACACTTGGTTTTGATGTTGATCAAAAGAAGATAACCCAGTTGCTTGAGGGCAAATCGTACATTGGCCATATCCCTGAAAGTTGGATCGCATCGTGCGTAAAGCAGGACAAGTTCGAACCGACCGCCGACATGCACCGCCTGGGCGAAGCCGACGTTCTGTTGATCTGTGTTCCCACCCCTCTTTCGGAGAGTCGCGACCCCGATCTCGGATACGTCAAGTCGACAACTCAAAACATTGCCGCCCATTTGCGACCAGGCCAGCTTGTGGTGCTGGAAAGCACAACCTATCCAGGCACCACGCGCGATGTGTTGCTCCCGATTCTGTTAGATCAACAGGAACCGGCGGGCAAACTGAAACCGGGCCACGACTTTTTTCTGGCTTACAGCCCCGAACGGGAAGACCCCGGGAATCCCGATTTCGCCACCGCCACAATCCCCAAAGTGGTTGGAGCCAATGACAAAACCAGTCTACAACTGGCCTGCCAACTGTATGAGTCGATTGTGCCGGCCGTGGTGCCAGTCACCTCAACCGAAGTGGCAGAGGCATGCAAAATTCTGGAGAACACCTACCGAGCGGTGAACATCGCCCTGGTCAATGAATTGAAGAAATTGTTGACTCGCATGGACATCGACGTGTGGGAAGTGATTGACGCCGCGAAGACCAAGCCGTTTGGATTTCAGGCATTTTATCCGGGACCTGGCCTGGGAGGACATTGCATCCCCATCGATCCCTTTTACCTGAGCTGGGCCGCACGGATGCACGGCATGTCAACCCGGTTTATTGAACTGGCCGGCGAAGTAAACGCTGGCATGCCGGAGTACGTCATCGAACAGATCTCCCGTGCGCTCAACGGGCAAGGCAAGCCGATCAAAGGTAGCAAGATTTGCCTGCTGGGGGTGGCCTATAAACCGGATGTCGACGACCCGCGCGAAAGTCCCTCTTTTGAACTCATGAAGTTGCTCCTCGCCCGCGATGCTGAGTTGACTTACAACGACCCTCACGTACCGATCCTACCGACCATGCGAAAGTACAAAACTCCGCCGCTCAAAAGTACCGAATTGACACCGGAGTTTCTCTCGGGGCAAGATTGTATTTTGATTTCAACCAACCATTCGATTTATGACTACGAGTTTATCGTCCAACACGCCCAGCTTGTGGTCGACACGCGCGGGGCGACACGCGATGTAACCGCCGGGCAACAAAAAATCTGGCCTGCCTGATTGGTTCTGGTCTGCCTGATTTGTAAAGTGCCCTCCCCTTTTTATGTATCTGGCCATTGAGATCGGTGGTACGAAACTGCAACTCGCCGTCGGCGATGCGGCCGGCTCACCGCTTGAAGTTCTTGAGCGACGTGATGTTGACCCGGCGGAAGGAGCCGAGGGGATTCGAAATCAAATTGCCCAGGTCGGACCACAACTCATCCAGAACCATGGTGTCGTAGCTGTCGGTATCGGTTTTGGTGGCCCGGTTGACGCGCGGCAGGGACAGATTATCAAGAGTTTTCAAATTGCTGGCTGGGATGGCTTTGCGATTACCGGGTGGGCTGAGCAGGCACTGCAGCGCCCCGCAGTTCTCGGCAACGATTCCGACTTGGCAGGACTTGGAGAAGCCCATTATGGTGCCGGCCGGGGGCATCGTGTTGTCTTTTACAGCAACGTCGGGAGCGGGATCGGCGGAGCTTTGGTGATTGACGGTCAGTTGTACACGGGAGCCATTGGAGGTGCCGCCGAGATCGGGCACCTCCGCCCGGGAGTACACGCCGACTCAGACCAACAAACGGTCGAATCGATTTCCAGCGGCTGGGGCATGACCAGAGTGGCCCAAGCGAGGCTGGCAAACCGACTGCCTCAAGATCAAGCGTCGATTGACGACGTCTTGGCCCGGTGCGACGGCAAAGCGGAGAAGCTCAACAGCAAGATCCTGGCAGCAGCCATGATCGACGGCAACACGCTGGCCACCGACGTTTTTCGCGAGGGAATTCAGACCTATGGTTGGGCACTGGCGCAGGCGATTACCCTGCTCGATCCCAATGTGGTTGTCATCGGTGGTGGTGTCCCCTTGATTGGTGAAACGTGGTACCTCGAGCCGCTGCGGAAGGAGGTTGCGCGATACGTGTTTGCCCCGCGTAGCGGGAACTACAAAATCACCCCGGCCATCTTGGCCGAAGAAGTGGTCCTCTATGGGGCGCTGGCGCTGGCCAGCTCAATTTCCCAGGCCACAACCGGTGAATCCTGACTGGCTCACGAATCTTGATCTCCCCCTACGAATCTTGATCAAACCGCTGGGGGCAGGTAAGTTGCACGGCTTGCTTCCACAATCGCACCCAAGGAGATTCTGCCATGGAAAAGTGGCCCATTGGTGTTTTTGCCAGTATTGATGCCGGGCTGGGGGTCCATCTTGACGTGGTGCGTGAACTGGGGGTGCCTACCGTCCACCTCCATTCACCTCATGCCACCTCGAGAACCCCGGAAAAAATTTCTGCTTTTAAGGCACAACTGCAGGAATACGGGATCACGATCACTTGTGTGTTTGGCGGCTTCGAGGGTGAAAGCTATGCCGATATTCCAACGGTCAAGACGACCGTTGGTCTGGTTCCTGCCGAAACTCGTGCTGCCCGCACCAAAGAACTCAAGGAAATCGCTGACTTTGCCCGCCAAATGGACGTGGACCAGGTTGGGCTCCACATTGGCTTCGTGCCTCACGAGTCAAGCGACCCCACCTATGCCGAGATCCTCGAAGTTACCCGCGACGTCTGTGACCACTGCGCCCGGCTCAATCAAACCTTGAACCTGGAAACGGGCCAGGAACCGGCTGAGGTGCTGCTTCGCTTCTTAGGCGATGTTGACCGCCCTAACCTGTTTGTCAATTTCGATCCGGCCAACATGATTCTTTACGGTTGTGGCGAACCATTGCCTGCCCTGAAAAAACTTGGTTCCTACGTTCGCAGTATCCACTGCAAGGATGGTACCTGGTCGGACCAGCCAGGTGAGACCTGGGGTGAAGAAGTCCCGCTGGGCGAAGGAGACGTCAATTTCAAAGCTTACCTGACGACGCTCGACGAAATTGGGTATACGGGGCCACTGACCATCGAACGTGAAATTGCCCAGGAGCCAGAACGCCAGAAAGCCGAAATTGGCGGCGCGGTTGCGCTGCTGGATCGTTTGAAAAGTGAACTGAATGGGTAACCACAAGCCACGATGGCAATCCTCCATTCGGAAGTGCCCGTTGGGTTACAGGCAACCGAGACAAAAACAATAGTGACCCATCATCAAACCGTAACAACCTCACTCCTACACTTCCCAAAAACCCCAGGTCGACTAATCGCATGTATATCCGTACCCGTCTTTCGGTGATGATGTTTTTGCAGTTTTTTGTCTGGGGAGCCTGGTTTGTTACCCTCGGCCTTTGTCTTGGAAGTCACAAATTTTCCGGGGCTGATATCGGAGCAGCCTATGGAAGTGCCCCGATTGCAGCAATCATTGCACCGCTGTTTCTCGGACTTTTTGCCGATCGGTTTTTCTCTTCCGAACGCATCATGAGTGTCCTGTTTCTGCTCGGGGCCATCTTTATGTGGTTGGCATACGGATATGCGGTTGAGGGCAACGGCAACATGATGATCTGGATGTTTGTCGGTCACATGGTCTGCTACATGCCGTCTCTCGGCCTGAGCAACACGATTACCTTCACCCACATCCTGGACCAGAACGACTTTCCAAGGATTCGGGTCTGGGGCACGATCGGCTGGATCGCAGCAGGACTGGCCATCGGCTTTATGGGTTGGTCGGCAAGCCTGCTCATACTGAAAGTTGCAGCTGTCAGTTCGGCCTTGCTGGGCCTTTACTGTTTCACACTTCCCCGTACACCGCCGCCGGCCAAAAACAAACCAGTCGATATCCGTACGATTTTCATGCTCGATGCGATCCAACTTCTGACTCGAATTCCTTTTCTTGTTTTCATTATCTGCTCAACACTCATCTGCATCCCACTTGCCTATTACTATGGTCTTACCTCCCAATTCCTGGGGAATGTCGGATTCGTTGCTGCCGCCTCGTCGATGTCGCTTGGACAAATGTCCGAGATTATTTTCATGCTCTTAATTCCGTTTTTCTTCGCGAGACTCGGCGTGAAATTCATGATCCTCGTGGGCATGCTCGCCTGGGTTGTCCGCTATGCCTTGTTTGCATTTGGGGCTGAAGACCAGGTGGTCTGGATGCTGTTTTTGTCAATCGTTCTGCACGGCATCTGCTACGATTTTTTCTTCGTCACCGGGTTCATGTATACCGACCACGTCGCTGGAAAAGACGTACGTGGTCAGGCGCAAGGAATGCTCGTCTTTTTCACGCAGGGGATCGGCATGTACTTTGGCTACCGGATCGCTTTTGGCGAACAAGCAAAAACCGTGACCCGTTATGAAGACCTTACCGATGCCATCCAAGCAATTCAGCCTGAAGAGACAGGAACTTTTTTTCAGCAATTGATGAATATGTTTTCCGTAGTCAAACCAAAGGTTGACCCAACTTTGCTGTCCGAAACAATGGCCCAGTGGAAAACCTTCTGGCTACTGCCTACCTATATGTCGGCAGTCATTGCGATCCTCTTCTTCCTGCTATTCTGGGACAAGATGAAAACGACTGGAGATGACGATCCGCTGGCAGAAAAATAAATCGGCCACGATTTGAACAACGCAAAAGAGTGCTTTTCTAATTGTCACCAGAGTATTTTTCTCAATTGAGTTTCCAGTAAAATCGGGATGACCAAATTATGATCAATGTAGGCCTGGCAGGCATCGGATTTATGGGCTGGATCCACTGGCTCGCATACCAAAAAGTACCTGGCATTCGGGTCACCGCCATTGCCTCACAAAATCCCAAGAAACGAGCCGGTGATTGGCGATCGATTCAAGGTAATTTTGGCCCTCCCGGAGAACAGGTCGACCTTGCCGGAATCAAGACATCTAAAAACATCGACCAGATGCTCGACGACCCCAACATCGACATGGTCGACATCACGCTGCCCCCGGCGCTGCACACGGACGTCGCCCTCAAGGCGCTCAAAGCTGGCAAGCACGTCTTTTGCGAAAAACCACTTGCGCTCACCGCCGCCGACTGCCAGAAGATGATTCGAGCCGCCCAGCGTGCTGACCGCATGATCCTGGTCGGTCACGTGCTCCCCTTCTTTCCCGAATACAAGTGGGCCCTCAAGGCCATCCAGAGTGGCAAGTATGGAAAACTCAAGGGAGGCAGTTTTCGGCGGGTGATTTCTGACCCAAGTTGGCTCAAGAACTATTGGTCCGCCAAACATGTAGGCGGGCCGATGCTCGACTTGCACGTGCACGATACCCATTTCCTACGACTTGCCTGCGGCGAGCCTACCGCCGTTACTACGCGGGGCCGCATGCGTCATAACCTTGCCGAGTTCTGGCACTCGTTTTTGGAATTTAAAGACCGCAATTTGCTGGTTGAAACAACGGGCGGAACCATCCTCCAGCAGGGACGGGCCTTCGAACATGGTTTCGAAATTCACCTGGAGCAGGCCACGCTCATGTTCAACTTTGCCGTGATCGGGGGTGAAGGGAAATACACGTGCCCTCCAACGTTGCTCAACAACCGTGGCAAGGCGCTCGAACCCAAACTGGCCGGTGGCGATCCGCTGGAATCGTTCCAGGCAGAAATTCGCGAAGTTGCAAAGTCGATAAAAACAGGGCAGGCCTCTAAAGTTCTCGATGCCGCACTTGCACGAGACGCCATCGTTTTGTGCCAGAAACAGACCGAAAGCATGGAAAAGAACCGGCGCGTCACCATTCGCCACTAAGGCTTGTCGCAGGTCCTGAAGATCCCAGACAAAAAGCTCTGCACACATCCCTCACCCCCTTTGGTTGTTCGATCATGAAAACCTTCCGTATTGGCATCGTTGGAATTGGTGCGATTGCCGAAATGCATGCCCGTGCCATTGCCGATATCGATGGAGCCGAACTTGTTGGTGGTTGTTGTCGCACGGAGTCCAAAGGACTTGAATTCGCCAAAAAATTCTCCTGCAAGTTTTACCCAACCTGTGAAGAACTACTCGAACAGGAAAAGCCGGACGTTGTCACCATCTGCACACCCAGTGGCGCCCATCTGGAACCGGCCGCAGCCGCCGCGAAGCGGGGAATCCACGTCCTCTGTGAAAAACCGCTCGAAATTACCATCGAACGTGCCAGGCAGATGATCACCGCGGCGGGCGATGGCGGCATCCACCTGGGCGGCATTTTCCCGCAACGCTTCAACCCGGTCGTCCGGGCCATTTACGACGCAGCCCGGGCCGGTCGATTTGGCCCGCTCGCGGTTGCGGTGGCCTATGTCCCCTGGTGGCGCGAGGACACCTATTATTCCCCCGACCGATGGCAGGGAACCGTTGCCCTCGACGGGGGTGGGGCCCTGATGAATCAGTCAATCCATGCGATTGACGCAATCCAATGGATTGCCGCAGCAGCCGGTGCCGGGAAAACCTCAAAAGTTTTTGGGCTAACGGCACAACGGGGTCACGCCACCGACCTGATCGAGGTAGAAGATACGGCTGTTGGTCTCCTCCAGTTTGAAAACGGGGCACTGGGTAATATTCTGGGGGCTACCTCAATGTGGCCGGGCACGTCGCTACGAATCCACATCGCCGGCCGCGACGGCACCGCCGAAGTGCACGAAGACCAGATGGTCACCTGGAAATTTCGCAATGAGCTTCCCGAAGATGAACAAATTCGCTCGCAATTCAGTGGTGCCGCAGCGGAGGGTGGCGCTGCCGACCCCATGGCGATCGACTATGCCAACCACACGCGGAATATTGCCAATTTCCTGGAAACCGTTGCGACCGATGGCCCACTGTTGATTGACGGCGCCGAGGCTTGCAAAGCGCTGGCCATTATCCGAGCGGTCTACGAATCGGCAGGAAGCGGTCAGCCTGTCTCGCTCTGAACGTATGTCTCGCTCTGAACGGTAGTTGAACGCTTACAAACCATCAACGGCTTCCCCCCAAGGAAAAGTGGTGGATCCTTCCCGTTCTCCCAGGATTCCTTTTACTTCCCCAAGGATGACTTGTCGATCATCCCCGCAGCAGGAACCGGTTTTCCAAAAGTGAAAACGAAAGTGGTGGGAACAGAGAAACCTGAGTGGTAGAATAGAGGTAATAGGAGAGAGGGTTTATTTGGAAGTGGCTCCAGCCTTTGGTGGTTCGTTAGTCGACCTCCACTCCGCCTGGAAAATCCGCTCCGCTTAGAAAAGATGTCTTTTACGGGTGAAGAAAGCACCTGTCTGTTATGAAACGCGCAAACAAAACAAATAACGATAAAACCGAACGCCAGCACACCTCAAGTGGGGGTAAGGAGCGCGAATCGCTCCCCCTCTACCAATCGTTGATGCGCAACAGCCCGAGTTGGCTGGCCAGCCTGGTCACGCATGTGGTGCTCTTGGTGATACTTGGCCTGTGGTTGCTCCCTGAACTCCCGGCTCTGGTCACCGCGGATCTGAATGTTTCTCCCTCAGATATTCAGGAGCAATTGGAAGAGAATATTGAGTTCGAAACCGACCCGGTCGAACTCGAAGAAGAAATCGTGGAATACGAAGAGCAGCCGGAAACCACTTTGATCGAAGAGAATGTCAGCTTTGCTGTTACCAACGACCTCGAATCTGCCCCGGCTGCTGAAATTGCCGTCATGGATATTGGCAGCGATATTGCACCTCTGTTGACGGTGGCAAACGCGCTTGGTGGCGGCGGGAGTGGTCTCTCCGGTCGTGGTCACATGGCACGCGCCGTGATGGTTCGCAAAGGGGGAGGTAATGCCGCGAGCGAAACTGCTGTGGGACTGGCCCTGGCATGGATCGCCGAACACCAGAATCCTGATGGATCGTGGAGCTTCGATCACACCCAATTCCGCTGCCAAGGGCGGTGTGCCGATAAGGGCACGCGCAGCGATGCCATCGCCGGCGGTACCGCAATGGCCTTGCTGCCGTTTCTGGGCGCCGGTAATACCCACATGGTCGGAGACTACCAGGCGGTTGTGAGACAAGGGTTGACTGCCCTCGTGCAACAAATGAAAGCCAACAAGAATGGCGGCTCGTTCACCGATAGCGGGCAAATGTATTCCCACGGACTCGCTGCGATTACCTTGTGCGAGGCGTACGGCATGACGAACGCTTCCAGGCTGCAAGGTCCTGCACAGTTAGCGCTGAACTTCATTACCTTTGCCCAAGATCCTGTCGGCGGTGGATGGCGGTATAACCCCAAACAACCGGGCGATACCTCGGTCGTGGGTTGGCAAATCATGGCCCTCAAAAGCGGTCACATGAGCTATCTCATGGTTCCCGCCTCTACGGTCCGCGGTGCTTCTGCATTTCTTGATTCTGTTCAGGTCGAAGGTGGTATTGGCTACGGCTATACGGCCGGTGCTTCTAGTTATGGAAATGCCACTAGCGCCATCGGACTCCTGTGTCGCATGTACCTGGGTTGGAAACGTGACAACGAACAACTCATCGAAGGAGTAAAACGTATCGCTGCAATTGGACCCGCGACTGACAACGCCTACTTCAACTACTATGCTGCCCAACTCCTCTTTCAGTACACGGGCGGTGAAGGGGAACTGTGGGAAACCTGGAATACCCAACTTCGCGACTTTCTCGTCAACGCCCAAGCAAAAGAAGGCCACGAAAAAGGAAGTTGGTTCCTGAGCGGAGGCCATGGCGAAGCGGGTGGCCGGCTTTACAACACGGCCATGTGCTGCATGACGCTTGAAGTCTACTACCGCCATATGCCGATCTACCAACGCGATGCGGTCGAGGCCAACTTCCCTGAGGAATAACCGGCTCCCCTTGTTTCGACTCTGCAGCGCAAAGCCTTCCGTGACCAGGACAACCGCGCACGGGGCTTGCCACTGGCCGCTTTACGTCAACCCGTTTCGCGTTGAGCCAAGAATCAGCCTGACAACTCTCCTGTCATTGCAGTATGATCCCAGTGTGTTTCCTGCAAGGAAGCAAAAAAATAAAGTGTCGTAGGCCTCTAGTTCCTGACACCCGTGCCGACGCAACCTATTTTTTCTTGCCTGTGGAGGGTTCCTGTTTTCCATGTCACTTATCATTCCTGCCGATAGCGTGCAACTGTTGCAGCGGATGATCGGATTTAACACGGTCAACCGCCTGGCCGAAGGTACCCTCTTTGTCGAGGGCCAGCTTGCCCAATACCTGGAACAGGTCGCGCAAGCGTGGGGCTTCAAAACAGATCGCCTGGCGGTGACCGGTGACGCTTACAATCTGCTCGTCTCCCACGAGGTCAACGCCCAGGCTCCGTGGCTCCTTTTCGACAGCCACATGGATACTGTCGGTGTCGAGGGGATGACGGTTCCCCCTTTTGCAGGGCTGGTCAAAGACGGAAAAATCTGGGGCCGAGGATCGTGCGATACCAAGGGGACTGGCGCAGCGATGCTGTGGGCCCTGCGAAACGCAGTACAAAGCGAACAACTTTCCACAAACATTGCCATCCTGTTCAGCATCGAAGAAGAGGTTGCCAAGACCGGTGTAAACGCATTTGCCCAAAAGCAGCTAAGCCAGCTCCCCTGGAAGCCAGTCGGTGTGGTCGTTGGTGAACCGACTCAACTACAACTGGTCATCGCACACAACGGGTATGTCCGCTGGACGATTCGCACCAACGGTCAGGCGGCACACTCTTCAGATCCCAGCCAGGGTCGCTCGGCCATCAGCGCCATGGCGCGTGTCATCACGACTATCGAACGCGACTACATCCCCACGGTCACCACAACCCATCCTTTGGTTGGCAAAGCGCAGTGCAGCATCAATGTCATTCAGGGAGGCTCCCAAATCAACGTGATTCCAGAATCTTGCGCGGTCTTGGTCGATCGCAGACTGGTGCCGGGAGAAGACGCCGCGCCCGTCCTGCCGGCTGTCAAAGCTGTGCTACAACCACTCTGTGAAAGTGACCCCCAACTTGATGTGGAGCACGTTGAGGTCAGGGTCGATCCGCCCTTATCGCCCGATAACAATCGTCCTTTGGCTGATCGCGTAGGGCAGGTCCTGACCAACCTGGGATTCTCCGTTGAGCCGGTCGGCGTCAAGTATGGAACCAACGCCAGTAACCATACCGCCGGTGGCCTACCTGCGGTCGTACTGGGCCCCGGAGACATTGCCCAGGCACATCGTGCGGATGAACATCTTGACCTGGACCAGTTCGAACAAGGGATCCACGTTTACCAGGCGTTGATGCGCCAACCAGCCAGTTTCTGGGGAGCTTGAATATCGCTTGCGATCCGTTCACGGGCCTCCCACCGGTTCGAAAAGGGACGGCTCGCTCTCGGTGACAATCTGGGGAGCGACCGTCGAATGTCTGCTCCATTTTAACTCACCGCTTTACAGAGCCATGTGATAAACTGACGGCCTAGAGAAGGGGCATCTTCGCCTGGCAAAAAGACCAATCCCCCTGGAGCAAATACCTGCAACAATACCGAATTGCCGGAATGGGAGAAACCATAATCCCAAACCATGCTTGTTGATCTTGCTCGCCCTGTTGTTTTCTCAATTTTCCGTCAGTGAAAAAGTGATGAAAAAAAAGTTTGGTAAAACCAGTTCCGGAGAAATGGTTGACGTTTACACCGTTCGCAACCCTGCGGGAATGGTCCTAAAAGTCATGACGCGCGGAGCAACGTTGATTGGCATTGAGGCCCCCGATCGAGACGGCCAATTGGCAGACGTCGTGTTTGGTTTCGACAAGGTGGCTGACTACGAGTCGAAAAAACATCAGCATTTCGGGTCCACAACTGGCCGCTGTGCCAACCGTATTGCCAAAGGCCAGTTTTCTTTGGACGGGAAAGAGTACCAGCTTGCAATGAACAATGGTCCCAATCATCTCCACGGAGGGAGCACGCATAGCCTCGACAAGGTCCTTTGGAATGCCACTGCGTTTGAAAATGCCGACGATCGGGGTGTGAAGTTCACCTACCATAGCCCGGCTGGCGAAGAACATTATCCCGGCAATCTCGACATTACCGTAACTTACACGCTCACCGATGACCATGAAATCCAGATCGATTATGAAGCTACGACCGACGAAAAATCGCCCGTTAATTTGACAAACCACGCGTACTTCAATCTCGCCGGTGCCGGGGCACCTACCATTCACGACCACCTTCTTACCATCAACGCAAACAACTACACACCAGTTGACGCCACGCTCATTCCCACCGGGGAGATTGCCCCGGTTGAAGGAACTCCGCTCGATTTTCGCCAACCGACACCGATCGGCCTGCACGTTGCAGAACTGGACAACACATCCACGACCGGCTACGACCACAACTATGTACTCAAGAAATCCAAGCTGGGTGAACTGAGTGTGGCAGCTGTGTTAAAAGATCCGTCCTCGGGGAGAACCCTGACCGTCTGGACGACCCAACCTGGAGTCCAGTTCTACGGCGGTAACTTCCTGTTCGGGCAGGAAGGGAAGCAGGGCAAAACCTACCTCCACCGCAGCGGGTGCTGCCTCGAAACCCAGCATTTTCCCGATTCGGTGAATCAGCCCGATTTCCCCAGTGTCATCTTGAAGCCGGGCGACACGTACCATCAGAGGTGTATCTACGCCTTTTCTGCTGACTGATCTCCCCCCTCCACTGGCAACCTGGATTCTTCTACTACGGGGCTTCTTCTACTACGGGGCTTCTTGCGCTATGGGGCCTGGCAGACCATCGCTGGGAAATACTGCGCGGCTTACCCGCTACCGGCCTCGTGTCAGGTCCGCACAAGAAGAAACCCTCCGAGGCACTGCGTCAATACCTCCTCATCCAACTTGCCTCCCATGGTCGGCGCCACAGGAATTCGTGGCGGGGCACATTTTTTAACGGCTTGCTTTTTCCACTCTGGTCAGCTGACCGGGATCTGTTGTATTCTGACCACACAACGCCTGCTTTCACGGAAAGGAAAGTTTTATGAGTCTCAAAGAAGGCACCCGTGTCCTCGTGACAGCCGGGGCATCAGGAATTGGCCTGGCCACTGCAAAACTCTTTAAAGACAACGGTGCACGTGTGCAAATCTGCGATGTTTCAGAGTCGCATCTCGAAAAGGCCCTCCGTGAAATCCCAAGCCTGTACGGAAGCCAGGTTGACGTAGCCGATCTTGCCCAGGTCGACAAACTTTTTGACGACGTTCGGAAAAACCTGGGAGGACTTGACGTTCTTGTCAACAACGCCGGGGTTGCCGGCCCAACGTTGGCCGTCGAAGAGATTGCCCCGGAAGACTGGAACCGCACGATGGCTGTCAATATTACAGGACAATTCCTCTGCGCTCGTCGGGCGGTGCCACTGTTGAAAGAAAGTGGTGGTGGCTCGATCATCAACCTGTCGTCGGTAGCAGGCCGCTTTGGTTATCCCCTCCGAACTCCCTATGCGGCTTCAAAGTGGGCAGTCGTCGGATTCACCAAAAGTCTTGCCATCGAGTTAGGCCCGCACAAAATTCGCGTCAACGCGATTCAACCCGGGCTTGTTTCGAATCAACGAGCCAAGGATGTCATTCGCGATAAAGCCCAAGCCTGCGATCTTTCCACTGAAGAAATGGAGCAGATTTACCTGAACCAGATTTCACTCCGGGAATTTGTGACCGAAGCAGACATCGCCCAAATGATGTTCTTCCTGGCTTCGGATGCGGGGCGCAACATCTCCGGCCAGGCAATCAGCGTCTGCGGTAACACCGAGTACCTGGCTTAGCCCGGTCAGGTGGTCGTGAGCGATTGCGGTTCTGGTCAGCACCGTTTTTTGTGTTCTATTGAGGTCGGTCGAACCGAAGGTCCGCCGGTACTTGTTCAGTAGCTACAAAGTGGTAGGATTTGTGCACAGTCTCGTGGTCGATTTTACTACGCCTCGTGCTTCGAAATGGAGGGTTTTGCCGTGTCTTTTGTACGCCATATTCCAGGTTTTTCAGCGCTGATCGTGTTGGGACTGTTATCGATTCCCAGCCACCAGCTCCTGTCACAAGAGGCGGTCGGACCGGTCAATCAGAACGACCTGCTGGAAGCGCAACAGAACGATGCCAGTTGGCTTATGTATGGTCGCACCTACGATAGCAAACGCTATTCGGCACTCAAACAAATCAACCGTCAGAACGTCGACAAACTGATCCCGGTGTGGACTTTTCAAACGGGCGTTCTCGATGGATTTGAGTGCTCACCCCTGGTGATCGATGGCATCATGTACATCACCACGCCCTGGAACCATGCCTACGCCATTGACTGTCGCACAGGTTCGCATCTTTGGCATTATCAAAAATCGTTACCTGACAACCTGGCGTTGTGCTGCGACGCCGTGAACCGCGGATTTGGAGCCTGGGGAAATCGCCTCTACATGTCGACTCTCGACGCACATCTGGTTTGTCTTGATCGGTACACGGGCGAAGAACTGTGGGATGAACCGATCACGGCTTACGGTGAAAACGGTCAGGAAGAAAAAGATATTTACAAGCTCGCCTACAGCGCAACGGTCGCTCCGCTGGTGATTGGCGACAAAGTGATCATCGGTATTAGCGGTGCAGAATATGGGATTCGCGGATTCATCGACGCCTACCATGTCGAAACCGGCAAGCGACTTTGGAGGTTTTACACCGTTCCGAATGCCAAAGATAAAGAACCGCACGCCCAGGAAGCACTCAAAACGTGGGAAGGCCAGTCGTGGTTGACCGGTGGGGGCTCGGCATGGGTCACTGGCACCTACGACCCTGAACTCAACACGCTCTACTGGGGAATCGGGAATCCTTCACCCGATTTCAACGGCGAAGTTCGTAAGGGCGATAACCTTTACACCTGTTCCATTGTTGCTCTGAATCCGGACGATGGAAGCTACAAGTGGCACTTTCAAAACAGTCCCCACGACGTTTGGGACTATGACGGTGTCAACACGCCAGTGCTGGTCGACGTGAAGCACCAGGGAAAAAAGGTCAAAGCCCTGGTCCAAGCCCACAGAAATGGCTATTTCTACTGCCTAAACCGCGAGAACGGAAAGTTTCTGTACGGCAAACCGTTCTGCGAAGTCACCTGGACCGACCGATCGAAAGGTGTCGAGGGACTCGATCCCAAGACAGGGCGTCCCTTTGTCAACCAGGCGGCACTGCCAACCGAAGAAGGTGTGCGAGTTTGCCCAGGAGCAGCGGGTGGAAAAGAGTGGAATCCGATGGCTTATCACCCCGGTACGAACTGTGCGTATGTGCCGGTGATCAACAATTGTGCAAACTTCACCTCTGGCAAAGCTTTCTTTATTAAAGGTCAACCCTATTGGGGAAGTTCGCTAACGCTCATCGACAATGAGGCTTCTGGAGCCTTCAAGGCCATTGATGTCGACACAGGCAAGATCAAATGGAGTGTCGATACACGTTCACCCATGGTGGCAGGCGCGCTGGCAACAGGCGGCGGACTGGTCTTCACCGGCGATGCCGAAGGATACATCTCCGCATACGACGCAAACACAGGCGACGTACTCTGGTATTTCCAGTGCGGATCGGGGCACCACGCCTCGCCGATAACCTACCAACTTGACGGTAAACAATACCTTGCGGTGTGCGCCGGGTGGGGTGGTTGGACGGCTGGTTTTGCCGGCGACGGTGCACCGTGGCTGCGTGATGCACGGCGCGGAAATACCCTCTTTGTCTTTGCGTTGCCTGATTGATAGCCCTCTTTCCTGAACGCAACCTACAGACAGTCCGGTTGCCGGTCAGGATTACCACCGTTTTCCATAAACTCACCGGTTACCAACGGTAGGTGTTTAGTTTGAAAATCATCAGAACTGATTATCGACTTGCAGTTGCTGGAGTGATCGTGACGCTCCTGATTGGTGCTGCACCAATCAAGCTCTGGGGAGCAGGAACACCGCTACGGTTCTGCATCGACAGCACCGCCATGCCCCGTTCCGGCCAACGGCCTGATGGAAGCTGGCAAGGTGTCGATGCTGAGGTTGCCAGTTTGATCGCGGCAAAGCTGCAGCGCCCATACCGACTTCACGGCTGCCCAGCCGACGCGTGCCGCTGGAAAAAACTTAAGAACAAGCACTGTGATGTGGTAATCGGCGTCCCCGAGGGTGTGCCGAACCGTTCGATTGCATCCTGGACAGCGCCCTATGCAGCTGGCCAGTTTGGGCTGGTCACCCAGCGCGAAAATCGCACCATCCAATCGCTTGGCGACCTGCGCGGTCGTCGCGTTGGCCTGGTCACGGGAACGATTCCTCTTTCCGGTGGGGATCACACCCTCGTGCGGTTTGCATCCCGCAAAGCCTTACTCGACGGATTTCGCGCGGAAAAACTCGACGCCGCGCTGGTCGATACCGACTTCACTGCCTGGTATCTGCGTATGCATCCGGAGAAACCACTCCGAGTCGTGGCAGAATTTGTTCCTCAGCACCGATGGAACATCGGCCTGGCCGTCCGGGCCGATGACCGGCAGCTGAAGTCTCAAATCGAACGGGCAGTCACTGACCTTTTAGAGCGGGCTGCGTTCACGGCCATCTTCACGAGGTATGGCCTCGTGCATCGGGCACCGCTCGTCGAACCATCTCGGCCAGTGGTCGTTACGGATACCTGGAAAAAAATTCAACGCGAAGGCAAACTGAGCGTGAGCATGGATCCGGCAAATCTGCCCTATTCCAGCGCCGATCCTGAAAAACCTGGTTTCGACCTCGAACTTGCACAAGCGGTGGCAAGCGAGCTGGGAGTTGGGTTGGAATTGAACTGGATCGATGTGCTCCGCGAAACTGCGATTGGAGAATTGCTTGATTTCGAATGCGATGTGGCATTGGGTGCTGCTGTTGATCCACAAGCGATGGACGATGAAGAAGAACTTGCTGGCAAAGTTATTTATTCCCAACCCTACTACGGCACGGGCTACCTGCTCGTCAAACGCGACGACAGCCCTGCGGTCAAATCACTGACGGAGCTTCAAGGAGACCGCTCGCGCCGAATTGGAACTCAAGCTGGAACGATCGCCGACTACAATCTGCGACAAAATGGATATCTGCGCCGGCTATTTGGCACCCAGTTGGCGGTTCTCACTGCACTTGATCAAGGTGATATCGACTACGCCTACCTCTGGTCGAATATTGGCTGGATGGTCAACACCTCCCCAGAATTGAACGCGGTTCTCATTGAAGATCAGATTCCAGAAGAGCGCTGGAACATAGCAATCGCTATGCGAAGGGGTGATACGGAGCTGAAAACACATGTCGACGCGGCCGTCAAAAGGTTGATTGAAAAAGGGGTCGTCTCCAAAATACTTTCCAAATACCACACTCCCTACTTCCCCGCTTTCCAAGAGGCCAATCACGCTACCGCAAAGCCATCCGCCAAGGGGCAGGCTCCGCTTGGCCAACAGCAGACTGCGCCAGCCACACACCAGCAAATCGATCGTGGCCTCGAACCAAAAATGGATCGGCGCCAACACTCCCGGAAACAATATGACGGACTGGCAAAAATTCGCTCGCGCGGCACCCTGGTTGTCGCCCTTGATCAGCATAATTTGCCATTCTCCACAGCCCATCCGGAGCCGGCTGGGCTTGACTACGAAATTGCCCAACAGCTTGCCTCGGCCCTGGGGGTATCGCTTGACGTTTACTGGGCCTATTCGTCCCATGACTCGTATCCAGGTAAGTTGGCCAGTAAAAATTCGTGCGACGTCATTCTCGGTATTACGCCCGATGACCGTTTTGCGAGCCGCGTTATCTATACCAACCCTTACTACCATGCCGGCTATCAATGGGCTGTGCGGGCAGAGATGAACTCAAAACCTTTAGCCGACCGACCTGTGGCGGTCGAGTCGGGCGTTGCCGTCCGCGGCCTCGAGGGCCGTGTTGTCCGTTCTTACCCGGACCTTTCCGCTTTGTTTGTGGCAGTGACCTCGGGTGAGGTGGACGCCGCCTACGTCGTTTCGACCCGCGGTAACTGGCTGGCCGCCCGGCAGTGGCCTGGCCGCCTGGAAATGCTGCCCGCCAGCGACACGGTCGATCGCTTTCCTATTTGTGCCGCCGTGCGCCGCACCGAACCTGACCTCAAAGAGGCCATCGACGAAGCTTTTGTGGAACTGCAAGAATCTGCGACCCTGAAAAAATTGTTTGCCCGATGGCACATACCGATCGATGTGGCCCGTTCCCATAGCGAGGTGGTGCAATGAGGCAACTTCAAATATTGCAGTTTTCACACCGGATCGTTGGTCCAAAACCAGGTCTTGAAACGCCTCTCGTCGTAGCGGTCGGACTTCTGATCGCGTGGTGGTCTCCGCTGGTACCTCCAACCGCAAATTTGGCCCATGCCGAAACCAACTCCTCTGCGGGGCCTGACACCCCCCAGGCCCCGGATGACGAAGTGCTCAAACCATCAGAACCAGAGGCTGCAGCCCCCATAGATCCTCAGGCACTCGACGAGGGCAAGGCAATGTTCCGCGGCCTCTGCAGTGGTTGTCATGGTGGAGCGGGTCGTGGTGGGAAGGGGCCTAACCTGACCGATGATCGCTGGCTACATGGAAATACCGACGCCGACATCACGCGCGTGATCGAGAATGGTGTTCCGGGAACCACCATGAAAAAACTTGGCGAGTCGCTCAAAGAAGAACAGATCGCCCAAATTATCGCCTACATCCGAAGTTTGGCTCAAGCTCCAGGTGAGAGCGACTGGAAACCCTATTTTGTCGGAGACCCCAAGGTAGGCGAACAGTTCTTCTTCGATGTCGAAAACAAGGCTGCCTGCAACAAATGCCATGCACTCAATCGCCGCGGCGGAGGGATTGGTCCGGCCCTCGATCGGATCGCCAGCCGCCGGTCTCCACAGTACATCATGGAATCGATGGTGCAACCCTCCAAAGACATTGATCCCCGTTACGAACAGGTGATGGTCATTACTGACGAAGGAAAAACCATCCAGGGCCTTCGTGTCAACGAATCAAACTTCAACATTCAGCTTCGCGAGGAAAACGGCCAGTTCCATTCACTACACAAACGCGACCTGGAAGAAGTACAACAACTTGATGTCTCTTTGATGCCGGCTAATCTTGTCGAAAACCTGAACGTCAAACAACTTCATGATTTATTTGCATTCCTGATGACTCTTGAATAAAGGGAGATTTTTATGTCGTGGACAAAACCTGACTTTGAAGAAATTTCGCTAAGCATGGAGGTAACAGCCTACGCAAATACCGATGGCGAGTTACCCCTACCGATCGACAGTACTGGCCAGGTTGCCGGAAAAGACAACATAGCAATGCCAGACAATCCAGTAACCGAGCGCAACGACTAATGCGGATACGCATCCTCGGCTCAGCCGCTGGTGGTGGGCTTCCCCAGTGGAATTGCAGCTGCCCGAACTGCCAACGGGTGCGCGCCGGCGAAGACCGCGTACATCGGCGCACTCAGTCTTCGGTTGCCATCTCTGCCGACGGGAATTCGTGGTTCCTGCTTAACGTCTCGGCGGACGTACGTCATCAAATCATGGACTTCCCCCAGCTTGGCCCCCCAAAAACGTGTTCGCGAGGAACTTCGATTGCCGGTTGCGTGCTCACCGATGCCGAGTTAGATCACACTTCCGGGCTGCTTCAACTTCGCGAGGGAGGTGTGATCGCCATCCACAGCACAGCTGTTGTACAACACTGGCTCAGCGAATACTTTCCGATTGCTCCGCTGCTCACTCATTTTGCCGACCGCCCTTGGAGCAAAATCAACCTCAACGAGCCGTTTCGCCTCTCCTCTCCCAACACCCCCGATGAGGGCCTGGAAGTTTGTGCTTTCGAAACCGGTCGCGATGCACCCCGCTATGTCTCGCCCGAACCCGCCACGGCGGCGGGAGCGGTGATTGGGCTTTCCATCCGCGATCATCGAACTGGGGGCAAGCTCGTCTATGCTCCAGGAGTTCTCGAAGTTGATAAATCGCTCCGCGACGCAGTAGACGATGCCGACTGCCTCCTGATGGACGGCTCGTTCTGGTCCAATGACGAACCAAGTCAGCACGGAATCACCGACCGGACTGCTGGTCAAATGGGGCATCTTTGTGTTGGTGGCCCGCAGGGCAGCCTCGCGTGGCTGGCAGAATTGCCGATACCAAACCGCGTTTATGTGCACATCAACAACACGAATCCCATGCTCGATACGGACTCCTGGGAATATGCCGAAGTTCGAAACCAGGGAATTGCCGTCGGTACCGACGGCGACGAATTTGTTTGCTGAACATAACCACTAACGATCACCTGACCACTAACGATCACCTGGCTTTTACTCCCATGCAGCGCTGGCCCTCTGATGAATTCATCGAACGACTCCGCGAGGTTGGACAGTCGCGCTATCACGACAAGCATCCATTTCATCAGCGCATGCACGAGGGGGCGCTTACACAAGAACATATTCGATGCTGGGTCGCTAACCGTTTTTACTATCAGAAGAATATTCCAGTTAAAGATGCCTTGTTGCTCTCGCGCTGCCCGGTTCGACAAATTCGCCAGCGGTGGATTCAGCGGATCACCGATCATGACGGGACCGAATCGGAACCCGGGGGAATTGAAAAATGGCTCCGTCTTGGGGAGGGAGTTGGCTTGTCCCGCGACGAACTTGAACAAGATCAACACTTGTTGCCAGGCGTACGATTTTCAGTAGATGCCTATGTCCAATTCGTTGCCACCCAGTCCTGGACAGAGGGAGTTGCCTCGTCACTTACCGAATTATTTGCCCCAAAGCTGATGACTCAACGACTTGCTGCTCTGGAAGAACATTACGACTGGATCGATCCTGCCGCGCTTGCTTACTTTCGAGCGCGTCCTCCACTGGCAACGCGCGACAGCGAGCATGGCTTGGAGGTTGTACTGGAGTACTGCCGCGATCTTGAGTCACAACAACAGGCAATTGCAGCCTTACAGTTCAAGTGCGATGTCCTATGGGCCCAACTCGACGCCATTGATACACATTGCCAGGATGACTGAACAACCCACACCTTGCTGTCCAATTCTCGCGCGGGGCGTCCGTTACCGGTGGGACGAACTCCGCCAGCAACATCAACTCCTGTTTCCTGAAGGAATGCTCGTTCTCAACGAGACAGCCGCTGCCATTGTTCGACTGTGCGATGGGCGATCGCTGGACAATCTGGTGGCTGAACTTTCCCGTTCGTTCCCGAATGATTCCATTCACATGGACCTCTCAGAACTCCTGGACCGGCTCGCCAGCCGAGGTTTGATCGACGATGCCAACAACGCCTCCTAGACCGTTCGCACTCCTGGCAGAGCTAACCTATCGGTGTCCGCTCAAGTGCCCCTACTGTAGCAATCCTCTCCAACTTGCCCGGTACAAGCATGAACTCGATTCCGCCACCTGGCAGCGAGTACTGACCGAGGCAGCTGCGCTGGGCGTGGTTCAGGTCCATTTCTCAGGCGGTGAACCGGTCGTTCGACCCGATCTCGCCACCCTTATTGCAACCGCCCGGCAACTCGATCTCTATTCAAACCTGAGTACCGGCGCAACTTTGACGGATGGGCCCAGGCTCGACGAGCTGAAATCGGCCGGCCTCGACTCGTTGCAGATTAGTTTGCTCGATATCAATGCCCAATCGAACGACTGGCTCGCCGGCACTCCCTCATTTGAGAAGAAACGCCTGACAGTCGAACTTGCCCGCGAACGCGATTTCCCTGTCACCCTCAACGTCGTATTGCACCGCCATAATCTTGACCATCTCGAAACCATCATCAACCTGGCAGCAGATTGGGAAGTCGACAAAATCGAACTGGCTCATGTGCAATACACGGGTTGGGCATTCCGCAATCGTGCAGCCCTGCTACCCCGTCGTTCCCAAGTCGAACGCGCTGCACAAGTCGTTGCTGCAGCACGCAAACAACTTGCCGGCCAACTCGAGATCCTCCATGTCCTGCCCGATTATTTTCAGGAATTCCCCAAGGCATGCCTGCAAGGGTGGGGGCGTGTTTTTTTGACCGTCGCGCCCGATGGGGCAGTCCTGCCATGCCAGACCGCACGGGAAATTACGGGCCTTGAATTTCCCAATGTCCAGCACAAATCGCTGCACGACATTTGGTTTACCGATCCTGTCTTCCAGCGGTTTCGCGGAACCGATTGGCTCCCGGAACCGTGCCGAAGTTGCGACCGGCGGGAAATTGACTTTGGTGGCTGTCGTTGTCAGGCTTTTTTAGTCACAGGCGATGCAGCGACAACGGATCCTGTGTGCAAACTATCTCCTCACCATGACTTGATCGACTCAGCTCTGGCTGAAGCTTCCCAGGAGCCGACAAATTTGGAGTATCGGGTTTTTGGTACGGCACCCGAAACGACAAGTGAAAGCCGTTAAAGGCGCCTTCCATCGCAGAGCGCCACCCTCTCCAATGCCCACCCACTCGCGGGTCCAACCGCCGGAAAAAATGCAGACCTTAAAAAAACTGGCCGTCGACCGTAAAATCAAGGCAGGTCACTTAGCCTAATACCTGTTTCAGACGTTAAACCTGCTTTGAGACAGCACCCATTCGCCTACAGAGCCTGCTGAATATCAAGCAGGGACTTGCGATCAAGTCACAATCTCATCATCATTGCTAAAGGTTCCCAACACGCATTTTTAAAGTCGCTCCCTTCCATGCCAGAGCGACCTCTACCAAGGAGCAACAGATGGCCCCATCCACGGTGGTAAACCTCCAGGACAAAATTATCGATGTACCTGACTTTCCCAAACCTGGGATTGTCTTTAAAGATATTACCCCTATTCTGCTTGATCCCGAATCGATGCGAAGCATGGTCGATCAATTTGCAGAAAGTATTGATCTTCCAATCGATAAGATAGCAGCCGTCGAGAGTCGCGGGTTTTTAATCGGTGCCCCCCTGGCTCACCAATTAGGAACCGGGCTGGTGCTGATCCGGAAAAAAGGCAAACTCCCCCGCAAAACGATTCAGCAAGGCTACGGCCTGGAATATGGCGAAGATATCATCGAAGTCCAGGAGGGGGATTTAAATAGTGGGGATCGCGTCATGATTATCGACGACGTTCTGGCCACCGGTGGTACTGCCCACGCTACCGAACTTGTGTGCAAGACTGCCGGCGCGGAAGTGATCGGCTTTCGTTTCCTGATGAATCTAAAATTTCTGAACGGAGAGCAGAAGTTAACCGCCCCGATCCAGTCACTCATTGACTATTACGATTGATCTTCTTAGAGGGCAGCCAAGAGACAACAACTCAGCCTGGACCAACCACAACCAATGGGCTCAAACCCCTTCTTTTTTTCAGGAAGTTAATGGCTTTCTTCAGAAATCAAAGCTTGCAAATCCATGAAACTTTGGGAACCATCGGCGGACCAGATCAAGGATGCGCAGATCACTGCGTTCATCAAGCGTATCGAGCAGCAGTTTTCACTTCAGTTCGATGACTTTCAGTCTTTTTACGATTGGACGATTCGCGAACCAGAACCTTTCTGGGAAGCCCTTTGGGATTTTTGCGGCATTATCAGTTCGGAACCCTACTCACGCGTCCTTGAAAAAGGGAGCGAAATGGTTGAGGCAAAGTGGTTCCCTGGAGCACGACTGAACTTTGCTGAAAACCTGCTTCGCTACAACGACCAGCAAACGGCAATTGTATTCTGGGGCGAAGACAAGGTGCGCCGCACATTGAGCTACACCCAGCTGCACCAGCAGGTTGCCTGGCTTGCCAGAGCGCTGAAAGATATGGGTGTGGGCATCGGCGATCGCGTTGTGGGAATGCTACCGAACATGCCCGAAGCGGTCATCGCGATGCTGGCAACCAGTTCCCTTGGCGCCGTCTGGTCATCTTGTTCGCCCGATTTCGGTACCGAAGGCGTGGTGGACCGCTTCGGCCAAATTGAACCTAAAGTCCTTCTGGCCAGCGACGGTTACTACCACAAAGGACACGTCTACAAAACATTGGAAACGGCCAGTGAAGTCGTCGGGAAGATCCCATCGATCGAACATTTCATCCTATGTCGATATGTGAATCCTACGGAACTAACGATGCCAGACCTCCGGGACAACGTGTCCGGGCACGTATTCCATACCTTGATCGAACCAGGTTCTCCCCCTCCACTCCATTTTACACAAGTCGCCTTCGATCATCCGTTGTACGTGATGTTTTCTTCCGGTACGACAGGAAAACCCAAGTGCATTGTTCACGGAGTCGGAGGGACGCTCATTGAGCATCTGAAGGAACACATTCTCCACACGGACCTGCGCCGCGAAGACAATATCCTCTACGCAACGACGTGTGGCTGGATGATGTGGAACTGGCTGGTCAGTGGTCTTGCCACAGGTGCGACCATCTCGCTCTACGATGGTGCCCCTACCCTGAAAAAAACCAGAATCTTGTTCGACATGGCTGACGAGGAAGAAATTACGGTGTTTGGCACCAGTGCCGCGTTCATCTCAGCAATCCATAAAGTCCGGCTCCGCCCAATCAAAACGCATCAACTGAAAAAATTACGGGCAATCCTCTCGACCGGCTCCCCACTGGTTCCGGAAAATTTTGACTACGTTTACGAACACATCAAGAAAGATCTCCTGTTGGCTTCCATCTCTGGTGGAACTGATATTATCGGCTGCTTTGTGTTGGGTTGCCCAACACTCCCCGTTTATCGTGGCGAACTGCAAACACGGTCACTCGGCTACGCCGTCGATGTCTTTGATGCTAAGGGAAAATCACTGGTCAATGAGAAGGGGGAGCTCGTTTGCACACAACCTTTCCCCTCCATGCCCATCTGCTTCTGGAATGACCCGGACGGTGTGAAATACCGTGCTACCTACTTTTCCAGATTTGACAATGTCTGGCATCACGGTGATTACGTAATGGTGAACGAAAAAGGTGGCATGATTTTTTTCGGGCGGTCCGATGCCGTGCTCAATCCAGGAGGAATCCGAATTGGCACCGCGGAAATTTACCGCCAACTTGAACTTATTGAGGAAGTCCTCGGTAGCGTCGTCGTCGGTCAAGAGTGGCGAGGAGACACCCGCGTGGTCCTCTTTGTAAAGCTGGCCGAAGGGTGCGAACTCAACCAGGAACTGCACTCCAGAATTTGCACCACGATTGGTACCAAAGCAACCCCACGCCACGTGCCCAGAAAAATAGTGCAGGTCGCTGATATTCCGGTCACACGAAGTGGTAAGATCAGCGAACTGGCCGTCAAAAATATCATTCACGGCAGGCCGGTTCAGCAGACCGAAGCACTCGCTAACCCGGAATCACTGGACGAATTTCGTGACCGCCAGGAAGTGCAATCGTAGGGACAATCCCGCCAACACGTGGCCACATTTCTTCTTGCGACCAGGCTTGCCAGGACCAGGTATTGCACCAACGGAGTGCGCAGTTCTAAACCTTGCTGTGTTCTTGACAAAGCCGACAAGGCAAACAATTCCGGACGGTTCTTGTCATCGGGCCTCTCAGGTGTCATCTTAGGTGGGGCACGCTCGGCCTGCACCCCAGAGGTGTTACTCCGCCTTGATCCCAACAGAGCCTGCGCACCCTACGAGTCGCTAAAACGGATAGTTACCAAGCACGAAAGGAAAATAGGTCCGATGAAGTATGGAATGAACTTGCTGTTATGGTCTGGCGATGTGGGCGACGAACATTTACCGATGATTGAACGTCTCAAAACGATGGGCTTTGACGGGGTGGAAGTTCCCTTGTTTAATCTTGATGTCGACAAGTGGACACGTTTTGGCCAGAAACTGGATGCCATCGGCCTTGAACGTACGGCTGTGACCATTCGTAATGAACCTGACAACCCCATCAGTTCTGACCCGGCCATTCGCCAGCAGGCCGTAGAACTCAACAAGCAAACTCTCGATTGCTGCCAGGCCCTTGGGGCACAAAGCCTGGTGGGCCCTTTTCACTCAGCCATCGGTATCTTCAGTGGTGCAGGTCCTACCGATGAAGAGTGGAAGTGGGGTGTCGACGTGATGCGAGAAACGGCCGAATATGCAGAATCGTGCAACGTGGTTCTGGGGGTGGAGATGCTTAACCGCTTTGAAACCTATTTGCTCAACACCAATGCAGACGCTACCCGCTTTGCACGCGAGGTCAATCACCCAAATTGCAAAGTGCTGCATGATACGTTTCACACCCATATTGAAGAAAAATGTGTGGCCCAGGCCATCCGTGACTGTGCCGATCTGCTTGGCCACGTGCACATTTCAGAAAATGACCGCGGCACCCCGGGACAGGGTCAGGTGCACTGGGATACCAACTTCGACACTTTGCATGAAGTTGGTTATGACGGCTGGATGGTGATCGAGGCTTTTGGCCTGGCGCTGCCTGAAATTGCGGCTGCAACCAAGATCTGGCGGCGGATGTATGAAAGCGAAGAGCAGCTGGCCCGGGATGGACTCGCCTTCATGCAGGAACAAGTTTCGAAGCGCTGGAACTAAGACCCCTTCCCTGAGGCCGTTCAAACTCCGAAAAAGGGTTGGGCCAACCGTTTTCGCACTGCCAAAACCGCGTTGCGAAATGCGCCCTTGCTTTAGCCTCCCAGGTTCACCAGGAACACGAGCAACCCGACCATCACAAAACAAATTATCACGCAAACGATAAATCCGATCACATCGAAATAACTCGGCTTGGTGAATTCCCATTCAGATTTTGGGAAAAGTTTGAGCTGGTCAAAGCGGTCTGGCGCGTCGTAAGAAGCCTCCATCTCGCGTTGGTCCTCTTCCGCTTCAGGCTTAACTTCCGTTTTCATCTTCACGTAGAACCGATCAAGCGCCGCCTTGCTGTTTCTTGGCGTCAACCAGGACAACGCAAGGAGCACCACAAATGGGGCAATCAGGCGAGGGGGCAATCGCATGGTTTTAAGCATTGCCGGCGACAACCCCGAAAAATCAACCCCGATCCATTGATAGAGCAAAAAATCAAGATTGAACGATCCTTGCCCGACCGATTTGCCCACCCGCCGCTCGACGACCGTTTTTTCATTTTCCGTGCTCGAATCGCTGACTGTTTCGTAGGTTGCTTTTCCACCCTCAGCCGGTTTTAAACCACCCCGCCAAAACACGGCCGTCCCCCCCAGAGAGGGCAGTTTTTCCTGGAACAACTCGCCCACGACTGCCTCGGGTGGAGCAGGACCTAACTTTTCCAGGAGCGACTTCCGTTCTGCTTCATCAGGATTCTTCAAAGCCTCCCGGTGGGCCGCCTCCCAACCCGTGCGCCGGTCAACATCGACCGCAGTCGCCTTGCGGGAAATCGTTCGACTAACCCGATTGGTGGCGATGGTAAACCGGGGGTCTTCCCGCAACGCAGGCCAGAGGGTCGGTAGCATGACCGGTGCCACAAAGAAAGCGACAAAGGCAAACACAATGGTCCCCCAGGCAGCCAGCTTGCCGGACCTTCGCCAATACATTCCGATCCAGAAGGGCGCAGCAAACACAATGGGCAATTCCAACGCCATGGTGTACTGCTTCAAGACATCACTAATCGCTAATGCCGCAAATGCCGATCCGGCAACAACAATCAGCCCAACAATTCTTCCCGTATTCACATACGTCCGCTCTGTCGCATTGGGATTGAAGAAAGGGGCATAGACGTTGTGAACCACTAGTGCCGAACAAACAAGCATCATTGTATCGGCGGTACTCATCAGCGCCGCAATCAGGCAGGCCAGCATCAGTCCGACTAACCCTAATTTGGCAGTGCCCAACAATTCCCGGCTGGCAACGCCCCAGGCCCGATCTTTCACCTCAGCAATTTCGACACTGTCTGCCAACAGGGCCAGGATGATCAGACCGGTCAGGGCCCAACCGACCGTGCAAAGTCGTTTGAGAAAATTTCCGGTCACAAGACCGATTCGCGCGTTGCTCTCGGTTTTTGCAGATCCCCCACCGGTAACAATAAAGTGTGGCTGAACAACGATGCCAACAACCGCCAGGAGCGAAAGTGAGATGATATAATGCAGCGGGAATTCTCCCGCGCGCGGCCCACCTAGCACTTCAAAATAACTTGCGGGAAGCCGTTCGTGCAAAATCCGGAAACCGTCAAACATGGTCTGTGTCTCTGGATTCCCAAATTTCTCGACCAGGGCATTGAGCCCAAAGGGAATCAACAACACCGACAACACAATAATGCAAAGGCCCTGGACCAAGTCGGTCCAGTAGGCGGCAGTCAACCCGCCAAGCGCCCCATAAATCACCACAAAAATTGCAACTGTCGGCACGAACACCATTTGGAGTGGAACTTGTGCTCCAAATAGTTCCACGGTCGTGACCCCGAACATCGCAGCCGCTACCGCACTGATCCCCGTGAACATGGTGGAGAGGTACATACAACAGAATGCAAGTGCGAAGCACGTATATGCGACCCCCATCGCCGGTGATTCATATCGTTCAACAAAAAAATCTCCCAGCGTAAGGTTGCGCATGCGGCGGTACCAAACACCCGTAATCCAATAAACGGGTGTGACAAACAGCCACATCAGCACACTCCAGATGCCGGTGAGTCCACTGGTCCAGGTGGTTCGACCCACGAGAATTGGATCTTGAGCCCCGGTTCCCGCTCCAAAGGCCGCAAAGGTCTGGAGCAGTTTTCCAAAACTGCGCCCCCCCATAAAATAATCTTCCTGACGTTTGGTGCGCCGAATCGCCCAGGCACCAATCGCAGCCATGACCAAGAAGTAGCCAATCAATACAACATAATCGATGACAACCACGTGCGACCCTCAATGGGATATGAAACAAAATGTCGATGACGAACCATCCACTCAAACCGAAATTGTCATGTGGACCGTTTGAAATAGTACTCGATTAAAGTCTCCAGCGTACAGAGGGAGAAACCTTATTCCAAAAATATCGACCGCGAATTAAAAGGGGCAAACTGCCACCAGGGTTGATTTTATCAACTATTTTTCACATAATTTTGGTTGTGCGTTTACGACCAATACCAAGAACTGTTGCCGGAGAGGTCTAACCCATGTCAATCCTATCGCGTCGAACTTTTCTAAAACACGGCGTTGTCGGAGGTGCTGTCCTTCCACTGGTTACCATTGCCGGAACAAAATCATCTGGAAAAGTTCTCGGGGCAAACGACAAAATTCGGATTGCCGTGGTCGGACTCCGTGGACGAGGAAAAGCCCATTACACGAACTATGCGAGCATCGACGGCGTGGAGGTGTCGCACCTGGTCGATATCGACTCGACCCAGTTCGGTCCTGTCAAAGAACATCTGGCAGCTGTCGGCGCGCCTGAACCGCAATGCGTTGCCGATATTCGGCATGTCCTCGATGACCCCAACGTCGATGCCATCTCCATCGCGACCTGTAACCACACCCACTCGCTTTATACGATCTGGGGATGCCAGGCTGGCAAGGATGTTTATGTCGAAAAACCGATCTCGCACAACATGTTCGAGGGGCGCCAATGTGTCGAAGCAGCCCGCAAATACAACGTGGTTGTCCAACACGGCACCCAACAGCGGTCGAGCCAGGAACGGGCCAATGAAATTGCTGCTGTCCAATCAGGTAACTACGGCAAGTTACTGGTTTCGAAAGGTTATTGTTGCAAACCGCGCTGGTCGATTGGCAACAAACCGGTAGAAACACCACCTGACCATATCGATTTTGACCTCTGGCTGGGGCCAGCCCCCAACCAGCCCTACCACGCCAACCTGGTCCATTACAACTGGCACTGGTTCTGGGACTTTGGAAATGGGGATACGGGAAATCAAGGTGTTCATGAAATGGATGTTGCCCGCTGGGCAATTCCCGGCGCTACCCTGCCGACGCGGGTTTGGAGCCTGGGGGGACGATTCGGGTATCAAGATCAAGGACAAACGCCCAACACCCAGCTCTCGGTTTATGAGTACGGCGACGTGCTGCTTGTTTTTGAAACCCGTGGGCTGGTTGGTAAAAATACTGGTTTTTCCAACGTGATTCAGAACGAGTACTACACCACCGAAGGCATGATCCAAAAGGGACTCTTTCATCCAGCGGGTGGCGGAGATGCAATCCCCGTAGAAGGAGGCACTCCACGCCAGGTCACCCCCGGCAACGAATTTGGCAGCTTTATTGCGGCGGTTCGCAGCCGTCGTGCCGAGGACTGCAATGCCGACGCAGAAACGGCACACTACTCAGCAGCTCTTTGTCATCTCGGGAATATTTCCTACCGGCTGGGAAAACAGGTACCTTTCAATGCACAAAGCCAGGCACTGGGAGACGACAAGCAAGTCGTCGAGTCGCTGCAAACCATCCAGGAAAACTGCAAAGCGGTTGGAATGGATCTCGCCGACGCAACGTACCAGTTGGGCAGGCCGCTGGAAATTAACCCACAGACCGAAACCATCGTGGGTGACGACGAAGCGAGTTTGATGATGACACGAAAATACCGTAAGCCGTTTGAAGTACCCCAGGATGTATGAGCCGCATCGACTGGACAAGCTGCCATCCGCAAAATTCCCAGAAACGGTAAACGTGTAACCACGGATGAGGATTTCGCTCAAAGAAACCCGCCTGGGACTTCGCAACTCGACAACGCGGTTGCCTTTCCGCTATGGAACTGCCTGCCTGACAACCTGTCCACAGGCAGTCCTCGAGGTCCAAGTTGAAATCAACGGCTCGGTAGCAGTTGGTTACAGCGGTGACTGTTTACCGCCAGGATGGTTCGACAAGACTCCGACCAGGAACTACCAGCAGCAAATCGAAGATATGCTCTCCGCGATTCACTTCGCCGAGCACGTCATGGCTGACCAACTGCGGAAGCCTAACGATTTTTTCCGCGCCTACCTGGCACTCGATGATCGCCTTCACGACGAAGCAGGCCAGCGAAGCTGGCCCGAGTTACTGGCAGGGTTTGGCACCAGTTTAGTCGAACGGGCAGTGATTGACGCCGTCGGCCGGGCAACCAATTTGAGCTTGAACCAGTTAATCCAGAAAAATGTGCTTGGCATTTCTGCTGGTGAAATCCACCCCGAACTCTCAGGCATCGAACCGGCAGCATGGTTACCCAAAGAACCTCGCCAGCAACTTTATGTCCGCCACACCATTGGCCTGGCTGACCCACTCTCCAGCAGCGACATCCCCGCTGACGAACGCCTCGACGATGGATTTCCCCAATCGGTGGACCAGTACATTGACCACAAGGGAATTCAATATTTCAAGATCAAGCTTGCCAACCAGCTTGATCACGATGTCGCTCGCCTGGAACAATTCGTCTCGGTCGTAGAACCAAGGTTGGGCAATCGTTATCGCCTCACGCTTGATGGGAATGAGCAGTACAAGCAGGCCGATGACTTCAGTGAACTTATTGAGCAACTCCGCTGTAATGCGAAACTCGCAACCCTGCTTGCCAACACGCTTGTGATTGAACAACCTCTTGAAAGATCCATCGCCCTGGACCCAAAGCATACCTCAGGTATTCGACAATTGGGGAAAACCATCCCCGTGATCATTGATGAGTCGGATGGTACCCGAGACGCGTATCGAGAGGCGATCGACTGTGGATATCGCGGGGTGAGTAGCAAAAGTTGCAAAGGTGTCCTGCGCAGCCTGCTTAATGCCGGACTCACCTGGCATTTAAACCAGTTGGACAACTCTTCCCCATTTGTGATGACCGGCGAAGACCTCTGCTCGGTTGGTGTCATCCCGGTACAAAGCGACCTCTGCCTGGTCGCAACTCTGGGCCTTGAACACATCGAACGCAACGGTCATCATTACCATCCAGGAATTTCCTATCTTCCGCCCAAAGAACAAGAAGCGGCACTGAAGGCCCACCCTGATTTCCTCGGTCGTCAGCATGGAGTCATCGGTCCGGAAGTCGTAGGCGGTCTTTTTGAAATCGGATCGCTTCAATGTCCGGGTACGGGGTTTGCAACATTACCCGATATGGCAACCATGCAAACAGCTGAGAACTGGTCATTCGCATCACTAGGACTAGAACCGTGATCAAAACAACCGTCGTAGGTAGTTATCCTGTCCCTGCATGGCTGCAGATGGTAAGCAATACCGAATCATTGCGGGACGCCATGCTCGCCGTGTTAAAAATCCAGGAACTCGCCGGCATTGATGTTGTTGCCGACGGAGAACTCTACCGCTGGGACATCAACCATGCCGAAACCAACGGTATGATTGACTATTTTGTGCGTCCCATGTCGGGAATTGAAACCGAGTTGGATCATCAACAACTGGTGCGTTGGCGCAAGCAGCACGGGATGACCTTTCGCAGCAAGCCACCCGGAATCGTGACCGGTCCGGTTGGTGCAGGCAGGCTTGACTTGGCCAGCGACTACGGCCTATTTCGCGATTTGAGCACGCGACCCAAAAAATTTACGGTCACCAGTCCCTACATGCTCGCCAAAACCGTGGCCGACATCCATTACCACGATCTCTCGTCGCTGGTCATGGCTCTGGGCGAAGTCTTAAAGCAGCAGGTTGCCGAAGTTGATGCCGAAATCATCCAGGTCGACGAAGCAAATATCACTGGCAACCCCGAGGATGCTGCCATCGCCGCCGCTGGAATTAATTGCGTGCTGGCAGGTGCCCAACACGAAACAGCGGTGCACCTCTGCTTCGGAAACTACGGCGGACAAACCATCCAAAAAGGAGCCTATGACCGGTTGGTCGAATTTCTCAACGCCCTAGAGGCCGACCATGTTGTGCTGGAAATGGCCCGGCGCCCGGAGTCGGAGCTCACGATGCTGCGCGATGTAAAAAAATCCCTGGGACTTGGTATCGGCGTCATTGACATCAAAGACAATGAAGTCGAGACACCCGAGACGGTTGCCCACCGCATTTCCCGAGTTGCCGATGAAGTGGGCGCCGAACGCATTCAGTACGTCCACCCCGATTGTGGATTTTGGATGCTCCCGCGCACCGTTGCCGACGCCAAAATGGAGGCGCTGGTTGCTGGCCGCGACTTATTCAACGGCTAACCTCCCGTTGGCCTGGTTGCGACCGGTTTCGAGCCCGTGCGCGGCGCAGATACAACTTCCGGTGATCTGCAGTTGCCCCATTGCTGCTGTACCGGCGCAACTAGATCAGGCCGAGCTTTGCGAAAAACTCGTCGAGGAAAATAGAACCCTCATCACCCGACTCGCCGGCGCGACCCCCAAGAGGTGGTTTGTTGAATTCGGCCTCTTTCGCCACATATTTCTGCCTGATCCCACGCCAGCAAGTCAAACAAGCGGTCGTCACCTGCCGATTTGACGATTCTGTCTGCGCCATGACATAATGGCCGTCTTCGCCACGACCTGCCGGGCGGTACTCCGGGGTACATACTCGTTTTGAGAGGACCTTCTCCCAATGAAACACCAACGCTTAAAAGCAGCTGCCTGCTTGTTATGGGTGCCACTCTTGGTAGCCAACTTTGCCACCAACCTTGCCACCAGGATCCACGCCGAATTACGACTCGCAGCCCCGTTTACCGATCACATGGTTTTGCAGCAAGCGGAGGAAATACCGGTGTGGGGTTGGGATGTGCCTGAGACACCCATAACGGTCACACTTGGTGACCGGTCGACTTCGACCCGGGCCGCTGCCGACGGCAAATGGATGGTCCGCTTTCCCCGGCGTACTCCCGGAAAACCGCTGTCGCTTACCGCCAAGGGAAGCTCCGAGATTGCGCTCACCGATATCCTGGTCGGCGAGGTGTGGCTCTGTAGCGGTCAGTCCAATATGGAGTGGGCGGTGCACCAATCGAACAACGCCGATGCCGAAATAGCTTCCGCCCATTACCCTGAAATTCGGCATCTTAAAATTCCCCACACCGCCGCCGCAACACCTCAGGAGAGTGTCGCAACAACAGGCTGGCAACTCTCTAGTCCGGCAACGGTCGGTAATTTTACAGCCGTTGGCTATTATTTTGCGCGTCATCTTCAAGACCATTTGGATGTTCCGATTGGATTGATTGGCAGCAACTGGGGAGGCACCCGCATCGAGCCATGGATTCCGCCGGTAGGATTTAAAGAAGTCCCTGCACTCCGGAAAATCGCAGATCATCTTGCCGAGTATCCCAAGCGCAAAGAAGACGGATCCGTCAATCACCAATCTACCCTGGCGCTCTACAATGGCATGATTCACCCGCTGGTTCCCTACCCAATCCGCGGAGCCATTTGGTACCAGGGTGAGTCAAACAATGGCAACGGAATGCTCTACCACGAAAAAATGAAAGCGCTGATCGGCGGTTGGCGAACCGTTTGGCAAGAACCGCAACTGCCTTTTTATTTTGTGCAACTGGCTCCGTTCCGCTACGAGGGTGATGCCACGTGGCTGCCAGGTATCTGGGACGCGCAGCGACATACGCTCACCGTTGCCCACACGGGCATGGCTGTTACCACGGATATTGGTGATGTTGACGATATTCATCCCACCAACAAACAAGATGTTGGCAAGCGGCTGGCCCTATGGGCACTGGCCGATACCTATCAGAAAGAGATTGGAAGTTACTCGGGTCCCTTGTACCAATCGATGAAAGTCGAAGGAAACCAGGTGCGTGTTTTCTTTGATCACACCGACGGTGGCCTGGTTTCTCGAGATGGAAAACCGCTCAACTGGTTCACCATTGCCGGGCCTAATCAGAAATTTGTCGACGCAACCGCTACCATCGATGGCGACACGGTCATGGTCCACGCCAACGAGGTCAAAAACCCCCAGGCCGTACGATTTGGCTGGCACCAGGAAGCAGAACCCAACTTGGTCAACGAGGCCAGACTGCCGGCCTCCCCGTTCCGTAGCGACACCTGGTAACAGGGTTCCACTCAGGAAACCTTGCGAAGTTTGGTCACGCGGCCCGTATCGACCCACTCGGTCACAAAAATATTGCCGTCGGCGTCAAAACAGGCATCATGCGGGTGGATAAATTTTCCGGGCTGCCACTTTTGGCGCTCGCCCCGCATTTTGAATCCTTCCAGCGCCTTTTCTCGCCATACCGGATCTTCACCCAGGTGCACAATCACGTTGTCATCACGGTCGAGCAAGGTGACGCGACAGTGCAGGTCAGGGACCACCAGAAGATCCCCTTGAATGTCGATGTCGGCGGGAAACAAAAATCCACCGAGCGTCTTCAGGTGTTGCCCCTCCATGTCAAACCACTGCAATCGTTTGTTGGCCCGGTCGGCAACCACCAGTTTGGGCTGCCCATCCCGCTGGTCGAGCCATTGACCATGGGGGGTTTGGAATTCACCGTCGCCCGTACCAATGCTTCCAATGGTCCGCACGTAGTTGTCGTCCCGATCATAATGGTGAATGAGATTGCTCCCATAGCCGTCGCCCAGAAAATAACCTCCGTCGGGTGCAAAGCTCACGTTCGTGGGCCGATAGGCGGTTTTGGAATCATATTGCCCCGTATCTTCGTGAAGCTCCTTGCGACCTTTCCGCCAAACAATTTCCCCGTCGAGATCCATCTTGGCAAAATCCATAGTCTTGTCACTGGAAGCCAGGTAAATAAACTCCTGGCCACCTTCTTTGCGAATATCAATACCGTGACCACGCGCCTCCTTGCCATGACCCTCGGTCCCGGAAACCTGGTGAATTTCTCCCATCGATTTCACAAAACTGCCGTCGGGATCAAACACAAAAATAGAACCTGGATCTCCGTAATGGGTAATGTAAATCCATCCTGAGTTGTCGATCGCAACCCCATGGGACGCATTGCCGTAGTGGGCCGCTCCGGGCAACTGGTCGCGTCCCCAATCATGGATACACTCGTAGGTATGCTCCCCCGAACCGATCACCGCTGACCGGGAACCGGCCTTGTCAGCGGCATGAATGGCAGGAGCAACGCCTGGCACTGCCAGGGTCGCCACCGCAGCCCGCTGGACAAACGCGCGACGGGTCAACGAATGGGAGGTTCGTTTTGTAATCTTCGGTTGGTTCATAATGAGCACCTTCTCTTGATTTGATGGATAATGTAGATCGTGCGCTGCCTGCCACGAGAGGAACTGTCACAAAGCCAGCCAACTTGTGGGGTTCCCTTTTAACTGGAATTCAGCTGCTGCCAGATGGTTCGATTCTCATGCATTGCCTGCACAATGTCGTCGGGAGACTTCCCTTCTTCAAGCAGAGCCCAACCTGTAAAGTGTGACGCATTCAGTTTCTTGACCAGTTTTTTCCAGGGATAGTTATTGGACCTTAAGTCGTGGATGTGAACCGTGCCAATCTTATCGGCGACAAGGTCAAAATTGGTGTCGAAGCCTTCCCCCTTCAGGTCCTGCGGATTGCAGTTCCAACAGACAAAAAGGTTCCGGTGGTCCGCCACGTCCATAATCGTTTTTATGTGGGGCAATTCCTGGGTTCCATGACCGTGTACCTCCAGTCGGATTGCAACCCCGTATCCATCGCCATAGGTCGCAACTTGACGCAGTGCCTGGCCAATCTGCTCAAGCGTTTTTTCCGCCGGCACATCCTTCAACAACCTGTTAGGGCGAACCTTGATTCCGCCACCCCCCAAGTCATGACAAAGCTGGATAAATGCCTGCGACTCTTCGATGTTCTTTTTGACCACTGCGGGATCTTCAGCATGGTACTCACACGCTGTTCCCAGCCCAACCAGTTCTACGGAGCTGTCCGAAAATCGCCGGGCAACCTCGTGCCGCTGACTTGCCGTGAGATCGGGTTCTACTCCGTGCTTGTGGGTAGATCGCAACTCCACTCCTGCGAAGCCTGTTTTTTCACAGTTGGCAATCACCGTTGGCAGGTCCCAATCGCGCCCCCAGTTATAAGTAACCAGTCCCAGAGGAATTGCATCCTGGCCAGTGCCCGTCTCGCTCGCCGTCAAGTGATCTACCAAACCTGCAGACCCCAGCAGGCCTCCCGCTGGAATCGCAGCCGTAACTACTCCTGCCCGTCTTAAAAAACCGCGGCGTGAATAACTCATAATTCATTGGCCTCTCTACTGAGAACTGCGTACGAATTGACAATATTCAAGGCGATCCGTGCGAAAACATTCAATTCCCCATACGGCAAACAGCTACTCGACAGGAACGTGAACTCGGCAGGAACGCAACCTGCTGATACGATAACTTTTGGAAGCCTTTATTTCAAGGATTTTTGGCAGCCGATTTTTTGGGGAGCCACCTTGGCCTCACCAACCCGAGAAAGCAGCAGGTGTCCGGCCACGACGACAACAATTGCCCAATGGTGTAACCTCGTTGTACAATAGGAATAAGAGATATAGGTCAACTGGTTTGGGTGTTTGCAAACGTCGCAGGCTGAGTTACCTCAACGTTCGATTGAAGTCTTGAAATCTGGTGTCTGGCCGAACCTGTGGAAAACCCGCCATGGCAGCGCAACAAGCATTTTCACGTATCAGGCTCACCGCAACGAAAGCGTCAGCCACCACTTCCAGGCCTCTGAACTGCCTGACGACGCGTCGCGCGATTCTCTTTTGGACACTCTTGACGCTTTGGACAATCGCCCCCAGATTAAGCCATGGCAAAACGCCCCACGAGAGTTCGTCAACGGAACACTGGAGCTGGCAACCCATTGAACGATCCGAAGTGCCAACCGTCGATCGACCAGAATGGGTCCAGGATCCAGTCGACGCGTTCATTCTTGCCCACCTGGAGTCCGAAGGTTTAGCACCTGCTGAAGAAGCCGATCCGCGGACGTGGCTGCGCCGGGTAACGTTCCACCTCACGGGACTTCCTCCCAAACCGGAGGCAATTGAAAACTTCCTGGAAGACCACTCTCCTGCCGGTCGGGCAAAAGTCGTATCGCGACTGTTGGAAAGTCCTGCCTTTGGTGAATGCTGGGCCCAACATTGGCTCGACTTGGTCCGCTTTGCTGAAACGAAAGGCCATGAGGGGGACTATGAAATTCCTTATGCCTGGCGCTACCGTGATTATGTCATTCGCGCATTCAGAGCCAACGTGCCTTACGACCAGTTCGTACGGGAGCACATCGCCGGCGACCTGCTACCGGAGCCACGTATCGACCCCACGACGAAAACCAACCAATCCATTCAAGGCACTGGCTTCTGGCATCTCGGCGAGGCAACCCACAGTCCCGTTGATATTCGTGGAGAAGAGGCGGATCGCGTTGCCAACCAAATCGATGTCTTCGGAAAAACTTTTCTCGGCTTGACGATTGCGTGTGCGCGATGCCACGATCACAAATTCGACGCCATCACCACGGCGGACTACTACGCACTTTGCGGATTTCTGCAAAGTAGTGGGTACCACCTGGCCAACATTGCCGATCCCAACGAGATTGGTCGGGCCCGCGATGAGTTGGTCACTTTGAATGAAGAGATGGGACCCTTGATTTTTGCAAGCTACGAGCGATGCCTCCAGCCACGGCTCGCTGGGTTACCTGATCAACTGTTGGCCGCCGCCAACCAGGCACGGCACGACTTGCAAAAAAAGGAATCGGGCAGCGAAACGACAGAGTCACCAGAACCTGACTCTAGCCTGGCCAAAGAGTTGGTCCAGGCAAAAGATGATCCACAACATCCATTACATACGTTTGCCACCGTAGCTTTGAATGGAGATGGCGAGAACATCGTCGAAGCAACAGCCGAGGCAATCAAACAGACACTGTACCAAATCGAATCGCATCAACGCGATCAACAGGGAAAAACCCACAAACGGTTCTCCAACCTGGAGGTTATCGCAACCCACAAGGAGGGAGAACTCAACCTGGTGGCTAAGCGCCATCCGTATGATCCCGCAAAACATCGTATCGTTTGTTTTTCGGAAGGTTGGGATGCAGCCAACCCGGAGGATTGGTTGACTGCCGAAACCTGTTTTGGCAACGGACCTGTAGATATTGGTACGTGGATACTCACCAGCTGTCACGATCAACCACTGCAGCACATCGTTCAACACCGGGGTGCTTGTTCCAGCCACATCAGCCCTCATCTGACAGGACTGTTCCGCACGCCAACCTTCGAGGTGGTTGGTGACACGCTTTGGTATCACTACCGTGGCACCGCCGACGTCTTCCTGGCCGTTGATTCCCACCGAACGGTGCATGGACCTTTGCACACCAACCTCAAATTAAAGCTTGAATCACCGGACGAATACACATGGACTGCGCACAAGGTCGATGACTACCTCGGGCACCGGGTGCACGTTGAATTTTCATCTGCTGACCACTTGGAGCTTTGCGAGGTTCGCTTCGCCAGCGAGCAGCCACCAAGCCCTCTTGAACTGCAAGCCAACTGGGAAACGGTACCAAGCAAGGAACCACCAGCGACCCTTCACGAACTGGCAACAGCAACGGCAAACCAGTTCCGCGCAGCACTTACCGCCGTCGGCGGGAAGCGGAGAGACAGCCGTGCGGCAAGTCGGGTCAACTGGCTGCTGGCACACGATGATTTACTTCCTGCCGAAGACCCGGACCTGCTCGCTGCCTATCACGAAGAAGCCAGGCTTTATGTTGCCAGGCGGCAAGAGATCGAAACACGCATTCCCAAACCGGTTTTGGCGCTTGCCATGCTCGATGGCAATGGCGAAAACGAAACCATTCATATCCGTGGCAATCACCAGGACCTCGCCGGTGAAACCACACCACGCAGATTCCTCTCGGTCCTCGATGGAGAACCACAGGGTGCTCCTGGTAGTGGGCGATTGCAATTGGCCGATCACCTGGTGGATCCCCACAACCCGCTCACCGCTCGTGTCTTTGTGAATCGCGTATGGCAACACTTGTTTGGACAAGGCCTGGTGACATCGGCCGACAATTTTGGTGAACTGGGAACGGCTCCTTCCCACCCTGAATTGCTCGATACCCTGGCGACCGACTTTGTGGAAAGTGGTTGGAATATCCAGCAACTTATTCGTCGGCTTGTGCTCTCGGCCACGTACCGCATGTCGTCGTCACCTGTGGCGACATCACGGCACCACGATCCCACCAATCGATCGTTCCACGCGGCACCGGTCCGCCGGTTAAATGCCGAAAATATTCGTGATGCAATCCTTGCCGTATCTGGCGATCTGGACGATGCACAATACGGTCCGAGTGTGCAAATCCACATTACCAATTTTATGCGGCATAACCGCAGCCCCGATTGGAGCGGTCCTGTGGACGGAAATTGCCGGCGTAGTATTTACGTAGAAGTCCGACGAAATGCTCCAAGTCATTTGCTCACCGCTTTTGACAAACCCACCCCTTTTACAACCACTGGGCGGAGGTTTCAAAGCAACTCCGCTTCCCAACCACTGATTTTGCTCAACGATCCTTTTGTTCGCCAGCAGGCCCACTCCTGGGCCACACAGCTGGTCAACCGTTATGAGCAAGATGAAGCGGCCATGACAAACGCCTATTTAACAGCGTTGGCTCGCCCACCCGACAACACAGAGCGACAGACCATTCAACACTATTTGAACCAACGTCTGGGCAATAACCCCACGCAAGACCAACGCATCAAAACGTGGACTGAAATTTGTTTGACACTGTATAATGTAAAAGAGTTCGTGTTCCTCCCTTAGAATACCAGCCTCCAAGAGGCTTGGCGATTTGTACCTTGCTCGACCCGTAAGGTCGCACCTATCGAGAACCTATGCACTGCGGAAGATTCCTGCCACACCCCTGTTCACGTCGCGAATTCCTGTCGCGCTCTGCCGGTGGCATCGGTGCCATCGCACTAGAGTCGCTGTGGGCCGCAAACAGCCAGGCCAAGAATCCGCAGCGTGGCCTGGAACAATTCCACCACGCTCCTCGGGCCAAGAATATTATCTTCCTGTACATGGATGGTGGTGTTTCACAAATCGATAGTTTTGATCCCAAGCCGCGGCTAAAGCAGGAACATGGCAAGCCTTTTCCCGCCAGGATCGAACCAACTCAGTTCAATAATATTGGAACCACCATGGCCTGCCCCTGGAAATTCTCCCGGCATGGAGAGTCGGGCACATGGGTCAGCGAACTTTTTCCGCACGTTGCCACCTGCACGGACAAACTGGCAGTTGTGCGGAACATGGTAAGCCAATTCTCTGAACACAATGCGGCGAATTACTTTCTCCATACCGGGTTTGGTCAAGCAGGTCTGCCCAGCATGGGAGCCTGGATCAGCTACGGTTTGGGCAGCGCATCGGCCGACCTGCCAGCCTTCATCGTCATCAATGGCGGCTTAATTCCCAGTGGTGGCATGGACAACTTTTCGGCTGGTTTTCTCCCCGCCCTCCACCAGGGAACCATCTTCAAACCCCAGGAACTACCGATCGCAAATCTCAAGGCACCGTCGCCAATACCTGCAGAGCAGCGCGCACTCCTTGGGAACCTTGACAAATTGGTGGCCGAGCGGTTTGAACACGATGATGGCATCGAGAGCACCATCCGTAACTATGAGCTGGCATTCCGCATGCAAACCACCGTGCCGGACCTGGCTGACCTTTCCGCCGAATCGCCGCATACACATCGCCTTTACGGACTGGACGCCGATTTCGAACCCACACAAATCTTTGGCCGGGAATGCCTGCTCGCCCGCAGGATGATCGAGCGCGGGGTTCGCTTTATCGAGCTGACCTGTCCGCGAACACCGGGAAATGATCGCTGGGACGCTCACAGCAACCTGGAAAAAAATCATCGTGAAAATGCTTTGGCAACCGACCAGCCAATTGCCGGGTTGCTCAAGGATCTCGACCAGCGTGGGCTGCTGGAAGAAACGCTCGTAGTGTGGTCCGGAGAATTTGGCCGGACCCCGTTTGCTCAAGGTAGTAGCGGTCGCGACCACAATCCGTTCGGTTTTACCGCCTGGCTGGCTGGCGCCGGAATCGCCGGTGGAACCGTTTACGGACAGACCGATGAATTCGGTTACCGGGCGGTTGGGGGCGAGACCACCATTTACGATCTCCACGCCACGATGCTCCATTTACTAGGTGTCGACCACACACGTTTGACCTTCCGATTCGGGGGTCGCGACATGCGACTCACCGATGTGCACGGCGAAATTGTCGAGCCCATTCTGGCCTGAGGGCTGGCACTCGGTGTTCCGCAAAGGACCAAACTGTACAGGTCCTTTTTTCAAACCGGGGTTTCACCAGGAATCTTTGATCCAAAGGTTAAAACCGTTCGAATCGTTGGAAAAACCACCTGGCAGGTTTTCTCTGACCAACGGTTTTTTTGACAGATTGCCCCTCCCGAAGGAAAATGGAGAGGGCAAGGCTTAGGTCGCCCCGCTGCGGAAATTTGCGGGCACGATTGGCAGCCCCCCGAGTACCTTATCTCCTCCTGTCTTATTCTCCTCCTGTCTTATCTCCTTCTGGTTTTGTTCTAATCCAATTAACCTCCATTGAATTCGACCAAGCGGGTTCACTTGCAAGTGTTTCCCCACATTGCAAGGCTTGGTCTCGGCATGGACTTTGGTCCTTAATCCCAACGGTCTACTGCACGTGATTTTACCAATCCGTGTGCAGACCGACACCGACGCTGATACATCTACGCACGCATCCCACAAAGCGTACAAGGTCCCACACATGCGTTGGCAATCCTTTACTCTTCCCAGAAGACAAATGACCGATTTGTACCGGCTTGACCGCCCACAAACCTGCTTGAGGAGCAACCCTTGCTTGACGCTCTTGGTGGTGGGAATCTGTCTGGTGTTGGTGGTTACGTCTCCCACTTTTGGCCAACACTCCGTTTCCCGACAATGGAACCAGGCGCTGCTGGACTCCATTCGTATTGACTTCCCCGCCCCCACCGTACATTCACGCAACTTGTACCACACGTCAGCAGCACTGTACGACACGTGGGCGACGTTTGATTCAACCGCGCAAGGCCATTTCTACACAACCAAGCACTCGGCAGTAGACATCCCGGCAGCCCGCAACGAAGCAATGAGCTACGCAGCCTACCGGGTTCTTTCCCACCGCTATAGCCTGGCAACCGATCCGGTCACATCCCAACAGACGTTTGACGACCTGATGAATAGCCTCAACTACGACAAAACGATCATCACGACGGTGGGCAATTCGCCAGCTGCCATTGGTAATCGGATCGCTCAAACGATCATCGACGTCACGGCTAACGACGGATCCAACGAAGGAGACCCAGCCGGTGCCTACAAGGACAACACCGGTTATCACTCCGTCAACCCGCCCATGACGGTTGATTTTGCGTCGGTAACCGACACCTTCAATACACCACTGGCGGATCCCAATCACTGGCAGCCACTCTTTATCACGTCATTCACAGCACAGAACGGAATTGTCCTCGGCTCAAACCTGCAAGAATATGTTGGGCCCCACTGGGGGAACGTCACCCCGTTTGCGATGGGACGAAACGGGGAACCGGGACCTTACAGTTGGTCGGGGATTGACCCGGGACCAGCTCCCCAATTGGGATCGGCTGCGTACACCGAAAACACACTGCAGGTCCTGCGTTTGAGCAACTCCCTCGACCCCAACAAGGGGCCCGGTCTCGAATCGATCAACATTTCACCCAACACGGCAGGAAATCGGCCCCTGGGAACCCATACCAACCAGGGATACTCCGTCAATCCCGTCACAGGACAACCGTATGCCAACAATTTGGTGAAGGTTGGCGATTACGGCCGCATACTGGCGGAGTTTTGGGCGGATGGCCCTGAATCGGAAACGCCCCCAGGACACTGGAACGTGATTGCCAACGAGGTCTCTGAGCACCCCCTGCTGGAAAAGCGGATTGGCGGCACCGGGCCCGTCGTTGACAACCTGGAGTGGGACACAAAGCTCTACTTCGCCCTCAATGGAGCGGTTCACGATGCGGCGATCGCCGCATGGGGGAGCAAACGCGTCTATGACTACGTACGGCCTATTACCATGATCCGCTACCAGGGGAGTTTGGGACAATCTTCGGATGCTCAGCTGTCGTCATACCACGCGGACGGACTGCCGCTTGAAGCGGAACTAGTCGAGTTGATTACCGCCGAATCGGTCGCCGAAGGTGGCAAGCACCGCAACGCGTACGTGAAGGCCAACCGTGATCACAGGGGTGAATTTTTCCCGTTTTTCACCGAGGAGGAGCTGGTTGACAAGGTTGCCGTACTCGCCTGGAACCGCGAACCTGACGATCCAGAAACAGAGTTGAGTGGCACCGACTGGATCCTGGCGGAGCACTGGGTCCCCTACCAGCAAAACAACTTTGTCACGCCCGCCTTTGCCTCCTATGTTTCTGGCCACAGCACCTTTAGCCGGGCTGCTGCAGAGGTCATGACCCAGTTCACCGGGAGCCAGTACTTTCCGGAAGGGTTAGGCGAAATGACATTCACTCCCGAATTTCTTGACTTCGAAATCGGTCCCAGCGAAGCGGTCACGCTGCAGTGGGTATCGTACTACGATGCCGCCGACGAAGCTGGAATTTCGCGACTCTGGGGCGGCATTCATGTTGCGCCGGACGACTTTCGGGGACGGGTCATGGGCTCGGTACTTGGAGCTTCGGCCTATGATTACGCCATTGAGCATTTTGGCGTTCCCGAACCGTCAACCTGCTTGATGATGCTCGCCGGTTTTGTGACACTCGGCATCGGCCTGCCTCGCCGTCGCTACTGAAGTACCCGCATGCCCTGGCTAACTCAAGCGGCACCGGCAAAGGATGCCAGTGAAGAATGCCAGTGAAGAATGCCAGTAAAAAATGGTTGTAGGGTACGGGCCGGGTCATCCTGGGTTGCCAGGCAGAAAACCGTCCGAACTGACGCACGCTGAATCCAAGCAGAACTTAACGCTGGTGTTCTGCAGGCTTCATCTGGCGCTGCTTCCAGTACTCGTCAGAGTGAGACCCATACTTGGTGGGTTCGTACGTTCCTACCAATGCAACCTCAGTCCCTTGATCGGGGATTTGTTCTTCCATCCCCAGGCACCAGTAAACCCCGTTAACCAACACCCGCCGCGTTCCTTCAGCGACCAGGTCGACCGCAGCTCCGATGGTTGATGTCAAGGCACGGCCCGTCTGGCCATCTGGCAGCTGGTAAGTTTTGGTCCACACAATCGGCATCAAGGGATCGTTCTTCTCTCCCTCGACCGGAGGGCCGTCGTCAGGACACATCCCATAAAACGGATCGTTGGCGTCGAAGTCACCTTTGCGAGTCATCACCTCTCCGGAAATGATCGGTTGGCTATCTCCTGGCAGTGGCAACCGCACGCCATACACATCCGTTGGGCCCCAAATATCGCCGGCGCGAATCCCACGCGTGATGGGATGCCCGGCGCCCCCCGCCGCCACAACTCCGCGCGTACTTTCATGCTTGTGTGCACCGTGATGGCTAATCCATTTTTCACCCAACACAAGCCGGCCGAATCCATCTTTCCAGGCCTGTTGTTCCCCAGCATAGCCATTGCCATAGTGGGCCCAGGGATTTTCCTCTCCAAACATAAAGGCATGGGTCGCCGTCCGCAGTCCAAGCACCGGCCGACCACTCTTTAGATAGTCGTCGAACTGTTGCATCTGGTCATTAGGTAACCCACGGAAGCGTGTGAAAATAATCGCCAAATCTGCCGTCTCAAGTAGTTCTAACCCTGGAATATTGTTCTGGTTCACTGGATTGATGATGCCGCTGTCGGGATCGATCGCAAATAAAACCGTACAGGTAAAACCGTGATGGGCTGCCAGGATCTTGGCGAGTTGCGGCAGTGCTTCCTCGGAGCGATATTCTTCGTCCCCCGAGATGAGCACCACGTGTTTGCCACTTCCTGGCCCTGAACCTCCTTCATAAACAACCCACGGGTTGTCGGAAAATGCGCAAGGGACCAACGCACTTAAAAACAAGACTGCCGCAATCCAAATCGACATAGCACAAGTTTCAGGAAACAGACTCATGCAACAATTCCTTGTGGTTTCCTACCGGTTCACGCCACGATTGCCGGCACCACATTACCATGAACATCTGTCAGTCGGTAACGGCGTCCCTGGTGTTTGTAGGTCAGCTGTTCGTGGTCAATCCCCAAAAGGTGCAGGAGGGTTGCCTGGAAATCATGGATGTGAACCCCGTCCTGTGTGACGTTGTAACTGAAAGGATCGGTTTTTCCGTAGGTAATCCCCGGCTTGATACCTCCGCCAGCTGCCCAGATTGAAAAACAGCGGGGGTGATGATCCCGACCAAATTCACTTGCCGCCAATTTCCCCTGGCAGTAATTCGTACGGCCAAACTCGCCGCCCCAAACGACCAGGGTCTCTTCGAGCAAGCCTCGCTGGTGAAGATCGGTGATCAGGGCAGCTGACGCCTGGTCGGTTTCCTGACATTTACCAGGCAAAGTTCCAGGCAGGTTAACATGGTGATCCCAGCCTCGATGGTAGAGCTGAATAAAGCGGACATCCTGCTCTGCCAGTCGCCGCGCGAGCAGGCAGTTTGCCGCATAGGTGCCTGGCTCGCGCGAATCTTCGCCGTAGAGCTTGAAAATATGCTCTGGCTCATTTGCCATATTGGTAACGTCGGGGATCGACATTTGCATCTTGTAGGCCAGTTCATACTGGCCGATGCGCGTTTCAATTTCCGCATCACCGGTTCGCTCAAGCTGCAGTTCGTGCAATTCCCGCAGTCGATGAAGCATCGTGCGGCGACTGTTGGCATCGATGCCTGATGGGTTACTGAGATAGAGAACCGGATCCTCGCCTGAGCGAAATCGAACCCCTTGATGTTTGGAAGGGAGAAACCCGCTTCCCCACATACGAGAAGTGAGCGGCTGTCCGTATTCGTTCTTGGAAATCAATACCACAAACGAAGGCAAATTTGCGTTGGAAGCCCCCAAGCCATAATTGAGCCATGCTCCCATACTTGGTCGGCCGGGAAATTGCGAACCGGTCTGAAAAAACGTGACCGCAGGTCCATGGTTGATGGCCTCTGTATACATCGAGGAAATCATGCAGAGTTGGTCGGCGACTGCCGCCGTATGCGGCAGCAATTCACTGAACCAGGTGCCACTCTCTCCATGTTGGCCAAACTTGTAGGGCGAACCTACCAGCGGAAGACTCGCCTGGTTTCCCGACATGCTGGTTAAACGTTGGCCTCGCCGGACTTCTTCGGGAAGTTCTGTCCCATGCAGTTCGTTGAGCAATGGCTTGTGGTCAAAAAGATCAATTTGTGAAGGAGCGCCACTCTGGAAGAGATAGATCACCCGTTTGGCCTTGGGAGCCAGGTGCAGCGCTCGTAGCGCCGGGCCGGTCCCAGCAGCACCGAGAGGCGATTCGAGCTCCGCCAAAGCGACCGCCCCCAGCCCCAACCCAAAACGACTCAGCATCTGGCGGCGACTCATGCCATTTGCCGAATCGTATCCTGTACATTGGCCATTCATCTGTTGAAATTGCTCCAATTTATGGGGTCTCAACCCGGGACAACCTAGCGCTTTATGATACACGCATCGTAATTCAACAACATCTCTGCGAGCACCCCCGCCGCTGCCAGTTGCGCGGCGTCTAAATCTTCACGAAAAGGGGCCTCGCCAATGGTTAAAAACGAGGTAGCCCGTTCAGGAAACTCCTGGAAATAAGCAAGTTGCTCCTGGTAGGTCTGTAACAGAATCTCGCGTTCCCGCGGTTCTGGATGTCGGCTGGTCAACAGCAGGAACATCTCGTCGACCAATCGGCTTGCATCGCCACCAGCTTGCCCAACCATCTTCTGTCCAAGAATCCGGGCTGCTTCAACCAGCTGAGGATCATTGAGCAAAACCAGGGCCTGCAGTGGGGTCGATGTTTTTTCTCGTTTAACGACACATACATCTCGCTTCGATGCGTCAAGTGTCATCATCACCGGGGCGGGACCGGTACGTTTCCAGTACGTATACATACTACGCCGATACAAGGCATCGCCCTGCTCGCGATCTACCGGCTTGAACGAAACGGCCACTTCATAAGGGCGCACCGGCGGACCGCCAATACGGTTCACCAAAAGTCCGCTGGCCGCCAGGTAGTTGTCTCGAATCATTTCAGCCGGCAATCGATAACTGGGACCACGGGCCAGCATGCGATTCTGCGGATCTTCCGCCACTTGTGCGCTGGTGACACGGGAACTTTGTCGATAGGTCGACGACAGCACAATTTGCTTCAGTAAATGTTTCACATCCCAGCCGCTATCGATAAAATCCTTGGCCAACCAATCCAACAACTTTGGATGGCTGGGCAGTTCACCCTGGCTGCCAAAGTCTTCAGTCGTCCGGACAAGCCCCGCACCGAACAACAATTGCCAGAACTGATTTACTGCCACACGAGCGGTCAAGGGGTTTTGAGGATCGGTAAGCCAGCGGGCAAGCCCCAAGCGGTTGCGCGGCTGGCCCGTTGGAAAGCGATTGAGTACCGAGGGAGTTCCAGGTTCTACGGGATCCATCGGTGCATTGTACATTCCGCGATTCAAGACATAGGTTGTGCGCCGCTTGTCCAGTTCCCGCATCACCATGATTTCTTCGGTTGAATTTTCAACCTCATTCTTTTGTTGACGGTTGGTTTTTAATGTATCCAACGCCTGACGATAGTCCCGATCAACCGTCGAGAGATAGTACTGAAACAGCGACTGGCGCTCGGGTACGGAAAGCTGCTCGGCCGAGCGCCCAAGCAGAAGGCGAAGACTTTGGCCATCGAACAGTTGGGCAATCTCCAGCGGGGTAAGTTGACGGGTAAACATCTGCAGTTCGTCGACCAACCCACCGGCAAAGCCTCGGTCACGCTCGCGATGTCCCACCACCAGATGATCGTCTCCCCCTCCCTGGATGGCCCTGGTGAGATTGTCGCGGACGACTTCCACTGGTTGTCGAACACCATCCACAAAAATGGCAAGCCCCCCCGCTGAACTCGACCCATCGTAAGTGATGGTAACATGCTTCCACTCTTCGACCGGAAGTGGCATGCGCGTCTTGACCCGGATTGCGTTGCCTGGCCAAAAATGAATCAGCGAGGCACTCAAACATCCTTCTTCCAACAACAACTGGTAACCACGACTCCCCCCATCGGTCCAGGACTTGCCACGGCGCCAAACAACGGCCCTTTCCTTCCAGTCCGGTGTTTGAACCCAGAGTGCCACCGTGAAAGGCTCTTGACGTGTAAAATTGCCGACTTCGGTCACAATACCGTCGTCGCCCGTCAAGCGGACGGCACGGCCCTGCTTTCCTGCAACAAGCTGGTTGGCTACCGGGGTTGTCGCCGGGGTCTCCGGGGCATCCAGGTTTTTGAGCTTCCCTTCTTCTATTTCGTCAAACGGAAAGTACCCAACCCGGCCAGGAATCAACGTTTCGGTCGGCCGCTCCGCCAGCCACGCATCAAACGTGGTCCATGGTTGACTTCCAATGGACTCCAACTGTGCCGCAGATGCTTCGATGCGTTGATCTAAATCAGCGATTTTTGCCTTGGTTGCTTCGTCAGCCAGCACAAGCGTGGGCGTGGGTGTTGAAGTGGTGCGATACGAATAGAGCCCCGCCTCATCAATATTGTTGAAGAAGGCAAAAAGGCGGTAATATTCCCGCTGCGTAATAGGATCGTACTTATGGTCATGGCAACGGGAACATTCGAGCGTTAACCCGAGCAAACCGGTTGCCAAGGTGTGGAGCCGGTCGGCCACATACTCCACGCGAAACTCTTCGGGTACGCTGCCACCCTCGGTTTTTTGAGGGTGCAAACGGTTAAATGTCGTGGCCAGAATCTGATCGTCCGAACTGTCTGCCAGCAGATCGCCCGCTACCTGCCAGGTAAGGAACTGGTCGTAGGGCAAATCTTGATTGAAAGCCCCCACAACCCAGTCACGCCATGGCCACACACGTCGATCGCGATCGACCTGGTAACCGAAGGTGTCTGAGTAACGGGCCAAATCAAGCCAATGGGTCGCCATTCTTTCCCCAAATGATGGGCTCTCTAGCAGCCGTTCAACAGCCCGCTCGTAGGCACCACCTGGCGAATCGCCCAGGTACTGCTTGATCTGGTCCAACGTTGGGGGAAGCCCTGTTAAATCAAAGGTGACCCGTCGCAACAAAGTCTCCCTGGTAGCCGGCCGAGTTGGTTCTATCGATTCAGGCTGAAGTTTGGCCAATACGAAATGGTCGACGGGAGTCGTCACCCAGGTGGATTCTCCCACGTCTGGAAGCGAAGTTTCTACAAGCGGGTTGAATGACCAATGCTCTTTCCAGGTGGCGCCTTGCTGGATCCACCGCCGAACAAGCGCGATTTCGTATTCCGACAGTGGGGGCAGCTTTGAATCGACCGGTGGCATTTGCACTGCCTCATCGGCGGAAGAAATCCGCCGGTAAAGCTTGCTCTGGTCAGGGTTGCCAGGAGCAATGATGGCCACTTCGGTGGCGGTCTCTCCCAGGCCGGCATTGTGACGATCGAGTCTTAGATCGGCCTGACGTGCATTGGCATCCGGACCGTGGCACTTGTAACACCGATCCGAGAGAATGGGCTTGATGTGAAAGTTGTAGTCGACTTCGACCGGCAACTCACCATTGGCTGCAAACGCCAAACTGCAACTCAGCACACTTGATGACAAGCCAGCCAGCTTGAGAGCGGTCAACAACATCGACTTGCCATGCCTGTAGAAGAATACAAAACGAAGCGGAATCATGGAATTTTAAGAACACCTGCGTCGCAGGAAACCCTTGGTTCAAAACCTATTGTACCAAAACAAAGCAAGCAGTCGCAACTTCTTGCCTTAAAGCCTTTTCCGCAGAACATGGCAATTCGACAGATCACACAAGTCTGCCTTCCTCCAAGTTGACCCAACTCAAAAAGCCCGATTCAAAAAAAGCCTCTCCCCCAGTCCTGTTTTCCAGATAGTCTTGGCCTGAGAGCGGCTATGGCCCGATGGCTACCAAAAACTCTTGCCGATTTTCATCCGTCCCTTCGGCAAAGCGATAGTAGAGCCGACCGTCGGCCGGTACCGGAGTTGCAAACACTTCAGTACCTAGTTGGTTTTCGGCCAATAGGTTGAATTTGTCAGGCGCGGCCTCAATCACAAACGTTGTGCCTGCTTCGTTACTCACATAAATCCGGCCGTCGACCAGCAGCGGCGATGAACTGTATTTCCCACCCAAACGATGCTTCCACATTTCCTCTCCATCGCTTGCCCGCCAGCAATAAGCCACGCCACTATCGGCCACCGCATACAGATAGCCCTCGTCAAGTAAAAGGGATTGCTCGTAACAGCACACCTGGTTCTCCCATACCACCTGGTGGTCGCCGTCCATCTGGATAGCCACCGTGAATTTGTCAGGATAACCACCACTGGCAAAAGCAAGGTGAAGCTTCCGGTCCCCTACCATAGTGCCACAGGTGGCCTGCGTGCTACCTTCCCGCGACCAAAGCTCGACACCATCCTGGAGATCATAGGCAGCAATCTTTTTGTTGCCACTGACCAACAGTTGCGGCTTCTGACGATCTCCCAATGGAATCGGAGTCGAAAAAGAAAGCCCCTGGGGACGCTCCGCCTTCCAACGACGCTCTCCGGTTGCCGTGTCGATTGCATAAATGCCACTTTCAGGACCATCGTACTCAGCAGCTACAACCAACAAATTGCCGTAGAGTATCGGCGAAGCAGCAAATCCAAACTCATACTTCTTGGGCTGAAACTCTGTCACTCGCTGCTGCCAGAGCTTTTGGCCATCGAGGTCAAGCGCCGTTGCCCAGATTGCAGAGTCGTTGTGGAAAAGCACATAAATGCGTTCGCCGTCACAGGCTACCGTTGGGGTCGCGTGTGTGTTTTTTGAGTGGATCCTTGCTGGAAAGCCGCCCCGGTGAACCCTCGTTTTCCCAAGTTGCTTGCCCGTGACGCGATCATAAACCAACACCGACTGGGTCTCGTCTGAGGTGTCGGCCGTGGTAAGATAAATCCGATCGCCAACCACAGTCGGAGAAGAATGGCCTCTTCCAGGAACGCGAGTTACCCAGGCAAATCCTTCCTTGCCTGCCCACTCGACCGGCGCGGTCGCCCTCGGAGCAGCGTGGTTATTCTGGCCAACTCCGCGCCACTGGGGCCAGTCGGCGGCCCAACTCAAGCTGCCGTCCAAAACAGAAACCAGCATCCCTAAAGTGAACAACGTTGAACAGGTGTAGTATTTCATCAAAACATAGATCCTGCGAAGATTTCAATGCGGTTCTATCTGGAGTTCTAACCTGTTGCACGTTTTTCAACCAGCATTGGAACCCTTCAACGGCCGGGCGTCTAAGACGCGATAAAACGGCCATTCTCCCAAGGCCGTCAACAGTTCGGAAAAATCGCGTTGTTTTCTCCCAAACCGAGCGACACCCCCACCCATCGAATCCCGTTTTATCAGGGTGAAAAATGGCCGTTTTGTCCCCGTATATTTTTGCGGAAAACTTCAACAGACCAGGGAGAAATTCTCGGCTCCCCAATCGAACAGATACCGCACTATAATGCTATAATGAAGAAGACTTGTGATTTACCGTATTTCGCGTGAGAATGGCGGCACGGAACCCCATAAATTCAGCAGCATTGCCTTCTTTTAACGAACTCTACGCATATGGTCACATCGCGCCCTCTTTTCACCCGCATGGTTTTGATCGGGGGCCTGTTTTGCTCAAGTTCAATCTCCCCTTTGGCGCGGGGCGACGACCTCCGTTTTTCTCGCGATATCAAGCCGATCTTCCAGGCACGGTGTTACGGTTGTCATCAACCGGCCAAGGCCGGTGGTGGTTACATAATGAGCCGCGCCGATACGCTGCATCAGGGAGGGGAAAGCGAACAAGCTTCCATCGTACCGGGGGAACCCGACGCGAGTTATCTCGTTGAGCAAATCACTGCCGAAGACGGTGTGGCCGCGATGCCCCAGGATGGTGAACCGCTCAGCCCAAAAGAGGTGGAGCTCATCCGGCGGTGGATTTCCGCAGGCGCCGTTGATGACACGACCGCCAGTGCACCGCCCCGCTACGATCTTGACCACCCGCCCCTCTACACGCGACCGCCCGTGATCACGTCGCTCGACTACTCGCCCGACGGCACGCTACTTGCGATAGCCGGTTTTCACGAGGTCCTGCTGGTCCGCGTGACTGATGTCGATCCGCAGAGTGGTGTCCAGGAAACCGCAAAACTCGCCGGTCGATTGATCGGCATGTCCGAACGGATCGAGTCGGTACGATTTTCTCCCGACGGCCAGAAACTGGCTGTGACCGGAGGACTCCCCGCACAAATGGGAGAGGTGCAAATCTGGGATGTGGCAACGCGGGAACTGGCCCTTTCACTGCCGGTTAGCTTCGATACGGTCTACGGCGCCTCGTGGTCCCCTGACAGCAAGCTGCTGGCCTTTGGCTGTGCCGACAACACGGTTCGCGCCATCAACAGCGAGACCGGTGAAGAAATTCTCTACCAGAGTGCCCATAGTGATTGGGCTCTCGACACCACCTTTTCGGTCGATGGTTCCCACCTGGCCTCAGTCAGCCGTGATGCGACCGCCAAATTAATCGAAGTTCCCACCCAACGATTTGTGGACAACATTACCTCGATCACGCCTGGTGCACTGCGAGGCGGTATCAACGCGGTTGTCCGCCATCCGCTACGGGACGAAATTCTCTTTGGTGGTGCCGACGGAATGCCAAAGATTTATCGAATGCATCGCCAAACGACGCGCGTGATCGGCGACGATGCAAACCTGCTCTGGAAATTACCGCCGTTGCCAGGCCGGATTTTTAGTGTCGATTTTGGTCAGGATGGCCATCTCATTGCTGCCGCCAGCAGTCTCGATGGCCATGGGTATGTTCACCTTTACAAGTTGGAACCTGACGTATCCATTGCGAAAGAAAATGACGCACGCATTGACAATGTCAAACAAAACTGGTCCCTGACATCCAGCCAGGGAGACTCCTGGCGTTTGCTGCACGGCTGGGCTGCGAATGCCAAGCCACTCACCCTACTCGAAGATGCCGATAGTGACTTTCCCCGCTGGACGGTCGAGGGAGGCCAACCCTGGATCGGCAAGAATACCTCAAATGAGGTGGTCGACATCGATGGGTACGAGGTACCAGCTGGCGCATTGGTGATGGTGCCCAGCGATGGAACACGTGGCGCAGAGCCAGGTCCCGGCAGCGCGCCATTGCTTGTCTGGCGGTGTCCAAAAAGTGGTGTTTACCACATCACTGGCCACTTAAAACTCCTGGGCAACCAAGGGGATGGTGTTGATTGGATGCTGTATAAGGTGGCAAACGGTCGGTATTTCGAGGATCTCTCGGGGTGGAAACTGCTCACGGAGGGAAAACTCCATCAGCAGGGTGACGAACAGACAATCGGACTCATCGACCAGGAACTTGCCTCGGGTGAACAAATTGCACTGGTCGTCAACGGGCGAACGAATCCAAGGGGAGATCTGGTCCTGGTAGACCTGCAACTGGAAAACAAGTCGGACCCCAAAAAAGAAATCGAGCTAATCCTGTTCAAACCTGACCAGTGCCGTAATGACGACCCACCAGATCGCTGCCGAAGTGACGAAGAACGCAAACGGCTCGAAGAATATTTTGCCAATGGCGTAAAGACGGTGGCGGAACTCTCCTTCGAGAGCGGCGGTTTTTATGCCGTCTCGATTCGTCCGGGCGGAGAACGTGTTGCGGTGGCAGGCGCTGATGGTCAAATTCGATTGATTGACGGCCAAACTGGCAGTCTCGCCCATGAGTTTTCCGCGATTGATTTGCTGGACGACACAGCAGCAGAACCACAACCGGAATCCGCAGACGAAATCGTAACGGTCGCGTCGGTGGATCCGCGGAAAAACGACCACCCCCTGTCCGCAGAACAACTGCCCCAAGGGGCTGAAGTCGTTGAACTTGTAGTACAACCTGCTCTTATTGAACTCAACCGTAGTACCGCCTACGTCCAGGCCATTGTTTCCGCAAAACTAGCCTCGGGCGATCGGGTTGACGTTACCCGCATTGCCAAGTTGGAAACGGCATCTCCTGAAGTCACCATCTCCAAAACAGGCCTGGTTTCGGTCACGGGTGATGTTTCCACCACACTGACGGTAAGCCTGGAAAATCAGTCCGCCACCATTCCGGTCACGGCGACCGGAATCGATTCCCCGTTGCGACCCGACTACGTGCAGGATGTTTCACCAATTTTGGCCCGTGCCGGCTGCAATGCAGGCACGTGCCATGGCGCCCAGGATGGTAAAAACGGGTTCAAGCTCTCGCTGCGAGGTTATGATCCTTTGTTCGATGTGCGCGCGCTGTCGGACGACCTGGCGTCGCGCCGCACAAACCTTGCAGCGGCCGAACAAAGTTTGATGCTCATGAAACCGACCGCCCGGCTTCCCCACAAAGGTGGTCAGGTCATCACGGCTGGCAGCGACTATTATCGTACCTTGCTGGCCTGGATTAAATCGGGTGCCTCTCTTGACGTCGATTCACCTCGTGTGCAGCAAATCGCGATTCAACCGGTCAACCCGGTCGTGCAAACGATTGGTACTCGGCAACAACTCCGTGTCGTTGCTCTATTTGCCAATGGGCAAAAGCGGGATGTCACACAGGAAGCTTTTGTGGAGAGTGGCGATACTGAAATTGCCAAACCTGTTGTTGGCCAAAATGGTCTGATTGAAGTTCTGCGGCGCGGCGAAGCGCCAGTTCTGGTGCGATACGAAGGCGCATATGCCGCTACAACGCTAACCGTAATGGGAGATCGAACCGGGTTCGTTTGGCAACAGCCGCCTGCCAACAACCATATCGATAATTTGGTTCACGCCAAGCTCAAGCGAACCAAAACAGCTTCTACACCGATCTGCAATGACTATACGTTCTTGCGGCGCATCTACCTGGACCTTACCGGGTTGCCGCCTACGATCGAGCAAATCGAAACCTTTATCTCCGACTCACACGACTCTCACTGGAAACGTAACGAATTGATCGATCAACTTGTCGGAGGACCAGAGTATCTAGAACATTGGACCAACAAGTGGGCTGACCTGCTGCAGGTCAACAGCAAGTTCCTTGGCCGGGAGGGGGCAGAATCTTTTCGCAACTGGATTCGTACTGCAGTCCAGGAAAACAGGCCTTACGACCAGTTTGCCCGTGAACTGATCACCGCCAACGGTTCTACCAAAGACAATCCGGCCGGATCCTATTACAAGATCTTGCGCGAACCCGAAGCCACGATGGAAAATACCACCCACCTGTTTCTCGCGACCCGTTTCAACTGTAACAAATGTCACGACCATCCGTTTGAAAGATGGACCCAGGATCAGTACTACCAGCTTTCGGCATTTTTTGCGCGAGTTGGCCTGAAGAAGGATCCTGCCAGCGAAGACCAGGAAATTAAAGGAACTGCGGTCGAGTCTGCAAAGCCTCTCTACGAGGTGGTATTCACCAAACCCGAAGGTGAGGTCAAGCACCTCCGCACAGGAGAAATAGCCCCACCCGAGTTTCCTTTTGAATGTGAACACGAATCCGGAGACAATGCCACCCGTCGCGAACTTCTGGCCGCTTGGATCACCTCCCCCGAAAATCACTATTTCGCCCGCAGCTACGCCAACCGAATCTGGGCCTATTTAACGGGCCGAGGGCTGATCGAACCCATCGATGACATCCGGGCTGGAAATCCGCCATCGAATCCCGAGCTACTCGACTGGCTTACCGAACAATTCATTGCAAGCGGCTTCGACACCCAGAACCTGGTGCGACTCATCTGCCACTCCCGCACCTATCAACTTTCCCTGTCCCGAAATCGATTCAACGAAGATGATGTGATTAATTATTCGCATGCCCAACCGCGGCGTCTGCCAGCGGAAGTCCTTTATGACGCCATTTACCATACGACAGGGGCCCCTTCCAGTTTTCCCGGGCTTCCCGCTGGAACCCGCGCCGCTTCGTTGCCGGACGTGGGAATTCAACTTCCTGACGGGTTTCTCAACAATTTAGGTCGGCCCGCCCGCCAAAGCGCTTGTGAGTGCGAACGGACCAACGAGCTCCAAATGGGACCGGTCATGGCCATGATCAACGGAGCAACCGTCGGCGATGCCGTCAACCACACAGAAGGCGCCATTGCAAAAATGGTGGCCAAACAACCAGATAATCAGCAGCTCATTGAAGAACTTTTCCTGCGAATTCTTAATCGCCCCGTGCAGCAGCAAGAAATAGACAGTGTCCAGGAAGTGTTTCTTCAAATTAATCGCGACCATGAAAAACTGCTCAATCAATTACAAATCAAAGAACAAGAGTGGCAGGTTCAGCTTGGTACGTATACCGAGCAGCGATCCAGGGAGATTGCTGAGCTTCAAGACACACTTGCAAAACATAAACTTGAGATCGCACCTGAACGCACAAGGCTGGAAGCCGAGCGCCAGCAACGGATCATCGACGCTAAGGCCGCTTTGGAATCCGTAAGGACAACACTCGCAGAACGCCAGGACGAATGGGAACAGACGGTCACCGTCTGGAGTCCTTTAAATCCGATCGAAGTTGCCGCGACTTATAAAACCGAGTTCAAAGTCAACCCTGACCGCAGCGTAGTGGTTGAAGGGCCCGAAGGCCCACCGGCAACCTACCATTTCATCACACCGACTCGCTTGAATAACATTACAGGAATCCGCCTGGAACCCCTGGCCGATGAGCGTTTTCCTGGCAGCGGACCGGGCCGGGCTGCCAACGGAAATTTTGTGCTCAGCGAACTCCAATTAGAAACAGCATCTGACTTGTCCGCACCACGGTCACTCGTCGACACCTGGGATTTTCCAGAGTCGACTGATGGATGGATCGCCGAAAACGAAACTGTTGTGACTGTTGACCAGGGCCGCTTGCTGGTTGAACACGAAAAAGAAACTCATCAGTTGTCGATCGAAACCGCAGCACCTCCAGGTCCCTTGGCCCTTGAATTGACCGCAAAAATCGCGTCCGAAACTAAAGTCCAAGTATGGTGGCAAACTGTCGACGAAGCCGATTTTGTAGAAGGGCGGTGGATAGACCGCAAAGTGACTCCGGGAGATCAACCCTGGCGAACTTACCGGATTTATTTTGAACCAAAATCGCCCCTTCTCCGGTTACGACTCGGCCTGATGGGAGGCGGTCAAAAAATTGAAATTGACGCAATTCGGCTCGTTCAATCAGCGGCCCCTGAATTCACACTCCATAAATTTCAAAAAGCAGAGTCCGATGTCCATCAAAAGGACTATCCCATCGAAGAGGCCATTGATGGTGTCACCGATGACCGTACCAACGGATGGGGAATTGCCCCACACACGGGCCAGGACCATGTGGCCATTTTCGAAACAACCGAAGATTATGCTGCCGAGGGAAAAGGACTCCTCCGTCTGCAGCTCATTCAAAACTACTACAAAGGCCAGTTCAAACTGGGCCGCTTCCGGATTGGGGTGACCAGGTCGCCTCGCCCAATTTCATTCGGTGTACCCGAACATATTCTCAACCTGATTCAGCTGACCCCCAATGAGAGGTCTTCGGAACAGCAGAAAGTTCTACGAACCTACTACCTTGCCCAACAGCAAGAATACCTCGATCACCAAACGAAAGTGACCGATGCCGAAGGACCCGTTCCACCCAATGCTGAAACGGTCCAGCTGGCAAAGCGGATTGCCGACCTGGAAAAATCACCACCGGTTGACCCAACCCTGGTAGAGCTCCGCCGAGCTGTCAAGTTGAGCACAGAGCAATTGTCTCAACAGAGGCTCACGGGAGCCCAGGATATCGCCTGGGCCCTGATTAACAGTCCTGAATTCCTGTACAATCACTGATAACGGCCTAGATTTTCAATAAGCTGGCCACACCTTCGCTGTTTTTGAATTTGGCCCGAACTATCCTGTACGACTAGCGAGCATTTTTATGTTTTGCATTACCGGATCAAAAGCTAAAGATCTGTGCGACCCACACTTGCGTCCCACCCGGCGCGACGTCATGCGGATCGGTGGGGCTGGTATGTTCGGCTTGTCACTGGCGCCAATGCTCCAACTGCAAGCCGCCGCTAACACGATTGGCCACCAGGGAGGACCAGGCTGGGGAAAGGCCAAAAGTATTATCCTGCTTTATCTGCAGGGAGGGCCAAGTCACCTTGATCTTTGGGATCCCAAAGAAAACGTACCCGACAACGTGCGGAGTGCTTACAAAACAATTTCCACCAAAATCCCGGGAGTCCAGTTCACCGAAATTCTGCCGCGACTGTCGCAACTGAACGATCGATTTACGATGATCCGGTCGATGAGTTACTCCCCCAATGGGCTCTTCAACCATACCGCCGCCATCTACCAGATGATGACCGGCTACACGACCGATAAGGTGAGCCCCTCGGGCCAGTTGGAACCTCCCAGCCCAAAAGACTTCCCCAATTTTGGTTCCAATATTATCCACCTGCGCCCTCTTGATGAACCGATGTTGCCCTTCGTGATGTTGCCGCGTCCGCTGCAGGAAAGCAACGTGGTCGGGAAAGGGGGAACGGCCGGATTCCTGGGAAAAGCGTTTGACCCATATACGCTCTATCCTGATGGCGATGACATGGATATGGAAAAGATGGACCGTATTCAGATCGATGATCTTACCATGCGCCAAGATATGTTCTCGGTCCGCCTCCAACGGCGTGCCCAACTTCGCGAGTTGGTGAGCAAGAGCGCCGCTGAACTCGAAAAATCGCTGGCTGGCGAAAACCTCGACCAATACTACAACCAGGCACTTCAGTTGATACTCTCAGGTCGAGCCCGCGAGGCATTTGATCTCCAGCAAGAACCAGACGCTCTCCGCGACCAATATGGCCGCACCACGTTTGGTCAAAGTTGCCTGCTGGCCCGTCGTCTTGTGGAAGCCGGAACCCGCGTAGTCGAGGTCGTCTGGCCGAAGGTCGCTAATTCGGACAACCATTCCTGGGATCACCATCAGGATTTGACCAAACGCATGAAAAACCAGTCCGGCCCCATGCTCGACGCAGGCCTCTCCACCTTGATTGAAGACATGGACTCCCGAGGTTTACTGGAGGACACGCTGGTTGTTGCTGTGGGTGAATTCGGGCGCAGCCCGCAAAAAGGGGTAAGCACCAGTGGAAATTCCAATAGCGCCGATGGCCGTGACCACTGGCCCTACTGCTACACGGCGATTGCCGCCGGGGCTGGAATCAAACAGGGTTACGTACACGGCAAGAGCGATGCAACCGGCTCGGCACCGGTCGATGATGCGGTCCATCCCTCGGAATTGCTTGCTTCGATTTACCATGGCTTTGGAATTGATCCGGAAACCATGGTGATGAATCACCTCAACCAACCTCGGGAACTCGTCAAGGCAAAAGCGCTCACTGCCCTGTTCTCATAAGCACGAGGTCGGGTGTTGCAGCTGGCTGCGCTCGGTCGTGCCCGCCCCTGCCCCGGTGAGGCGCGCTCAGCCTCTTTTTCCAAACTGGCAACTTGTTTTTCCAATATGGCAACTTGCATCAGTCGGCTACCGCAACGGACCACCAGTATTTCGGTTCGGCAGGGGCCCCGCAGAGGCGCACCCGACCGATGGCGAATTTCGGACAAATACGGACCCGTCACCCTCTAAACCGTCCCACTGACCACTTGCCACACGCCGCCGGGAAGTCTAAAACGTTCTCATCAATTTACCCTGGCCCGTGCAGCGGGAAAAAGAAACTACCCACATCCAGAAAGCCATGCCATGACTATCGACCAAAAAGCCCAAGAACTGGGCGTTTCTTTTGAGCCTATTGAACCTGGTTATTTGAACCTGTGTGTTCGGAGTGGCAACCTTTTGATCACCTCCGGACATACCAGCGACCTGACAGGCGTGTTGGGAAAAAATGTCACCGTCGAGCAAGGCTACGAAGCTGCGGCCGACTGTGCCAAAAAAATCCTCCGCTCTGTTTACAACACGCACGGAACGCTGGAGGGCCTGCGGGTCTTGAAACTACTCGGTTGTGTCTATTCGGCGCCCGACTTTACCGACCAACACCTGATCATCAATGGCGCATCGGACCTGCTGCACCAACTCTATGGCAAAGATGGGGCTGGCTATCATGCACGCAGCGCACTGGGCTTTGCCGCACTACCCACCGGAGCGGCTGTGGAGATTGAGGCCATCTTTGAAATCAGTACCTGAGACCAGGGCTACCTGTTGACGTTTGAAGTCAACAACAGCACCACAGAATCATGACGCCCTGCTTGAGGTCTCGGGGGTACTGCCGGCCAGCCTTTTGAACACCCGCTTTGATCTCGGGTAACAGGGCTCAGCAAGGACCCCTGATTCTGCCGGGATCTATTGGCTCACAAGCCGGCTACACACGAGTGCCATCGCAATAGCGCTAACCGGCTACTTTTCTGGCTGCGCCGAAATCACGGCCTGCTGATCAGCCCGCCGTCGGGCGGCAATGCGCCGTACAATTTCATCGGCCATGACTCCCAACAAAATCACGATACCGATGACCGCGTATTCCAACGTGGTCTGAATTCCCAGCACGCCAATGGAGTTGTAGAGGAGTTGCATGATCGCCGCACCAATAATCACTCCGAAGATTGACCCTTCACCGCCTCTCAGGCTACATCCACCCAGTACGGCCGCCGCAATTGCATAAAGTTCGTAGAAACTTCCAAACCCGGCCGGTTGAATCGAATTTACATCCAGTGCAAAGAGTACTCCCCCTAAACCTGCAACCAAGGAACAAATCATGTAAGTACTGATAATCACCCCTGAGGTGTTGATTCCACTGTAGCGGGCAGCCTGTTCATTATTTCCCAGCGCCAACAGGTAGCGGCCAAAGATGGTTCGATTAAGCAATATCGCGGCCAGGACGCCAAGCACGATCAGAATGATCAGCGGTACAGGTATATGAAAGTTGCCCAGACCGGTGGGGATTTTTCCGATCGCAAGCCACCTCAGTGATGCATAATCGCTACCAAATCCAAGCGTGGCGTCACCGGTCATCCAGCGGGCAATTCCGCGATAAACAAGCAAGCCACACAGCGTGACCACGAAAGGCTGCAATTTCAGTTGGGTGATCAATAATCCATGCAACACTCCAATACAGGCTGCAATCAGGAGCACCAGCAACAATCCTCCCCATACAGGAACGCCCCATTGGACAATCATCATCGGGTAAAGGCAACCAATCAATCCGATGACCGAACCAATGGAAAGATCAATGCCCCCACTGATGATCACAAAGGATACGCCAATCCCAATGATGCCGTAGAGCGAAGCACGCAGGATAAGGTTCTCAAGGTTGTAGGCACTCAAAAACTTACCGCTACACATGGCAGTCGCAATAAACACCATGCCAAACAGGACTAAAATACCCAGGTTTTTTTTCATGATTTATCTACTGCCAATCAGGTTTCTCGTTCCAGGCCCGTCTTGCTGAGCGGACGCAACCCGGTAGCCAGTTGCATAACCCGCTCCTCAGATAATTGGTCACGCGAAAGTTCTCCCATGATCGCTCCCTCATGCATCACAAGGGTACGGTCAGACATTCGCAAAATCTCTTCCATTTCACTGCTCGCAAACAAAATGGCAACTCCTTTGCCGGCAAGCTCTTCCATCAGTTGATAAATTTCCTGCTTGGCCCCAACGTCAACACCACGCGTTGGCTCGTCCAACAACAACACGTGCGGTTCCAATGAAAGCCACTTCCCCAGCACAACCTTTTGCTGATTGCCTCCAGAGAGGTACTGAACTGGCTGCTGATCGCTCGGCGTTTTGATGCGGAGCCGCTCGATCATGCGCGCACTCTCGCGTCGCTCAAACGCATCGTTGAGCAGTACCCCTGCCCGACGCTGTTGATAAACGCTGGCGAGGCTAATATTGGTTTTTACCGCCATTTGTAAAATCAGCCCCTGTGATTTTCGATCTTCGGGCACCAGTGCAATTCCCGCACTCATCGCATCGAACGGGCTACGAGGCTTAATCTTTTTTCCAGCCACGCAGATCGTCCCTGCAACTGCGGGAACAACACCAAAGAGAACCTGAAGCAACTCCGTACGTCCAGCACCCACAAGTCCCGCAATCCCCACAATCTCGCCTGCCTGTACAGCAAAACTGAGGCGGTGCTGCAAACGGCCTGGAACCACAACGGCCTCAACACCGATCGCCTCCGTTCCCGGCGTGCGGGGCTGGCGCACGTGAAGTTGTGAAATGTCGCGCCCCACCATCAGACGAACCATGCGATCGTGATCAATTTCCTCGCGCGGAAGGTCACCGGCACACTCACCATCACGCAGCACGGTAACTCGATCTGCCAGTTCGCGCACTTCTCCCAATCGGTGGGAAATGTAAATGATGCTGACCCCGTCAGCCCGAAGTTGCCGTACCACATCAAAAAGCGTTTCTGTTTCCTGCTGGGAGAGGCTGGAAGTCGGTTCATCCATGATCAGAACACGAGCCCCCACCGAGAGGGCGCGGGCAATTTCTACCAGTTGCTGGCGGCCAATAGACAGCTGACCGGCAACCACGCGAGGATCGACCGACAAGCCAACTTTCCTCAGGACCAGGCGAGCATCTTTGTGGATCTGATTACTGTCGATCAACCCCCAACGCCGCGGTTCACGACCAAGATAGATGTTTGCGCCAACCGAAAGATTGGCGGCCAGGTTAAGTTCCTGATGAATCAGGGCAATCCCACGCTGAAGTGCCGTGTGAACCGAATCGATCGCCGTCGGCTCCCCATCCATGAAAATTTCACCCTCGTCCGGCTGCTGAATCCCAGCCAGGATTTTCATCAGGGTACTCTTGCCAGCCCCATTCTCACCGATAACCGCCAGCACCTCACCCCGAGCAAGGGTGAGTCCTACCTGGCGCAAGGCGGTCACGCCCGGAAAACGCTTGGTGACCTGGCGCGCTTCAAGCAGCGGCGTCAAACGATTGATAACCACAGGCCGGTCACCCTTACTTGGCGGAGGAGTCTATTTTGGCAGGTTCTTCGGAAGTCAACTGCTTCAATTCTGCCCAGAACTCGTCGACATTCTCCTCGGTGATGCGACGTGCCTCAATGTTAAGAAATGCATTCTCTGGCAACACACTTTTATCATTGCGTGCCAAACCGGCAAGAATCCGTACCGACTCATAACCGTAGCGGTAGGGGTTTTGGACAATCGTTCCGAAAATTCCACCACCTGCAATGCCCTCTAACGTCGCTTCATCTTCGTCAAAGCCCACAATCTTGATTTGATCAAGTTTTCGTGCTTCCCGCACTGCCTCGAGTATGAGCGGCGGGTTGTAAGCAAACAGGCCAACCATGCAGTCGACATCTGGAAATCGCGTAATGATCTCCTGAGCCTGGGCCTTGGCCTTGGGGAAATCGAAATCGTCGACCCGCGTGTCAAGGACCGTATATTTTGCTCCCTTCAACTCACCTACCGCAGGACTGTCATAGCGTGTTGGATCTTCTGTGCGATCCAATAATTCGTCAATCACGCCTTGCCGTCGCAAGCGGCCATTTTCCTGGGCAAGCCGCCCGATGAAGATGACCACACTGCCCCCCTCCGGGATTGCATCCTTAACCAGCTTGCCACACATCCGACCTGCTATGTAGTTATCCATCCCTACGTAGCACAGCCGGTCGCTCTCTGGTGCATCGGAGTCTTGGGTTATCAAAATCGCGTGTTGGGCAATCTCATCGAGCAGGTCACCCTGGTTGTTAGGATCGATAGGACTGATCGCAATACCGTCGACCCCCGCGGCAATCAAATCCTGAACCATGCGTTTTTGATCGCTTACGCCGCTAGGTGGCATCCGTACTTTGACCTGCGCGTCGTGATCACCAGCCGCGTCACGGGCTCCCCTATCGGCAATCACCCAAAATGAAGCGATGCCATTGGTAACGTAACCGATGGTAGGACGATCATCCTCCGACCGTTGGCAACCGGAAAACAAAGTCGCACTTATCAAAAACAGAAACAGAAAAAAGGCGTGTCGAACCATACTATACTCAACTGAAAAGTGAAAAAAAGAAACCACAGGTTCCACGAACCACCGAGTTCTACCACCAAACGCTTTCTCATGGCCATCGCAGTGCGAAAAACTCGACCTGCGTCAGTTGCCATTGTCACCGATTTACCAGTCCCGTCACAAGTGGGCGCCTGGCGCCCAGAACAACCCTGGCAAAATAGTTTCGGTCAGTCATGAGTCTGGAAAACGTATCCGCAAGGAACAAATACAGGCAGAAGGCGCAGTTCTTTTACTGGCTGGTTTGCATGCATTTTTGGCTCTTGGTAGATTAAGATTTGACGGATGTGTCAATCCGCTTATTGGTGGTGTCTTCTACGGTAACCTATTTTCATTTTTTCCTTTGGCTGTTTCAATATTTTGATGGTTGGTAGTCCGAAGATAATTTTGCGCCATCCTCTCCTGTTATTGCTTGTGGGCAATTGCCTGGCCACCTCGCTACCAGACGTTCTACCAGCAGTGGGTAACTCACACTGGGCATTTCAACCCGTTACCTCGCCAGCCCTGCCAGACATCGAGCAAAAAAAGTGGGGTCGCAACCCGATCGATCGATTTATTCTCTCTCGCCTTGAGTCGGCGGACCTTCCTCCTGCTCCAACGGCCGATCGATCTGCCTTGTTGCGTCGGGCTTACTACGATCTTACCGGGTTGCCTCCCTCACCAGAGCAGGCCGAAGCCTACTTCACTCGGGTAGCGGCCAACGACTCGGCCGATGCTGCCTACGAAGAGATGATCGACCACTTGCTTACCTCTCCCCAGTATGGAGAACGTTGGGGCCGCCACTGGCTTGACCTGGTCCGCTACGCCGAAACCGACAGCTACGAACGGGACAACCCCAAACCCAATGCCTGGAAATACCGGGATTACGTCATTCGGAGTTTCAACGACGATAAACCGTACGACCAATTTATCCGCGAACAGCTGGCCGGTGATGAAATTCCCGAGCGATCTTACGAAACGGTCATTGCCACGGGGTATTATCGTCTTGGCCTGTGGGACGACGAACCAGTCGATCCACTCCAGGCCTACTATGACCATCTCGACGACGTCGTTAGCACCACCAGCGAAGTTTTCCTTGGGTTAACGATCAACTGTGCCCGCTGCCACGATCACAAGATCGATCCCATCAGTCAGCGGGATTATTACCGCTTCATGGCCTTCTTTCACAACATCCTGAATAATGTCAAAAAAGGCGAGTACGAAGATTTCGCATTCACGCTGAACACCCAAACTCCCCTGGCTACTGCCGAGGAACAGGCTAACTGGAAGAATCAGCAACAACAGCATGAAAAACTGTGTGCAGAACTCAAAACAAAAATTGACCAGTTAGAACAAAAGGTGATTGCCTCCTTGTCCGAAGGAGAACAAGACGATGCCAACGATAATGCCACGGTCCGTAAACGGTTGATTCACGAAAACTGGGAGAACGTACTTTCCAAAGAGGACCAGGCGTTCTGGAAAGTACTCCAAGAACAGAGGGCAGCGGATGACAAAACAGGACCGGCCCCCTTACCACACGCCCTGGCCGTCCAGGAAAACGGTAACCTGGCACCTGATACTTTTGTCATGGCGCGGGGAAACGCCCGCGCACTGGGCGATCAGGTCGTTCCCGGATTTCCCGCAGTCTTGAACGTCTCCGACCCTGTGCTTTCCATAGCGCCGGAAAACTCTGCAAGTTGTGGCAGGAGAACGGTCCTGGCTGACTGGATCGCAAGCCCGGCAAACTGTCTCACCAGCCGGGTCATCGTGAACCGTGTGTGGCAACACCATTTTGGCCGCGGCATCGTCGACTCGCCCAGTAATTTTGGCCTCCACGGAGGGCTACCGACCCATCCGCTCCTGTTGGACTGGCTGGCCCATCGATTTGTCAACGATGGCTGGCGTCTCAAATCATTGCACCGGCTGATCATGACCAGCAGTGCCTACCGTATGTCGTCCAGGGCCGACAGCTCGGTGCTGGCAAGCGATCCGAAGAACCGCTTGTTTTCCCGCCAATCCATGCGACGTCTGTCGGCCGAAGAACTTCGTGATTCGATGCTCGCCGTCAGTGGCAGGTTGAACCTGCAGATGTATGGTCCCAGCATTTTTCCCGAACTGTCACCAGAAGTCCTGCAAACCCAATCCCGGCCAGGAGCTGGTTGGAAATCTTCTTCCCCTGAACAACAGACGCGTCGCACCATCTATGTCCACATAAAGCGCTCCTTAATTCCACCCATGATCGAGGCTTTCGATGGAGCGAACCCCGACAACAGTTGTCCAGTACGGTTTTCCACCACCCAACCGACACAAGCTTTAGAACTGCTGAATGGAAATTTTTCGCAAAAGCAATCGCAACAGTTGGCAGCCCGCATCCGCGATGAGGTCGGCGATAACCCTGACACCCAGGTCCAACGAGCCCTTTGGCTGGTAACCCAACGCAGCCCGACCAACGAAGACATTGTTCGTGGCGTCAACCTTTTGCAAGACCTTGTCGACAACGAACAAGTCCCTCCCAGCAAGGCCTTTGACGTCTTTTGCCTGATGGCCCTGAACCTGAATGAGTTTCTATTTTTAGACTGACTTTACCATGGCATCCTCAAACTCAAACACCTTTTGCGGACGCACACGACGCGAATTCTTGTGGCAAGCTGGCGCCGGATTCACGGGAGTTGCCCTGGCAGAGATGTTAGGCCGTGATGGATTCCTTGCCAGGCAAACGGTTGCCGCCGACAACTCAACGCCTTATGCAAATCCGCTGGCACCCCAACGATCCCAGCTAATGCCAAAGGCAAAACGCGTGATCTTCCTGTTCATGTACGGGGGGCCCAGCCATCTGGATACATTCGACTACAAACCAGCCATGGACAATCTCGATGGAAAAACCGTCGCGGTCGAAACCTTTGGTCGTGGCGGGCGCAAAAAATCTGGTCGCATCGTGAGCCCCAAGTGGAAATTCAAACAGTACGGTGAGTGTGGAAAATGGGTCAGTGACTTGTTCCCCCAAGTGGGAAATCTGGTTGACGATATCGCCTTCCTCCACACGATCCAGGCAGAGTCGCCCATTCACGGCTCGGCGCTGATGATGATGAATTCAGGTCGCCTCCTCAGTGGCAGCCCCTGTCTCGGCTCCTGGGCCAATTACGGGCTGGGAACCGCCAATGAAAACCTGCCCGGTTTTGTCGTCATGCTTGATCCCTCAGGCGGACCGATCAACGGCGCCAAGAACTGGTCCAGTGGATTTATGCCGGCTACGTACCAGCCAACCATCGTACGAAACCAGGGAAGCCCAATCCTCAACCTCGATCTACCACCGGGGATGACGGATACCCAACAGCGAAACATGCTAAATACGTTGCGCCAATACAACCAGGAACACCAACAGCGACGGATGGATAACCAAAATCTGGCTGCCCGCATTGCCAGTTACGAACTGGCCTACAAGATGCAAGAACATGCTCCCGAAGCCGTCGATTTGTCGCAGGAAACCATGGCCACAAAAAAACTGTACGGGCTCGACCGGCAACCAACCAAGGAATTTGGGCGCAACTGCCTGCTGGCCCGTCGCCTGGTAGAACGGGGCGTGCGGTTCGTACAACTCTATGCGGGTGGTGCACACTTCAAAGACAATTGGGACGCACATGGTGACCTGGTCACCAACCACAATCGGCATGCCGGTCGTACCGACCAGCCAATTGCCGGGCTGCTCACCGATCTCAAGCAACGGGGACTGCTTGAAGACACCCTGGTCATTTGGGGAGGTGAGTTTGGTCGTCAGCCAACAGCCGAAAATGCCGAGGGAACGGGCCGCGACCACAACTCCGCCGCATTCACCATGTGGATGGCCGGGGGTGGCATCCAAGGTGGAATTTCCCTGGGAGAAACAGACGAACTCGGTGCCCATCCAGGTTCCGCTCCGATCCACGTCAAACGGCTCCATGCCACCATCTTGCATTTATTGGGGCTCGATCCCAACCAACTTGCTTACTTTCATGCAGGTTTGAATCACCGCTTGATTGGTGTCGAAGACACCGAACCCATTTATGACGTGCTGGCTTGAGGGCTTGATTTACCAGCGCCATCAAGTTTCGCCGGCATCTCGAGCTCAGCCTGGCCCATCTCCAAGCTCACAATTCCCGCACACGAATGTTGCGAAACTCCACCGGGTCATGATGGCCTGCAAACCCAAAGTAGCCGCGGCGAAGGTCTTTGCCCGGATGAGACGTGTCGTCTTTAAAATCGGTCACTTCACTCAAATCGGCATCCAGAATGATCGTTCCGTTCAGTTCCACTCGAATCTTGGAACCCTCGACGGTCACTTCCTGGGAATTCCACGTGCCGGGCGGTCGCAAATAGCCTCGCTTGGAAGCAACCATTCCATATACCGAACCGTGGTACTGGCGGGGGTCTAGATTGCTGTAATCTGGAAATGAATCATCCAGCACCTGCAGTTCACACATCCCATCCGCATGAGGACGGCCCTTACCCGGATAACGAATCGCCAGTCCGTTGTTCCCACCCGGAGGCAACTTGAACTCCAGGCGAACGATAAAGTCCTCCAGCGGCTCCTCGGTGTGGAGTGTACCACCTCGCCCGGACTTGCAACGAATCGTACCGTTCACGATTTCGTAGTTCTTGATATCGCCGGCCCAACCCTCAAAATTGTGGCCGTTGAAAAGTGGTCGAAAACCGGCTGAGTTTTTAACCGCCAGAATTCGATTCGCTTCGTCCGGCAAGATCTCGCGTACAAAAATATTTCGCCAGCGGATTTCACCTCCATGCGTTTGCAATTGAATCGGCCCTTTGGCAAAGAAAGGTTGCTGACGATCCCAAAAGTTTTCCATCGTTGCACCATCAACCACCAACTGATCATTCAACCACACCGTGGTGCGAGCCCCAATCTGCTGAATGCGGAGTCGGTTCCACTGGCCAAACGGGAGGTCCCCCAGCACCAAAGGATCTTTTCCGGCAGCACCCGCACTATTGTTCCAAAGTCCACCCGATCCCTTGTCGGATCCATTGCTCCACTGTCCTCCTTCCTTGGTGAAATCCCAAATCTGGACCTGCGGGGTTGCCCGTAGATAGATACCACTGTCAGCCTTGGGAGTCGTTTTGTATTCAATCAATAACTCCATGTCACCAAATTCGCGGTCCGATGTGAGATAAACACCGTGCCCGTCGTTGACAATTTCACCGCCCTCGATCGTCCAGTGCTGCTTGAGGTTCTCCAGGTCGGTCTTCCGTTTTTGATTCCGCTGTTGGTCACTCATTTCAGCCAGCGTGCGGGGATCAAAATGACCCATCCCATGCCAGCCACTAAAATCCTTGCCGTCAAACAGGGATTCAAACCCCGCAGGAACATTTCCGTCCGCCTCTGCATTCGTAGAACAGACAATCACAGCAGAGCACACAAACAACATCGTCTTGAGCAGCTTCATCGAGATCCTCGCATTCACAGAAACGACAACGAACAATACGGCGCGATCAACACCACAACCTTCAAACCACAGCTTTTGGTCACTCCCAATAATCTAACCAAGGTTGGCGTGCCATGCCACCAACCCGTCTTCATGGCTGGAAATAACGGCCTGGACAAGCCCAGGTTTGTTCGCACTCTCAAATGAATAGCAGCGCCAGCAGAAGTATTGCAGGTTGCGCAATCATCGGCGATAATCACGGGGCAGCCCTCTCTTGCAGGCCACTATTTTCACCTGCCACGAGATTTGGCATCTTGATATTTCCTGTTTATCAGAACTCACCCGTTTGTCGGAGCCACGCATGCCTGCTTCCCACCACGTTAGCCGGAGAAGTTTCATCAAGTCCTCAACCGCTACGGCGGTTGCCTGTGGGGTCTGGAGCGGGCGGGCAGCTGGTGAATCCAATTCTCCCAACGAGAAGCTTCAAATCGCGGTTATCGGTACTGCAAATCGAGCTGCTGCGAATATCAACGGGGTTCGTGGTGAAGCCATCGTCGCAATGTGCGATGTCGATAAAAACTATCTTCACAAGGCCCAATCAGAATTTTCGGATGCCAAATCTTTTACGGACTACCGCGAGTTAATTGATCAAGCAGGGGATCGTATTGACGCGGTGGTCGTGTCAACACCTGATCACCATCATGCCCCTGCAACCATTCGCGCCATTCGCGCGGGTCTGCACGTCTACTGTGAGAAACCACTCACTCATACGGTCGAAGAAGCACGACTTGTCACGGAAGCTGCCCGGGCTCGTGGAGTTGTCACACAACTGGGCACCCAAATTCACGCAGGTGACAACTACCGACGGGTCGTGGAAATGATTCGCGCAGGGATCATTGGTGACGTTGGCGAAGTGCACGTATGGGTAGGCAAAGGCTGGGGAGGCAGAGGTAACGATCTTCCTACCAAAGCTGAAATCCAAACTCCGCCCGAGGCGTTAAGCTGGGAACACTGGTTGGGACCAGCCCCGCATCGCCCGTTCGCTCCTGGCCGATACCATCCGGCACAGTGGCGGCGGTGGTGGCAGTTTGGTGGAGGAACCCTGGGAGATATGGCCTGCCATTACATGGACCTGCCATTCTGGGCTCTGGAGTTAAAGTATCCTACCAGTTGCAAGGCAACGGGTCCCGAACTGGATCCGGAAACCTGCCCAACAGGGATCACTGTCGAATATGAATTCCCGGCCCGCCAACAACGACCCCCGGTAAAGCTGACCTGGCATGACGGCGACAATAGTTTAAAGAAGGTCGGTGGCCAAAGGGTACCCGGTAGTGGAGTCATGTTTATTGGGTCGGCTGGAAAAGTGTTTGCTGATTATCAGCAACTATCGAATCTTCCCACTGGCGGGATCCGAAACACCTCAACTGCCGGAACCGACGATTCCTAGTTCGATCGGCCATCACGCCGAATGGATCAAGGCCTGCAAGGATGGCTCACCTACCACCTGCAATTTCGACTACTCGGGACCTCTTACCGAGGCCGTGTTGCTCGGAAATATCTCCTACCGGACCGGTCAAAAAATCGACTGGGATGCCCAGCGGCTGCAAGCGGTCAATTGCCCTGCAGCTGACCACCTGATCCGCAAAACGTATCGCCCCGGCTGGGAAGTCACCTGAGTTTCCGACGATACTGATAGAGTTCGCTGCCTTGACAGGCAAACTAATTTCCCAGGTAACGCAACTGGATTTTGGTATCGGGAAGTTTTTTCTTGCAAGGCAGCTGTCCCCTCTGCGGTGACCGCCGTGCGCGTCACCCTGAGATCTTTCAACGCACGTAAACCGGCCAGCTGAGCCAGGCCCGCGTCGGTTACCTGGGTAGAACCAAGGTGCAGGAATTCAAGCTGCTTCATATTGCCCAAATAGGGACAGCGCTCGATCGGTGATAACCGTGTTGTCGAGGTTCAGCCACTTGAGATTCACAAGCCCTGCCAGGGATTTCACACCAACGTCGGTAACTGGAACGCGCCACAGGTTGAGTCGCTTCAGACCCGTCATCCCGGCAAGATGACTTAAACCCGTATCAGACACCTGCGCCGCCTCACTCAAATCAAGTTCTTCCAAGGCCGGTAGTTGCGTAAGGTGTTTGAGCCCGCCGCTTGTAACCTGGCTCTTTGCCACGCGCAACTTCTTGAGGCGAGGAAATTGCGGAAGTAGCGCCAGCGCCTCATCCCCTACAAGAGTCGCGGCCAGGTAAAGCTCCTCCAATCGCTGGCAATTTTGCAGATGTTCTAGCCCCTCTTCGCTGATCCACAAATAGTCGCAACCAAACGCTTTGAGATTCTTGAGTCCAGCCAGGTGCTCAAGACCCTCGTCATCAACATCCGTCAGTCCTTTTTTTCCAGAGAGCTTCAACCCCCGCAATTTTTTCAAGCCGGCCAGGTGTGCTAACCCTTGATTGCTAATCGGACAATCCCGCAGGTCGAGGTTTTGCAGTGTGGTCAGTCTCCCCAGCATGGCCAGGCCGTCGTCGTCAATATTTCGCTCGGTCAGTAACACACTCCGAATTTTGGGCAACCCACTTAGCCACTGAAGATCGTCATTGGCAACCTCGACATTTCGAAAGTTGACCTCAGCCACATGGTTGTTTTTGTCCCGCTTGAGCTTTGCTCCCAGCTGCTGGAGTTTTGCCACCGAAGCAGGATCCTCTCCGGCTGCCAGGACGGATCGCCCGACCAACAGCATCCCTATCGCGATTTTGAATAAAACCATGTTTTGGGTAATCATGAAAGCATCCTCTCCAGCGTCTGGTCCATTATAAAACAAAAGGCTCAAACGACGACCGCAAACGGACCCATCCAAAAAGACCCGAAAACATAAAACATGTTTATGGAATTCTTGGACCAGGTGCCAAATACGATTTATCAAAGTCCAGACGACTAGTTATAATACGAGACAACGACAAAACCCAGATTTTTGGCAACATCAGCGGAATGCCCGCTGAAATTCACGGGTCAACTCCAACAAAAAATGCATACCACGTACTCAATTTTCACGGCCGTCTTTGCCTTTCTGGCTATTTTTCCCGGACAAGCTTCCGGGCAGACAGAGATCGACTTCACGGGAACGATTCGTCCAATTTTAGCAGACAAGTGTTTTACGTGTCACGGACCTGATCCGGCCCAGCGAAAAGCGGGACTGCGACTCGACCACCAAGAATCTGCAATGGCACCGCTCGCGAGTGGTGCCACTGCCATTGTGCCAGGCAGCCCCACAGAGAGCGCGCTTCTGAAACGCATTACCAGTGACGACATCTCCTTGAAAATGCCTCCACCCGAGGCGGAAAAACCGCTGACCGAACAGGAAATTGAATTATTGCGGTCATGGCTTGCTGAGGGAGCACCCTGGGAGGAACATTGGGCATTTGTGCCACCGGTGCGCCCAGACTCACCCCCGGTCGAGGAAGCCAACTGGCCTCGAGGAGACATCGATCGATTTGTGCTGGGGGCACTTGAGGCATCAGGACTCACCCCGTCGGCTGAGGCCGATCGTGAAACTTTGATTCGCCGCCTCACACTCGACCTGACCGGATTGCCACCAACGATTAACGAAATCAATGCGTTTCTTTACGACTCAACTCCGCAGGCTTACGAACGGGTCGTCGATCGACTGCTCGATACCTCTCGCTACGGTGAGCACATGGCCCACTTTTGGCTGGATGCTGCCCGCTATGGTGACACGCATGGCCTGCATCTGGATAATTATCGCGAAATCTGGCCGTACCGCGACTGGGTTATTTCCGCGTTGAACCGAAACCTTCCATTTGACCAGTTTATTACCGAACAACTCGCTGGAGATCTGCTCCCTGACCCTTCACCGGCACAAATCATCGCTACCGGTTTCAACCGCTGCAACGTCTCAACGAACGAGGGAGGCTCGATTAAGGAGGAAGTCTACGTCCGCAATGTGGTCGATCGCGTGGTTACCACAGGAACCGTATTTTTGGGACTAACCCTGGACTGCACCCGCTGCCATGACCACAAATACGATCCCCTCACGATGGACGATTTCTATTCGCTGTTTGCCTATTTCAACAGTATCGACGGGGAACCACTCGACGGCAATCGGAAGGACCACGCACCCGTCATGAAAGTGGTGACCGAACAGCAGCAACAAACGTTGACCCAGCTGAAACACAAAATTCAAGAACTCGAAACTCGACTCCAGGACGACTGGGAAACAGTCGATCAACAGCAACAACTGTGGGAACAGCAGTTCAAAAACCGTACGGAAGCCGGCTTGGAAAAAGAATCCATCGTACTGAATGACTGGTACGCGATAGGACCGTTCAAAGACGACAAACGGTATCTGTTTCGACGCCAACACGGACCCGAAGTAAAACTGGGAGAAACCGTTTCACTCGCTGAAGAATTCACCCTGGCTACCGACGAAAAAGTTTCCTGGAAACACCATCCCGAATGGAAAGATGGAGAAGTTCACACCGGTTTTGCCCAAGAACTGGCTGTCAATTTTCTGATGCGCACCATTGACTCGCCCCGGGCGCAAAAAATCAAGGTTTCACTGGGAAGCGACGATGCCATTAAAGTCTATCTCAACGGAAAATCAGTTTTCGAAAATAATGTTTCACGGTCGGTCGAGCCTGATCAGGAGCAGGTGGAACTCGATTTGATAGAAGGCGAAAACTACTTGCTCTTGAAAATCGTCAACTATGGAGGCCGTAGTGGATTTTATTTCAAAGCCGCTTCCGGCTTGACCATTCCCGCGGAAATCCAGGCTATTGCTCAACGAGATCCCACCCAGCGCGATGACAAACAACAGACTGAGCTACGGCAATTTTACCGCTTTAAAGTTTGCCCGAATAAGGATCTTGCAGCATCGGTGACGGAGTTAACTGCGGCCCGGGCAAAATGGGCCACGCTCAATGCCAGCCTTCCCACGACGCTCATTTGGCGCGAGCGGACAGAACCCAAACCGGCATATTTACTGGTCCGAGGCGGATACGACCAAAAAGGAGCGGAACGTCCCCGGGCAACTCCTGCGATTCTTCCCTCCATGAACAAAGCCTGGCCGAACAATCGACTTGGCCTGGCCCACTGGCTGACTGACCCCAGTCATCCCTTAACGGCTCGCGTCACCGTCAACCGTTTGTGGCAACAACTGTTTGGTACGGGCCTGGTAAAAACGGCAAACGACTTTGGTACTCGAAGTGAACGGCCGAGCCACCCTGAACTTTTGGATTGGCTGGCAGTGGAGTTTATTGAAAGCGGCTGGGATTTGCAGAGCATGATGAAGCAACTGGTCATGTCTGCAACCTATCGCCAGGCATCCGACATGACTTCTGAAGCCTTAAGCCGCGATCCTGAGAACCGGCTACTCTCGCATGGGCCCCGCTTTCGGTTGGACGCAGAAATGTTGCGTGACCAGGCGCTTGTGGTGAGTGGACTGCTGGTCGAAAAACTGGGCGGCCCATCTGTCAAGCCTCCCCAACCAGACGGACTCTGGTTTGCCGTGGGCTACAGCGATTCCAACACCGTCCGGTTTATCGCGGACAAGACACCCGAAGGAATCCACCGTCGTTCTCTCTACACGTTCGTCAAGCGAACATCTCCACCACCCCAGATGAGCACCTTTGACGGTCCATCACGAGAAGCTTGTTCGGTTCATCGAGAACGGACCAATACCCCTTTGCAAGCCCTCCTTTTGCTGAACGATCCGCAATTTGTCGATGCAGCACGTGCACTTGCCTTGCGAACTCTCGTTGCCGGTGGCCAGACTGACAGGGACCGGGCAAACTTCATGTTCCGCACCTGTACCGGTCGACACCCAACCATCCAAGAACTGAACGAGTTGGTGGAGGCAGTGAAAACCGATCGCGATTACTTTGCAGCCAACCTCACAGCTGCCCAAAGTCTTGCCTACGGAGATTCCACGACCACGAATTCCGTTTTGCAAAAGGCTGGCTCCGAAGCAAGTGAAACAGATATCGAAACCTGGGCAGCCTGGACGGTCGCTGCCAACTTACTTTTGAATCTTGACGAGGTTGTCACCAAAAACTGAGCTTTTGAACCATTCCCCAATAAAATGACAAGCCTGACATGAAAAACCAATTCTCCCTGCCCCCGAATACCAATCCTGTTCAGCAGCACTTCACCGCAATGACCCGGCGACATTTCTTCGCCCAAACGGGCCTTGGCCTGGGGACAGCCGCGCTGGGGAATTTGGTGCCAGGGCAGGCTGTTGCCTCCAGCGGCCAACTTGCAGCAGGGCATTTGCCCGGCAAAGCAAAGCGGGCAATCTACTTGTTCATGGCCGGGGCGCCCTGCCAGATGGATACGTTCGATTACAAACCCGCCATGGATGCCTGGTACAACAAGGAACTCCCCGAATCGATCCGGCAAGGCCAGCGGCTGACGACGATGACTTCGAAACAATCGCATTTTCCGATCGCCCCCTCCAACTTCAGTTTTGCCCAGTACGGCAACTCAGGGGCCTCGGTAAGCGAACTGCTGCCGTACCATGCCAAAATGGTCGACCAGCTCACTTTCATCCGCTCCATGACGACCGAAGCAATCAACCATGACCCGGCCATTACCTACATTTGTACGGGACATGAACTACCAGGGCGGGCCAGTCTGGGCGCGTGGCTGAGCTACGGGCTTGGTTCCCTCAATGAGGATCTTCCCAGTTTTGTCGTGATGACACCCTCCTGGAGCGGCAGAAAAGAAGCACAAGCATTGTACAACCGGCTATGGGGATCGGGGTTCCTTCCCAGCCAGTATCAAGGGGTCTCACTCCGATCGACAGGGGACCCGGTCCTGTTTCTTTCCAATCCACCGGGAATCAGCCAAGAACTCCGCCGGCGGATGCTTGACCGACTCGCCGACTTCAACCAGCGAACGTTCGATCGCATTGGTGATCCGGAGACCAACACGCGGATCGAACAGGCGGAAATGGCTTTCCGCATGCAAACCTCGGTTCCCGACCTGGCCGACATTTCCGACGAACCAGAACATATCCTGAAAATGTATGGGCCCGACGTGACCAAGCCTGGAACTTACGCGGCCAGTTGTTTGTTGGCCCGCCGCATGGCAGAACGAGATGTGCGGTTCGTACAAATTTTCCACCGCGGCTGGGATCAGCATGGTAATGTAGCCGGCGATCTCCCCAATCAGTGCCGCGACATCGACCAACCCTCGTTTGCCTTGATCCAGGATCTCAAGCAAAGAGGCCTTTTAGACGATACGCTCGTCGTGTGGGGAGGGGAATTTGGACGTACGATTTACTGCCAGGGAAAGCTCTCCCGGGAAAACTACGGACGCGATCATCATCCACGCTGTTTCACGATTTGGATGGCCGGCGGCGGAATCAAGCCGGGGATGAGCTATGGAAAAACTGATGAATTCAGCTACAACGTCGTTGAAAATCCGGTCCACGTCAACGACCTCAACGCCACCATCCTGCACTGCCTGGGAATTGACCATCGGCAGCTGACCTACCGTTTCCAGGGGCTCGATATGCGGCTTACGGGCGTAGAAGAACAACATCCTGTCGATGCCATTTTGTCCTGACGAAGTGCTGCCCGTGATCGGCCTTGTCACACCGCCTTGTCACACCGCCTTGCCAACCGGTTGAAGTAGCGACCGCGGTAGCGCAGGTGGTGGCCCAGACCGCTCAACCCTGCATCCGGTCCAGCCACACTTCCAGACCCTGTACGTTAATGGCAATATCAAAGTCCAAAAGTGAGTGGAGTTCCGCATCGCTGCCCGCATAACCGTGGTCTCGAATGCGCTGGAATAAACAGTCCTCAATCTCCGCATGAAGCACCTTGGTCCGATTCTTTGAATTGGCATGCTTTCTCGCCAGATCGACCAACAGATCAAGATCACGGTGCAAATCATCCGCCAGCCGCCGCTCACAATCAAGTTGACCGAAATGAGCCAGGTGGATTTTCTGTGGAGCCTGGTTCATGATCCGCTCAATGGCCGCGTGAGCCGCAGGCAGATCGAATTGAACGGGTGCCGTCGCAGGAAAAACAAACGGCCCCGCGTCTGTATCCAACTCGCGATAAGAAATACCGAAGCTGTCGCCAGTAAAAATGCCACCAAAGTCAACGTCGACCAGACAATAATGGTGCCGCGCATGCCCTTCGGTGTGGAGCACTTTCAGAGAACGTCCCGCCAAATCAAATGTGGCTTCATCTTCGGCAATCAAGATGCGATCCTCAGCGACAGGTACCATCGAGCCGATGTGCTCGGAAAACACGGTTTCCCCAAACACGGCCAAGGCACCTTGCATCAGACGCGTCGGATCGATTAGGTGTTTTGCACCACGTGGATGGACCACCACACTCGCGTTAGGGCATGCCTCAAGGAGGTGACCCGCCGCTCCGGCATGGTCAAGATGAACGTGCGTGACAAAAATGGTCTGGATCTCCGCAGGATCGATCTGATGCGCAGCCAGTGCCTCTAGCACTACGGGCACAGCTGCTGCCGGCCCCACATCGACCAACGCCGCCTGCCCATTGTGCCAGACAAGGTGACTGGCGACCCGACCGGGGCGGAAATATTCTGTGTCGAAGACAAGAATTCCATCTTGTTGCTGAGCAAATTGCCTGGTTGGCACTTCTTCAAGCCTCACTGAATTTGGGTTGTCCGTTTTCGGAAGGTAACTCTTCGTCTATATTGAGGCGGTATCGTCACTTCAACTTGGTCGTGACTTCCAAAACCTTTCTGCCGAGTCAAGGCAAATGCTGGCTTCGATATCTACCTACAAAAACCGGTTTCAGGACTACCATCGCCACCTCATCGATTTGCGCGATATGCAATACGAGGGAGGAGCCACTCGCGCAGAACGCGAAGCAACCTTTCGACGTGCTGTCCAATTCACTTCTCCCGTCGTACACGAAGTGCTGGAAGAATTCAATCAGGTTTTTCTGGAAGGGTCGGGAACTATCGACTGGCGTGGTGTCCAAGACGATGGAGACGAGGGACTCATCAGCCTGTGGGTCTTGTCGTGGCCACTTCAACAACAAGCCCACCGCCGGAGTGAAGGTTATTGGTCGAAAGAGAGCGAGCCGGTTGAGCCCAATATTTTGCCCGAAACTGGAAACGACGGCATCGACCCTATTATTGTCCGGGCATTTCTTCCCAGGGATGGTGTGACAGGGTGGCTACATGGCCACCTGGCCGGGCGATACGATTCGGCCAACGGAATGTGGCCTCTGAATGTGACCTCGGATGAAGATGCAACTCGCCAGGGAATTGTCCTTTGGATGATTGCCGAAGGGGAACTGCACCGCTGTGTTTACGAAATGGCCCACTTGCCAATGACTTTGCTTCCTGGTGCAACCTGATCAGACCGTGGCTTCTATTTTTTATGCCACGCCATCAAACACCGGGTCCAAGAATCCCGATTCGCGTGACGAGCAGAGCTGTTTTGCGCCTTTTTTCGAGGCTCCCTCTCTTCGGTGGTCCTACGTTGGCCAATGCGTGCTGCAGGAAGAACCTTAAGGTCGGCTACCAAAGAGGAATCCTGCTTACCAGGTCGTGGTATCTGGCGTATGCCACCGTCGTTCCTCACCGGTCCAAAACGCGTACAACTCGGTATCTTTCAGGAAAAAACGGAGCCGCACCGGCTTCTGTTGGAGGACTTTTAGATCGGCCGCATCTCCCCACGACACAACATGTCGAACATGGTCGGTGTTGATGGCTACGCAGTTCTGTCGGCTAAAAGGCTCAATCACCGTTCCATTTTCATCGAGAATTTCAACCTCCATGGTCCCTCGACTTGCATCAGCATTTATTTGCAAGTCCTCGTTCACTAATTGCAGCGGTCGTGTCGTCAGCGTTCCTTCCTCACGACCCGCATCCAGTGAAAAGAAGCCATCAAGCCGCAGGGTTCCCAAGCCGATTTTCCCTGTATTCGGATCTGATTTATGATCCGAGGTTCTTCCACTGTAATAAATCCACAACTCATCACCCACGCGAACAGGACCGAGTGAACTGGTTGTATTATTGGCATAATCCCAGGGCACCTTTGGGTCAAACGGATCTACACCCGTATGAGGCGTGCGGGAATTTTTTTTACGCTGAAAATCAGCTGGCAACGGCGAGAGGGGAATCCACGCCTGGTCACTGGGCCGCTCCCAATGTTTGCCATTTCGACTTACCGCAAGCTGTACATCAAGCAACGCATCGGGATCTTTGATGTAGCGTCCCCAGATGCCCAAAAACAATGTCTCGTAATAAAATGGCTCGAGATTGTAAACCAACTCAGGTGAGCCTTCAGGTGTGGCACACATGAAAGCGGCATCTCCCCATTTCACAAAATTGTCCGTCGCCTGGTAACCGCGCCCGCGTACAGGATCGGTACCGGGTGACCGGATATACATCGACTTGGTACTAGCAAACCACTGTTTTCCGACAGGATCCCAATGCACGGTAGAGCGGTCATAACCATCGATACCAAGCGGACCGTGTTCGGTCCAATGAATACCATCGGGTGAAAAGTAGGCTCGGTGTCCCAGGTTCCGAATTTGGGCCTTGTATCGACGTGCCGGATCGGGGTCACGCGGGTCGTAAATAATGACCGTGCTGTCAGGCGATCCGGGAATGACGATATTGTTCTGTTTACTGCCCTGGTATTCGTGAATCCCTAAATTGGGGCGCTCCCAGTGGAGGCCATCGCGACTTGTGGCATAGGCAATCCGCCCATGTTTGTTGTAGCGTTCCGTATAATCGGCGTTGTATTCAGGTGCAAAACAGAGATACCACATGCGAAACCGGTCATGCTCGCGTTGGGGATCAAACATCACCGTCCCAAAGAGCAGGACAGCTGGCTGCTCCCATGCCCGCTCTGGCTCGAAAAGCGGATTGTCCGGGTGTTTTGTCACCGGGTGTAATGTTCGCTTAAGGCCATCCATCTGCAAGACGACCCAGTCATCGACAAACAGCTGCTTGGCATTATCAACACGAATGAGACCAGGTGGCTGGGGAACCGGCTGATCAACCCGAGACTTGGCAGGCTCAAGAACCGTGGGTAAACCGGCAATACCGTTGGACACCAGCAACAGGACGACGGCACCTGTAAAACCAAAACAGCGGGAAATTTTCGCAACGAACGTCATCTCAAAAGTTCCTCCCGGCCACTTACCAATTTATTTTTTCCGCAATGGGAACACGCAACGAACGGGCAGGCATGAAGCTGCTACGCCCGAGAAATATTGAGTTCACTATATCGCAATCGAACGACTCACGGTCATGCCGGACCTTTGTAACGGCTCAACCTGTTGGGTTCGTCGGTAGAGATTCCCGTAAATAGCGTTTGCCAGCACACCCAACAAACCACCAAAAGTTCCCTAGAATATTGATTTGTCGATGGCATCTCGACCACCCGAAGGCAATATGTGAAAGTTCGGTCGCTAGCATCTGTAGTGATGTCGAACTTCATTGTGCTCTTCCCCTACAGTGCTCTTCCCCTACAGTGCTCTTTTGTAACATGATCCTGACCTGTACCATTTCAGCGCTACGCAAGTTTTTGGAAACACGACGTTTTTGGCAACAACAGCGTTCTTGAAAGCTATCTCCTCGTTACGCATACGCGACCCCATGAAAGGGCAAACTCATGCACAATATTTTGCCAATCATTGCCGGCATAATTTTACTGTTGTTTGGCCGCACTCTCTTTTGGTTGTTTGTCGGAGTAGCCGGCTTTCTGTTTGGACTGGAAATTGCTCCGCAGTTATTCCACCTGGAGTCCACGGCGATGACCTATTTGGTGGCATTATCGGTGGGCATTGTAAGTGCCATTTTGGCTATTTTTCTGCAACGGCTGGCATTTGCTCTGGGTGGTTTTTTCGCCGGTGGTTATGTGGGGTCTATTTTGGCCGAACAACTTCAAGCGGGTTTGGCTGAACAATCCCAGACGGGGGATTCTTTCACAATCTGGTATGTCGTCGGTGGTGTGATTGGTGCGCTCTTCGCTGCCTTGTTGATGGACTGGGCAATTATCATCCTCTCTTCCATGGTAGGAGCCGTTGCGATCGTCGACGGATTCGGCATCCACGGAGGGTCCGTCGGGCTGATTTTACTCCTGGTGCTGCTGTTGGCTGGATGCATCTTCCAAGGGCGATCGTATGAAGGCCGCCCAGCCGATATCTGACCCCGCCAAAGTGGTAAATCACTGCAACTGGCCGGGCCCTTGCTATTCTGCCATTAGGTTGGCCACAAGGTTGTATGTCGCGATGTAGTGACGCTCTTTTCTCCCGGTCCGCGATGGCATGCGCTTGCCAAAAAACCATCGGACCGGCAGGTATCGCAATCACTGCCACCGGGTGAAACCTGTATCAGCTACCATCGCTGAAGTTGTGCCGTGCCATCCTCTATCGTGGCCCGTTCGTGTCGGATTTCTCAAACACTTGTTTGGCACGGCAATACACTGCTCTGCAGCCCCGTGTTCCCAAAATCTGGCTTACGGCAGAATCGTGCCAAATGGTTGGCAGAATTTTACGTTGCATGGCGGCTTACCACCGTCGGCCAATAACCATCCGGCCTGCAGGTTCCCGCCAAGTGCAGTACAATTGCCTGCAGGAACTTGTCGGTTCCGTTTCCAGCATCACTGTGACCCCAGAAGTGTCATCCCGGTCTAATCTCCGCCCTTCGCAACCAGCCCCACAAGGACCCAGCCCGTGTGCTCCCGTTTGATTTTCTTGTTGCTGGTGTGCGGATGGTTGATTCCGGCATATGGGCTCTCGGCCGAGCAGGCCAACGCCGACAAGCAAGACCAACGCCCGAGCGTGCTTTGGATCATGCTTGATGACGGCCGGGCCGATGCACTGGGTTGTTACGGAAAACCGTGGGCCCAGACACCGAACATGGATGCCATTGCGGCTGACGGTGTGCGGTTCCAAACGGCCATCGTACAAAATCCTGTCTGCACTCCCTCGCGCAGGTGTATGAAAACAAGTCTCTACGCACACCAGACTGGAATCATGGCCATGGGGCGCCCTACAAAAACGCCCGGCCGGTATCGTCGCAATGTCTGGCCAGAATCGAAGCAACCGCATCTGCTGGAAGCGTGGTCGCAACGGGGTATCCCGGTCAAAAACATCGGAAAAATGCACGTCTTCAAAAAGGACTGGCATGACCTGGGCGACTTCGCTCCGATTTTGGGTCACGTAGCACAGCCCACTGCGCTGTTTAAACCCGAGTGGAAAGATCAATTGCTTTCGTCCGTTCACACAACGACCCATCACTGGATGATTGGTGGTCAACTGGACGTGCCGGCCAGCGAGCTTAGGCAATCGAGAATTGGCGATCGGGCAGTTGCCGAGTTAAGGAAACTGACCGCCCGTGACGATCCGTTCTTCTTACGCGTCTCGTTTCACGCGCCGCATGTAGCCTGTTACATCTGCCCCTCGCATTTCGTCGACCCGAGCATGATCGACCTCCCCCTGCCAACCACAGAAGAAATTGCCCGCAAACCAAAGTTTGAACGGGAGAATCTGCATACCTATTCCGGTGCTGCGCACCTCTCGCGATCAGAAATCGATCTGGCACGCGGCACCTACTACGGAATGGTTCGCCTTGTTGACGATCAAGTTGGGCGAATCATGCAAGTCCTCAAAGAAGCAGGACGACTGAAAAATACCATCGTGGTGATCAACTCAGACCAGGGGTTCCAACTGGGCGAGCACGGCCTGTGGAAAAAACGCGATTTCTACGATACCAACGTTTGTGTTCCCCTGATCATCGCTGCGCCCGGACAACTTCCCGCCGGAAAAGTTATTGTCCCGCCTGTCGAGATGATTGATTTTCTTCCCACGCTCATCGAACTCTGTGGCATGCCCCCTCCTGAGGACATTTCCGGTCAAAGCCTCGTGCCCTTAATACAGGCAAAGGTGGACTCCTGGCGGCAAGCCTGTTTCAGCGAACACGACCACAGCGAAGACATCTATGACGAGTTGCGGCAAGGTGGCGGTCGCCGGGTCATGGTCCGAACCCAGGAGTGGAAACTTGTCTTTTTCATGGACGAACGGCTCAAAGACCGCGATCCGGCACTCTATCACCTGAGGACCGATCCCTACGAACAGCAAAACCTGGCACATGACCCGCAGCACCAGGCTGTCGTCGAAGCGCTTGTTGCCATGGCCGGAGAGTGGGACGGAGGATCCTGAGGATTGCAGCTGCCGCACCTCTTAATTGACCAGCACAACACCTTCGCGCTCAACACGACCGAACATCGCCTTGTACTCGGCTGACCCGTCGTCATCCCAGTACTCGGTCGTTACTGGAGACATGTAGCTCATGGGGATAAGCCGCCGGACATCAGGACGAACCATAAAGATAGATTGTTTGGGGTCTGCGATGTTGTACATGGTGGTGCCGTTGGCGAATTTCGTTTTGACAATCCACTTTGGATGTTCCGGCAGCTTAAGTTGCTTCAGGCGATCCAATGCGTCTCGGTCCAGCGTCAGGCCTAACCCCGGTTTTTCCGGGACGCGCACCAATCCGTTGACCGGCTCGAGCCGCTCTTTCACGACATCCGCTTTCCATGTTTCACTGTCGCAGTGAAAATGAAAGCTGGCTGTTTTGAAAGCAGCCTGCATATGTGTCGTCATGGTCCCCGTGATGGCACCACCCACGTTTTGTAACATAAAGGGAGCATCTGCTGCCGCAAAAACCCCGGCGTGGCGAATTGCGCCGCCAATGGTTGCGTGGCCTAACATGTACACGTCTGCCACCCGGCGCAGCACATCGAACGTAAAGCCCAGCGGACTGTGATGCAGCACGATCGGCAACCGCGATCGCTTGCGCAATTCAATGTACCCTTCAATGTTTTGCACGTTCATCGGGTCTTCAAAACAGCCGGCAATAGGAAACTCGGCTATCTTCTCTAGCAACTCGGGCGTGTGATCATTCGTGCCACCCGACGTCAGGTCAAAGTGAATCTTAAAACCCTCCGGTGCCACTTCCTGCATGGCTTGCAGTTGGTCGATCACGTTTTCAAACGGTGACAGGTGATATTTCATCCATGTGTAACCACGGGCAGAGTATTCTTTGACCGCTTGGGCCATCCGGCGCGGATGGGTAGAAACCGTCCAGGCACCCACCGGTACAAATCGGCGATGCCGCCGGCCAAACAGTTTGTAGACTGGAACCGACGCCGCCTGCCCCATCAGGTCATACATGGCTGTGCCAAGGCCCAGTGACGTCTCGTCGCCGATCCACTGGAACGGGTTACTCCCGATGTACTTTTCGATGACCTCCTGGGGTTCCCGGCCGTTACTTTCACCCAGGCCAACGAGGCCATTATCGGTGTGCACCACATAGACCGTGCGGCGCGACGGCCCATAGTAATGATCCAATTGGTAGGCAATCCAGTCCTCGTAGGGCACCATAATATCGTGAACTTCGATGTCGGTAACCTTGATCGGCCCATGGCGCGAATCGGACTTTTCCTGCGCCGCCAGTGCAATCGGCGCAAGGTTCATTGCAACCGGAGCGGCAGCCAAACCGCTTGACATCGTGATCAGAAATCTCCGACGATCAAACATCTCGCAAGCAGGTGTGTTCATAGCAACTCCACGATTGGCCCAAGGCAAGCAGGTAGCGCACACAGCGCAAACACCGTGAGCAACATGAGTATCAAGTTACGATCAGGGAACAGGACACCCTTTCCAGTTAGCAGTATGCGTCTATCAGGCATCCCTTCCATCTTAATATCAATTGGCACCCGGGCGTAGCGAATTTATCGACCCACGCATTTATCCGGCTATCGACTCGTTGGGCAAATTTGCCGCAATTTCGATCGCCAGAAAATCCTTGACAGCTGCCAGTCCCAATCGTACCCGGCACAATTCTAAAAAACTGTTTTTGCTGATCGATAACATCATAATGAGGCGATCACGACCATTTGGATCGAAGTTCTGATAATACCGCGTTAAAAAACAACCGCTGCACACAACGATGAATCAACCAGCGCCGGCTGACCGGACAGCCATCTGGTCCGGACCTTAATTCGAAGCCTTGCGGATCGCGTCGATGGCTCCCTGCATCGTGCGCATCACATATTCGTTTTCGTTTGGTGAATTTTTTTCGGCTTCCAGTGCGGGCAGTGCCTTGACTGCTGCCGGGCCCATTCGCTGCAGACAATCAGCCGCAGTTAACTTGTTCATCAGAAATGGATCTTGCAATCCGAGGATCAATCCATCGACGCCAGCCGGCCCCAACTCGTGTAATGTCAACAGACTACTGCAGCGAACCGTCGGATCCTCTGCCTCGAGGACTCTTTCAAGCGCCGGTACCGCCGCCGCCGCCCTTGGGCCAATCGCACCTAACGCATTGATTGCTGGCAAACGCACGTCCGGTTTCTCCACCAGTGCGATTAAAGCGGGAACCACCTCTTGGACACCATCATCGTCAATCTCTACGACAGTAAGTGCTGTGGCGGCTGCACGCTGCTGGGCGGACGATCCATGCTTCAATGCCAAACCGATCTCCCCGGCTGATTTATCGAGAAAATCCTCTCCCTCCCAACCACTGGCAATGAACTCTCGATCGACCGGGGGAGGATTAAGCTCGCCTGGCGCTTCGGACAATTGCAGAATGAACCCGGCCGCCGTGTCTCGCAGGGAAGCGTATTGGGCAGGGCCAATATTAGGACTCGGCTCCGCCCAGTCGAGTTCCCAAAGATGTTGATAACCCGAGGCGTACACGCCCTCGAGAGACTCTGCCACGATTTGTTGTTTCAGACTGTCCAGCCATAGACTTGCCTCTTTGGCTGCCGCCAGGTTGGGATCTGCAGCGGCAAGCCGCGCTTCGAGTAGCTGGAGATACCGATAGTCATCAATTCCTTCGCGTCTCCCCTCGAATCCCATGCCGGGGATCGGGCCATTGGGTCCGGGAATCACGTAGCCGTTAATCACATGCATGGTGGTCCGTCCATGCGGTGGCGACCAAACCGGATCCTGAGCCCCCTTACCTGCCTTCGGCTGAAAAACGTAACTTGCATACGCGTAAGTCGTATTACCATCCAATCCAAGACCCCAGGTATACAGACCGGTATAATAGCGATTGCTCCGCAAATTGGTAATTCGGAGGTTATAGGAATAGGTCCATATTTCAGCCCCCTGCCGCCTGGCCTCTTGAATCAACTCCGGCGTGAGTTGACCGGCCAACACCATCCAAACATCATGGAGGTGCCCAAAGACCAAAGCACTATGACCACTTAGCGCCGTATAAGAACGACCATTTTTTATCCGTTTGAAATCCAACATTGCCTGGGTGGTTATATCGGGAATGGCACTAGGACCGTGCCGCCAGTGGGGCGGTTCGTCGCGGGTGTAAAACATAATCTCCGGCCAGCCCTTCTCGATCGCAAACCGCCGGAAAGTATCCATGATGAGTGGCTTATTCTCACAATTCAAATTCCCTTGGACTATCCAGAGCGGAACATCCTCCTGAGCGAGTCCCGCACGCTGCATCATTTCAACCTGCGCTTCGACGAGCCGCTCAGGATCGACTTTTCCATCTGCGATCTCTCCCGGATCAAGCAAACAGGTCCACGGCTCAATCCACCCGCCAGCGGTGGCCGGGAGCGGGAGTTTGCCTGTTTTCAGGTATTCTTCGTTGGCAAAGGAATCGAAAAAACTGGCGATCTGACCGCTGTTGTGCCCATGCTCGGCCATGTCACGAGCATACATCTCCTGGTATTTCCGCTGGTAATAACGGGGAATACGATCGGGGCGGGCATACATATTGAAAGTCACATCGGGTCGAGGAAGAGAAAAAGGGTGGATTTCCACCTGCAGCGGATAACGGCGCGTCTGTTGGCCCGGAATCGTGAGCGTGAAGGACCCTTTATGAATGCCACTGGCTATTTTTCCAGCCGGCTTGAAAGTGATCCAAAAAGCGCCCGTGTGTCCCGGCTTGATCTGGGTCATGGTATTCCCAGGAACCAGATAGAGGGGCAACGACTGACGGCCCCCTGGGTAGTCGGTATACCAACGACCTTGGTCAATGGGTCTCCAATGTTCCCGGTACGATTCGTGATGGATCACGCCGACCTGAGAGGGGATGTCGATGTGCACCTTGAGCGAAACTCGCTTGAGCGGCTCTGCCCCTTGGGGAACATAAATTCCAATCTGCACCGGTTCGATCTCGTTGGCTGCCATCGAGACGGTGAACTGGCCATCCACCTCTTTGACCGTTGGCACATAATCGCCGAAGCAGGGCATGCCGTAGTGGCGGGAATAAACCACCAGGGGAAGTTCGGCCGCAGCTCCCAAATCCTGCTCCGCGTTTACAGGGGGAGCGACACTTACAGGTGGAGCCACCGATTGCCCGTGCGACTTCAAAGCCAAGGGGCCCATGCATGTGCACAGAGTCATCATGCATCCTAAGAGCACAGCGAAGCGGGCCGATCCTGTTAAAACAAACCCATTCAACCCGCAATGTTTTCGATACTTGTCAAACAGAGTAACGCGAGAGTTGGTCAGCTGCTGAACTGTCATGGTTCGCATTTTATCCGTCGCAAAGCTGAGGTCTCTGGGACTCCAAATACCACGTTGCCACTGATGTCACAGATTCGAAGGATTTGGATTCGGTCCCTGGAACTTAACCCATCTTGTTCAAATCTGAAAGCATCGAGGCGATTTGTACTGCATCGATTTCCCTTGTGTAGCGACATTTTTAGCGCCGGCTGACCGAATAGCCATCTGGTCCGGACCTTAATTGGAAGCCTTGTGAATCGCGTCGATGGCTCCCTGCATCGTGCGCGCCACATGTTCGTTTGGTGAACTTTTTGCGGCTTCCAGTGCGGGCAGTGCCTTGGCTGCTGCCGGGCCCATTCGCTGCAGACAGTCGGCCGCGGTTGTCTTGTTCATCAGAAATGGATCCTGCAATCCAAGGATCAAGCCATCAACACCAGCTGGCCCCATCTCGTGCAATGCCAAAATACTACCACAACGAATGATCGGATCGGGATTCTCAAGCCCTCTTTCAAGTGCCGGAACTGCCATGGCCGCCCTTGGGCCAATCGCACCTAACGCATTGATTGCCGGCAAACAGACGTCCGGTTTCTCCACCAGTGGGATTAAAGCGGGAACCACCTCTTGGACACCATCGTCGTCAATCTCCACGACCACCAGCGCCGTGGCGGCTGCACGCTGCAGCGAAGATGATCCATGCTGCAATGCCAGACCGATCTCCCCGGCTGACTTGTCGAGAAAATCCTCTCCCTCCCAGCCACTGGCAATAAACTCTCGATCAGCCGGGGGAGGATTAAGCTCGCCCGGCGCTTGGGACAATTGCAGAATGTACCCGGCCGCCGTGTCTCGCAGGGAAGCGTATTGGGCCGGTCCGATATTAGGACTCGGCTCCGTCCAGTCGAGTTCCCAAAGATGTTGACTACCCGAGGCATACACACCTTCGAGAGACTCTGCCACGATTTGTTGTTTCAGGCTGTCCAGCCATAAACTGGCCTCTTTGGCTGCTGCCAGGTTGGGATCTGCAGCGGCAAGCCGCGCTTCGAGTAGCTGGAGATACCGATAGTCATCAATTCCTTCGCGTCTCCCCTCGAATCCCATGCCAGGGATCGGGCCATTGGGCCCGGGAATGACGTAGCCGTTAATCACATGCATGGAGGTCCGTTCATACGATGGTAACCACACCGGATCCTGAGCACCCTCACCTGCCTTCGGCTGAAAAACATAATGCCCATAGGCATAAGTCGTATTACCATCCAATCCAAGACCCCAGGTATACAGACCGGCGTAATAGCGATTGCTCCGCAAATTGGTAATCCGGAGCCTTTCGGAATAGCTCCATAACTTTGCCCCCTGCCGCCTGGCTTCTTCAACCAACTCGGGCGTGATTTGACCGGCTAACACAATCCACACGTCATGGCAGTGTCCAAAGATGACCGCCCCATGACCACTGAGGGCCGTATAAGAACGACCATGTTTCATCCGTTTGAAATCCAACATCGCCTGGGTGGTTGTATCTGGAATGGCACCAGGACCGTGCCGCCAATGGGGCGGTTCGTCGCGGGTGTAAAACATGATCTCCGGCCAGCCTTTCTCGATCGCAAACCGCCGGAAAGTATCCATCACGAGTGGCTTGTTCTCACAAGTCCAGTTCCCCTGGACCATAATGAGCGGAACATCCTGCTGGGCAAGTCCCGCCTGCTGCATCATTTCAACCTGGGTTTCGACGAGCCGCTCAGGGTCAAATTTTCCATCGGCGACCTCTTCCGGATCAAGCAAACAGGTCCACGGCTCAATCCACCCGCCAGCGGTGGCCGGGAGCGGGAGTTTGCCTGTTTTTAGGTATTCTTCGTTGGCGAAGGAGCCAAAAAAGCTGACAATCTGACCGCTGTTATGGCCATGCTCGGCCATGTCGCGGGCATACATCTCCTGGTATTTCCGCTGGTAATAACGGGGAATGCGATCCGGGCGGGCATAAATGTTGAAAGTCGCATCGGGTCGAGGAAGAGAAAAAGGGTGGATTTCCACCTGCAGCGGATAACGGCGCGTCTTTTGGCCTGGAATCGTAAGCGTAAAAGACCCTTTGTGAATACCACTGGCAATTTTTCCAGCCGGCTTGAAAGTGATCCAAAAAGCGGCCGTGTGTCCCGGCTTGATCTCGGTCATGGTACCCCCGGGAACCAGGTAGAGGGGCAACGACTGACGACCCCCCGGGTAGTCGGTATACCAACGACCTTTGTCAATGGGTCTCCAATGTTCCTTGTACCATTCGTGATGAATTATGCCGACCTGGCAGGGGATGTCGATGTGCACCCCGAGCGAGACTCGCTTGAGCGGCTCTGCCCCTTGGGGAACATAAATTCCGATCTGCACCGGTTCGATCTCGTTGGCTGCCATCGAGACGGTGAACTGGCCATCCACCTCTTTGACCGTTGGCACATAATCGCCGAAGCAGGGCATGCCGTAGTGGCGGGAATAAACCACCAGGGGAAGTTCGGCCGCAGCTCCCAAATCCTGCTCCGCGTTTACAGGGGGAGCGACACTTACAGACGGGGCCACCGATTGCCCGTGCAGCTTCAAAGCCCAGGGCCCCATGCATGTGCACAGAGTCATCATGCATCCTAAGAGCACAGCGAAGCGGGCCGATCCTGTTAAAACAAACCCATTCAACCCGCGATGTTTTCCATACTCATCAAAGGAAGTCCCACTCGAGTTGGTCCGCTTCAGAGTTCCTGAGCATCGCACTGCCAAAAACAATCTCAACATAGCGTTCATAACCTTAGATTACTTTCCAATGGGTCTGCCACAAAGCTGGAGATCTCCGGGATACCTATGCACCCCCTCACTACCGGCCTTATAGGCTTCAAGGATTGCGAGTCGATTCGTTCAATTTAACCCATCTTGCTTAAACGCAAAAGTATTAGGCCGTTTGGCACTGCAACCCATTCCCAAGGCAGGAATTCCCAGTGCAGGAACCTTTTCACCACCCGAAGTCGCAGGCACGATCTTTGACCGCGATGAAAATCTCCCGCTCCCGCTGTTGTCGGCGCATTCCTCCTGGCAGCCAGACAGTTCGAAGATAGCCTAAAACGATGCTGTCCCCTGTGTGGGGTTTTTTACTTGTTTTTTACCCTCTAGATACTGCTAATTAGAACCGCCAACGACATCTGGATCCTTCTTCCCCTGGGGCTGACCCTTCTTCCCCTGGGGCTGACCCTTCTTCCCCTGGGGCTGACCCTTCTTCCCCTGGGGCTGACTTGGTAGGCAGCGCCTAAAACGACCTAACTTATTTCTATGGTTGACATTCCATCTTCCGGATCTCGTATTTTTCGACCTCAATTTCCGCGTGAAAACCGATCGTAAATAAAAAGTCTAATATGCTTGACAGTCCTCAAATACGTGGGTAACCTAGGTATATAGAGCGTTTCGATTTTCGATAGGAATTCGTACGAACAATCGCGTTAAGAGAAGCAGCAGAGAAGATTTCGCAAGACTTTTTTAGAATGCGCTAGTGATGTCCGCCAAAAACTTATTGTGTCAACCAACGACATTGGGGTCCTTACCCATAGAGCCACCTGCAGTAGGGTGCGTGGGAAACTTGAGGATAGACCGGTGTCGTTTTTTGTTTGGTGCGTCCCCGGCAAAAAACCAGGGCCGCTTTCTTTTTGTAAGGCAACCCTTTTCAAACGTAATGTGAGTAATGGTGTAGGTGACACAGCGTAGGTAACTCTGCCCGCCGGGCAGTCGTTTTTTTAACCCTGTAAGTAACACGAGGGAGACTAATGATGGCTTCAACGAAGAGATTTTGTGCAGTGTTGGCGGTAGTGGCCGCCCTTTTGGTGCCGTGCGTAGCCATGGCTGATTTTTATACTGATCACTTGGTGATCGGCGACGATTTCGACAATCGTTTTTCGGGCACCTCGCTTGGTGCAGATGTCTCCGGTGGTAATGCGTACTTTGCTCAGGGGACAAACACCGGTAAAAGGCTCAAATACAATCAAGCTGATATCGACGTTCTTGGTAGCAACGGCATGACCCTCGCCTGGGACTTCGACGGGGGCGATTCTCCAAATAATACGGGGGCCCCTGGCTGGATGTTCGCTTTCGATACGGATGCAGGCATGGTTGGTGCTCGTGTTCAGAGTGACAAGACAAACCTTCGCGGTGCATCTCCCGGTGGTTTCTTCGGTGGTGGAAACATGACCGGCGGCAGCAAACGCTATGCCCTGACGCTTCGTTCTCTGGGTAGTGGAAATGTGGAAGCCGAACTTTATATGAACGGATCTCCCGCAGGAACTTCGGGTTCATTTGCTGCAAGCAGCGTCACTAGCGATGGTTACGTTGGAGCAGCTTCCAGTAGTTTCGAATGGCGGCTGAGCGATGCCACGTTTGACAACTTCATGGTCTTTAACGTTGGCATGAGCGATGCACAGGTTGCTGGGATCCCCGCAACTGCTCCGGCACCTATTCCGGAACCGACGAGCCTCTTGCTTTGCTGCGGATTGGCTGCAGCATTGGCCGCAGTAAGACGTCGTCGTTAAATCGACAGGCTTGTCGTGCATATCGCATGAAGCTTGTTATGCACTGTTGAGTCAAGAAAATGAACATCGGGGTTGGCTGGGAAGCCAGCCCCGATGTTTTTTGTATTGGGACAGTACGTGTTTTTTGAGGTGGGCACCCATGCTGGTTGGAGGTGCTCCGTTTGGCAAGCAGCCTAAAAGCAGCCTAAAAGCAGCCCAGAAGTACCGTTGCGACCGGCACTGGAAGTCGGCTGTGGTCATGGGGGTGGACTCCCGAAACTTGCCCTGATTGCAAAGGGTTTCTAAGGACGGCCCGTTTGTTGGCCATGGGTATCCGATTCGAACTCCAGAAACAGAGATTCGCTCTAGGAGTGCCATTTCAGGGGCACCCATCAAGCAGGCAACCGGTTCTCGCGCTTGCCAAAGGCAGCACAACGGTCGGCAGGCGCCTCCAGGAAGACTGGGACTGGGCCCCTGGGAGGAAGACCGAGAGTTACCACAGGCGCAGTGGCATGGCCACACTGACCAGAAGACTCGCGAAAAATCCTCGGCAATGCTCAGACTTTGCGAATACACAAGTAAAACAGGTGTTATATTGCAAAAAGATGTTACAATGGGAACAGATACCGCTAGCTAAAATACTATTTAAAAAATGAGACTCGCTCTGGTGAATCGTCGCAAATTCAAGCTCATCGACTCACCAGCACCAACTGATCTCAGCGTCCATTGAACTTAACACTCTTTGAAAATGAACTTATCTGTGAAAAAAAGAGGGGAAACCATGCGTTCACACCTGGCATTTTTGGGAACTTTACTGCTGGTAACCGCGGCAATTTTTTCGGTCTCGGATTTTTCTTCCGCCGCCCCTTACCTCAACGAGCACTTGGTGGTCCAAAACTCCTTTGACGGCGACTGGACCAACGGCGCTACCGGGGCAGCATCGGCCGGATCCGATGGCGATGCCTTTGGAGTCGGCACAGGTCTGAGTTTTGTTACCGGGGCAGCTGGATTCGGAGAGGCGATGCAGTTTGGAGGTGGCCAAAACTGGATTGAGTGGGATGATGTAGCAAGTGGAATCGCACCGATGGCAGATGTTGCCGGGGCTGATGGCTTAACCTGGTCGATGTACTACCAGCACAGCGGAACCCCCCCCAAGGTGCTCCTGCCTGGCTGTTCAATGCCCAAACGGATACTGGGAAAGAATTCGGTGCTCGTATCAATACCGGTGTTAATTCATACCGCCTGACCAGTCCCGCCAGCTTTTTTGGTGGAGGACTTCCAAGAACCGCACCCAACTACGATCACCTCGTGTACACCATTGTGCCTGAAGCGGGCCAGTTTCGTGCCAAGCAGTATCTCAATGGCCAGTTACAAGACATGTCTGGCCTGTTTGGGGAAATTCAAAACGTTCATACTCCTTACATCGGGCAATGGACCAAGGGCTATGAATGGCGACTGACGAATGCCATTGTCGATGAGTTTCGCATGTACAATACCGGGATGACCGCTGCAGAGGTTGGACAGCTCAATCAGGATATTGGTGACGGATCAACCACTCCTAATCCCACGCTAATTTCAAACTGGGTCTCCACTGGAACTGGAAACTGGCAGGAAAGCAACTGGGACACGGTTCTCGTACCCGATGGCGATGACCAAACAGCCCGGTTCGGGGACTCGACTCTCGGGCAGTCAACCGTATATATGAACGGCACTGCCACTGTCAAACGCGTTGAATTTGAACATAGTAACACCTATGCCATCAGTGGACCCGGTTCCCTGACGATCGATGCGGACACCGGTTCTGCCTCGATCGAGGTCATTGCATCCGGCGCTAACGATCAACATGAGATTGAAGTTGACCTGATGCTCGCCGATAACAACCTGGATATCACCGCGGCCGCTACCACCACGCTTGACATCAATGAACCTATTGCCCTTAACGGCCAGACGCTGAACATCCTGGGTGCTGGCACGGTTAATCTCAACCATGGCACTACCGGTGGTGGTACGATCAACAACAGTGGCACCCTGGGAACCGCTTCGGCGTCGAGCATCGGGGGCCACTTCAACAGTACTGGCACCATCGATATTGACATCAACGGTACCGGTGATCTTGTGCAGTACGACTCGCTGGTTGTAAGCGGCAACGCAACACTCGGCGGCACCTTGGACATTGACCTGGCCGACGGGGTGGCAACGCCTGACTCGATTACCATCCTCAGCGCCAGCAACATTACCAACAACGGCATCATGCTCGGCGGACCCGATGGGAATCTGTTCACCATCGATCCGTCAGCCCTGGCGAGTGGCAACCTGACCCTGGTGACCGGGGGGGGTGGCCTCGCGGGCGACTTCAATGGCGACGGCACGGTCGACGCGGCCGACTACACCATGTGGCAGGATGGGCTGGGCGACGGCACCTACACCGTAGCCGACTACGATGTTTGGAGTGGAAATTTTGGCGCCACCAGTGCCACCGGATCCTCGACTGCGGTTCCCGAACCTGCCGCCCTCTTGCTTTGCTGCGGACTGGTTGGAGCCGTATTGGGAAGCAGGCGAATGCGTTAGGGCTTAGCGGCTCTCGCAAACCGGGCCTGGCCTCGTAAACCAAGCTTGCTCTAGCGAACCAGACAACTAGCAGGTCGCGGTGCAAAACGATAAAAAACAGGGGCTGGGAAACCGGCCCTTTTTTTATGGCCACCCAACCAATCAAGGTTCGAAAACAGAGTCGATTTTTTCCATCCAGAACATAAGTGGTAATCTCATGAAAACCAACCGACGCAACTTCCTCCGCACAAGCGCGGCCTCGCTCTGTGCTGCCGGGACAACCGGTAAGGTTTTGGCAAACACCAACAACGACACCGAGATGCCTGTGTCCTGTTTGGACTATGGGCTTTCTTTCATTACCAATTCGGGGCCGGAAAACCAGGTCCGCTTCTGGGTGGAGAGCAGTACCAAAGTCATCGATGAAAAAACGGGCAGCTCCATGGATTTCTATCAGTGTGGATCCTGCAAGAGTGAAAATACTTTTGCCAAAACTGACCTTTTCCAGGAAAACAACTACGACTATCTGCCGATCCTGGCAGGTGACCAATGGCTGGTCTTCCGCCGTCTGCCCGGATTGAGCGATCGCTACCGGAAAGTACACGTGGCCAAAAACATCCCGTTTGGTGAACCGAGTCTCAAAACCCTGCGGCCAGCGGCGAAAGTAACGTTGCTGCCAGAGAAGTGGGAAGCGATTGCCGAGACGAATGCAGCTGGGATCCCTATTGTCGCGCAAACGGAACTTTACCATCAGGAAACGGGCCTGCGCGCGATCCTTGAATACCCGGTGAAGACGATGAATATCAGCGTACCGAAGAAAATGTATCAAGTAGATACGGGACCTATTGCTTTTCCCGATCTAACCAGGCGTACTGATCGACTGGTCGACTGCCTGAGTCTCGCGTTCGTCGCCTTCAATACGCCCCATACGGCCGATTTTGTGACCGAGCAGCCCACACCGGTGGACCCCAACGATCCCGAGTCACCACAGACATACCATTACGCCAAACCGTTTAGTCTACCCGCAAAAAATCGTTTGCTGGCAGTGGAGCTGCCGGAATAAATAATTTCCGACACGTTGCCGTTGCCCGATCCTGGCCGACTCTCTTGGATGAGGAAAGGGTCGGCAAAAAACGCCTGGCAAACACAGGGATACCACTCGGTCGTCGGCCGGTTACGAATTGCCCAGTCGCCTCTGCCAAAAGCATGCTGGCCGTGGTAGAAACCACCCGCTGGAACCATGCATCGGTCCAGGCAATCCGCAACGTACCCGACGGCCCTTTCCCGGAAGTGCACGTTTTATGAAGTCTCTTGGCGCGGCCTACTGCAGACACGGCCGGTTTCACGCCGAAACCGGTTTTAGTACGGGGCATTCCACCGGTAATGTCACACAATCAGTACGGCCAGGTTTTACACTGGTTGAACTTTTGGTGGTGATTGCCATCATCGGGATCCTCATTGCGCTTTTGTTACCTGCCGTACAGGCTGCCCGCGAGTCGGCACGACGGAGTCAATGCAGCAACCACCTCAAACAGTTGGGCCTTGCAGCCCATTTGCATGTCGACACGAATGGATTCCTGCCTTCGGGCGGCTGGGGAGACGCCTGGGCAGGTTGCCCCGATTTGGGCGTCGGTGAAAAACAGCCCGGTAGCTGGGCCTACCAGTTGCTTGACTACATGGAGGAATCGATAAGTCGACAAGTCGGCAGACAGTTTCAATGTACCGATTCCAATTCCCGTGTCGCCATTCGCGAAATGATTGCGACAGCTGTCCCCAGCTTTTACTGTCCCAGCCGAAGACCTGCGCAGGCTTACCCCTGGACGAATCGCGATACCCGAAACTTTGAGGCCCCTGAGCGAGCAGGCAAAAGCGACTATGCCGCAAACCTGGGGGACTTGGACTATGGGCCTAACGACGACGGGCCAAATTCACTGGCCGCCTATGACTCTCACGACTGGAAACACTCCGGAAAAAAGTTTGTAACGCTTTACTACGAGATGGGACATTCTCCCACCGGACATACGGGCGTTGTTTTCCAGCGTAGCGAGATCCGGTTCTCACAAATCACCGACGGCCTGTCCAATACGTATCTTTTCGGAGAGAAAAATCTGGATCCCGATCACTATGAGGATTGCCGCACAGGAAATGATGACCAGGGGATGTACAGTGGCCATGATCAAGACAATCTGCGGTCCACCTTCTCAGATTCCCCCCTCCCCCGTTACAACTTTCCGCTCACTCCCGATACCCCAGGCTTGACGAAGGAATACAGCTTTGGTGGCCCTCATCCGGGTGTGTGGCAGGTGGTGTTTTGCGACGGGTCGGTCCACCAGGTATCGTATGGCCTGCAGAAAACGATCCATCGCTGGATGGGGAATCGACTCGATGGCAACGTCGTCGACGCCTCCCAGTTTTAGGGAGTAGTTTCGTGTTGCACGATTGGGCCCCATTGAAATCGCTTTGGGGCTCACCTTGAAAACAACCCAACGACTCCCGGCAATTGGCTGGCCCGCTCTTTACGGATTGGAATCGCTTTGGGGCTCCAGGTGCGAAAGGCCAAACCGAGTGAAGCAGATGTTGTCAATCTTGTTGCCAACTTCCGGATTTTGAGCACGTTCCCAAAGGCATCCGGCGGTCCCGTCTTTCAGCACTACCAGGTCCGAGTAGGCCGCTGGTGGACGATAAAGAACCTTTTCGACCGGATAGCTCTCACCCTCGTCATAGCTGAGGCGGGCCACAAGCGTAACACGGCCCGGTCCCCTGGGGCCTGTCCACAAAATGCGATTCCGATCGTCTCCGGCCGACTTTAATGTCAGCCGCTCAATGGCACACGCACAGCGAGAAACTTTTTGGCTATCGACCAACTCCGACCAGGTCTCACCTCCATCGGCGCTGATGGACCTGCCGCGCCACGGCCCTTTCTCTTGTCGCATGTCGAGCATGATCTGTCCGTCAGCCAGCTCAATCAATTGGCTTTCGTTGGCAACGTCACTACCAGGTACCACGCCACCTCGACTCCAGCTTTGTCCATGGTCATCGCTGTAAATCACAAAAACGCCAAAGGGATGCTTGAAACAGGGTATCAGCAGCCGTCCGCCGGTTGCCTGAATCCCTCCACCAACCCCTGTGGCACTGGCGGTCCAGTCGTGGTCCTCCATGTCCCGGGCCACCGCGGTCAGGTCTATTGGCTCCGACCAGGTCACCCCATTGTCACTACTGAAGCGGGCTATGGTTTGCGTGTCGTTGGTACCAGGACGTGAGGCTCTCATGCTTAGGCCAGGTCCGCAGCGAAGGTACACCACCCAAATCTTGCCCGTGTCGCGGTCCACCACCGTCGATACGTTGGCTGCCGACCAGTAACGGCCCGGATCCTCGATGATCTCCATAGCCGACCAGGTCTTTCCATCATCGGTACTTCTTTTCAAGACCAACTCGACATCCTGCTCTTTGTCGTCGCCAGGGTCTCTGCCACTTTGTTTACGCCCCTCGGCAAACGCCAACAAGGTCCCGTCTGGGGCAATCTCAAGCGCGGGAATACGGTAGATTTTGTATCCATCGTCTCCTGCCGTATAAACGTTGACATGTTCTAGTTGAGGATTTTTTGCCAGGGCCACACACGCAAAAAGCCAGAAGAACGTGACAAGGTACTGAATTTTCATGATGAATTATCCTAGGTTGCCGAAAAAAACCACGATCTTTGCTCTTCATCCTACCAAAGGGATCCAAAAGAATCACCCGGGCAACTCGAACTTCCGGTGCCATCAATAGCCCCGCCTCCTTTTGCGCTACCACTGCTTTCCCGTAGTAAAAACCCTGGTCAAGTCAACGGGAACCACAACGCGAGCCCCTCCTACCGGGATATTGTTGGACCAGCCTCGGCAAATTAGAATCTTCACAAGTCCACATCCAAAACCTTTCCGAAAGTCTATTTCGTATGTCCAGTTGGAAAACCGTATTGCAACTCAATTCCAAACGCCAGGTCACAGGCGGTGACGAAACCAACCTGGCAAATGCGATTCGTGCCGGGGCAGATTTGCGAATTGGCACTGCCTTTCTACACAACGAACATGTCGATCTGTCCTCCGACAGCAACGAAATCGTCGAAGAGGCCACCGATTTTCGGATCACTTACCTTTTGGAAGACCGCTGGGTAGCCGGTGTTGAGAATTTACGAGTCCCCATTGAAATTCCCCACGGTTTTGGTCCTCGCGAGTCAATGTCTTTCTTCCTCTACAATCAGAATGCCCGCCAGGCGGTTGCCCGACCCTTTTTGGATGGCCGTAGCGCGTCGGAACCATCTGTCGAGTCCTGGGAAGAGGCCCCTCTGATGCCGAAGTACCATGAACTCGACAATTTTGACGCAGCGACCAACGCACCCAGTATCAATTTCATCTACGACTTCGAGTACTACAACTTCATGGTCCGCTCAAACTGGACCGAGGTGCTGGCCCATGACGCCGAAGGGAAGGTAATCAGCGGCGATGTTCTCGAACTGGCCAAGGCGGTGAAGGCTGGTGCCGAGGTCAAAATTGCCGTCCGCGGGCTTTGTGATGACCTGTCGGACAACTCAACCGAATTGATCGACCACGAAGTCTTTATCCACTTGGGAGCTTGTTTTTACTACACCCAACAACAGCTGCTGATCGGGTCCGCGAATCCTGTGGTCCGCGCAAGACCCTCGATTCCCCTCGGCTACGCACCCCAGGCCTGGGATTTTGGTTGGTTGATGCCACGCACCGATGGCCACGTGGCCCGCTGGCTGGTTGATCCGTACACCTTAAAGTTCCGCCGGGACTTTGCCTGTTATGCAATGCGCTGGTTCATCAGCGATTGAAAAACACCTGCCCGTTGTTACGGTATACGAAAATCAAGAATTCAGGGACGCAACGCAGACCTGCTTGGGTGCCTGGCCAACGGTGCCCGATGGTACAAACGGCCTGCGGACCCGGGGCGTGTTTCTTCACCCGTCCGTTCGTACTGGAGGCAAAAAACCGGCAACCTGCTTCACCAGACCACCAAACTTGAAGCATGGGAAAGTCTCCGGGAGCCAACAACAAACGAAACATGAGCAAAATCGGGTGAAAACTTGACGGCTACGAATTCCCAAGACTAAACTCAGGGCGCGTGGGCAAGGGACCCTTTGTCTCCGCAAACCTTTAGTACGGTTTTCACGAAGTTCCACCCCGGAGTTCCGGGTGGGTAGGGAAGTCCAGGTGGATTTGAAAGGATAAATCAGTGAGATCCCTGTTCCCGCTTGTGGGCATTTTTTTCGCAATGGCCATGCCGTCCCTTGCCCAGCAGGGCCAGGACATGGCCCGGAAGCCATCCCTAGATCTTGTCCAGCAGCTTGTCAATTCCGACGCGCTTCGCAATACGAGTACCGAGAGTCCCAGGGATACCATCGAAAGCCTGCTCCAGGCAATAGGCCAGTTCCACGACATCCTTGCGACGGAGGGTCGTACCAAGGAGAACTCGGCGCTGTTGCTCTGGGTCGAGGATCGCGTTCTTGCATGCCTTGATCTTGATCAGGTCGCTCCGGCTCTGAAACGGGATCTGGGCATGTCGATGGCAGTGCGTGTGTACGAGGTCATTGCCAGGGTCGACCTGCCCCCGATCAAAGAGATTCCCGACAAGGCGTTTCTCGGATCACTTCCGTCGGATGATCGTCCGACGTTCTGGCGTCTTGGAGACACACCGATCGAGATCATAAAAATCAGCGAGGGCCACAACAAGGGCAGGTGGCTTGTCTCCGATCACACCAGGAAGGAGATGCTTGATTACTACAACGTGATCAAGGTACTTCCCTACCAACCGGAGTACCGCCAAGGATTAACGAGGCTCTATCACTTTACGCCAGGCTGGATGCTTCCTGGAACAATTATCAAACAGCTCCCTGAATGGGCCGGTCGTCATTTTTTTGAGCAGACCATCTGGCAATGGATCCTGTTCCTGGGATCAATCATTATTAGCATCATCGTGCTTTCTTATATCTTCTCCTACATCCGTCGTGTCACCGAGGAAATGGACGTTGTCGGTGGGCGAATCCTGCGGATGATCCCGATGCTGGCAGTCATCGTTGTCGACGTATTCCTCGATCATTTCCTCGATGAACACGTTTACCTGACCGGAGAGGTGCTCTGGATTATGACGGTCGTCTTCTCCTTCATCAGGATCTTCGCGGCAATGGCGATCGTCGTTTCCCTGGGCACGGTTATCTCGGCGGCCATCATCGATACCCCTCGCATCAAGACGCGCAGTATCGATGCGGCAATGATCCGTATCTCGTGCAAGAGTGTTGCCATCTTTATCGCGGCGGTGATCTTCTTGATGCACGCTGCTGATGTCGGGTTTTCACCGGCAGCCCTCCTCACCGGTGCAGGTATTACCGGAATTGCACTGGCGCTTGCAGCCCAGGACACCATCAAAAATTTCTTTGCCAGCATTGTACTGCTGACGGAGCGCCCCTTCCAACTCGCAGATGTCGTCACCATGCCAGATGGCCAGGATACGAAGGGCTTTATCGAGGACATCGGTATCCGCTCAACCCGCATACGGCTCTTCGATGGAACACTTGTGACCGTTCCGAACGAGCAACTGGTTCGCTCGCAGATCGAGAACATCAGCCAACGGCCCTCCATTCGCTGCAACGGAGAACTTCGACTCCGCTACGAGACATCGCCTCAGAAATTGGAAGAAGCCCTTGAGATCGTCCATGAGATCCTGGCCAACCAGGACGGTGTCACAGACGATCCGGAACCACTGGCATACTTCACTGACTTCGGGGAGTTTGCCTTCATCATCCGGTTCAGCTACTGGTACGCACCGGCCGATTGGCAGCAATCGCGGGTCGCAACCCAGCAGGTCAATCTTGAGATCGTGCGCCGGTTTGCCGATGCAGGGATTAAGTTCGGGTTTCCACGTCGCACCGTCGTCTTCAGTTCAGAGACTGGGGACACGCCTCCTGTAAACCAGGCACCGACAACGTGAAGGTCACGCCTGCGCAGCCTTGCAAAAGTATTCCCGCGACCCAATCACCGCGATGGCGCCAGGCCCTTTGACCTCGCGTTTCCGAAGAGCGTGCTGCCATCAGGACTGAAGCAAATCGACCACAAAAAAAGGCGCGGAGCCGATGGCTCCGCGCCTTTTTAAACACTGCTATTTTTTCAGCATGCAAGGTTGTTATTTTTTGGTCGTACTGAAATTCTTTTCGAACACGTCTCGATTAAAAAGCTTGGCGATACGATCGTCTTCGGGAAGCTTTTCTGCCCAACCTTTGCAGCCATTGCAACAGAAGCCGACATCAACGCCGCCCACGACCAGCACCACCTCAGGATTCAAACCCCGCCCCGACTTGGGACAAGTGTCTTGTTTTGCCTGCTTGGTAGCCACAGCCTGATGAAAAGCTTTGGCAGCAAACTTTCCTTTGTCCTTGTTGAAAGCCTTGACGCACTTACCACAGCAAAAATAAACCGTGTATCCATCTAGCTCCGAAGTTGCATCGGCTGCGACAGGGGCCCCCGAGATGACACACTTGATCTCTTCCAAATCAGGTGTGTCAGCTGTACTCAAACCGGTCATTGAGCATGCAAGGACGATTACAAAGACGACATAACCAACCGTGTGACGAATCATCATGGCCTCCAAAAGTTGTTTCTTGACGGATCAGCCAAGCGTAGGTGGAACGAGGGAAAAAGATACATTCAGTTCAAACAAGGGGCGGATTCTAGTAGAAAATCAAGTCAGGTGTCCAGAACTATTTTTCGCCTCCACGGCAATCAGCAACCTACTAGAGCAGAACCCCATTGTAAGCGATTGAAAACGACCAGCACCACCCTTTAAGTAAGGTTATTTTGGCAATATACTTGCCACTCCGCACACTCCCATGCCAGCTACCAGCGGGCCGGCTCCTCTGTGAATTTCTCTAGATTCATACCCCTCTTCCGACTGAAAAGTCGCCTCAAACGCTTTCAAACAAAAAGAGGAGATCTCTGGGCCTCTTCAGAAGTGTGCATCCAATGAACAGACGGGCAAGCCAAAAGAGGGTCTACCTGCAATCGGGATATCGGATTGCAACTCCTTGATTTCTGGCCAAATCCTACTCCTACTCCTACTCCTACTCAAACACCGACTGCTTGATCAGGAAAGACTCCGGTTGTTTTTTTCCTACCACCGGACTGTGCTGGCAAATGAGACGCCTACCCTCATTGACGCGGCCATCACCATGTCTGCTACTTGGCTGTAGTTTAGAGTTTTACCCGCAAGCGGTGCGTTAAAATCTTACCTTGGCCATCTTCGATGCACCAATGCGTGGCCAGGTACTCGTCATCACCCACCGGAAGCAAGGACGCCTGACCAAATTTGAGGCTCACCGCCATGTCCTTGTAATTGGCAACTTTCGAAGAGGGTGCCTTGGACCAGATGTCCAGTTCCTCGATCGTCTTCCAACGGTCGTTGGCGAAGTCGACCACCCGTACCAGCAGGCCCGTTTCACCTTCACGGTGACAATGAATCGTCAGGAGCCTGTCGCCACCAAGGTAGGTGAGATTCGGAGCCTGGGCAGGAATGCCTGTGTTGATTGCCTCCGACCAGCTTTGGCCCCCATCGTGCGAAACGGCAATATGGTTGGGAAGATTGGTATCACTAGCATGGTCCAACGTCCAGAACAAACAGACCACGCGGCCCGGCTGCATCTCGCACAGTCGTGGTTCGGCAGCCGTGTAACATCCTTTGGGATCACGAAAGAAAACGGTCTCATCACTCCAGGTTTTTCCCCGGTCAGCACTTCGCATCAGGACAGCCACGTTGTTCGACGGGTGCGACCCGTCCCAAAGCGGGAAAAGCGAACCGGCGACCAGGAGAGTGCCATCCTGAAGTTGAATGCTTGGGCCAGAAGCTTCGATCAACTCCGGCCAGCTCCGGGGAATCACTTCCAGTGGAGTCCAGGTGCGTCCCTCATCGCGAGAGAAGCTTACAAGGTTATCTCCATCGCGAAGACCGTCCGTTTGTGCATTCGCCAGGCGCTGATCCGGATCGGTTCGGTGAAAACGATATCCGGTGGCAATCAAGGTACCATCGTCTAAAAGTGTGGGTTTGAAGGCATCCGAATAGTGTTCTTGCCCAGGTAACTTCTCGTGCAGTGGGCCTTCGAAATTCCAGGTCTGCCCACCGTCGCAAGAACGACTCACCATGGTTGTTGCGTTCGTGGCATTCATCGCCTCACCCAGCACAAAGAAGGCCAACAAGTCTCCCGACGGCAATGAAACCAGTCCTGGAAAGTAGGCGTGCCGGGCCCGCAGCTGCGGCTCAGGATTCTCGTACACAACATGGCGACTAATCACTTCAATGCTTGGCACTCGTTGTCCTTTCACAGGTTTTGCTAAATTGAGGGTGTGCCAGAGAGACCACGCCAGAGGAAGCAACTGCGGGGTTCCAGGCATGACTCAAGATCATTTTTTCAATATCAAGCCTGCGCACACCTCGGCCAGACAGTTCAGTTCGTCGATGGGCATCGACTCTTCATTGGTGTGAATGTCTTTGTAGCCTACCGAGATTACAAGCGTGGGTAATCCCTTGGCGTTCAGTTCGTTGGCATCGCTACCACCACAAGTAACCGTATGTTGCGGCACACGACCGGCGGCTTTGATTGCCCCTTCGGCCCGTTGCACAATGGTGTCTGTTGGTTCAAAGCGAAAACCATCTATCTGCCCCACGGTTTGCTCCTCAATTCTCCCGCCCCTTTCGGCGGCCGCCTGACGACAACATTCAATCATTTCCTCCAGGGTTGCCCGCTGCTTGTCTGGATCGAGACTACGGGTCTGCATGATCAGTTCTGCTTGGGGGGGAACAACATTTTCAGCCTGGCCACCTGAAATCACCCCGACGTTGGCAGTCGTCTCTTCGTCGATACGTCCCAGCCGCATGGCGTGAACCGCGGCCGCGGCCATGCTAATCGCACATCGCCCCTCTTCCGGTTCCAAGCCTGCATGGGCCGCTCGACCATAAAACACAATTTTTACGGTCCGCGCCCAAGGCGCTTTCAACGAGATCAAGCCAACTGGGCCTCCGATATCGGGAATAAAGGCCATCGACGACCGCACGGGGGTCACATCGAATGCCTTAGAACCAATATGCCCGACATCTTCCCCGACGGTAAACAAGACTTCGATTGGAAGATGGGGGAGTTGGCCATCGGCGACCGTTTCAGCTGCTTCGACAATCGCGGCAACCGCCGCCTTGTCATCAGCACCCAGCACGCTCGACCCGTCCGTATGAACCACCCCGTCTCGGATCACCGGCTTCATCCCCTCGGTCGAAATTACGGTGTCCATGTGAGCACATAACAAGATCGGATCATGATCGGCCAGCGCACCCGTACCGGGCCAGTAGCCAAGCAGGTTGCGGTGTTCATCCGAAACCATTTCCATTCCGATCCGCTCGAGTCTTTGGCTCAAAACAGCTGCAACTTCATCCTCACCCGGGTAATAACTGTTGATCCCGGTGATCGTCATAAACAAATCTAAAAGACGTTCTGGTTGAATCATCAATACGTTCTCACACACTGTTGTATCCGGCCAAAATCAACATCATATAACCTGCCTAAGACGACACCAACGGTTTTCCCAGGCGCAAAATCCCAGGCGCAAAAGGCGCAAAATCCCAGGCGCAAAAGTCGAAGTTTAATCTCCCTGGCCAAACATCACAAGCACCCAAAATTTCAGTGGTCTGTACGTTCTCGAACTGACCGCTGAATTAGACTCTTCCCATGCACGGTGTGTTGAACGTGTACTACGTTGCCAGGTCGATATGCGCATCGCCACCCAGTGATCTGGTGCTTTGATTCTGCACGGCGCGGGGGACCAAGAGAATTGCAGTTCCAAGGCAACACGGGTACTACGCTTTAAACCATCGGGCGACAGGTAGAATGCCAGGCACACGCTTCCATGGTTGACCGGACGTTCTGCCAAAGCGATCGTTCCGGCGAACACAATCGTGATGTTTCCTGTGACCGAACAAGTAGTCATGGGCCACCCGTTGCGGGACCCCCAATCACTCCATCCGGGACATCAACCGTCACGGCAGTCGCCAGCGGACTACTTCGGTATGCGGATCGGTTTGTGGCGAGGTCGCGTACGAATAGCAGGAAATCAGCGAACCGTCGGGCAACTGGATCGTGTTGCCAAAGCCACCGCCAGAGGGCCAACCTGGCTGGGTGTTTTCGTCGAGAATCAACACGTCGTTCTGAAAGTCAAAAGTGTTGCCTCCGTCGGTGCTCAAGACAGCCCGCAACCCGAGCGGTGGGGTACCGGACCGTTTGGTGTACGTCATCAGGGTGCGACCCTGGTGAAGAGGCGTCACCCGCGGATACATCTGCCCGTACGGTTCGAGAGTTCCGGTATATTTAGGAAAGTCCTCCACGTTGCTCCAGGTCAAGCCGCCGTCGGTTGATTTAGTGAAGATCAACCGGTCAGCGTTGTCATTTCCCGTCGGCTTTTCGGCATGCATGGCATACATTGGGCTACCCCCGTCCAGGCGAATCCACTGCAACAGCTCACCCGCACCGTTGAGATGAGTGTACGACTCCTGGAAAAATCCAACCGCGTTGTCATACTCCATCTGCCTGCCCTGGTAGGTTGTATAGCCAGGCAGTTTCAGCCGGCTATCGGCCCAATGGAGACCTCCATCGGTCGACGTCAGCCAGCGGTTATTGATGCCGTTCGTATGATTTTCTCCGTAACGATTCGCACCAACCTTCAAACTGCCGTCGGGCATTTGCACAATATTGCGACTGGTGTGCGACCACTTAGCCGGCAACAGGGTCTGCGTCCACGTTTTCCCACCATCGGTCGAACGATTGATCGTCGCACGGCAAGTACCGGGTGTCGGATTCTGGGAGTCCGCCCTGATAATGTGGTTCGTGGTAAAGAGCAGGCCGCCGGAGGTGCCGTTGTCAATCAACGTCAACCAATTCTCGCGGCCGAGCAAGTCCTGGCCAGGACCAAACTCGACCCGCACCGGAACCGACCACGTCTTACCGTTGTCGGTCGATCGGCAGAACTTACTGAACTCATGGTATCCCGCAATCTTCTCCGATGTGAAAAAAATCATGACCAGTTCGCCATCGGGCAACCGCGCCATGCTGGGCTTGTAGCCAGGGCCCAAGGCTATTCGCTCGGCAGGTAACGTGGCGGGCAGCTTGAGTGAGCGGAGTACGCGAATGGGCCTGGATATATCGATCTTGCCATGCTCGGGAGGCTCGGCCGAGGTCAGACCGGTCATCTGGCCAGCCAGGAGTAGCGTGACCGAAAACATGCCGAAACAACCGTTGATCTTCATGGAAAACACCTCATCAGTGAGTCGATGGAGCAAATCGCCATTCCATTCTCAATCTTTACACCTGTTGGTCTGGCGCGCCGAATCTCCCGTTGCCTTTTCAGGTTATCACGGTGTCGAGGCCGCGGACGTGGTGGTACCAGGCAGTCGCCAGCGGACCACTTCGGTATGCGGGTGCTCATTGCCCCCGGGCGTGGTTGCATAGGAATAGCAGGAAATCAGCGAATCGTCAGACAATTGGATTGTGTTTCCAAAGCCGCCGCCAGAGGTCCAGCCAGGCTGGGTGTTTTCGTCGAGAATCAGCACATCGTTCTGGGAGTTAAATTTGTCGCCTCCGGCCGTGCTCAAGATCGCCCGCAACCCGAGCGGCGGGGTACCGGACCGCTTGGTGTAGGTCATCAGGATGCGGCCCTGGTCAAGCGGCGTCACCCGTGGATACATTTGTCCGTACGGCTCGAGAGTCCCGGTATACTTGGGAAAGTCCTCCACGTTGCTCCAGGTCGCGCCGCCATCGGTCGATTTGGTAAAGATCAACCGGTCGGCATTGTCATTGCCGGTTGGCTCCTCGGCATGCATCGCATACATCGGGCTGCCTCTGTCCAGGCGAATCCACTGCAACAGTTCACCTGCACCGTTGAGATAGATGAACGACTCCTGAAAAAATCCAACCTCGTTGTCATATTCCATCTGCTTGCCCTGGTAGGTCGTATAACCGGGTAGTTGCAGCTGGCTCTCCGTCCAATTGCGACCTCCATCAGTCGATGTTAACCAACGATTATTGCCACCGGTCACGTTATTTGCCCCCACCTTCAAACTGCCGTCGGGCATTTGCACAATATTGCGACTGGTGTGCGACCACTTGGCTGGCAATAGGGTCTGTATCCACGTTTTCCCACCATCAGTCGAACGATTGATCGTCGCGCGGCAGGTACCGGGTGTCGGGTTCTGGGAGTCTGCCCTGATAATGTGATTCGTGGTCAAGAGCAGGCCGCCGGGGGTACCGTCATCGATCAACGTCAACCAATTCTCGCGGCCAAGCAGGTCCTGGCCGGAGCCGAGCCGAACCCGTTGGGGAACTGACCAGGTTTTACCGTTGTCGGTTGATCGGCTGAGCATTCCGAACTCGTGATATCCGTCACCCCTCTCCCACCTGAAAAACATCAACACCAGTTCACCATTGGGTAACCGTGCCATGGTGGGCTTGTAGCCGGGGGCGATCGAGATTCGCTCAGCAGGCAACGTGGCAGGCAGTTCCAGTGGGCGAAGCACACGAATAGGCCTGGATAGGTCGCTCTTGCCCTGCTCGGGAGTCTCAGCCGATGTTGTTCCCAACAGCAAAAATCCCATCACCAAACCAATCACTATTCGCATTGCGATCACAAACTGGCGCCGTTGTATTTGAAGCTGCATGAGAAACTCCCAGGATGATAAAAATGTGAACCCGAAGATGACAGGACCAGGACTTTTCGGGATCGTTCCCACGAGGGAGTCGCCGCCCTACAAACCCTGGCAAGGCCCCTTCCAGGCAACCTTTACCTGCGATCGCCGATGCGTCCCGTCGGAAAACAATCACCGGTCGACTGTTTGAAAAATAGCAGCGTGATCGGGCACATCCTTGAGAACGCGCAAGTCGCAATCAACCGCCCCTGGCGCGCTGCAATTCGTCAAAGGCTCGCGCGGCGCCACTGCGAATCAAGTCGAGCTCACTTGCACACTCAAAAAACTGGACGCCCCGATCGATCCAATACTTGGTTTGATCGTAGCCAAGCCCCGGCAGACCGCGTACGACGTTGTGCTTTTTGCTCGCGTCGATGATGTGTTGCACTACTGCCTGAAACTCCGGATCAGTATAGCGCCCCGGCATGCCAAGATCAAGACTCAGGTCACTGATACCCACGAAACAGATGTCCAGATCCGCCGCGCTATTGATCTCGTCGGCCTTCTCGGCACCTGTTTGTGTTTCGATGTGGCCAACCACTAACGTTTCGGCATTGGCTTCATCGTACCAGGTTCGCTTGTCAGCCGGCTTGGCATACATGGTGTTTCCATAGCCTGTCGCGCTGGCTCGCGTCCCGACAGGGGGAAATTTCATGTAGCTTCGCAGTGTCTCGACATCGTGGCGACTCTCGGTGCGCGGCAACTGTAACCCCAACACTCCCATTTCGAGCAAGCGGGCCGTCTCACCTCGTTCCAACTGGGGAATTTTTGCAACAACAGTCAGTCCGTTGTCGCGGGCACACAGCACAAAATCGGAAAGTCGGCTGGGTTCAAACCAGGCGTGTTCGTTTTCGATGTAAATAAAGTCAAACCCCGCATTTCGGAAAGCCTTCACCACCGAAGGTCGCAGGTGTTCGGAAACGGTTCCACCAAAAACGACCTCGCCGGCTGTGAGTTTTTCTTTCAGTGATTTCAAGATCCTGATCTCCGTCGTAGTTACCGTTTGATGTGTTTCAAGAACGCATTGAATCTCTAAAATGCCTGTCGCCCTGCCGTGGTCCACAGTGAAGTTGGCAAGTGAAGTTGGCAAGTGAGGCTTATTGCGCCTATTGGCCAAAACGTGACCGCCGCACGTGAACAACGACCTGTGTTCTACAGTCCCGTCGTCCTACGGTCTATGGTCTTGACAATTGCCCCCAGCCAATCACTCCATTTCCAATCTCGACGATCTTCGCCGCCACGGTTTGGGCAAAATTTACGGCGGATTCCAAAGACTCTCCCTGGACCAGTTGGGCGATGAGTGCAGCATTGAAACCATCACCAGCACCCACACTCACATTGGTGCGCTCGATGCGTCGGGCAGGCTGATGCGCATAAACCCCATCTTCGTTCATCCAGCCAGCTCCCTCTGCTCCCATTTTAATCACCACCCGTCCGACACCCACGCGCAGCGCCAGCCGGGCAATGTCTTCAGCACACTCAAGCCCTGACCAGAACCTCAATTCGTCAAGCGTCCCAATCAGCAAACTGACATCGGCCCAAATGCTCTTCATTTGGTCGGCCCCGTTGGTCCGCATCCAGCCGATCCCCGTATCGAGCACCGTCACCCCGCCCCTTGACTTGAAAACCTGCAACGCATCTCCCACTTCATTCAATTCACTGGCCACAACCTGGGAGTGCGCCGTCAATAGCAGCCATGTCGCCTGGTCATTTTTGGCCGACAACCTCCAATCAATTCGTGGTGATGGATATTGCAGGCAAACCAGCCTTTGCGACTGCCCATCCACTGGCGTTACCGAGAACATAGTTGCCTCCGCGGGTGGGGCCACCGACTCGACGCTGGCTTCCTTGAGCCAACCCTCAATCAACGTCCCGGCTGCGTCCTCACCAGTCGGTCCATTGAGCAGGACGCGCAGACCAAGGAGACCCAACACGTAGGCGGACGCTGCCCCGTTTCCTCCGAGGCCCAACTCGGGAGGATGCGCCAGGTCTTCCACCATCTCCGGCGTGTAGCTGTCCTGGCTCGCACCCCCAACCCACTCAAGCGGTGGCTGGCGAAGCGTCATGTCAACACTTGAAGCCCCGGCAACGGCAATGACCGGTTTCTCGATGGGCGCGGATCCGTCAACCATCACCAGTTGGTCCCTCACGTTTCGACCGACGGAAGTTCGGGGTAATCGGGCCCACGAACAATGTCTCCAACCTCGACCCCCTCGACACTTCCCATCCGCGGATTCCAGTCATGGCCCAGCCGGCGGGTGGTTCCTGGCATGAGATGGAGGATGTAGCTCCGCCGCGGCCTGTCGGTCGTGTTCCCCGCCGAACCATGCAACGTGAGGCAATGGTGAAAATGGCAGTGACCGGCCGGGAGTTCGCAGGCCACCGGCGCAAGGCTGGCAGCCGATGGGATCTCTGGTCTCTCGAGAACCCAGTTCGGGTTGTTGTTGTCGACATCATCACGCCTGTAATCAAGTTTCCAACGGTGGCTTCCACCAACAACGTGCATGCAGCCGTTGGCCACGGTTGCATCGTCCAGGGCAATCCAGCACGTCGCCAGTTCAGCTGGACCCACATGATCCCAATACGTGTAGTCGCGGTGCCATGCCACCACACCATGCGCATCTCCAGGGGCCTTAGCAATCGACTGATCTTCCCACACGCGCACCGGCCCAGCCATCAAATCATGTGCCAACCGGCTGATTGTCGAGCTGCCAATCACCTCGGCAAAAACCGGATCATGACGAAACAGGTTAACGATCTTGGAAAGTTGTGGGTTGCCTTTGACATCTGCATTGGCCAGTCCACTGAGTTCGTCTGGAAATTCAATCCGGCCAGACGCGATGTCGTCACAACGCGTTCGCAGGCGGTCAATCTGTTCGTCCGAAAGAACGCGTGGCCCGGCGACATATCCGTTGGTTCGAAAGAACTCAACCTCGTCTCTCGAGAAATGCGCGTCTTTGGAGAATTGTGCGAGATCAGCCACGATTGACACCTGTATTCCCGACGGAGAGATATGAAAAAACACGGAGAGACACAGAAAGACACGGATGCGAGCTATTTTACCGAGCAGCAGACAACACCGCAACTAACCGAGTCACGCGCAGGAACTTCCGTCGCATCTGCGGCACGCTTCTTGACGCTCTGCCATTACCCCGGCACTACGGGTTCTGCCGGTGAGGGTTCAAACCCTCGACAAATCTCCGATTCTACCTTCAATTCCCCATGGCTTCCCTCCGACCCAGCCACAAAATTCCCATGACATGCATTCTGACAGCCGGTATCTTTCATAATAGTGGCCAAGGTTTCATAATAGAGACCAAGGAGATCCACCTCCCAGGCTGAACAACAAATTAAAAGTGGTCTCGATAAAACCACTCCTTAGGTTCGTCAGGTTTGGCTCCTGAGGTGACGTTATTAACGAGATCGACTTTTTCGAAATGTTCGCTTCCGAAAGGATCCTGAATTGATGAAGACCACCCGCTGGGGAATATCGTGGACGTTGCTCGTTGGATGCCTGGGGGGAATTTTGTCTCCATCGCAGGGGTGGGGCGATCATGTTAACAAACCTGGGATTGTGGTCGGAGCTGGTGCACCAAGGCTGGAGCAGTTTGCGGCAGACCAACTGAGCGACTACCTCAACAAGCTCTTCAGGCTTGAGGTCCAACCAACCGACGATCTGACCACAGCCAAAATCGGGCTGCTCGTAGGGTCGCCCGAAACCAACCCCGCCGTGGCCAAGGCACTGGGAGTGGATGGCTGGCCAAAGCTCAGCGATCAGGCCATTGTCTTGAAACGGGGCACGCTTGCCGGGAAACCGGTACTGGTCGCCGGTGGGGGTAGCCCCGTGGCAACGATGTGGGCCGTGTATGAACTGGTCGAGCGATGGGGTGTTCGTTACCTGATCGACGGCGACATCTATCCACCCCAGGGCGCCTGGCCAGGCCTACCAGAGGTCGACCTGGTGATGGAACCCAACATGCCTATCCGCTGCTGGCGCCTGGTAAACGACCTCCCTTTGGGACCAGTCTCGTGGAGCCTGGAGGAAAACGTGCGATTCCTGCAGCAGATCGCCAAGATGAAGTACAACCGCGTCCACACATTTTTGTGGCCACACCAACCGTTCGTGCACTACACTTTTCGCGGAATGCCCAAACCGCCGGGTCTCCTGTACTTCGGACAACGTCACCCGATCGACGAAGATACGATCGGACGCGAACATTTTTCGGGCATGACCGTCTTTACCAACCCGGAACTGGTCGGTGCTGAGTCGGCTGAGGATCTTCACCGGCGGGCGGTCGCACTGGTGCAGGGCATTCATCAAGAAGCCCGCCGACTGGGAATGCAAACGATCACCTCGTTTGGAGTCTTCGATTGGCCCAAAGAATTTCAAAAACTCATCCCCGCGGCCCAGCCGTCCGATCAGCTGGGCGGCCTTTACGTGCAACCAGGCAACGACCAACCGCTGACCGATCCGCGACTTGCCGAAATGGTCGAGACGGTCGTGCGGGCCCATATCGAGACCTACCCCGAGGTTGATTTCATCCAGGTCAGCGTGCCGGAACACCGGAGATGGGTGAGCCAGGGCCGCGAAGCGTATCGGCTTCTCGATGCGCGGTACGATCTCTCTGATTTAGGAAGTTACGACCAACTCTGTGCCCGCGCGCGCAGCCGGACCACCTTTCCGGGTGGAGGCAAGCGGGTTGAGTCGCAAGTCCAAAGCGACCTGGCCTTTCTCTGGATGTTTGACTCACTCATCCGCAAAAGCAACCTGCTCCAGCGGCCCGGCGGCGGCAAAGACCTGAAGCTAATTTACAGAGGCATCACCTCGGAGTTGTTTCCCCTTGTGGCCCGGATCACACCACCGGGCGGCGAGGTCGTTAACTTCATCGACTACACGGCAAGTCGGGTGCTCCGCCGACGCGACTTGATCCAAAGTGCCCCGTCGAAAGACGTGCCGGTGAGCTTGATCATAACGCTTGCCGACGACAATGTGGGGGTGCTGCCTCAGATGGCGACCGGCTCGATTGACAAGTTGCTGGACACCATGCGGGCCAGCGGGTGGGACGGGTTTTACACCCGTTATTGGACCGTTGGCGAACAGGATCCGACGGTTCATTACCTGGCCCGGGCAAGCTGGGATGCCACCCTCACACCACAAGAGGCCTATACCGACCAGATCGAGCACGTGTGTGGGCCGGAGGCGGTGGCACCCGCACTGAAAGCACTGGCCCGGATCGAACAGATCACGCTGAACCTGGATCAGCATGGGCTGGGGTTCGGCTTCCCCATACCGACCATGATGACCAAACACTACGACAGCGGTGGATTGTCAGATGCCATCCGGAAAGACCACCAACTCTATCGTGAGGCGCTGGCACAAATGGAAACCGCTCGGCAGCTATGCCGGCCTGAAGGTCGCGCGTACCTCGACTACTTCGTGGCCCGGCTCCGCTTCGCCATCCGCTACCTGGATGCGGCCGAAGCCTACGGCGCCACTTCGCTGGCAGAAAAAGCCGGTCAGCAGGACCAAGCGCTTCAACATGCAACCCTTGCCTACCATGCAATCCGTGAAGCCTTAAAAGAGTACGTCACCGTTGCCAAAGATCACGGGGACCTGGGTGCCGTGGCAATGATGAACGAGTATTGCTACCGTCCAATTCGGGATAAGCGCAATCAGCTGCGGGACGCCGTTGAGCGACCGAATATCATTTTTATTTACACCGACGACCAGGCCCCAACTGCCGTTGGTCACGAAGGCAATGCACAAATTCAAACACCCCACATCGATCGTCTGTTCCGCGAGGGAGCCCAGCTCACCCGGGCATTTGTCACAACGCCGGTCTGCAGCCCGTCGCGGGCCAGTTTGATGACCAGTCGATATGGAAGCGAGTTGGGGGTCTTTGACTGGATCAACCCCAACAGCGAACCCGAACACGGGTTGGACCCGAACACGGTCACCTGGTCGGAGGTGCTTTCGGACGCAGGATACGCAACAGGCCTGGTGGGCAAATGGCACCTGGGAACTGCTGATCGGTATCATCCTACCAAGACCGGATATCAATACTTCATGGGGTTCCGTTCCGGCGGAAACTCACCCGAGAATCCCACGCTGGAACTCGATGGCACCACTCGAACATTTGCAGGGTTCACCCCTGACATCTTGACCGATCACGCGATCGACTTTGTACGCCGCAACCAGCATCATCCCTTTTTGTTGAGCCTGCACTTCCGTGCCCCACATGCTCCCTGGCTGCCGGTCCGCGACGAGGACTGGGAGCCATACAACAACCTCGACCCGAAAATCCCCAATCCGGACTATCCAAACCTCGATGTGGCAACCGTCAAACGTAAGACCCGCGAATACATGGCGAGCGTCTCGAGCGTCGACCGCAACCTGGGGCGTTTGCTCAAGGTTATTGACCAGCTGCAATTGCAGGACAACACGGTGGTAATCTTTACCAGCGATCATGGCTACAACACGGGGCACAACGGCGTATGGTACAAGGGTAACGGGCATTGGATACTCACCAAGCTGCCTCCGCAACAGTGGCCAAATATTCCGCCCCAACAGCGACCGAACTTGTATGACCAGGCGCTTCGTGTTCCGACGGCGGTGCGCTGGCCCCGAGTGATCGATCCCAACACGGTTATCGAGCAGACGGTCACCAATTTGGACTGGTACCCAACACTGCTGGCCATGGCAGGTGTTGACTTGCCTGAGGGTGTGTTGATTCGGGGACACAACTTCCTGCCGCTGCTGGCCGGTGAGCCAATCGAGTGGGACAACGACCTGTATTGTCAGTACAGCATGAAACATGGAGCCCAGACGGAAATGTGCGCGGTTCGCACCCCCCAATGGAAGTTGATGGTCGACTTTAAAAACCCGGGCCGGGAAGAGCTCTATGACCTGGAGAATGATCCAGCCGAGCAAAGCGACCTGAGTGACTCGGCCGATCCCCACGTGCGCCGTATCAAGGAGCAACTACGGGAACGAATCCTGCACAAGAAGCGCGAGATCAATCGCCCGGCCAGGGAAAAAGTTGGCGCAACCGAATGAGCCGTCCCCTGAACTGGAGACAGGAGTCGGGAGGAGAATCACTGCCAAGATCTGCGTCGTGCAGGTGCCTAAACAAAGTTCAGCACGACTGCCACCGCCGTCAAGCAGGCTGCCGCCCCGGCGACCACGAAAAAGGCTTTTTGCACACTCGTCTTTTGGGCAATCTTCCCGACCAAAAGTGGAACCACTGCCCAGCCAATGCCGCCAATACAAAAGAATAACCCGATGGCCCGACCCACCAGTTGTTCACTGAGGTCACTCTGAACGTGGGTAATGAGCAGGGCAATCAAGATGGGAAATATGGGCCCCATGACAGCACCAGCCAGAATAATGAACCCACTTGTCATTTCTTTTGACTTGCTGGCTGCCAGCCCAAGCGTTAAACCGGCACAGGCTCCAGAGAGCACCATTAGTATCACGTGATCGGTGCCCGCGACCATGGTCAACGCAGCGACTAACCTCGACAACGTGAATGCCATCCAAAATACCGACAGGAGCGAAGAAGATCTTCCATCGGAGACCCCCTGGTCTTTCATCAGCGTGGTTGCCCAGACACCAACACAAGCTTCCATAGGAACATGAAAGAAGAAGGCCAAACAGCAAAGCAGGACCGTTGTATCTGAAACCAGCCTCCCGAACGACGCATCCTGCGCGGCAACCTTAACTGGCGTGAGAGGTTCCCAGTTCACCAGGAAGACAAAACCAAGAGTCACTACGATCAACACCGAAAAAATTGAAAACGTCTTTCGAAGACCCACTCGGGCGAGCATCATCGCCGTGGCAATTGGCATTGCGAAGGCCCCGATCCCAAAGATGAAGTCCCCCATATTCATGGCGGTCGAAAGTGGAGCCCCCTCATCAAGAAATGGCAGGAATGCCGGGCCCTGTAGCGCGTTAAGGACGTTGACCAGCGCCGACCAGCCGGTACCAAGCAACAGCACCGAGATCACCGCCACGATGTAAGAATTTACGTTGGCCAGGACCAACACGCTGGCGATCAGGATTCCACAGGCCGCGGCCAGAACCACCTCACGACCTATTGCGTCGGCAAGAAATCCGGCGGCAAATGCCATGGGGATCATCGTAAAGCCAAAGGCACTGATCAGCCCGCCAACTTTGCCTTCCTCGATATCCAATCGTTTTGCAAGTGGCACCTTGATACTGCCGAGCAGGGCGTAACACATGCCACCCACAAGCAAACCCAATGTCTGTAATGTCGTCAGGTATCCGTCCATGTGATTCCTTGCCGCGGATCAATGTTTTGAAGCGGGCCTTCAACGGTGTTGACAGGCTAGCCTGGGTGAAAAGCGGACTGAGTATAAGCGCGCCGAGACTCCTGGTCAAACCTCAGCCAAAGCAGCCGGGCAACGATCGAACGTGACTGCCACCGAACAAGTCGTTGAACTATTTCGGCTACTTCCCAGGTGACGTACCCCTTAAACTGTTGGAAAATGTGTTTGGGGTTTGGGCCAGCTGCAGTTGGCCTGACCACCCCAGTGATCTCCGTCGTCAAAGGTCTGAAAGAGAGAATAAGCAATGACAGTTGAGTTGATTCGTGACGGTTTGGCCTGGTGTGCAGTCCTCAACATGGGAGTTCTGCTGTTGTGGTTTCTGGGTTTCATGGTGGCCCACGATTGGATCTATCGACTTCATGGGAAGTGGTTCAAGTTGTCAGAGGAAAAGTTCGACACCATTCAATATGCCAGCATGGGCTTCTTCAAGCTAAGCATATTGCTGTTAAATATTGTCCCCTATTTGGCATTACGTATCGTCGGATGATATTGATGCATTGGCCACGGCACTCCAGGGAACTGGCAAGTGGGAGTGGCCTGGCACGCGCTTTCTGTTTTTATGTCGCACTGTTCTGGGGTATACGCCTTGTACTTCAAGGATTTCTCGACGTTAAAACGCACTTGACCTCATGGTGGCTGAAGGCCGGATACCATTTTTTAACACTGCTGTTCATGAGTTTACCCTTGATCTATGGATGGGTGGCCGTACACGGACTAAAGTGGTTGTTGTAGCGTACGCAGCCCAACAAGGCGGAACACCGGAAAGAGTTCTGCGGGTGCGGTGGGGGTGACCGAAAATGGGACTTGTAAACCGAAACTCCAAACGCAAACCATCTCGACACTCCGCGATTTTGTTGCCTCTAAACTCTCACTGACGTACCGTTGAAACAGCGACACCACAAAACTCCCGAAAACACCCGTTTTGTGAAAAGTCGCTTGTTTTCTGGCAAATCCTTTTGCAGAGACAAATCACCTATCGGTGCATTTGCGTCAACTCGGGCAGGTTCATGCAGACTGGGGGTTTCATCAAGGTCCCCCTAGAGAAAGTCATCGGTCAGATTCTTGAGTCGTGCGACCTCTCGAGCCCGCCGGATCGACGGTAAGTCTGGCTCAACCCATTAGACATCGAGGCGGAAATTTTGGTGCATCACCCTCTGGGACCAATCGGGAATTGACCCGCAGTTTTGACAGATTTATACTCACCACCGCTCCCTCGTCAAAACCTCGTCAAAACAAAGACGCGATTCCCGTTGCCGGCCGGCCACAAAGTTGACTCGCAACCCAGACATAACTCGCAACCCAGACATAAAACGCCCAGACCTAGGAACGCATGGAAAAATGATGACGCAAAAAGACATTATGTCGCCAACCATCGAAGACCCCAAAGGCCGGCTCGAGATCCGCGCCGGACTCGAAAACGAGTACTCGGATGTCCTCACCGCTGAGGCTCTGTCAGCCCTGACAGCCCTGGCCGGTTTCGAGGATCGCCGCCGGGAATTCATGCGAGCGCGGATCGATCGCCGAGCCAAGCGGTTTCTGGACCGTCGCCCAATCACCTTTCTCGATGCGAGTTCGACCATCGAGGGAACCGATATCAAAGTCCAGGACGCACGGGATGGGAAGTTCGACGGCAGCGAGATCCCCACCGATCTCCAGCGCCAATGGATTCAAGGGACAGGCCCGGCAACCCGACCCAATGCCCCGATCGAGAGATCACTGCGAAACGTCGCCTACGCGCTTTTGTCTGGCGCCGACGGATGGATGTTCGACGGCGAAGATGCCCTGGGACAACTCTCGACTATGTCCCTGGACAACCACCGCAACTTAAAACTCGCCATCGCTCAGGACCCCATGTTTCTTACGGTGGCCGAGCAGGTCGCTGCCGAAATGAACAACTGGTCACAAGGGTTTTTCGAGCGGGATATCGTGACCGACTGGCGCGAACAGCTCAACTTTACCACGAAAATCTACCGCGCACGCGGACTTCACCTGGACGACCGCCATATCCGCCGGACCGATGGCACCGGAATTGGCGCCTCGCTCGTCGATGTCACCCTCTACGTGGTCAACAACCAAGAGGCCCTACGGGCCGCTGGTTCCTCGGTGGTGTTGTACCTGCCCAAAATCCAAACCGCCGGTGAAGCCACACTTTGGGGAGCCATGCTCTCGGCTCTCGAGGCACATCTGTCGCTTCCAGATGGGACGATCAAGACCTACGTCCTGGTTGAACAACTTGAGGCCAGCTTCCAGTTGATGGAAATCCGGGCCACACTTGGCCGCCGGTTCGTTGGTTTCAACACAGGGCGGTGGGACTATATCAACAGTGTCTCGGACGCCGTGTCGTGGAATGAAGGATTCCACAACCCGAACATCGATGCCATTGGGATGACTTATGGCTACATGCGCAACTACGAAGACCGGGTTCGACGGGCGGTCAATACCCCCGACCAGAATGGTCGCTGCGCCTTGTGGCAGGGCGGTATGGAACCCAATATTCCGGTAGGCTCCAAACAGGGCGTGGCCGCGAGCATGGAGCGGGCCGTGGCGGGTGCCCAGCGCGAGCAGCAAGCAGGAGCCAGCGGCAAGTGGGTCGCGCACTGGAAAATGGTGCACATTGTCCGCCCGGTCTGGGAACAGGTCGGAGACGCCAACCAACTGGGGCGGAACTTTCCACCGGTGACCTACACCGACACCGACGCAGCTGGCCTGACCTTGCTCGAGGCAGCACCGCGTACCGTGCGGGGAGCCCGCGACCTGCTTAGCGTGGCGCTCCAGTATGGAAACGCGTTTGGTCAGGGCATGCAAGCTGCAGCTCTCAAACAAGCCGACTCTTTTGGCAACGACGATGTCCTTTATCTCATGGAAGACATGGCAACGGGAGAAATCCGGCTGAGCATCCTCTGGGAATGGCTGCACAAGGGGGTGGCCTTTAGTGAGTCGGATGAACCAAGTGGGGTCTCCGCCGGTGATCCTCTGACCGGGGCATTATTTGAACGTTTGCTGTCGGAGGAATACGACAAGTTGCTGGCAGCCGGAAACCGCGATGTCCACGACGACTCGAAGACCACGACGCTGCCGATTGCCCGAGCCATTGTCGCGGCCTACGTCACCAGCGATGTAAAAGCGCCCTGGTACATCGACTTGTTGAATATCAATTTGGACAATGACGATCTGGATGAGGCCCAGGGACGCATCAAGAAGTTTATGACGGCGTTCACCAAGGATGGGACCCGAATCACTGACAACCTTTATTTTTGATCCACGTTCCCACAACGGCCCGACGGTCATCTCGCGACTAACGGCAATGACCAAAAAGATGGGCCACAGGGCAACCCGGTTTCAGGACCTTGTCCAAACCGAAGTTCGGGCTGTCTCTTGGAAGATTAGCGCGTTCTCTAGGCGTCACGTCGCAAGCTCAAACACCTTCTGCTACGACGATTCTCACCTATTTCTGGCGTGCGTTGCGAATTGCTTTTGCCGCAGCTTCTGAGCGAAAATCGATGATCTTTTTTCCCAGTGCAATCGTCTTGGCTGCCGGCGCTAAAGCAATGCCATCAATATGGAACTTGTCGGCGGCAATACGTTGGCGCATCCGAACCACAGTAGGATCAACCGCCATGAGTGTTGCGGTCATGCCGAGTGAATCATGCAGACCTTCGGACTTGGCGCGGAACCCCTGGGTCTGTAACCAGGCGTCCACTTTCTGATGGTTGTAGTACTGGGGCACGTAGTGAACGTGTGTCTTTGTCCCTTGCCACGCTTTGCCCAAGCGGTTTGCAACTGCTTTCAAGCCGTCTTGGGCACCACCGCCGCTGTCACCAATCAGCACGATGTGTGTGAATCCATGGGTTCGTAAAGAGGTACAAATGTCGGTCAGCAGACTCTCGTAGGTTGCCGGAGTGACGCTGATGGTGCTGGGGTATTTCATGTGGCCTGTCGGTGGGTCGATGTCCCCCTCGGGAACAAACCCAACAATAGGGGCCACGAGCGCGTCGCCCAGTTTGCGGGCAATCGCCTCGGTGGTTCCGCGAAGCACGTAGTTGTGCTTGCCTGCCGCAGTGTAGGGACCGTTTTGCTCAACACCGCCGGTAGCAACAATCACGGTATCCTTTCCCGCTCGCAGGGCGTCGCGCACCTCCATCCAAGTCATCTCTTCGAGGAAAACTGTGTCGAGCGCATCGATGGGCCGGGAACCGTTTGGATCGGGTTCCATGGGGTCAGGCAACGATTGGCCAGGGTTTGCAATGGCAAGGCTGGCGAGCAGCGCAACGGCAATCAAGACGAGTAGCCTGGTCATGGTAACTCCTTGCGTATTATGCGAATGGACAGGAAATTTGATTCCACGTGAACATGTGATGGTGGGTCAGCAATAGGCAAGTGACTCGGCAATACGACACGAGACTTTCCTCTATCAATTCAAGTACGGGGCTGCGTCCCACCGTTGGGCATCGTACCTGGTGCCACCTTCAGACCGGGATTCAAGAAATTCCTCGATCCGGCTCAACCGGCAGCATTGAACACTGCCTTTTAAATGCACACCACAAAAAATCGGGAGTGCGGCTGCGAGACGAATTCTAATCGAAGTCGACCTCAAGCAACTTGCCGCGCAGTTGACTGAGTGCTTTCGTTTCATCCGCAACGGGCCCCTTTTCGTCGGATCCCAGCATCACTTCAAGTCGACTGACCTGCGTGACCAGTTGGCGGAGGGTCTCAGGTGTGAGCGCGCCTTCATGATCATCACCAGGCATGCGCGTGTGATAGGTGAAGTGTTTTTCGAGCAGTTCAGCGCCCAGTGCGACGGCTGCCAGACAAGCTTCGATGCCGCGACTGTGATCGCTGTATCCGACAGGCAGGTGCGGAAACTCTGCCTTGATGGTCGGAATTGCGCGCAGATTGACGTTGTGGTCATCGGTCGGGTATTGGCTGACGCAGTGCAACAGCGAAAGGCTGTCGATGCGGGCCAACCGATCTACTGCGTCATGAATCTCCGGCAGGGTCGCACCACCGGTGGAAAGGTAAACCGTTTTAACCTGGTCCGCTCGAGAATTTACGTAGTCAAGCAGTTCGTGGTCAACGATCCGACTCGACGCGAGTTTCAAGGAGGTCTGCCCCATTTTGTCGACCAGGAAATCGGTCGAACGAATGGTAAAGGTCGAACTGAGAAACTCAATGCCCTTTTCAGCGCAGAGTTCCTGCATCTGGAAGTGTACCTCCTCGGGCATCTCCACACCCTGGAACCACTCGTACCACTCGTGGTCCTTGCCGAATTGACTGGCCGTATAGGTCTGAAACTTGGCAATGGTGGCGCCATTGGCGGCAGCCTCCTCGACCATGCCTCGACAAACATCCCAACGTCCGTAGTGGTTTTCGCCGATTTCGGCCATTACGATTGTTTTCATGGTCATTGCTCCGCGCTTCGTCGGTAAAAATTTTCTGAGCGGCTTGGGGATCTTTTGGCGGCCACGGCCGCACTGCAAGTGCCAACCAACTGGTGTGGGCGGCATAAAGTGGGCATCGCAAAGTCTTTAGTGACCACAGTTGACCGTACAACGCCTGGTACTTCCTGGCAATGACCACATCGAGATGCGGCGGCTGGCAATGACCACATCGAGATGCGGCGGCTGGCAATGACCACATGGAGATGCGGCGGAGAAACGTCAACGGGGCCAAAAGCCCGATCTTACCCCCGCCCTCCCCTGGTCGCTACCATTTCCGCCTTGTGCGGCCCAGCGGAGGCTTGTGCGGCCCAGCGAGGTTGGAGGGGGAAAATTTGACAGCCATTTGCGATACGATTACCCTGTTAGTTGCAGGCCCATCGTGGGGACAGACCGGGTAGATAGGGACAGGCAGGGTTAGCATAGAGTCGATCCGGTCGATCATCGCAGGTCACAGGCATCGCAGGTCACAGGCATCGCAGGTCACAGGCATCGCAGGTCACAGGGCGTCCCAGGTGAAGCTGTACTCGCAAAACGCACCTCAGCAGGCCGCTCGCTCCGCAAGACGGTATTGGAATTTCCGAAATTTTTCCGTTTCCCTATCTCTGACCGATCAGGTTCGCAGATGAAAATGACACAAAAAACTGCCCTGTCTGTTGCCCTGGTGGTCGTGTGCCTTCCGGTGGCAAGCTCTCATGCGGTAGCACTGGGCCAAATCGATATCTTTCAAAGTGGTGGCACGGCGAATTGGACGAGTGGCGCAGCGAATTCCAACCCACCGACCGTCCTACTTGGCAACGGCCCCTCTGGCTTGGGAGACCACGCATTGGCCATTACCTCTACCGGTACATTTGGAGCGGGCAGCAAATTGGTTGCCTTCAATAAAACGCAGTGGGCCGGTGACTACACCGCAGCAGGCATCCGTGGCATTTCGATGGATCTCCACAATGTGGGCAACAACCCGCTGAACCTTCGCCTTGCGATCAATGGGTCGGGCGGAAAATTCTCCACGACCAGCGCCATCGCCCTTGCCGCACAAAGCGGATGGACTTCGGCTACCTTGTCGACCGAAGCCGGTGATTGGACGGCCGTCAGTGGTGGTACCGATATCGGTGCTACGTTGGCAGGTATCACCGAAGTGCGTCTTCTCTCTGCGGCAGCGCCCAACTGGCAAGGAGAAACGGTGGCTGCCGAACTCCATGTTGACAACATCAGGATCGTTCCCGAACCGACTACGCTTGGCCTGTTGGTCATCGCCGCACTCTGTTGCTTGCGGCCCGGTCGGCCCGATCAACGTTGAGTTCGGTACTCGGAATGAATCTTGTGTGGATACCAGACAATCCACGTAAAACCCTAAGGGACTGACTTGCCCGGACGCTCCCCAGGTGTTTTTTGCGCCCGGCAACGCGCAACACATTTTCTCAATTCACAAACGGCCGCCTTTCATAAATCGGCTATCCAGTGGGTCGACTCTGTAGTACGGTAGGCGCAAGAATTCAGGCCGTGATCCGAACCTACTGCTGGCCCGATTGTCCGGAACAGCCCATCCCGTGCGGCAGCCGACCGGAAGCCGCACGCATACCTTCAAGGCGCAACCGATTCTTATGAATGCCTCCACCCGAGAAATTGAGAAACATCTTCACCTGTTGTCGGCCGAGATTGGCACGCGCGTCGCCGGTAGCCCGCAAGAAAAAGAGGCGGCCTCTGCCGTTGAAAATCATTTTCGTCGTCTCGGGCTCCAGACCGGTCAGTTGCGATTTCGCTTTCCCGATTATTTGCCCAAAACGTGTCGGCTGGAGATCACCGCCGGAGGAAAACCAGGTCGGGTTACCTCAGCCCGCCCCATGGCCTACACGCCCAATACTCCCACGGGAGGCGTGTCCGGTCCGCTCTGCTTCCTGCAAACGGGAACCGAGCACGACCTTGCGCAACCTGGACTGCGAGGCAAGGTCGGCTTGCTTCTCGGATCGGCCAACTTGCGATTTAGCGCCTTTCGCCGCAAGTTGATTGACGCGAAACTCAAAGGTTTGATAGTGGTGGACCACCGCACTGAATATCGCACCCCGATTTCCGTAGGCGCTGCCCCCCAGTGGATGCTCGATTTCAGCCTGCCGGTGGTGGGCGTGCCACACCTGGTCGCTGTTGATCTTTTGAAGATGGGCAAACTCAAAGTCTCCCTCACCACGCAGGGTCGCCGGGTCTCGTCGGAAAGCCAGAACGTCTGGGCCGAGATCCCCGGAGAAGGAAGTGCTGCCCAGGAAATCATCGTCGTGACTTGCCACCTCGATTCGGTGCCTGACGCACCCGGTGCGAACGACAACGGCAGTGGCACCGCGGCGGTCATGGAACTGGCACGCATCTTGCGGCGCGAAAAATTGAAGCGGACGGTACGGCTGATCGGCTTCGGCGTCGAAGAGCGGCTGAGCGTCGGTGCGTATCTCTATGCCACCCGGCAGGTGCAGGATGCCAACCAGATCAAGCTCTGCATCAATCTCGACTCGATCGGCGCAATTGCCGGAGAAGACATCATCACCACCGCCGGTACGCCAGCGCTCAGCCGATTGGTCCGAAAAGTTTACGACGCCTGCCGGCACGGGGCGAAGTTCGTGGAGGAGATCAGTATTTATTCGGACATGTTTCCACTGAACATGCTCGGCATTCCCTCTGCGTGGTGCTACCGGTCTGGCGGACTGTGGGCATTCCACACCAGACTTGATAATTTTGAAAATGTTTCCCCCCAGGCAACGACCCGCACCACCAACACAGTTGCCGAGCTTGTGCGACGCGTGGCCGGCGCCTCGCGGCTGCCCTTCCCCCGAAAAATTGATCCCTCGATGGCGAGCGTGATTGGGGCCGCGGCCCGCGAAAACTACAGCCACCCCTGGAACCTCGAGAAATCGCTCCGCGGCTTGCCAGAGGTTTAGTCCGGCAAGGTGGCCGGTTTTTCACAGCTGCCTGTGGTCGATGAAAAAAGGCATTGCGGCTGAATGCCGCAATGCCCTGATTTTTAAACGCTAGTCTTTCCCTGACCTTTATGAAGTCAGGCGAAAGACCGGACGGAAGATTCCTTGTCCGGCGCGATCGATTTCACGCAGTAGCCCGACTTTTCGAAAGCAGATACAGAATGACACCAAGGGCGATCACCCCCACCAGGCCCTGACTCCCCAAACTGGAAATCAAGGTCGTCAGGTTGGTAGTGACATTACCAATGAAAGGCGTTTTGTCATCCGCGCCAAACAGGACTTGAATCACAACTCCCAAGGCCACCAGCAGGAGGCCAACTTCAGTGATTTCTCGCAACCAAGTTTTTGCAGTGCTCAGAACGTTCATGGAATCGATCCTTTACAAGGGGGTGGAAAGGGCTCCTGGAAACGCAATCGGGGTTCTTGGGCGGAAAACATGACAAAATGACCATTTTTCCGCCAATATATGATAGATGGGTTAAATAGGAGAGGCAAGTATTTTAGGAGGATATTAGAAACAGACCTCCATGGACAACTTTAGACGTAAGTAATTGTCCTGAAACGGGATAAGATTATTTTTTGGCCCGTTTATAGTCCCGAATCAAATCTTTTTGGCCAAGCTAGCCGCTCAATCCCTCAAGCAAATCATCAAATCGATCGGCGACAAACACGCCTGCCTTTTCTAGTGCCTTCTTCTTGCCTTCGACCGAGCCGCGGCCCCGTTCGACAATCACGGCGGCATGTCCGAAACGAACTCCCTCCAGATCGTCGACAAAGCGACCCGAAAGAAATGCGTTGATCCGCAGACGGCTTTTACGCCGCAGCAACATCTCGGCCAGGTCTTCTTCGGCCGTTCCGCCCGGCTCACCATAAAGAACCACCGAACGGGTGGCAGGGTCATTTTCCAGGGCTGCCACCAATTGGACAAAGTTGGCACCGACGATCGGGTCTCCACCGACACCGACGGCAACACTTTGCCCAATCCCGTGGCTTGTCAAAAAGCTGGCAATTTCGGTCGTCATCCCTCCACTTCGGGAAAGAATGGCCGTGCTACCCGGGGTGAAAGATCTTTGCACGTTGTCAATCCTGCCGCCGATGGTACCCAGTTTTGCCTCGTGTGGCCGGATGAGTCCCAACGAATTCGGACCGATGACCTGACAGCCCGCCTGCCCGGCCGCGACGAGGATTTTGCTTGTGTCGCGGCGCGGAACCCGTTCGGACATGATCAGGCAAAGCTCGATCCCGTGCCCAATCGCTTCCAGAGACGCATCGAGGACGGCTGGTGCCGGAACGGAAATGACCGAGACCGTAGGGGCATGGTCCTTTTTGAGTTGGGCTACCGTGTCGTAGACCTTTTTACCATGGACCTCCTGGCCCCCCTTACCAGGCGTAACCCCAGCGACAACGCGGCTGCCATACTCGAGCATGTCGGCGACCATGGCGCTTGCCTCGCGGCCGGTGATTCCCTGCACCATGATTTCAGCCTGCGGGTCAAGAAGCATGCTGTCCTCCTGTGGCCAATCGAGCTGATTCGTCGAGCGATGTTTCACGTCCAAAGACTCGCACGCCGGCCGAGCTCATGATGGCACGCGCCTCGTCTTCCCAGGAACCGGGAATACGAAACAGAGAGATGACTTCCGAAGCTTTCTTTCCGGCAGCTTCGGCGCCAGCCAGAACTCCCCGGGCAACCACATCGGCCCGCGTGTTGTTCACCACGTTCATAATGACTGCCAGAGATCGCACCTGCGGCCTGGAGATCAGCAGTTGCGTGAGGGCAGCCACTTTTTCCTCGGTCGGATTTCCCCCAATTTCACAGTAATTGGCCGGCTTGCCACCATACTTGAGAATGGCATCAAACACAGTGAGACTGGCACCGCCGCCGCCAATCAAAAGAGCCAGGTCGCCGTCAAACTCCACAACCCGCCCTGCCACGCCACGATGATCTTGCGCGTCGATCCGCTCGGCTTCGAGTTCCAGCGAGGTCGGGGGGCGACCGGTTGCCGTAGAGACAATCTCACCCAATGGTTCCAACCGCGATTGCTGGCGATACGCGGCGTCATCCTCCATTTCAAAGTGGGCATCAACCCCGAGAAGATCGCCAGCGGAAATCTCCACCAGCGGGTTGATCTCCGCGACGACCGCATCGGCTTCCAGAAAGGCCCGCACGAGTTTTTCGATCACGCTGCCAACCACAACCAGGGTCTTACCGCCGAGCCCCGCTTCGGCCGCCATTTCACGACCTTTGCAGGCCGCCAATCCGGTCCAGGGATCAAAAGTTCGTCGTACCATCGGGGAACCCGTTTGCTCAACGTCCACACCTCCCCCGGTTCCCAGAAGGGCCATCGGCAACTTTTGAGCCGTGTCCCAGGTCACACCCACGTAAAACTCCCGGCTGAAGGTGACCTTGGCTTCCACCGAGATTCGGGTCACCGTCATGCCACCCAATTGCATCCCCAGCAGACGGTCGGCCTCCGTTGCGGCCTCGTCTGGAGTAGTGGCACTTCGCACCGCCCCTGCCTTGGCACGACCACCAAAGGGAACTTGGGCCTTGAGCATCACCGCGGAGCCCAGTTTGTCAGCCGCCTCCGTGGCAGCAGCGACGGAGTCGACGACGACCGACTCGGCAAACCGCAGACCATAGCCGGCCAGTAGCTGTCGGGCTTGATGTTCCACCAGTCTCATGATGCACACATCTCCAAGCAGAATTTTTCCATCGCGCTACTTACTCATTTCTGCAAACTTCGTTTGTGGTCATTTCTGCAAACTTCGTTTGTGGTCAAACTTCGTTTGTGGTCATTCCTAAACACTTCGCTGGTAGACCTCAGCGCGGTTTCTGAACTTCGCCCGTCGTTTCTATACTGTCAGGAGTCGGCAAGATGTTCGTAACGCTTCAACGTACGACTCGCCCGATCGACGACCGGTTTGTCTACCATGCGCCCTTCCCATGAAAAAGCCCCCACACTTTTGTCCGTTCGGCTCTCGAACGCCTCGATAAGCTGGCTGGCCTGCTGGGCTTCCCGCTGGGTGGGAGCAAATTCGGTGTTGAGAATCTCGACCTGGTTGGGATGGATCGCAAACCCCCCTTCAAATCCCAGCGAGTGGGCACGTCCAATCCACTGGCTGAATGTGGTGGCATCGTTGTACATCGTGATTGAACCCAGGTATCCGAGCGGAGTTACGCCCGCTTCACGGGCCGCGTAGAGCAACAGCATGCTCGGAAAATAAAGCGCATCCGGGTCCACACTGCTACCAAGCTCGGCTGCCAGATCTTCCATGCCCAGGCCCATGGCGACCAGTCGCGGAGTGGCGCTGGCAATCTCGCGTACATTCAGGACTCCGGCAGCCGACTCAATTTGGGCCACCAGCCGAATTGCTCCTGTCGGCACCTGGCGTTTGTCTTCCAGGGCAGTCACTGCTTCGTCAAGCTGCTGCAATTGCTCCGCAGAAGCAACCTTGGGAACCGTCAGGCCCGCCAGGCCTGGCCCCACAACAGCTTCGAGATCGGCCAATGCCAGGGACATCCCGTCGTTAATCCGAACCGTGCCAACTCGACCCGCGTCGTGAATACGGTCGACTGCCTCGCGCGCCTCGGCACGAGCCTGCTCTTTCCGGTCCGGCGGAATTGCATCTTCCAGGTCAAGCTGAATCACGTCGGCCGAACCCTGCAGTGCACTCTTTAAATACCGCGCATTACCGGCCGGCACGAATAACAACGATCGACATCTCTCTGGATTAAACTCCATGGGATACCACGGGTGTTGGGGTCGCTGGTTTCCTATGAAACGGGCTGCGTAGTCGTCTGAGTCCCTGGAAGTCCCTGGAAGTCTTTGTCGCATACGACAATCAAACCACCCGCTGGTACAATAATCGCAAACCATGTTGGGGCCAAGTGCGTCTTGGCTGGCAATTTACCGAGAAACCAACATGCGCCGCCACCGGCCAATGCAAATCGGTGTTGACGGCTTGCAGTATCACCAGCGGGTCCATCGTCGGCTGGCTGTGAGGGTGTCCGACCGATCAACCTCCCGCTCATCTTGCAACTGTTTTTTGTACGACCTCCACAAAATTCTCTAAAACCTGTTTTAACCCCGTTTCAGAGTGTCTACCAGGGTCACACCTGTCCGTACATGCCCATCAGGGCTCGCCGTAAAGTGGTCACCGCCCAACAACACACGACAATGCAAGGGGCCCTATGCTAGAATGCCGGCACCCATTTTGTGGCAATCACGGGTAAAACGGGTCTCCATCAAAGACCCGGCGCCCCGGCTTGAAGAACCAAACGAGGAACGACAAATGTGGAACGTGACAAAAAAACTATCTCGGTATTCTACACTCGCCATCGTTCTGGCTATGAGTGTCACCTGCGCCGGGAACGACACAGGATACGTGGTCTTCGAGCACACCACGCTGGGGAATTTTTCACCGACCCACAACCCGCAGCCGGAAGCAATTGTAGAGACGGTCTCCTGCACCTTGGCCCGTGGAGAGTACGAACCGATTCAAATCGGTGTTCACGCGGTGACCGGTGGACTGAAGGATATTCGGATCACGGTCCAATCGGATCTTCAAGTGAAAGTTTATCACCGTATTGATCCAGAGCTGCAGCAACAGCTCTCCACAGAGCCCGAAACGGTCATCCTGATGGAGGTACCCGGCGAAATTTACCTGCAACGGGGAGATGTTGTTGACAATCTTGACAAGGGCCACTCGGTTAATTTCTGGCTACTGGTCCATGCGGGCCCCAAAACGTCTCCCGGCATGCATCGGGGAAAAGTCGTGATCAAGCCGGCAGGAGAAGCGGCGACAGAACTTGACCTCAAAGTCCAGGTCAGACCGTTCAGCCTGGCAGCGCCACGCGCTGTATTTGGCGCCTATTATCGTGAAGATTTTTTGCCCACGCGATTTGGAGTATGGGATTTGGAAGATGACCTTGCGCTAGAAATTTATCGCGACATGGCAGCGCACGGCCAGAACTCGGCCACGTTTTTTCACGCGGGAGACTTCCGCACCCAGATACCGCCACTCAATAGCCACATGGTCGACACGTCCCTCCCACTGGCCCAACAGGCGGGACTCACTCAACCAGACATTCCTTGTATCGCGGTGCAACTCAGCATCTGTGGCGATGACATCTCTCAAAAACAAATGGAAGCTGCGGTGGCGTGGCTGGACTCGGAACGACACCAGCATGGATGGCCAGAACTTATGGTGTTCGGACGGGATGAAGGACTTTATCCAGGAATCGGGCTGCGAGAGACTTACGCTCCCCTCCGCCCGCTTCCCATTCGCCTCTCGAGCGACATGAGTCACATCTCACCCGTGTACGCATATGGTGACATCCATGACGTGTGGACGCTGCACGACGGTTTGGTCACCCCGGAAATTCTGGCCGAGGCCAAACGGATGGGTGCAGAGGTCTGGGTCTACTCGTATCAGATCTGGAGAAAGCACTACAGTCCGGTGAGTCAACGATATTTTGCGGGACTGCACACCTGGGCCCACAAGTTCAGCGGCAATTGGATTTGGGCTTACGCGCACAATCGCCACAGCCAGGTCTGGTGGAAACCCGGCAGCAACGAGCCAATGCCCCACATGGGTTGGGAAGCTCGCCGCGAAGGCGTTGACGATTACCGCTACCTGCAGATGGTTGAAGATCTGGTCAAGACCAAGAAATCCGATCCATTAGCAGTCGAGGCAGGAACCTGGCTGGAGGGACTGAGGGCACGTCTCACGCTTACCGATGTTCAGCCGCATGACGTCGAGGCAGGCAGCCCTCTGGACATTGACGAATATGACGCGATTCGAGCCAAGGCAGCCGATTATATCGAGCGACTTGGACCGGTCGTCGATCACCAAGCGCCGACCAGACAGCTAAAAGACGAAGCGGCTGCCTTCCGCGGAAAATCAGTGCAACAGTGCATCGACGGGTTGGAGGATCCTCAGGTCGCAAGGCGTCGGGCTGCTGCCTGGGCTTTGTTTGAACGGGGACCCCAGGCCGCTCCAGCCACACCGGCGCTGACCAGGTTACTCGATGATCCGGAAGTTCGCATTCCCGCCCTGCACGCCCTGGATGCGATCGGTCCTGAAGCGTACCCGGCGGCATCAAAAATAGCCTCACTGTTGTCGAATCATGATCCTTTCATCCGCCAGGCCGCCACATTTGCCCTGGCGGGAATTGCCCGACCCCAAAACTGGGACGACAAAGTGGGCGGATATGTAACTGAAGATGTTTCGCCGCACGCTCACACAGTCGTGCCGGCGCTACGGCAATCGCTCGGTGATTCGCATGAGGATGTTCGGTGGATTGCTGCCTACGGCCTGGCCCGCTGCGGCGAAGCCGCCGGGCCGATACTGCCTGACGTGATGAAGATGGCCAAAAAACCAAAAGGGGACGAGCGCGCGATCGGACTACGACTTCTCTCAGGAATAGGGCCAGCCGCTGCCGACGCGGTCCCGCTTTTGGTCAAGTCTTACGCCGAATCCAAAGGTGAGGACCGTCCGGTGACTTTTGCGCTGGCAGCGATCGGTCCGGCTGCGTCAGAGGCCGTTGCGGTCCTGGAAAAATACCGCACCCCGGAAAACCCGTACCTGGCCGACACGTGCTACGCCCTCTTCTCGATTCGGGGCGATCCGTCCGACCTCAAAACCATGGTCGACCTTTTGGGCAACACGAGTTGTCCGAGGGGTGCCCAGGAGTGGGAGGACACCATCTCACTGCTCAACGCCCTGGGCGGCAAAGCAGCACCAGTCGCCCCCCTGGTGCGCGACCGATTGAACCTGTTGGACTCGAAACCAAATCTAAAACGCCAACTCGAGTCGGCCTTGTCGCAAAGAATCGAAGCAGGTGGCAGCCCCGTTAGATTACTGGCTCGATAAGCAAGGACAAGTACGGCCCGCTTCATGGAAGCGATGGCATCTTTGCCATCGGGCTTTTGGTTGGCGAGCGTGCCGTCTCTGAGTCTTTGCAAAAGTTCGGCAGCCGTTGTCGCAATGAGGCGGGCCTTGACCGTGTAGTAGATAACGGCTCACTTGCTTTAGGTTCGCTGCGTGCTTGACGTTCGCTTTGGGGGCAACGCATCCACCGGTTCGCGTGCACTCACATCGGCTTTAAAGTTGTTTCCAGTCACCTAATATATTTGCAAGTCTCCCCATATATATTTGCAAGTCTTCCAATGGCCTGGCGACTGGATGCTTACAGGCCACCCACAGCGTCCTTTTCCTTAGCCAGATGTTTTCTTGTCGCTGTTTTCCAGTTGTATCGTGACGACCCCGTAAACAAGAAAGGAGGGGACTTCGATTTTCACCACCCCAGATTCGGACTCGTAGCTGACCGGTCGCGACTCGCTGGCTTCGGGAGTCAGAAAATCGATTCGCGCCACCGTAAAGCCTGCAGGGATCCGAATCGTCGCAGCAAACGGCTCCGCTGCGATGGGCTTTTCGTCGGCGATCGTACCGGCCGGATTCCCACCTTCGCCCCTTTCAACCCGGTTGTAATTCACGAAGTGCAGGGTCAGGTCATCCAGGCCGGCAGGGCGGCTCGCAGAAACACGAACCGTGCCGGGCGCATCAAAATGGCTCCGCTGGGGAGGAAGCATTTCCACAAGAGCCGCAGGAGAAACCGACTTGTCCTTTGCGTCAACCACCATCGAGTATCGCTGGCGAACCTCGGGCGTTGCCATGTCGTCCGGGAGGATGTCAAACAGGACATGTTCGTTCAAAAGTCGCTGGCCAAGTTCCCGAAAATGGTCGCGCGGGGAAAGATCTCCCGCATGGATCGAACTACGGGGAAATAAAAGTAGGACCTCTCCGTGCGACCTATTGTCTTGGTAGAGGCTGTCGTGACGCTCGAGGAATCGGTAATAGGTAGTGATGACCTTCCGAGCCTCAGGTTCGTTGAACCAGGTGTAGAATCCCATCGGCGCGCCACCGTTGGCAGCCAGTTCAGCGATCGAGGCCCGAATGCGAACGCCCTCGTATTTTCCCAGGGTGTAGCTCTTGTCACCCGAGGCACCACGAACATACCGCGCCTGGAGAGTTCCCTCGCCAAGAAAACCCTCCTTCAACCGGGTGAAATTGGCTACGCCGCCCAGGCTGTACCAGAGGTAGTCTTCGTCTCGAGACCACAAGTCTCCCGGGAGCATGCATTTTTCGTCTCCCTCGATCTGAGAGAAGTCGCCCAGATGATTCCATTGCGCGACGATGAGATCTGGCTTCAGGCTGCGGCCAAACTTCACAAACACTTCGTCGAAAGCCTGCTTGTTGGTAATCTGTGAAAAACGAAGCGCTTCGCGCTTCAGCGGTGTGGAGGATTCCGGGGAATGCCAGCTTACGATGTCGTCAAACGTATGCCCCTCCAGGTCAGTAATCCCGAAAAGCTCCGCAAGCTGCTCGGGCGTGAAGCGAGCTGAGAGGTAGTTCTTGAACGCCAAGATGCAGTGGTCACAATGGCAGTCGTGGCGGTAGTAGTAGTTGATGATGAAGCCATCGAGCCCCCGCTTGATGCCAAAGCGGACCCACGCCTTGAGGATCGCTCTCCAGTGCGGGTTTCTCAGGCAGGCCCAGTACTCTTGCATACCGCCTATACGATAAATATTGCTCGAGATCAGGGTTCCATCCCGGTTTCGCTCCAGAAGATCTGTCGGATCTTCGACCGGCCTGGGTCCCAACTCCGCTTCCTCCCAATCGTCACGATAGAACTTGAAGAAACCCCGCGGTCCCTCTGACGTCTCGGGGTCTCCGATGAGGAACATCACGTTGAAGTGCCCAATGGCTTTGACTCCGCGCTGGTGAATACCATGGTTCAAGTTGTCAAACCACCGCGAACACTCGCGATAACCCTGGACCGGGAAATGCGCAGGGTAACCCTTTCCGTACGGGGTATTGGCGAGGCTCCAGAAGTGTGCCCCGTAAAATCCAACCTGGGCAATATCCGGTTTTGCTTCCTCCAGGAAGGGAAGGTAGTCGTCGCGGTCGTATTCGCTCCAATGGGTCACCACCCGGGTGAACGAATAAGGTTGTTTGGCTCCCGGATCTTCCTCGCCCCATAGAAAATTGCCGCCCGTCAACAGGCCGCAGCAAAGGCAACGGATCCACAGTCGTCGTCTCATCAAATCACTTTCTGCACCGTTGTTCGGTGGATGGCACGCAAGATTTTTCAGCGGACATGGTGTTTCCAGAAGGACATGGTGTTTTCAGGGGGCCAAGGCCGGGCACACCCGTCAAATCACCAACTTGCGCCTTCGTAGAGACCCTCCCAAGTAAAGTATACAGAAAATATCTCTACCAGGGATCTGCTCTCGTAACCGGGCCGGTGAACGCTACAAAGGACGTCTTAAAAGTCCTTCAGGGATGAGTTCCTCGAAATCCACCGGACAAGATGACCACGACCAACGGGCTGCGCCACAACCGTTCGGGGCGCCCTCGGGTTGCGTCAAAACATTCGCGTTCTTGCGCCCTCCCGGCCCCTTATTTCACAGAAATCTCGACCCACTTGATCGTAATGTCCTGCGGTGCGATTGCTTCAACCAGATTGTAGCCTTCGCTCATCGCCTCTGGCGGCACAGCAAACACCTGGCGCGATCCCAAACCGGCCCCTTCCCAGCCAGAGGCCTTGATGTGTTCGGGCTCGGCAGTGGTCGATCCGGGGCAACGAATGCCATTGAGCCGGACTTCCAGCTGTTGATTGTCGGGCACCGCCAGTTCTACCTGGGCCTGCTGACCGCCTGATGGTTTTGGACCGGTATAGAGACGGAAAATTCCATGTTTGCCCGTGTAAGGCAACTGCGAATCCTGGACCGATTCCCCCACCGACCACGGGTGGGTGATTGACAGCGCGTGTCGACGTGGCGCCGCGCAAAGGGCAGCATAGGAGCCGGCGTCTCGGAGCAACCGATGGTGATCCTCTCGTGGCCAGCGCTGGTACGGTCCTGTAAACAAGTTGAAGAAGTAAACTCCATCGGCACCACGGTGCAAGGCGCCCACCAAGATCCCCCGCATCTCCTCGTGGGTCATCGTGCGACGGCCACTGGCGCCTGAGTTGATACCATCTTCCAGGTGCACGGCCACCTCGACGTCAGTCTCCTTGAGCAATCCCTGCCAGGTTTCGACCGGAATATCGCTGTTGGTGGAAAACCAAAAAGAGCCTGCCACAACCAGGTCGACCAACCCCGCGCGTGCCCAGGCGACCGCATCGAGTCCGTGCCGACGGGCCGTCCACGGGTTGCCCGGTACGCGAACCGCCAACTCAACCGGGTGTCCCAACCGCTGCTCCGCTTCTTGTGTGGCTGCCCGTGCCTGTTCCACGAACTTGAGCATCAGCTTGTTGCCATCGTGCTCCCGGCCAGGTCGGAAATAAAGCCAAAAACGCTGAAAGTCCAGTTCCAGCCCATCGATGTCATAGCGGTTACATACTTCACGCACCAGCTTCAGGTAGTGCTGGCGCACTTCCGGTTGCTCGTAGTCCAGGCCGTAGCCGGAAGTCAATCGCCACTGGGGATTCGCTTTCCAGATTGTGCTATGGCAGGGATGATCGGGCCGCTCCGGGGTGTGACCGTCGTTCATGCGGAGGGAGATCCATGCCCCGATGCCATTACGGCGTGCACTTTCGAGCATCCGTTTGGGATAGTCGCAACCTTGTTCATGCAACTCCCACATGTTGATAAACATCTGGGAGTCGTTGGCAAGTGGTCCGGCAATTCGCCCTGGAGCAATTCCTGAGAAAAACGGCTGGTCGGTGCCGGCCGAAGGATCGTACCCATCCCACCAGGCCTCCCACACGTCACTACGATAATTGGTGCGCTGGGCGTTGACGTTGATCCACAGTTCGGTGATGCCAGCTGTGGCGTGATCTTCGACAAACTTGTCGATCGTCTCTGGTACGTTGGGTCCGAATGTACTCCTGAAGTATTCAGTGCAGTCCAAATTGTAGATCACCCGCCCTCGGCTGGTGTCGTCCTTAGGAGGTTCTGCGATCGCCACCGAACAGAGGCAGCAAATCAAGCTGATCCCGATCGTGGTACAGGTCAAAGACCCATTGCGCTTAAACTGAGTCATCGTTCACTTTCCTCGGATCTCTTGATGTTTCGAATACACTTCCAGCATCTTGAAGGCTCACCGCAAATCTACCATCACCATAACGCCCCTCATCGTACCGACCCATTTTTGTATCCCCCCACCCCTGGCGAGGGTATCTCCCACAATCGGCCCTGGCCGCACCCTCTGGATCTGCGAATTCGATCTCAGAAGCTGCGGTTTTTTCTGGAAAAATTGCGGCGTTTCGATTATAATCGGTAAAGTTGATACCAGCAGGGGTAAACCTGATCCAGCCAGGGTAAACCAAACAGGTCCAATATCTTACACATTGCCATGGAGATTCGTGCCTCCGTGTTGGGGCCCATCCCTCCGACCGCCCCCTCCATAAGCCCATTCGGTGGCTAACCGCAGCGTTTCTCGTACCAACGAAAGACTTGGATTTCCGGATGCCTAAACTCACTCTACCAATCTTTTTGGCAAGTGTCATGTTCTTAGGGGCAAGTGTCCTGTTCTTAGGGGTAGGTGCCCCGGTGAGTGCACAGGTCTTGTTCTCTGAGGATTTCGAGGGAGGAAGCAACGGCCAGACACTTCAGAGCTATCCCTATTCCTGGATCCGCGAGGCCATCATTTCTAATCCCATCTCGCGGGTATCGGTTGGCAGCCCGATTGGAGATGGGATGGGAGTCGATGGTACCTGGCATCCTGTCAGTGCGATGGGAATTTATACGAAGCCGATCGCCGCGCCCAGCGGTGATGGATTCCGGCTGACTGCAGACCTCCATGCCGGGTTGTATACCACTGACAATGCCTTCGGTGTGGGAAATCGGAACATGAGCCCCTCTGAGCTGCCCGACAATCGTTCAGGCGCTTTTTTCTATATGGATACCGGCCAGTGGCTGTTCGATGCCAGGGGAGTTGGTGCCCCAAACATTATGCGATTCAAAAACAATCCGCGGGACCAGGTGGTTCGGGGAGTGATTGAAATCGACTTGAGCACGCTCACCATTATGGGCAGCCTGACCGACGCCAGCGGCTCCACAGAAACCATGGCGACGCCACTGACCCAGTGGAAGCATCCGCATGAATTGGGCGCCGAATTGACTCCCAACGTGATCAGTATCGTCCAGCGCGACAATCCCTCTTTGTCGGTCGATAACATTGTTCTGGAGAAGCTGGTCCTTGATTTAGAATGGAACAAAAATAGCTCGAGTAGTTGGAACAGTCCGTACAACTGGACCCCGCGCAACGATCTGACCGCCACCCCGGTGGCTCCAAACACAAAAACGTCGATTGCCCGGTTTGCATCGGCGATTAGCAGCCCGCAGACGGTATCGGTCACTTCTCCAGTGACGGTCCGAAGACTCGATTTCGAAAGCCCTCACACCTACACGATCGCTGGCCCGAGCAGTGTGGAACTAGAGGCCCGCGCACACACCAATGCCAGAATCGACGTGAGCGAAGGGGCGCATGAACTCGACGCAGCGGTGAACCTCGCTTCCAGTACGATTGCAAACGTGGCGACCGGCAGCAGCCTGACGTTTGACAACGGGCTGAAGCTGAACAACAAGTTTATGACGAAGCTGGGCAACGGCACGATGGTCGTCAACGGCACCTTGCCGAGAGCCAGTAGCCCCGTTGGGGGTGGGATTGTCGTGAACCGGGGTACCTTGGGGGGGAACGGTACGGTTGACGGATATCTGACCAACATCGGCAGTACCGTCAACCCTGGCTCTGGAAACCCTGGTGCCCTGAAGGTCTCGGGCCACTACTCGCAGGGGTCCACCGGACGCGATCTCCCGATTTATACACCTAAGCTGCAGATCGATATTAATGGCCTCACTCCTGGCACGCAGCACGACGTGCTCGACGTGACTGGCAATTTGGATATTCTTGATGGGTCGCTGGAGATCTCGATGGGTTTCACTCCCAGCCCGGGTGACACGTTCGACATTTTCAACTTCGCCTCGGCCCGTGGTGCTTTTGATGTCATCACCGGTTCACCCGGAGCAAACATGCGGTGGGATACTTCCCAACTGTTTGTCGATGGCACGATCTCGGTGGTGGAAACCGGGCCAACTGAAGTCTTTATCGAACACATCGGAAGTACGAATCCGATTTCTGAGGGTTGGAGTGACGGCAATACCAACCCTGGTGGCAGTGTCGGCGCGGGCATGCCGGCAAACTGGCAAATGGTCGATACCGCCAACTCTGGATTCTACCGGGTTACCGGGAACACGCATCCTGATCCTGATGGATTGCCGGCCGCGTTTGACGATCCGGCTGGGTGGACCGTCACGGTAACCGCCAAGCTGAACGCGGCAGACCGGGGTAATGAATCGGCCATCTATGTCGCCGATGGCCATAATTCCTTTGGGATTCAATTATTCGACGGCGGTGATTATGGTAGCGAAGGCGCCGGGGCCTATTACAGTCAGGCTGACCTGCCGGTGGCCAACTATCTCCAACTCGGCACGGTCGATCCCCGCAGCGGGTTCCACACGTACCAAATCGTCCTGGACGCTGCCGGAAATACCGACCATACCGATGACATGATCTCGTTGTACGTCGATGGGGTGCGTGAAGTTGGACCGATCGCCCGCAGTGCGTTTACGACCACTGCCGAATGGGAATTCATCATTGGCCGCATTGGCGGCGCCGACGGTAGCGGATTAAGTCCAGAAACCGGATCGGATACCCAGTACTCCCTTTGGCGGTTGGAAACTGGGCAGAATGTGCTTAGTACGTTGAGTTCCACCATCCCGGAGCCGGCCTCTGCGGCGCTGCTGACCGCGATGCTGTTTGGATTGACTTTGGTCCGACGTCGGGACAGCACGAGTCCTGCCTGCCGTGGGCAAACCACACTTACCGATCGCCACCGATGGCAACCTCGCAAAACAGTACCCGTGGGTGTGGCTGGTTATCGGTGGGCGTTTACCTTACCAGCACTGGTTTTCTTGATCGCAACCTCAGCCGCACCGGCGCAGGTTTTGGACCGCGGTCACCGGGTCCTTGTGGAACGTGGCCTGCAACTGCAAGCCCTGGCCCATCCTGTTCAAAACGGGTTCGACCTGGACCGTTGGAACCAGTCGAATTTCACCACGATTGACTTGCAATACCAGCCGTATCCAACCTTTGGCGAACTCCCCGCAGGTCTACAGGGTGTGCCCTGGGGTCGCAGCATGCACCATCAGGAGTTTTATCTCGACCACGACCTGTTCGATCATGAAATGGCGCATGTGTCGGACATGATTCGTTACCAAATCCGGGACGAACAGGATCTGACCGATCCCGATGAGATCACTTACACGGCGGAAATATTTTCGTTCCTGCACGAAAAGTATCCCAATATTTTGCTCAACACGGATGTCGGCATGTCGGTGATTGAAATGCGGAACTTTATGCAGCAGGCGAAACCTGACCTGATTATGAATCAATCCTATCCCTTTTACAGCGCCTTGGCGAATGTTGGTGGCAGCCCATGGCTGCTCTATGAAAACCTCTCCCTGTTTCGCGAGGCGGGCCTGGCTGGCAACGATGGCACGGGTAGCCGCCCGATTCCTAATGGGGTCTTTACCCAAAAATTCTTCCGTAGCGGACACACCGTCTCCGACTCCGAAGCCCGACTCCAGGATTTTGCGGCCTGGGCATTCGGGTTCAAGGTGGTCGACAGTTTCTTCTACGATTCGGTACCCGGCGGCGGACTGCAAGCGGTGATGTTTTCTGGCGCTGGCACCGACAATCCCACGTCGCTCTTCTATCAAGTTGCCGAAACCAACCGGCAAAGCCTGAACCTGGGCCCGGCGCTCGTTCGCCTGCTAAGCACCGACGTACGACTGCAAATGGGCCGGCACCCAGGAGGCCTGACCAACCCGGTACCCGAGGGCGTGGTGACCTGGAATGCCGATGCAGACCCTTATATCACTGACATTACCGCAACGAACCTCGGCTCAAAAAACAGTGGCTACGAGGGGGACGTGGTGATCGGCTACTACAAACCGTTGCATCCAGCATTCACCAATTCCGGCTTCGAGGACGACACGTACTTCATGGTCCTCAACGGGCTGAGCGACCCCGATTCCAGCGGCACGGTGGCAGCGACCAGCCAGAAAATCCGCCTTGATTTTGATTTCAGTGGCACCAGTATCTTTAACCTGCAGCGGCTCAGCCGCGATACGGGCCTGGTTGAAACCGTCAACCTCATCCCTGACGGTGGATCGCGGTATCACCTCGACCTGGTCCTCGAGGGTGGCACGGGCGATTTGTTCAAATACAACAATGGGGGAACCTTCGTTTCCGGCGATGTGCCCACGATTGGCCCAGGTGACTACAACGCTGATGGGATGGTTGACGCGGCCGATTACACCCTATGGCGAGACGGACTGGGTACCAAGTACACCCTGGCCGACTACGCCATTTGGAAGGCCAATTTTGGTATCACGGCCTCCGGCAGCGGCGCTGGTACGGCCGTTCCCGAACCCACCGCGCTGGCGTTACTGCTGGGCATCATGCTGGCGGGAAGCTTGGCACGAGTCGGCCGGGTTCAAAAATAAAAATCCCGCCATCTGCGCGTCCGCCATCTGCGCGTCCGGCATCTGCGCGTGTAACAGAGAGTTCTCAAACAGGCTGGAGCGTCGTCGCAAAGCCAGTCGAGCGGTCGGTCGCCAACGAAAGTTACCCCGTTGTTTTCTCCGACTTGACCGATGGTCGTAGGAAAACCCTCTTGCTGCAGGGAATCGCAATTTGTGGGGAGCTCGCCCAGGAAAGAATTGGAAGCTTACTCGCTCTGAACCTCGTCCCCGGCATAGGTTGCAAGTGCTCTCCACAACAAGACATCGGTGATGTCTTGTTGGAATTTGACATGGCCATCCACGAACGCAACGTTCACGCCACCTGGATGACGGCTGCGGGCGGCTGCGTATTCCTGGCCATGGGGGCACTCAGACAATGCTGCATCCTTTGGGGCTTGAGGATTATCGCATGGCATACGTTGAGAACTGCATGGCATTCCATGCTCAGGCCGATGAATGCACCAAACTGCTGGGATTGCATCGCCGGCGCTGGCGTTGGGCGTGAGGCAGTGTGTGTAGGAGGCCGTGCCCATCCACATGTGGGCCCACGTACCGCGCAAGTCACCCCGGGCACCCGGCTCGGACCCTCCCGGAAAGACATCCACCTGGCCAGCCAGAACCTCGCTGAGCATTGCGGTATGTGACGTGCCATCGGTGATGGTTTTGAGCTTGCGTCCGTGAAGACTTCCCTGAATGCGGAACACCCCGTCGGTTTCCATATCTTGGGCGTCATAATTGGCATCCAGCGGTTGCGTGTTGCAGTAGTGTCGCGACGAGAGGGCGGTAGGGGCTTGCGTCGTACTCCCAAAGCAACCGGCATAATTGGAGCGGGCATACCTTCCGCCGTTGTCGTGAGCTCCCCACACGCGGCCCTGCGAGTCGTCGCTGGGACAAACATAAATCACAGGCTGGACCCTGGTAATATCCTCGTTGTCATAAACTCCGTGTTGTGTCAACAGTTCAAATTGATCACTGAGCGAAGCTTCCTCAATGAACGGCATGATCGGCAGAAACAGAGAGTAATTCTGCCTGACAATGAAGGTCCCGCCAAATCTTCCTGGTCGTTCCTCGGAGTAAATAGCCCCCGGAGGCAATTGCCCGTTGTGATGTTCAAACAAGAGTACGGTCAGGCCAACCTGCTTGAGATGATTGGCACACTGCGTCCGCCGCGCCGCTTCACGGGCTGCCTGAACCGCAGGCAGCAACAGGGCAATGAGAATCCCAATGATGGCGATCACCACCAAAAGCTCGACAAGCGTAAAACCGTGCCGTAGATACTTCTGTTGGTGGCATCGCATGACGGGTGCTACAAGACAATTTTTGCTGATCTAGGTTTTGTCGGCCTGGGAAGTTGCTCTACTAATTCTACCATAGAAGCCAGGTGGAAAATCGTTTTTTGGCTATTTCAGCCGTAGCGGAAAGTTAAATACATTCTTACCGCCCTGGACCACGTCGGCCGTTAACTCACTTTGCTGGTTGTACTGGGGAGGTATGTATTGTTCGTACTGGTCGATCATTCCATTTTTTGCGTTCGGATCCATCATTTGCGCCGTCGCATCGAAAACTTGCTTGCCGGTCTTGCGGCTGGCGGTAATCTGCACACGAAAGGTTCCTGCCATCGTGCCCCCTTTGGCGGAAATTGAAAAACACCCCTCAACGATCTTGCCTCCGGCAGTTGGACCAGGCGTCCCTGGCACCGGGAAAAACGTGATGTCGCCGGCCGGCAATGGTTGACCATCCAGCGTGACGGTTCCCTCTAGCGATTGCCGGCCATCGTGGTGACACCCCCACACGGCCACGCAACAACCAAGGCCTAGCACACGGGCCGCTTGAAGCCAGTTCCATTTCATTCGTAAAACCCATTTCATTCGTAAAACCATGTTGTCGGATAGACTCGCATCATGGACTGTTGCGTGGATAGGTTTTGCTCGGCAATGCCGAGCCACGGACTGCCACGACTATAGCGGAGAATCACCTGGTCGCCCACAACATCCAGATTCGGATAGTGGAAGTAGGCCCACTTGTCCGGCAACGGACCGACCCAGTCGCGTGCCCGCACCATCTTGACCGGAAACTCCGCCGGCAAGCGGTCGCGATCCTCCAGGCCCACACTCCGCTCGATCGTTTTGAAGTGCCCCCAGCTGTGCCCGCCGTCGGTCGAAATTGCCGACGACAAGCGGCCCCGCCGATACCCGCGTCGAATCTCCTCGCGAGATATCTGGTTCCACACGACCAGTAGGTCTCCGGTCTTGGGCAGCGTAACTACGAGGGCGGGAGATTCCGAACTGGGCAGCTCCGACGGCACCACTGCAGACCAGTGCTCGCCGCCGTCGGTACTAAAACTTTGAACCAACCGTCCCACGGTTGAGCGGGCCAACAACAACACATTGCCATCTTTCGTTTCGGCCATGGTCGGCTCAAAGCACGATGTCTGGCCACAATTGCCATTTGGTTTTCCCTGGAAATCAAACCACCCCATCAACCCACCAGGGTGCTTTTGCCAGGTTTGCCCCTGGTCGTCCGAGCGGAAAACGAGGCTAATGCCCATCTCTGGCAGGTGACCGTGTCCTTCGACCTGGTGTTTCTGACCCCGCCACAGTCCATACGCACTGACCTCTAAATACCCAAGCTCGGGGTGGACGCTCTGCAACTGGCCATCGATCTTCTTCCAGCTATACAAACCGGACCAATATCCAGTCAGTAGCAACCGCCCACTGGCCAGCTGGATCATCGAATGGTTCATTGGGTGGAAGTCGGGATATGCAGTGATCTGTGTCGGTTCTGACCAGGAGTTCCCCTGGTCGTTGGACGCAGCAAAATAACAGGCCCCATCCTCTTTATCACCATAGATGGCCAGTTCACCCGACTGCAGACGGATTAACCCCATCGCCCCAATGGGGCAATTCAACGGCTGTTCTTTTCCCCAGGTCCGCGCTCGGTCGGTAGAAATCCGGTAGTAGTCCCCCCGGGCCAATATCAGTGAGCCATCGTTGAGTTCGACAATCCCGCCTCGGTTGCTGACGATCCCCACCGATTGAAAAATGCCCGTCGGAAGCGGCTGCTGCGAAATGGTGCTGGTCTCTTTCTGAGCCAGTTCTTGAGCCAGGCTGCAATTGCAGCAGTTGGCCGAGACCAACGCCCCGCATACGGCCAGTACCATCGATTGAACGAATCTCATGCGACAATGCACTGTTCTGTCCTCCAATTTTGACCCGATCCACCGATGAAAGTAAAATTCTTCGTCAAGCCGTTGGTCTTCTCCGAGACCACTTTTCTTCACCTGCTTTTCCCCATCCGATGACTGCTCTTCACCGCAAACCGAAGGCCAGAATATCGCGAAAAAAAGGTTTTTACTGCAGCGTTCATTGACAATCCGGGCAGGTTTGATTATGCTGGATGAGCACTGCTTCTGCAACGTCTACCCAAAACGTCTACCCAAACAGTCGCTAATTTTGCGTTCGTTTCTCAATCATCAACCGGTCACAACGGCGCTGGTTTACAACTGGAGAAAAGCATCATGTTACGGCAAAGTTTTTCTGCGGCGCTCGTGCTCTTTGGCCTGCTGGCCTTTGGGGCGGTCTCCCAGGCAGCCGTCGTTCTGGAGCATGTTGGCGGTAACAATCCCACCGATGAAGGGTGGGGGTTGTTCGGAACTCCGGGCCAAATGGGACTGACTGGCGAATTGCCCAACTGGCGGACCCAATGGGGTAACGTTCCGCCAAGTAATTACTACCGAATTGTCGGCGAACAAAATCCCGCACGACCGGCCGCACCGGTCGACGAGGCGGTGATGGATCCAAGTGGATGGACCGCAACCTGGAAAGTCCAAGTCGTTGAGGCAAACTCCTACAGCGAGATCTATTTTAATATCCATGACGGGAGCAACGTGTTCGACCTGCGGTTGTACGATGGGACGGAGGATCCTCAAGGCGCCTACGCGTTCTTTGGGATGGGCCCCCAACTCGCCTTGGGTACGGTCGATCCCACGGACGGTTTTCACACGTATCAGATTGTCCTTGACCCGGGTGAGGATACGAGTCTTGCCGGCCGCATCGATGACGTCATTTCCTACTACGTCGACGGAGTTGAACGACAAACTTTTTATCGTTCTGTCCTGCCTGGGTCCATCAACCCTCGAGCTGAATTCGGTGTCTACCGGACAGGAAACTCCTATGATGGGACACCCTCCGATGTCAGGCACCACCTCTGGCGTCTGGAAACCGGGCAAAACCCATGCACACCAGGCGATGCCCTGTGTCCGCTACCTCCCGCTCCCACAACGACCGGCGATTATAACGGCGATGGCACCGTCGATGCAGCGGACTACACCATGTGGCAGGACACGCTAGGAAACATCGTCACCCTTGCAGGCACTGGGGCCGACGGTGATGAGAGCGGAACAATCGACGCGGCCGATTACCTATTCTGGAGCGAACGTTTCGGTGACGTGATCGCCAGCGGCACCACGGCGAGCGTACCAGAACCGTGTTCGCTGATGCTGATGAGTCTGGTGATGATCAACCTGGTGATGTCCCGATTTGGGCGTCCCCGCACAGCCGGAAGGATGGGTTGGGGCGGTTGAGTGGGCTCGGTGGCCGAGAGGATCACAAGGCTACTGGCTACCCGCGCTCACTGGTTCAGCAAGCCAAGTAGGTTTAGCAAGCCAAGCTGGTTCAGCAAGCCAAGTAGGATGCCTCCTATCTCGTGACTCGGAAACCACTTAGGGTGATTTATTCAGGCCGAAAAACAACCAGGAAAACCACGCTGAATTATTGACAACACGATCAGGCCATTTATAATCGACACTATCGGTATAGGTCTCATTTTTGCCCAGGCAGGGTTACCTGTACCGCACACAGAAGCAGCTTGGTGACTGCAGTAAAAAAGAGGGAAAGCTAATGTTTGGCTACATTCTGGATGTCAAAGAAAGCCCACTGTCGACCTGCACCTAAGCGTGCGCAGGTCGACAGTGGTTTTTTTTCGTCCGGCGGGAAACAAGCACAACCCCTTAGTTGGCTTTTCAGTTCACATTGGGAGATGGACTCATGAACAGGACAATGATTACGGCCTCGGCGGTTTTTCTAGGAACCGCACTGCTTGGATTGGGAGTGGTAGACGCAGCAATTATAACCTCCGGTGGCACAAACCCAGCTACCCAGGGATTCAGCACCAACGCAGGTCCCACAGGGACCTCCGACGCTGGCCCGCCGGCCAACTGGCAGATGGTTTCCAGTTCAGGGTCTGGATTCTACCGGGTTGTCGGTACCGGCACGGGATATTCCGGATCACCGGACAACGAACTGGAACAAATTTTAGAAGGCACCGCCGGCTGGACTGCCACACTGCAGGTCAAGGTTAATGCGGCTGTACGAGATGCGACTGCCGGGATGTATATCCAAGACGGCAAGGATATGTTTCAAATCGTTTTGTATGACGGCTCCGACTTCAGTTACCAAAACCCGGGAGCTTTTTATCGTGATACAAGCGGCCATGGCGTCGATTCTCCGCCAGAGATTGGCGACACCGATTCAACCGTCTGGAATACGTATCAGGTTGTGTTGGATGCCAAAGGAAATAATGATGCTGCAGACGATGAAATATCGCTTTGGGCCAATGGAACGGCAGCCGTAACCGGGCTGAGCCGGTCTGACTTTCACGATGCAGTCGACCGGGCCGAATTTGGCTTTGGCCGAGTGCAAGGTTCGGATACTGCAGACGTCCATTATGCAGTCGTTAGCCTCGAAGCAGGACAACCCGCGGTGATTCCGGAACCGTCGGCACTGCTGCTGTTGGGCTTGGGTCTGACAGGCCTGATTGGCTGTCGTCGCCGCAAGTAAACCGAAACCAGTCAATGAATATCTGATTCTCGGTAAGCTTGTTCCTGTTCATACAGGGACAAGCGACCGAGAATTTTCTTTTTGAGAGCCTCCTGACTGGGCTGGGTGAGTAACTCCAGTGCCGATCTGGCGGTGCTCGCCGCCAGGTCGTATTGCTTCGCATTGGCATAGGCCGCCGCCAACGTGTCAAGCACTACCGGATTGGCCTGGCCTGTCTCGTTGGCAGCCCGCTGGGCAATATGCAGCGCTTCATCGGCCTCTCGCACCTCCTGATCGGGATGCGTTGCCAAAACCCAGGCCACGTTGTTCATCAGGGCGACCGAACCTGGCTTGAGGGCCAATGCGCGACGGAAATGTTTGAGTGCCTCGACCAACTTCCCTTGCGATTGCAACAATTCTCCCAGGCTGCCTGCCAGTTTGGTGATGAGTTGGGATCCTTGTCACGACAAAGCGGTGGCGAAAACATTGCTGGAGAAATCGACCGCAGTGGTCCAACCTCGTACATTGTTTGCGGCTGCCGGTTATGACGCCGAATGGGTTCATGCGCATTTTCGAGACGATTGGGAAGTCAGCAGTTGGATCCCACCTGCCGGGAATCGGCTTGATGGTGGGGCAAATGGTAAATACAGGTCGAAAATGATACCGCCAAGGCTCAAGAAAAACAGACATGGTCGACGCTGGATCGGGGAATTATTAATGAGTGGGCTAAAACGAGCAACCAGATCCATGCTCCAAGCCCACAACTAGGCGCGCCTGTTTACCAAAGCTTCCATCCGAGTCTTCGCCTATGCCCTCCGGCGTTAGCTGGAATAAAAAACCATAGGTTCGTTTTTAACAGGGCAAAGCAGTTTCTAGTTTCAGTCATCGACAGCTGCGAGAAGGAGGGGAGATCTAAGGGACGGATCTCATTCATAAAACCACTCGATTGGATATATGCGCATCACCGACTCTTGCTTTTTCAAGTTCTGTTCAGCGACACCCAAGAGGGGACTTCCCCGGCTGTAACGAACAACAACCTGGCCTCCAACCACATCCAAGTTCGCATAGTGAAAATAAGCCCAGCGGTCGGGAAGCGGGCCAACCCAGTCACGGGCTCGTACCATTTGTGCGGGGAATTCCGGTGGTATCCGGTCGATAGCCTCAAGCCCCTCACTCAACTCCAACGTCTTGAACTTCTGCCAGCTATGCCCGCCGTCGGTGGAAATCGCTGAAGACAAGCGACCCCGCCGATAGCCACGGCGAATTTCCTCGCGAGATATCTGGTTCCAAACGATCAGTAAATCCCCCGTCTTCGGCAAGGCCACGACGAGTGCTGGCGATTCGGAGCTGGGCAAATCCGAAGGCACCACTGCAGACCAGTGCTCACCCCCGTCGGTACTGAAGCTCTGCACCAGCCGTCCGACAGTCGAGCGGGCCAACAGCAGCACGTTACCGTCTTTCGTTTCGGCTATCGTTGGCTCAAAACAGGCTGTCTGACCACAATTGCCGTTTGGTCGCCCCTGGAAGTCAAACCATCCCACCAACCCGCCAGGGTGCTTCTGCCAGGTTTGGCCCTGGTCGTCAGACCGAAAAACGATGCTGATCCCCATTTCTGGCAGGTGACCATGTCCTTCAACTTGGTATTTCTGGCCCCGCCAAAGTCCGTAGGAGCTGACGTCCAAATACTTCAGTTCGGGATGAACGCTGTGCCCCTTCTCAAGGCCACCCAGCCCTTCCCAATATCCGGTGAGCAACAGCCGACCGCTTTTGAGCTGGATCATCGAATGGTACATCGGGTGAAAGTCGGGGTAATCGTTGATCCGTGTTGGTTCGGACCAGCTCTTGCCTTCATCCATGGAGGAGGCAAAGTAAAGGGTCTCGTCCTTGGATCCGTAAATGGCCAATCCGCCGGACTTCAGCCGTATCAACCCGCCGACTCCGATGGCACAGTTGAGCGGTTGCTCGTCGCCCCAAGTCCGACCTCCATCGGTGGAAATGCGGTAGGACTTGCCCTCGGCAAGCATCAGCGAGCCATTGTTAAGCTCTACAATCCCTCCGCGGTTGCTGATGGCATTTACGTTTTGAACGATGCCTGGCGGCAAGGGGATGCATGAAATGCTACTTGTTTCATCCGCTGCCTCGCCAAGATTGGCGACGCAGAGAGTGACGACTGAGAAGCACGTAATGAGTTGAGGTAACAAGGGGTTGTGAACCATGAAGATAAGTACTCCCTTTCAATTGCGGTCACTTGCCGGCCATCCCTAAAAATACTGACGTAAATTTGTTGCCCAGGATGGGAGCCATCACTTTTATTAACGCCTTTACCATAACCAAGGCGGAACACTCACGGGACCGTACGTCTGCTGTGTCGCAAGTCCAAACTAGCACCGTCAATCCCACGGATGGATTCCACGTACCTTAGATTGTACTGAATTTTTGATTCGACATAAGTGATACCGCGTAACGACGTTATTACCTGTTATAAAGGACCACAGAAATATTCGAGGCTGGTGATTCGCAAGTAAGTTGGCCAGAACCAGCTGCCAGAGTGTGTTGGAATTTTTCGGAACGTTCTAACCGCTCGGTGGGAGCAACGGTCGCGCTGCTTTAGTGCGGTGTCATACCAAAGCCTTACCGCGGCTCTCGGTACGGTTGCCCCTGTTCATACAGTTCCAGCCGTTCGCGAATTTTCTTCCTGGCCGCCGCCTGGTCGGGTTCAGTCAGTAGCTTAAGCGCCGACATGGCAATCACCGCTGCCTGGTCGTACTGGTCGGCATTGGCATAGGCCGCCGCCAACGTGTCAAGCACTACCGGATTGGCCTGGCCTGTCTCGTTGGCAGCCCGCTGGGCAATATGCAGCGCTTCATCGGCCTCTCGCACCTCCTGATCGGGATGCGTTGCCAAAACCCAGGCCACGTTGTTCATCAGGGCGACCGAACCTGGCTTGAGGGCCAATGCGCGACGGAAATGTTTGAGTGCCTCGACCAACTTTCCTTGCGATTGCAACAATTCTCCCAGGGTTTGGTGGGCGGTGACAAAATCCGGATTCACTCCGACGGCCTGGCGAAGATGGTCGATCGCCTCGTCTTGACGTCCCTGCGAGTTCAGGATTCGGACCAGGCCAGCATGGGCAGCCCCATTCCCGGTATTAATCTGGATCGCTTGCTCATAGTGGTGCGCTGCCTGCTCGAATTGCTGCTGTTTCGACAAAGCATCTGCCAGGAATCGATGCGCCACGTCCGACTCGGTCTTTAGTTCGACCGCCTTTCGCAAATGCCCAGTGCCCTCGTCGAGTTCACCTTGTCGCACCAGTAAAATACCCAGATCGCCGTGCGCTTCGGGGAGCAGGGGGTTTAATTGAAGACCGCGACGATAAGCGCGCACGGCACGGTCCAGATGGCCCTGTTCCCACAGGACCCGGCCCAGGCGGTTGTGGCCAACTGGATCCTCAGGCTTGATCACCAGGTACCGGGCCAGGTGGTCTGCGGCCTCGGCATGCTTACCCTCCTCGATCGCAATCTTCGCCAGCAGCCAATGGCCTTCGCTGATTCCAGGATGTTGCCTCACCAGTTTTTCGCAAATCTCCCGTGCCCGCACAAATTCCTTGTGGTGAATATGCCCATGCACCTGACTGGCCGGATCGTGCAGGGTGATCAAGTCCTTGGGATCACCCCGCGCGGGGTCGAGCGTAAAAATGTTGTCGTGAGCCGGCGCGGCACCAGAGATATAACCCAGCTGGTTGAGATTTTGGACCGACTGCTCGTCTTGCAAGGATGGATCGCTCCCCTTATGGGGCGACTCGATCCGCAATAGCTCTTGCAGTTGCTTGAGCATGGAATCCGCCCGATCGGGATCGTGGTCCACCAAATTACGCCTCTCACCGGCGTCAGCCTGGAGGTTGTACAATTCGGGCCGCGTGGTGTGAATAAATTTCCAGTCGGGAGTTACCAGTCCACAAAGCGGATCGGCATTGTACTTGATCGGTGTGATGCTTTCGCAGTACTGCGGTTGCTGGACGTCAGCGGGCGGGCGTCCCCAAATCCACCCAGAGCGGTCGGTCCCCTGAACCGGAGCGGGCATTTCGATGCCAAGCAGCCCGCAGATGGTCGGCGCAATGTCGACCACTCCCACCAGGGCACCAATTCGGCGGGACTCGGTATTGCCGGCCTTCGCTGGACTGGCCTCCACTGGACTGGCCTCCACTGGACTGGCCTCCACTGGGCTGGCCTCCACTGGGCTGGCACCCACTGGGCTGGCACCCACTGCGCGGGGAAGCTTGACGATCCAGGGAACTCGTAACACTCCCTGGTAAATGAAGTAAGTGTGCGTCACTTCGCCATGTTCTCCCAGCATTTCCCCATGGTCACTGGTGACGATCAGTAGCGTCGTATCGTAGATCCCCAGGTCTTTGAGCTTCTTGACCACTTCGCCGATACAAGCATCCGTGTAGGCAATTTCACCAGAGTACGGATGGTCGAGAAAACGGTCTGCCCAAGGCCCTGGGGCCTCGTAGTCCATGTGGGGATCAAAATAATGGAGAAACAGAAAACCCTGCTCGTGGTGGTGTTGGTCGAGCCAGTGACACGCGTGGCGCGTTGTTTCGGCACCCTTGCGTTCCACCGCCCGCGGTTCGTCGAATCGGTCGTTGTAGTCGTCAAATCCCTGGTCCAGGCCATAGCGGGAATCCAGGACAAAGGCGCTCGTGATTGCCCCAGTGACATAACCGTGATCACGTAGGACCTCGGGCAACGTGGTAATAACGTCGTCCAGATAATACGTGCCGTTGTCGTGTACGCCGTGATAAGGAGGAATGGTTCCGGTTAACATGGTGCAGTGCGCCGGCAACGTTATTGGGGCCGGGCTGACCACGTTTTCAAACAGAATTCCCTCTTCTGAGAGGGCATCAAGATTCGGAGTGTGTGGCTCGCTAACTTGCCACGCGGCAGAGGCAATCGCCGGCGCTGGTTGCTCGTAGCACTGAAGGTGATCCGCACGGCATGTGTCGATGCTGATCAGCACAATGTGGGTGGGCTGAACCGTCTGAAGGGGTTCCGACCGACAAAACCAGACCACCGCCGCAATGCCAACCGCAACAACGACCAACAACAACCAGGTTGCGTTCTTACTCATTGTTTTGCGCATGCTTAATAGTGGATAGCGTGGTTCACGACAAAATAACGGAAACTGCTGGCATTATCGGGTCACAGGAAGAAAGGGTAAGTCGGCCTGCATTCCAGGGGCTCTGTTCTGCCGCAAAAATCTGTGGGACAAGTTCGCTGACGCGCGGGTCGACAGCAGGCATGTGGTTTACGGTAACAGCAGCACGACTGACAATCTTCCGGGGATCGGGCCCGCTCGTTCCTTTGCCACAAATCGACAGGTTCATCCATGACGGGGTACGGACAACGCCCGCCAGCAAGGGCAACCAGACAAGGGCGCTGGGGACTCTCCATGTATTGTAGGCAACTCGTCAACTTTGGTTAAGCACCTTCGCTCGAAGCAGCATGCCCAATGATCTCGCCGGGCAGCGTCTGGTCGTACAGCCTGCTGCCTGGCGACCGAAAGGCTCCGGTTTTTCAGCCGGCCTGCGGTGCCACAAGTGGCATTTTGACCTTGAGCTCCCCCAACGCATTTCGAGCAGGTCAGCCTGGTAACTCTAGGCCAATTCTCCGGCACAGGTCGTCCAGAACGCTTTGCCCCTCTCCCCAGTGACCTCTCAAGTTCCACTGACGGATCCTGTGACTTACCTCCCGAATGGGCAAGGGTTAAGCCCGAATGGATAGGGTGAAGAAAGAGACTTGGGTCCATGACCAACCTGACTCTCGACGTCCATGGCAATGGCATTGTCAACCACACTCTGTGGCGCGATAATCTTCGGTTCAATTCGTCGCCGTCTTGCCAGTCTGCTACGGCACAAGCCAGGGTCGCTGCGAAAAGCTTATCTGGGGGAAATCCAAGATGCGAGAAATCCGAGTGGCAGCGGCACAGTTTGAGAACCGCGACAACGACCAGCAATACAACCTGTCGCGTATTGAAGCGCTCGCACAGCAGGCCGTCGAGCAAGGTGCCGAGATTGTCAGCTTCCACGAAGGATGTATCCCCGGCTATAGCTGGATCCAGCCACTGGACAAGCAGCAGCTGTTGGACGTGGCCGAGCTCGTGCCGGATGGCCCCTCAGTGCGCTGCCTGTGCGATATTGCCCGCCGGCTGAACACGGTGATTATGGCGGGCCTGCTCGAACGTGACGCAGATGAAAATGTCTTTAACTGCTACGTGACGGTCGGGGTGGACGGCTTTATCTCCAAATTTCACAAGCTGCACCCGTTTGTAAATCCACACCTCTCTCCGGGGAATGGCTTCCAGGTGATCGACCTTTTGGGCTGCCGCGTCGGCTTCATGATCTGCTACGACAACAACCTGCCGGAAAATGTACGGATCACGACAATGCACGGTGCCGAGATCATCTTCATGCCGCACGTGACGTGTTGCCTGCCATCGGCGATGCCTGGGCGGGGGACGGTAGATCGGAGCCTGTGGGAGAATCGCGACCGCGACCCGGTGCGGCTCCGCCAGGAGTTTCAAGGTCCCAAAGGACGCGACTGGCTGATGCGTTGGTTACCGGCGCGGGCCTACGAAAACGGGATCTACGCGGTTTTCACGAATCCGATCGGTTGGGACTACGACACGGTCAAGCCAGGCCTGGCGATGATCCTCGATCCTTACGGCGAGGTCCTGGTCGAAAGTCCTGCACTCAAAGACGACGTGGTCGTGGGGCTGTTAACGCCGGACAAGTTCGAGGGTGCTTCGGGCCGCCGCTACCTAAAGGCCCGTCGGCCAGAACTTTACGACAAGTTGGTACAGCCGCAGGCATCGGTCACCCTGCCTGGCTGGAAGATGGAACACCAGGGCAAGTAATTCCGGTTCTACGGGACCTATTGAGGAGATATGGACATGGCCAGAGCAGGCCATAGAACCTCAAATTAACTGCCTGGATGCGATTGCGAACGTCCCTCCGCCAAGTTAAAATCACGGGTTCGCCGGTTCTATGCGCCGACGAATTCGTCTCGGAGTACGCCGCACCAATACCGGGCGTGCTACGAAAAGCCGGGGTAACTGGCAGGCGAACTCATTGGCGTCGACGCGTAAGTGCAAGTGAAATAACCAATTACTGATGCTCGCCAGCGTAGCTTCAATCGGCAGAGCACCGCATTCGTAATGCGGGGGTTGGGGGTTCGACTCCCCCCGCTGGCTCTTAGTCGACAACCGGCAGGCTTTGGAACGGGGAGGGGGGCGTGAAATACTGTTCGCCATACTCGTCGATAGTGGGTGGCTTTGCGACCCACACTTGAAAAAAACAGTCTATCTCATTTGAGTGATTAACGAACGAGCGGAGTATTCGAAGCATGTCTATAGGTTTTGAATCCAGTATCAAACAAATCGTCCTGTCCACCAGCGCTTTCGGGCCCCGGGAACTTGAGCAGATTACTGCAGCTATCTCGCAGAATCCTGCCAACCACCGCGAACTACGCGAAGCTGTTCAGGAACTGAAAGCCCAGGATATGCGCAGCCCTGCGATGTCGGCACGATTAGGGGTGTGCCAACATTTACTCGGTTCCTACACCGAGGCGATCCAAACGTTGACGCATTCCGATGGTGGGGCATTGACCCATTTTTTCCTCGGCAAAGCCCACTTGGCGCTAGACCAATATTCCGAGGCACTTACTGCCTACGAATCGGCTGAAAAGGCCGGCTATGACCGTGATGTTATTTCTCTGGCCAAGGCAGAGGCGCTCCGCCACATGGGTGAACTTGATCGCGCTCTGGAAATACTGAATTCACTTTCAGGAGCGGTTGAGCAAACAGCCCAGTACCTTTATGAACGGGCGGCAAACGTACAGATGCTCGGAACCAGTCCCGAGGAAGTTGTCGCACTCTTGGAACGGGCAGTCGCAGCCGACGGTAATCACGCCGGTGCCTTGTTCGGACTGGCATTGGAAAACGATCGCAGTGGCAACGACAATTATGCCCGAGATTTATACGAGCGAGCCGCTGCACAGTTCCCAACACACGTAGGTACACTTTTGAATCTGGGAGTTCTTTACGAAGACTTCCAGGAATTCGAAAAGGCTAAAAAGTGCTACCAACGCATTCTCGACGTGTTTCCCGATCATAACCGGGCAAGACTTTTTCTTCGCGATGCAGATGCTTCTAGCGACATGTTCTACGATGAGGATGCACGGCGTCAACAAGATCGCTTGCAACAAATCCTGGCAATCCCCGTCACCGACTTCGAACTCTCGGTACGCAGCCGCAATTGTTTGCAGAAAATGGGGGTGATGACCCTCGGCGATCTTACCGTAACTACCGAGCAGGAATTGCTTTCGAGTAAAAACTTTGGCGAAACATCGCTGGTCGAAATCCGCGATATGTTGCAAGGAAAAGGACTGGAACTCGGTCAGTTCGCCGCCCAAAAACGGGAAGAAGAACCTGCCTACAATCCTGAAGAACTTTCGCCCGACGAACGAGCTATGCTCGAACGTCCCATCTCCGATCTCAACCTTTCGGTGCGGGCACGTAAGTGTATGGTCCGCCTGGGGCTCTCCACCATTGGCGAGTTGGTCCGTCGCACCGGCGATGACTTGCTGGAATGCAAGAATTTTGGTGTGACCAGCCTGAACGAAATTCGTGAAAAGCTCACGATCCAAAGCCTTAAACTCCGCGGCGACTGAGTCCTGAAACAGCATGGCAATCAGGCAAACTGGGATCGTTGATTGACGTTCGGCAGTGAACGGTGGAATGGGGAGCGAGCGTGCCACCCGATCATCTAGAATCCTCCAATCATCCAGATTCCAAAACTGAGGATCAAAACTCAGCGTGCCCCGCGTTCCACTATGAGTTGTTGCGAACCGATGCCGGCTCTGCCGCACGGCGGGGAGTATTTCAAACCCCACACGGGGCTGTTCAAACCCCTGCCTTTATGCCTGTAGGCACACAAGGCACCGTCAAGGGTGTGACCGTCGACCAACTCCGGGCAACCGGGGCCCAAATGATTCTCGGCAACACGTATCACCTCGCCGTGCGTCCGGGCGAGGACGTGGTTGCCGATTTGGGTGGCTTGCACAGCTTCTTCGGCTGGGATGGGCCGATCCTCACTGATAGTGGTGGCTTTCAAGTCTTTAGCCTGGCCGACCGAGCACAGATCGAAGAAACAGGAGTACGATTTTGTTCTCACGTAGACGGTGCAGCCATGGAACTGACACCGGAACGGGCCATCGCCATTCAAGCCGCTCTGGGCAGTGACATCGCCATGCAGTTGGATCACGTCATCGCACTGCCAGCCGAGCGGGCGGTTGTCGCCGATGCGATGCGGCGAAGCCTTCGCTGGGCTGAGCGTTGCCAACAAGCCCAAACACGAAGTGACCAGGCATTATTCGCAATTGTTCAGGGTGGCCTCGACCCAGAACTCCGGCAAGAGTCAGCCCGAGAACTCGTAAAGCTTGACTTTTTGGGTTACGCAATTGGGGGCCTTAGCGTTGGTGAACCGGCGGCAGCAATGGTTCGGACGCTCGATTTCACGGTGCCAGAACTGCCGGCAAGTCGTCCGCGCTATCTCATGGGTGTGGGCCGTCCGGTCGATTTGCTGGAAGCGATTTCTCGCGGTGTGGACCTGTTCGATTGCGTCCTACCTACCCGAAACGGACGGAATGCCCTGGCATTTACCGATGAGGGCCCTCTCCGCCTGCGAAACCAACGCCATACCCGTGATGAGGCACCTCTGGAGGCCAACTGCCCTTGCCCTGCCTGCCGGCATAGCCGTGGGTATTTGCGGCACCTTTTCCAGGCTGGCGAAATGCTGGGACCCATTCTGCTCTCCATCCACAACTTGACCTATTACCAGCGGCTCATGTCCGCGGCTCGTAACGCCATTGAACAGGACAGGTTTGCTGCTTTCTGTAAGGCCCAGTTGTCTGGCTGGAACCGGACAGAGAGACCGTAAACGGCCCGTGGAGGGCGGCAGCCGGCTGATGCGTGAACTCACAAATCCAGGCACCAAAAACCGAATTGGGGACCTTGCTGCTACGCTCCACCGGGCGTTTTCATCCCGCCAGCGGCTTCCGAGGTTCGCAGTGTCGGCCTTGTCGGGTTGCGCCGCTCTACCGTATGATGACAGCCACGGTTCCGCAGAACAGAGGCCCGGCGCGGTTGCGTGCCGGGCCTCTGTTCATCCCGACACTAACTTTTGCCCCCAGGCGCAACGTGTTTGTAGAAAACTTACTGGCAATGGCTTTACTGGCCCAGGAAGGCGATCCTGCTCCTTTGGTGAGGACCTTCCTGCCATTGGTGCTGATTATGGTTTTGGGGTACTTCCTCCTCTGGGTACCTGAAAAGCGAAGACGGAATGCTCTGAAGCAAAAGCTGGACAACATGAAAGAAAACGATCATGTCATTACAGCCGGTGGTATTCATGGCATGGTAACCGGCATCCGTCGTGATCAAGATACAGTCACCGTTCGCATTGATGAGTCGACAGGAACGAAAATTCGTTTAGGCCGGTCGGCCATTGCCCAGGTACTTTCGGACGACGATTCAAACGATGCAGATCACAAGACCAAGACATAAAAATCTTTGAGCAAAATATTTGATGTGAGCGGTTTTCCCAATGCACGGTTTGTGCAAATAGAGCGCTACCCACTCACGATCCTTTCTTGATGCGGACAAAATGGACCAATCGACAATGAGCAAGAAGTACACCGTTACCTTTCTGATTTTCCTTCTCGCGTCCAGCCTGACCTCTGGTGGGCTGGATCTCGGTGCGGGACCCGGTGGTGCTAGTGCCTATGCCCAGGAACTTACGGCGCGTCCAGAAGAGTCTGCCGCTGCCGAACCGCCAAACGACGGTTCGACAACGACGACGCCAGCGAGTGCGAATGCAACCAAGGAGGCTACCAGCGCAGAGTCCTCTGCGGAAAAGGCAAATCACGAAACAACCGAGACCGAAACCGTTGTTGAAGTTCAAGAGGGTACTACTGCGACTCCTACTGGCCTGGGGTCGAAGGCAGTGATTGGATGTGTGCTGGTCGGGCTCTTCGTCCTGCCTGTATTGATCGGAAATTGGCTCGCCAAGCGAGTCAGCATGCCCGAATACGGATGGAAAATCAGCCTCGTGCTGATGACGATAACTGCCGCAGGAATCATCCTCTACTTTGGTGAAATTAAATTCGGTCCTGATCTGGCAGGCGGAATCACCCTGATTTACGAACTGGCCGACACCTCAGCGGCCGAAGAAGAAGTAGCCCCAGCCGATGGCGAAGTCCAGCAGGATGCCAACCCCAAAGGCCCAAGTCGCGAATTGGTCCGCCGCTTGACCGAAGCCCTCAAGCAACGGGTCGATCCGGCAGGCACCAAAGAAGTCACCATCCGTCCCTATGGATCAGCAATCGAAATCATCATTCCCAGGACGGGTCAAGATGATCTGAAGTTTGTGAAACGACGTATCACCAGTCTCGGCCAGCTTGAGTTTCGGATTACGGCGGATCCTCGTTGGGGTGAGCGGGACCAAAACATTATCGAACAGGCACGTTCGATACCACCGGAACAAAAAGTTGTCGAACTCAACGGGGAAGCCGTTGCCGAATGGGTTCCCTACGAAGAGAAAGAATTCGGCCCATTTGACCAGCCAGACGATCGCATCCAGAAACGAATGGCTGGCAAAAATCCTGAGGCTTTGGTCCTGCGCGATCCGTGGAACGTCACAGGGGAATACCTGCAACGGGCTTTCAAGGATTTTGACCAAAAAGGAGGTCCAGCCGTTGGCTTCTCGTTTGACAGCCGAGGTTCCCGAAAGTTTGGTCGGCTGACTGGCGACAACAAACCAAATCCCAGTACGGGTGCTCAGCGTTACCTGGGCATTGTGCTCGACAATCGACTCCTTTCGGCACCCAGCATTCGCGAGAAAATCACCGGCCAGGGACAAATCAGTGGTGGGGCTATGACTGAGGACGAGGTCGATTTCACCATTAGTATTCTCGATGCTGGCAGCCTGCCTGCGGCTTTAAACCCTGATCCTATCAGCGAAGAAATCATCAGTTCCACGTTGGGTGCCGAGACGGTGGAGAAGGGTCGTACGGCAATTGTGATCTCGCTGGCAGCGATCCTGATCTTTATTGCCTTTTATTACCGGTTTGCCGGAATTGTCGCCTGTCTTGCACTGATTACCAACCTCTCACTTGTGCTGGGTGTGATGGTGCTGATTCGCGCCGCATTTACCTTGCCTGGGCTGGCGGGTCTTGTGCTGACGGTTGGTATGTCAGTCGATGCCAATGTGCTCATCTTTGAAAGAATTCGCGAAGAATTGAAGCGAGGATCTGCCCTCCGGATGGCAATTCGGAATGGTTTTGGACGGGCAACCACAACCATTGTCGATGCCAACCTAACGACACTTATTACCGGGATCGTGCTCTATGCGATTGGCACCGATCAAATCAAAGGTTTCGCCGTAACGCTTATCCTCGGCATCCTCATGAGTATGTATACCGCCATCTTCTGCTCACGTGTTATCTTCGATATCGCCGAGCGGCGCCGCTGGATCACCAAACTCAAGATGAGCCACATCCTCGGACAGACCAAGTTTGATTTCATTGGCAAGCGTTATGTGGCTGGCGCAATCTCAGCCATTCTGATCATTATCGGGCTTATTGGCGTAGTTCAAAGAGGTGAAGGGATCCTGAATATTGACTTCACCGGCGGCACCTCCGTCACCATGGTCTTCGATAAAGATCATCCCATGAAGGTTGGCGATGTACGCACCGAACTCGAAAAAACCGACCTTCGAGACAAAAACCTGCTTGTCGTCGAGCGGGGAGAAACTCGGCAGCGTTTTACCGTCAACACGAGTCTTGATTCAGTCACTGAAGTTGAAGATATCCTGACGAAAACCTTCGGCGATCGATTGAAAACCTATGCAATCGACATCGGAGAACTCCAAGAAGTCGAAGAAAATGGTTTTAAAGTGACACAAGCCACGGTATCCATTAACGAAAAAGATGGGTACCAACAAGATTCAGGTATCGGCCACGATGCACTGGCAGGTCGCATTAGCGAAGCCCTCGAAAATAACGACGACAAAGGGTCCGAACCGGAACTCTCCACACCAGGCTACCAGGCAGGGAGCTCAGCCCAATTCAAAAAATGGAACGTGCGACTGGGGCTCGACACAAAAACTGCCCAAAAGGTTTTTGATCAGCTTGCTCAATCGATGGGAGATCAACCCATGTTTCCCCTGGCCAACAAAATTGGTGGAAAGGTTGCTGGTAATATGCAAGTGCTGGCAGCTTATGCCATCCTCGTCAGTCTTCTGGGAATCGTTGGATACCTTTGGATACGCTTTCAGAAAGTCGCCTTTGGGCTGGCGGCCGTGGTCGCCCTCGTACACGACGTACTTGTAACACTCGGCATGATCGCTCTGAGTATTTATGTCGTGAGCGGCATTCCAACCGTAGCCGATGCGCTGCAAATCGATGCATTTCAGATTAGCCTGCCCATCGTGGCTGCGTTCCTCACCATTATCGGTTATTCGCTCAATGACACGATTGTGGTATTCGATCGCATTCGCGAAGTTCGGGGGAAAAGCTCTCAGCTAACTTCCGACATGATCAATGCCAGCATTAACCAAACGCTTAGCCGCACCTTGTTGACCTCGCTGACAACGCTGGCCGTGGTTCTCATCCTGTACTTTGCGGGGGGAGCAGGTATCCATGGCTTCGCCTTTGCCCTGGTCATCGGCGTGATTGTGGGAACCTATAGTTCGATCTTTGTGGCCTCACCTGCTTTATTGGCAATGAGCGGTTTCCGCGGCAAGGCTGCGACCAACAATTCCAAGTGACGCTGGTTTGTCCGGCGCCCCATCCCCCATATCCAGACCGGCCCGCCCGCGATCTGGAGTTTGGGAGGGCCGCAGCCGATCTCGCCGTGCCTGATGGGAAACAGGCTTCGCTAGCCGTGTCGACCAACCATCTTCCCCTCCACGTTTAGCTGGGCCGCAAACTTTCCCGGACCATCGTACTCACCGGCATGGTATTAACCGGCCTTTTTCTTTCGAAAATCCTCAACTGCGACGTTAGATGACCAATCTTACAACGGTCCAGGTGACGAAATAGAAAGCTGGACAAGGCCGCGCTGGATTTGCACGGTCCAGGTACGTTCACGGATGATTCACAAACAGGTTCGACAAACGCTCGGTGGCCCACTCGCCAGTCGATTTGTCGCCAACGTGGTTGAGGTATATCCGTGAACGAACTCACTAAACTTTTCTGGGGATCGGTAACCGTTACAGCTGGCTTTGGATTGGCCACTCTGTTTGGTGCACCCGATTCGAAAATCTCTGATCACCATCCTCAAACCACGGATGGGACTTTCGGGTCAACGATTATTGACCAACACCCAATGGGATCGCTCCAACCGCGGGATAACGGCCGCAATTGGGGAGCCATAAGGGAAGGTCTGCCATCTTTGGCGCCAGACTTCAAACAAACTGCTGCATCACCGAGCGGACAACTTTCACAGCAAGAACCCCAGTGGCTTGCCCCAACCACCAATTCGCCGACAATCAGTGTCAAGAACATAAGACCGTACCACGAGGTGGAGCTAACTGCAGTACAACTTCCTGAACCAACAAGCGCGCCGACAGCTGCGACTGCGGAGTTTTGCACCGCGCAAAACTTGGCACTACCCGTTTCATTTCAGCCTGTCACTGCGCAACCAACGGCGCAACCAACGGCGCAACCAACGGGGCAACCAACGGGGCATTTTCCCGTCAACCCACCAGTGATACCCGCGCTTGCCCCTGTTGAATCAGGGGCGTTTCCTCGGCCCTTGACTGCAGTTGCTGATGTGCTCCACGCCACGGCCAACCCCCCAGGAAAAACCCCTGCTGACAGCGGGCCACCCCAACTCGGCAGGAGAGAACTCCGCAGGACAGGCAGAGGACTTGCAACACCATCTGCTGTCTCCCCCAGGAACGACCACTTCGAATCGCATACTAAAGCGGGACCGGTTTATGCAAGCACCAATCCGTCGATGCAGTTTTTGGAGAATTCAGAACCCATATTTTCTAACCCGGGTATCTCTACAGCGAACTTCTTTACGACACCATCTTCGGTCATAGGGACAACGATCCACGAAGACCGCCCAGTGCCCAGAACACACATCGTGGTAGACGGCGACTCTTTGAAAAAACTAGCCTCGCGTTATCTGGATGACCCACACCGCGATTGGGAAATTTTCAAACTCAACCGCGACTCGCTCCAAGATCCAGAGTTGTTACCGATTGGCGCGGTTTTAAAAATACCGGACCTGCAACAGGCCACAGTGGAACCGGACCTGCAACAGGCCAAAGCACCGCGGATTTTATCGGAACCCGCAACGACTTCTCACAGTTCCTTGGTCATGCTCGGAGACGTCGACCAATTGATACCTGTTCGCGCAGTCATGGCACCACGATCACGACCGCAAGCACAACTGCTGCGACCTGTACCGATCAAAACAGGTGGCAATATCTACGGGAATTAATCGCTCACGGAATTCGATTTCGTCTCTTAAGCCACTCGTGGTCCTCCTGCGCCACGTGTAGGTTCAGAAAATCCGAAATTCTCTCTACGACTTTGTCCCTGAAACCAACCTCCTGCAACAACTTGTCACCTTGCAGGCTGGTAGGCACGCCAAGTCCAACAAGATCGCGGGGCTTATCGTCAACCGATTCCGGCTCGGGATGGTATTTCTCAACCTGTTTCTTGATGCGGCGGATATCCGCTCGCACTTTGGAATTGTCGCGACCGTAGATCATTATCAAAGCAATTTCCCGTTGCACACCTGGTTGCCGAATAGCCTGTTGGATAAGGAGACCCTTGTTCTTCCACCTCGGAGAGACCAATACGAGTGCCTTGACATCCTGACCCTGCTTTCCAACGGTCAGCGGTGGAACGGCCCAATCTTGGGATGCCCAAATCGTGGCGACACTGGCCCCCAGTCCAATACCAATAACCGATAGCTCGTTCAAGTTGATCTCACCTTGATCATTTTTTCCGACCAAGAACGTCCGGACTGCCTCCATGTCATACTGGACCATTGCTTCGAAGTCGGATTTTTTCAGTTTTGCTGCATCGAGTTCGCGGGCGGTCCCATTACGCAACTGCTGTTTTGTACTGCCGCCATGGCCACGCAGATCGACGGTAATAACCGCAAACGATTCACCATCTTCTCCATGTGGCTGCTGCAATTTTCGAGCGATTACATCATAAGCAACACGCGAATCTTGCTGATCGTGTAGAATGACAACGGGCAACGCCTGCTCTTTGCTGGCGCTGGGATAGTAGGTGATGGCCAGCTTGACGCCATCCTTGGTTTCGAGCGTAAGATTTTTACTCTGCTGTGCCAACGTGACAGGGACCATGGCCAGCCACAAAAACGGTCCGAGCAGATATATTGAGTTCCACGGTGCAATTTGCCGATTTTCCATCTCAAAACCTCTTTATAAAACCCGGGTTAAACTATCTGCCATTGGCCCTTTTATTATACCGCAACCACTCCGGAGAACGTTCCCCAGTTGATTTGTGGGAACCAGGTGTGAAGAATAAAGGACGGTACAAATGGCGAATCACTTTTGGGCCAAATAAGGGGTGCAAATAAGGGGTAGTTGCGGATACCGTCATTTTACAGAGAAATCAGGGGGATCGCTTCCCTCCAAGATCGGAACAGAATTCGAACATGCTTCTATTCGACCACCTTCGTCGCTGGTGGCAACTTCGCACGGGTGAAGAAGACACTCCATTCGACCGTGATGTTGCAGCATGGGTGATCAGCCTGATGGTTCACATTGGGATTCTTGTGCTGTTCGCAACTTTTTCACTTTTGCTACCGTCCGATGAAAGGTTGTTTCTCACAGCCTCGGCAGTAGAAGTCGAAGAAGAGCCAATCCCCAAAGAATTCCACTTTGCTGAACATGCAAACGAGTTAGGTGCCCTGGCCGAAGGAGGCGTTTCAGACGCCCGCGCAGAAGCCCCGGTTGTGGTCGCCGAAACAGAAATTGTATTCGACGTAAAACTTGAAAATCCGCTGGGCGATATCCCGGTGATCGAATTCGACAATCCAATTCTGGAAGCCACTGAATTTACCAAGGATGTCGCGATCAAGGGCGAGGGAAGCGTGGGTACAATGGGAGCTGCGGGGGCAATCGATCGCATTACAAACGAGATCCTACTTTCGCTGGAGCAACGACCAACGCTAGTGGTATGGCTATTCGACCAATCGGCAAGTCTTCAAAGGCAAAGAGACCAAATTGTAAAACGTTTCCAGCGTGTGTACGAGGAGTTGGGAATCATCGAGTCCTATGACAATCCGGCATTTAAACGGCATAAAAACAAGCCCCTCCTGACGTCGGTTGTATCGTTCGGCAAAGAAGTCCACCTCTTGATTAAAACGCCAACGGACGACATCGAAGTCATTCAGGAAGCCGTGCAGGCCGTTAAAAATGATCCCACTGGTACCGAGAACGTGTTCTCTGCAACGAGAAGCGTGGCATATAATTTCCGTCACTATCGCCTCAAGGCACCACGACGTAACGTAATGATCGTCGTGTTTACCGACGAAGCTGGAGACGACCGCCAGGCACTCGATGATGCAGTCCACCGGTGTCGACAGTACGAGATGCCTGTTTACGTCGTCGGTGTACCAGCGCCGTTTGGTCGCAAAGACGCCTATATTCGGTATGTTGACCCTGACCCAGACTACGACCAACGAACGCAATGGGTACCCGTCCACCAGGGACCTGAATCACTTTTTCCGGAGCGGTTACGACTATATTTCAGCAGATCGAATCGGAAGGATGAAACCCTTGACTCCGGCTTCGGTCCTTTTGGACTGACCCGGTTAGCCTATGAGACCGGTGGTATTTATTTTGCGGCCCACCCCAACCGCAAAGTTGGTCGGCGTCTGCGCGGCAACGAAACGGGGATTATGTCGGCCTATATTTCGCGATTCTTCGACCCCCACGTGATGCGAGCTTACCGACCTGATTATGTCTCAGTCTCCGAATACCTGGATCTCTTGAAAGACAATGCTGCTCGAGCTGCTCTGGTTAAGGCCGCACAAATATCCTGGACCCAACCGATGCAGAATCCACCCATGCAGTTTCCCAAGATTGACGATGCAGAATTTGCCCGAAGCCTGTCACTTGCACAACGCCAGGCAGCAGACCTGGAACCTGTTATCCAGCAGGTGACGGAAACATTGCGGAGTGGCGAGGTAGACCGACCTAAGTTGGAGAACCCACGCTGGCAAGTTGGTTTTGACCTCGCGATCGGTCGAGCGTTGGCTGTCAAAGTGCGTACCGAGGGTTACAATATGATGCTTGCCAAAGCCAAGCAGGGCATGAAGTTCAAGAACGAGAGAAGTGATGCCTGGGAATTACAACCCTCCCCGGAAATATCAACCGGAAGCGTACTGGCCAAGGACGGTAGGCAAGCTCGCGCTTATCTGGAATCCGTTGTGAACCAGCACCAGGGAACCCCCTGGGCACAACTGGCTCAGCAAGAACTAGCGACACCTCTGGGCTGGAAATGGCAAGAGCGTTTTCTGAACCTTTCTGCCCGACAGGCTTCGACAGGTGGCGGCAATAACAATCCGCCCCGCAATCCCGGACCACCACGGCCTCCCTCAAAAATTCTGCGTAAGCCTCCAGCGCTATGAGATAAGCCTCCAGCGCTATGAGATAAGCCTCCAGCGCTGTGAGCCTGACGGCGCGCACTGCAGGTGAGTCAACACGGTATCCCCACAGAATGGCAGACAGAAGGACGCGCCGCTCAAGCGTCACGAAAAATCCAAGGGCACCTTTACCTGGTTACCGGTTTGCCAGGGCATCTAGCGCAAACATGGCATGAGGATCGTGCGCGTAAAAATGAAACGAGATTTGCGTCGATACGTTTTCAACGAATTCCCGCCGAAAATGCTGCAACGGCTTGTCTTGAACTGGTATCCCACTGTTCTTCGGATAGAGTACCTCGCCTAAATGCTTGTCCCACACCAGGTCGGTACCATCGGTCATATCGTAAACACTAATCGTGATATCCGAGTTCCCCTGATACAAGGTCTTGCCTTTGAACAACTCAAAGCTTTCCAGCTCAATATAGAGAACCATGTCGGCCTTCACTGCCTTGGCAAGGCCTTTCCATTCGTCCCAATCACTTTCGTCAATCCAGTTATCGACTTCTCGCGGATCAACAATGTCAATTTTTTTGACATTCTGAGAAAGGTTTCGGCTAACCTGTTTGGCAATCTCACGTGATGCACCCGCATGTCGATATTCGTGGGACGAAGGTGGGCGACAAACAACAACAACCCGCTTTTCTTGCAGTGCATGGCACTCAGCAGGCATGGTATTCCCACCCTGAAAAAAGTAGATCCCGGTTGCCAAAATTTGATGGACACACCCGGTGGACGGAAGCAATGCCACGACCACCATGGTCACAACCAGGAAACGAGCCGTTGTCGAACTGTAATGGGAATCATCCATGATTTTTTTTTTGCAATCGCCGGAGTACCATTTTCGGAAAGACTCTCGTCAGCAAATCCAGCAACGCTGAACCCAATCGACGAGTATTACAATGACTATCACAACTGCTGTGGCAATCAACCAGTTCTGCCGAGGTTTAGCCAGCAACCAACGTCCGGCAAGTGCGGAAATTAGCGCCCAGGGAACTACCACCAACCCGAGGATTCCCATGAGCAATCCGCCCAAATTGGCGGTTGTAGCGGAAGACACGTTTCCACGTACTAACCAAGCCCAAGCAGTCGTCATCCCACACGACGGGCAAGGCCGATTCAGCAGCCGTGCCATCGTGCACTCACGCAACCCTAATTGGCGATGTGTTCCAAACCCAGCTGGATCAGGCCGAAGGCACCGGGCGGTGACAAAAAGTCCCAACAAGGACAAACCAACCACCAGGAGGATGACCCTGTCGTTTCCGGAAATTCCTGAACCCGAGGGAACAACCACAGTCGCCGAATTAACAGATTGCCGAACGGCGGGAACTTTAATTGTTGGGATAGGCATTGGCAAGGTGGATTTTTAACCGGCCGTCATTGATGCCAAAGTACCAGGATATCCTTCCAACGGCAAAATCAAGCCTGCCCCGTCGATGCTAGCTTCTCCAATTCAGGCAGATCACGTTCGGTCACGGTCAACCGAGAAATGGAAATCGCCTTGCCAGATTGCTCATCGACATCGACGATCGATCCACACAGGCGACCATCATCGGTTGCAACTTCAAATTTCTTTGGCCGGGAGGTCAAGGTCGTTTCGAGGACCCGATCAATACGGCGCCCAATGATGCTGTCAAAGGGACCGGTCATGCCAACGTCGCACTGAAAGGCTGTGCCTCCGGGAAAAACGCATTCATCGGCGGTAGGAACATGCGTGTGGGTTCCTAAGACCGCCGCCACGCGTCCATCGAGGTAGCGGCCCATCAATTGCATTTCGCTGGTTGCTTCTGCGTGAAAATCGACAAAACGGATTCTCACGTCAGCAGGAATTTGCCCCAAAACCCGATCGGCGGCATGCCAGGGATGATCCGCCGGCTGCATAAAAAGGCGACCAAGCAGACATAAAAAGGCTACCTGGACGCCATTCCGAGCCGTCACAACAGCCCACTCGGGGCCCACCGATTCAGGTGGCAGGTTGGCTGGTTTCACAATATTGGAGCGGGCCTCCAAGACGGAATAGATTTCGCGACGTCGATAGACATGGTCTCCAAGCGTGATGCCATCAACCCCTTTTCCGATTAATTCACGATAAATGGCTGGCGTCAAGCCGGACCCCCCTGCAGCATTCTCGGCGTTGGCAAGTACCAAATCGAGTTGTTCCCGACAGATCAAACCGGGCACTGCCTGACAAACCATTTCACGGCCTGGCTTACCCACAATATCGCCGATAAAAAGAATACGCATAGAATAAAACTGCAGAGTGTGAAAACCGGCGCCGCAGACAAGAAGTCGCGGTTGGCAATTACCTTCAACTACAAGGCTTTAAGAACTACAAGGCTTCAAGCGATGTTTGTATTAGGTGATACTCAATTTGGGTTGAAGGTTCACGGTACTGCCCCGGCAAATACGCGGTGGCAACGGTTTTTTACTTTGCTGTTTCGGTAAAACGCATTTCTCGAATCATGGTCACCTTGATTTCTCCTGGGTAGGTGAGTTGATCCTCAAAAGACTTGGCAATATCGCGACAGATTTTAGCTGCTGATTCATCGGTCGTATTCTTCGTACTGGCGATCACGCGTACCTCTCGACCGGCTTGAATGGCAAATGCCTGATGCACACCTTCAAAACCAACTGCAATTGTTTCCAATTCCTGCATCCTCTTGATGTACCGGTCGAGCGTTTCACGGCGCGCACCGGGTCGTGATGCACTACAGGCATCGGCAGCAGCACACAACACGGTATATGGCTTGTCGGGTCGAAGGTCGTCATGGTGACCCAGGGCAGCATGCACAACCTCCGGCCCTTCACCGTATCTCTTCAGTAAATCAGCGCCGATCACGGGATGTCCCCCCTCGGCATCGTGGTCTGCCGCTTTACCAATGTCATGCAACAATCCGGCACGGAGGGCTACGTTGGCATCGAGTCCCACTTCGTCGGCAAGCATCGCGGTAATGAATGCTACCTCAATTGAATGTCGCAGCACATTTTGACTATAGCTGGTCCGGAAGTGCAAGCGTCCCAACAAATTGACAACCCGATCGTGCAAACCGTGAACGCCCGTTTCCTGCACGGCCTCTTCTCCATAGCGGCGCACCTTTGCCTCAATTTCCTTTTCCGTTTCGGTGACCAGTTCTTCAATCCGGCTGGGATGGATGCGCCCGTCGGCAATGAGCTTGTTGAGGGCATTGCGTGCAATTTCGCGGCGAACCGGGTCAAACGCACTCACAATCACAACCCCTGGCGTATCATCAATGATCACGTCAACGCCTGTCGCTTTTTCAAACGAACGTATGTTACGTCCCTCGCGACCGATGATACGACCTTTCATTTCATCGTTGGGGATATCGACGCTGCTGGTCGTCGCTTCTGCCGTGTGAGAAGCTGCAAAACGTTGCAGCGAGGTAACTAACATCTCTTTTGCTTTGGCATCGATTATTTCAGCCAGTTTTTTTTCCTGGCTGAGAATAACCTTGCCTTGCTCTTGAGAAAGTTCCTGATCGAGCCGTTCCAACAGCATTTGCTTGGCATCCTCCACGCTAAGTGCGCTGATTTGATGCAAAGTTTGACGCTGGATATCGAGCACGTCACTGAGTTCTGATTGCCGACGAGTAATGGATTCAAGCTTCTCCGATAGCTTGCGCTGATTGCCCTCAACCATCTTTTCCTGTTTTTCAAGTTGAGTCGTACGCTGATCCAACTGATCGTGTTGCTTGTCAAGTTGGCGCTCGCGAACAAAAACTTTTTCGCGAGCGGTGCTGACCTGCTCATCTATTTTGGCCTTTTCTTGCAACGCCATTTCACGGGCCTCGACTTTTGCTTCCTTGAGTCGGGAACCGGCCTGCAGTTCGGCCTTTTCGAGAATTAGTTGAGCTTCCTTTTCAGCATCTCGTTTACGGAGATGGCCCAGCAGTTTTACAACTCCCATACCTAAAACGGCCGAGATGACCGCAACAATCGTGATCGTCAGGTTGCTGGGACCTGCTACCTGTGCGACCATCATAAAAACCATTGATAGCAAGGATATTTCGAAAAACACTTTGTCGGTCCTTTTTATCTGAGCGCACACTATCTTGCCGGAGCGCACACAATGTCTGCCCAACGCAAACCTGTTCGCCAGCCAGTGTCGGGGTACCACAATTCCGTAATACACCACAATTCCGGAGAACCTGACAGGCAAACCATGCGTCTTCGCACTATGCCTGGGAATTGCCTTCTATCGACAGGCGATTCCAAATCCTCCGCGAACCAAAGGCCACAAGTGCCATGTGAGAAAAGCACGAATCTGTGACAGTCGACGGCACCGTTCAACGGTCCAGGTCCAACCGACCTGTTTTCCGACTCTGTCAATCAAGCCAACTTCGCGTCGTGTTCAGAATTCTACAGAATTCTGAAAGAACCAGTTTCGCGTGGCGCCACAAGAGTGGGTGATGAACTCGGTACCTGCCAGGATCAAGGAGTTGAGATCAGCAAACAGGGATCTGTAACCAAGCTCTCGACACCACCCACCGCCACGGATGGGCATGCCGGATGCCGGATGCCGTTCTATCTGGAACTGGCCCAAACGGCCAAACTCCAGTCAGCCAAAAATCTGTTTGTCCCTCACGGACAGACAAACCTTTCAAATGACGCTTCACCCAAAAATACAACCTGCCCGAAATCAAACCACGGAAACTCCGCGGCTCAAATCCATGCTGGCTTTCCAGCGCCAAACTGAAAGTACGGAGCAACTTCGCCACCTTGCCCACAATAACCAACAGCGCCAGGAGCCTGCTAAAAACGAAACTGGTTAATGACTGACTTGAACTCATTAAATTCGCACTAAGTCCACACGGTACTTGATCAGGCAGCCCAACTTCGACCACCGACCGCAAACACTTCTAGGTTGTTCGTTAAATAGTCAATCGCTGGAGCCACTTTCCACAGATCCAATGTTGCAAATCTCCGGAAAAAGCTCGGCGAACCCAACTTGGAAAACCTTGACAGGCGTTTGGTAACTTCAACCCACCAGGGGAGTGCCAAATCGAGCTAACTTCATATATTAACACATATTGACCTAACTACAATGGGAGCGGCCTGCGAAATCGAGAGACCTTGATTCGACTGACTGGCGGCAAAGTTTTCCTGAACTACGCAGAGGGCAATTTCCCGGTTGATTGTGACGTTCCGGCCAACTAGAGGGTGACGATCCCACCGTCGTCTGCCCAGACAATCGGCACCTATTCCGAAAGAAACCAGTCCCCAAACCGTTGACGAGACGCTCCGAAAAAATCCAGATCGAACCATGCCTCACTCCGATTCTAATACTCCGCCCAGCCATCCGGTCGTCGAAAAAATTGGCCTGGCCTGGCCTCCATCCAAATGGGCAAATACCCATGTCCTTCTTGCCATCTCGGGTGGTGCAGACAGTGTTGCATTGACCCGAGCTGTCTGGCATCTCAAACAACAATCCGGCGGAGATGGGCAGATTTTTGTTGCTCATTTCAATCACCGACTTCGTGGAGAAACTGCGGACCGCGACCAGGCAATGGTCGCTACACTTTGTCAACAACTGAGTCTTCCATTCCATACAGGCCAACCCCAAAAACCGCTCGATGAGCAAGCCACCGACGGAATCGAAGCCGCCGCCCGCCAGGCACGATATGAATTCCTGGGGCAGACAGCCCAGCAAATCGGAGCTCGCCTGGTGGCAACGGGGCATACTAGCGACGATCAAGCGGAAACCGTACTCCATCGCTTGTTACGTGGAACCGGAGTGTCGGGGTTAGCCGGTATTCGGTTCACTCGACCACTCACTCCTGACATTGCGCTGGTGCGACCCTGCTTGCGTATCTGGCGGGCTGAAATTGAAGACTATTTGTCGACACTGGGGCAAACCTACTGCACAGATCCCACGAACACCAATCCACAATTTACCCGCAACCGCCTGCGACACGATCTGTTGCCCAAACTACGTCGCGACTACAACGAGAGGGTCGATCAAGCACTGGTCCGCCTGGCCGAGCAGGCAACCGAAGCACAATCCTATGTCGACACCGCTGTTGATGGACTGGTCAAGGACTGCGTGACGGTCCACCCAACAAAAGACCAAGTGGTTTTTCATTGCAAGGCCCTTGATGGGCAACCGATGCTGATCTACCGGGAATTGTGCAAGCGGGCATGGACCACCAACGGCTGGCCCCTGCAAGCGATGGGTTTTGAGCAATGGCAAAAATTAGCTCGCATGGCAGTCGCTGACCCTAAAAGCTGGTCGATCAATTTGCCCGGCGAAATTCGTGCCGAGCGGCGAGGTGAACAACTGGTTCTAACACGTCAAAGTTAGTCGCGATTCCGCCAGATGGTCGAGCTTTGCATCCCGGGCAAGTCGAAAAGCAGATTGGGTTGGCAAGCTAGCAAAGATTTCCAGAGACCGCGACCGCCTCAAAAACATCTCTGTTTGTCAATGGTAGCTTCCCCATACAAAAACCCCATACAAAAACCCCGTACAAAAACCCCGTACAAAAACCCCGTACAAAAACCCCGTACAAAAACCCCGTACAAAAACCCCGTACAAAAACCCCGTACAAAAACGATGATCCGGGGGAAAAGGGAGACTCCCCTTAGGTGCTAGCAGCGATCCTCGCTTCGCGACACACTACAACTTAGGGCAACTGCGGTCTTGACCCTACCGCAGACTTAATTCTACCATCCGCGATCTTCATTTGCGTAACCAGGGCAATCTGTCGGTGATCAATAGAGACCGCATTGGAACCACACAATGCGCGGCTGTAATGGTCGTTGCGCTGGTGGTACGACTCAGCTTTGTGGTGTGGTGGCAAACCAACCAATTGCCAGCCCATGGACCATTCAAGTTTCCTGACAGCGAGAGCTATTGGGAACTGGGAAAACAAATTGCTGCCGGTGAGGACTACGAGTTCAGATCTCCACAGCGTCAGGTATTTCGCGCGCCAGGGTATCCGTTGCTATTGGCGGGCATGTTTCAGGTTATTGGAACGAACGCGCCGCCAATTGCTGCCCGTCTGTTAGGTGCAGTGGTTGGGACATTCACGGTAGGAGCAGTGTTTTGGCTCGCAAAACGAACTTTCAATTCAACTTCGGCACTTATCGCAGCCGGAATGGCGGCGGTTTACCCTGGCGCAATCGCTATCAGTGGCCTGGTCTTGGCCGAGGGGCTGTTTACGTTGTGGATGCTCCTACAGCTCATTTTGTGGACCTATGCGATCAGCGAACGATACCACAATGGCGATTTAAAAGACTTCCCAGGCAATCAGGGAGGTGGTCTCCACCGGTTCCCAAAGCGAGTATTCATCACAGCGCTGATGTCCGGAATTGCTGCAGGCTTGGCGACCCTGACTCGCCCCAGTTGGTTGCTCTTCACCCCATTTGCAATTGTCGCCTGTCTGCTTGTTTGCCGAGATCGACGTCGGCACGCCCTGATAGGGATTACTATTCTGGCAGGATTTTTGTTCACGATGAGCCCCTGGTGGATTCGCAACTGGCAAGTCACTCATCACTTTGTACCAACCACGCTTCAAGTGGGCGCAAGCCTCTACGACGGTCTTCATGCTACGGCCGACGGAAGCAGCGAAATGTCATTTGTCACCAAACTCGAGTCGCAGTTTCAAGCGAACAGCAAAAAGGGTTTCAACGATCCAGTACCAATGTCCGAATACCAATTCGACCGCCATCTAAGAATAGAAGCCCTTCACTGGGCTATGGAGAATCCCACGCGGGTCATCGAACTGGCATCTGTCAAGTTTGCACGAATGTGGAACTTCTGGCCGAACGAAGCAAGTTTTCGCAGTTGGCCACTTCGCCTGGCTGTTCTTGGCACCTACACACCTGTCATGATTTTGGCGCTAGCTGGCGTCTGGCTTCACCGCCACCGGCCCTTCGTGGTCCTGATCCTCACGTTACCCGCAATCTATCTGACACTGCTGCATATTGTTTTCGTCAGTTCGCTCCGTTATCGACAACCAGCCATGTTGGTACTGATCGTGCTGGCGGCAGCGGCAGTCGTAGCCTGCGCAACGGGCAAGTATCGAATCCCTACCTCAAGCCGGTCTCTGAAATAAATACCCATCCAACTCTTTCTATCACACCGGGTTCAATCCTATTTTTAGCAAACTGATCAACTTTTGCTGGATACTCTTCAAGTGGTCATTGACCCTGGCCGTTGTCGCTGCGCTTTTATTTGGATCCTACACCGTTTTTTACCTGAACGATCAAATTTGCCATCACGCCCAGCAACTCTTGGCAAATCACTACCGCAACCTTGATGTTGAAATCGGGAGTGCCCACTTCCTGAAGGGGCAAGGCATCAAACTCTATGATTTTTCCATTTACGAACCGACACCGACCGGTGGTCGGTCACCGCTGCTCACCGTCGAGGAAGTCTTTCTCCAATGCCCAACCCGCCTGGAAGAAATCCTCACAGGTAAACTCCATGTGCGAAAAATGGTGGTCAAACGCCCAGTATTGCACGCAACCCACAAACCAAATGGCTCTTGGAATATCGAAGCGTTATGGCCAACTCCCCGCTTTGGTAACCAGCCTCCAGTCGTCGAAGTGCAAAACGCAGTCCTCCTGGTTGATGCCCTCTCCGACCAGGAATTGGTTCAGCTGGTAGTACAGGAAATCAATCTTGTCCTGCAACCTGATGGAGCCGTGGCCGGTCTAGAAAAGCCTGTTACAAACGCCCAGGCCCTGCCAGACCGTGGTGATTATTCACTTGCAGCGACCGTCAACGCACCCGACAAACGGTTCAGTCTGCAAGGCAAGTTTTCCACTTCCGGAGGAGGCATCGACCTTACAACGGACATCAGCGATCTTAAAATTTCGCCATCCCTCTTAAAAACGCTTGTGGCAATAGGGATCGAAAGTTTAGAAGGTGTCCAACTCAGCGGCCACGTAACCGGGTCTGCACGGATTTCGCAGCCGCCTGGAGTCCAGCAGCCACTTCACTACCAAAGTCAATTTACACTGGACCAAGGAACGTTTGATCATCCCACGTTGCCCCGACCGCTGACCGATCTGAGTCTCCACGGGCGATACGATGGCAACCGCCTCATGGTTGAGAAACTGACTGGAAAGTGCGGAACCGCCCAGTTACGACTTGCCTGTAACCGGGTGGGATGGGGAGACCATGCACCGCTGGGATTGCACGCGCAAGTGACTGGACTACCACTGGACACAACCCTTCTTAAAATCCTCCCTGAGAAGTTTCTGCCTCTGTGGACACGTTATGCCCCGTCTGGGCATATCGATGCCGACCTCAAACTTACCTTCAACGGTAAAAATTGGTTTCCTCAACTCATGGTCGTCTGTCAGGGTGTTTCATTTACCGAAAACAAACATTTCCCTTACCCACTTAAGCAGGGGACCGGGACCATTTTCTTCCAACGGTCCGCCAGTGATCCCAGTGGCCAGTTGAAACTTGATTTGATTGCCTCCGGCCACGGGAGACCCATCCGCATCGCCGGTGAATTCACTGATCTTTTCCCAGAGTCAACCCACCAGACTTCTGAGAAGAAAAAGGGGCCCCCCGGATGGATTGAAGTTTCTGGAACCCAAGTTCCAATCCATCCCCAGTTGGTCGACGCCTTGAAACCTGACACACAACGAATCGTGCGTAGCCTTCAACCCGCCGGCAATATCGATTTCCGCTGGCGGCTTGAGAAGGCTGAACGTGCTCAAAATAAACCGCACCGTTCGCTTGAACTTAACCTGTCCGGCTGTGAAATCCGATACGACAAATTCCCTTATCATTTGCGCCACATCACTGGCCAGGTCACATGTGAAAACGAAGCCTGGCACTTTAAAAACCTTCGGAGTCGCAACCCAAACCGGGCAGCGGTGATTCAATTGGTCGGAGAATTACGGCGCCAACCAGAGGGTCACCGCCTGCAACTTACCGTGACTGGAAGTGACATTCCGCTGGACGATGAACTTTTTCAGTCGGTACCACCAAAGGTCCAAACGGTTTGGCGTCAACTCCAACCCCACGGCCGGATTAACTTTGTTGCTGAAGTCGACCACTTGAAAGTTCCTCAACGGACCACTGCGCCAACCGTGCGAATTACCGCTCAGCCTCAGCGGCGCAGCGTTTCTATTGAACCCTCATTCCTCCCTTACCCGTATCGCTTGGATCAAATCGAGGGAAACTTTGCTTATGCGGACCACCAACTCACAATGACCGACGTGCGAGCCCGACACGGTCGAATCGATTTCGCAACGCAAGGCCAATGGCAGGAACTTGCCGACGGAGGTTGGCAGCTGAACTTCACGAAGTTTAACGCCGATCATCTCTCCACCCACAATCGGGATTTGCTCATGGCTCTCCCGTTGCGTTTACAAAAGGCAATTAACGATCTCGCGCCGAATGGCACTTTCCGACTCTATGACAGTGCTTTTGAATTCCGTAGGCCAACGGGCAGCTTACCCCGCATCGCATCGAAGTGGGATTTAAATCTCGACTGCCACCAAACCGATCTCTATGTTGGTGTCCCACTTGAAGATTTGAGTGGCACAATCCAACTCGCGGGCTCAAGCGATGGTCAGCAGACAAGCCTTAGTGGTCAATTGGACCTCGATTCGGTTGTCTGGAATCAAGTTCAATTGACCTCAGTACGAGGTCCTATCTGGATCAATCAAACCGAAGCGGGATCGCTGTGCTTGCTGGGGCGCGGAGCATCCAAAAAACAGCAACAGACTCCCCGTGATATTTCAGCCGAAGTTTATGGCGGCACTCTGGTTGGAAACATACAGGTCCGCAACATGGGGCTACCGCAATTCCAATTGTCGGCAGCTGTGGCAGGAGCCGATGTGACCCGCCTGGCCAACGAAAGGTTTGGTCAACGCGATCCGATGACCGGAACCCTCAACGGCCGGATCAATTTAGCGCAAACCGGCCGCTCTCCAGACGCGATGTCGGGACGCGGCGAGGTACACGTCGTCGACGCCAATATTTATAAACTACCGCTTCTGGTAGGACTGCTTAAAGTGCTTCAGAATCGCACACCCAATACAACCGCATTCAATCAATGTGATGCAACTTTTGCCATCCAGGGACAACATGTTCACTTCGATGAACTCAACTTATTGGGTGATGTCGTCAATCTGGATGGGCGGGGCGAAACGAACTTTCAGGGTGACGACCTGAACCTGGTTTTTCACGCCATGGTAGGCCAACGCCGTTTACCCCTGATTTCACCTCTGTTCAGCGAGGCAAGCAAACAAACTTTACAGCTCCGTGTCGACGGCACCTTGCAAAATCCAATCATCCACCGGGAAGCCTTGCCCGCAGTCAAAAAAACCATCGAACAAATCCAGGCAGAATTGCAACCTGCAACCACGCCAATCGAACACGACGCCAATTCACGTTTCCCATTCTGGCCATTCCGGTGATAATAACCAAAGCAGTGCAACCCCGCTTGTAGTTCAACGAGGACAACCAATGATGAGCGTAGTCCCTTTGGGAGGGCTGGTTGGCAGCGCAACTGGCACTCCCCTGGCACAGACCCAAGGAAGCGAAGTCGAACGCGATCAACGCGAATCGGCTGCCCAGGCACGAAAAGTAGATTTGGTCGATCAATCAGAACGGGCTCAAGGTGTTGGGCAAACCAAAGAAGACCACGATATTTCTGAACGCGATGCCGATGGGCGCCGACCGTGGGAAACAACTTTGCGAACTCCCGAGGACCATGAGGCATCCGGAACCCATGATCCGCTCCAAGGTAAAGATGTTGAAGGAACCTCCGGCAATCAACTTGATGTAACTGGCTAACACCTTGAAGCATGAAGAGAACTGGCCACAAAAGTGCACTCTTAACTCCGCATCCTCCGTAACCAGCTACTCATTTTACTTATGCAATTCACGAAGATGCACGGCGCCGGCAACGACTATGTCTATGTCGACTGCTTCGCTCAACCGATTCCACAAAATATACCCGAACTCACACGCCGAATCTCCGATCGACACTTCGGCGTTGGTGGGGATGGGTTGATCCTGATTTGTCCTAGCGAACATGCCGATGCCGAAATGCGCATGTTCAATGCCGATGGATCGGCATCAGAAATGTGTGGCAATGGGATTCGTTGTGTTGCTAAATATATCTACGACCACAACATCTGCGACCAAGAAACACTGCGCATTAAATCTGGCGAACAATTACTGACACTGGATCTCTATCTCAGCCACGGCCAGGTTGACCGCGTTCGCGTTGACATGGGAGAACCTGTTCTCAAACCAGCAGACATTCCGACAACACTCCACGGTCGGTCGGCCGACGACCCCGCTTGTAACGTGCCGTTGGTCCTTGGTGACCGGAAGTTTGACGTCACGTGCGTTTCCATGGGGAATCCACATTGTGTTACGTTCGTCGACGAATTGGCCGATGACTGGGTCCTACGTATTGGACCCCAAATCGAAACCGATCCTCATTTTCCCAACCGCGTGAATGCCGAGTTCGTGGAAATTCTTTCTCCGTCGAAAGTACGGCAACGTACCTGGGAACGCGGTAGTGGTGAAACGATGGCCTGTGGAACCGGAGCCAGTGCCGTATGTGTAGCAGGTGTGCTGACCGGAAAAACAGGCCGAAGTATCCTCGTCCATCTACCGGGTGGTGATTTGGAACTTGAGTGGAGTGAAGTTGACAACCACGTCTACATGACCGGCCCAGCCACGGAAGTCTTCAGCGGCAACTGGCCTTGAGCAATCCCGTGATGGTGCAGGAGACTGGCCTGATGAGAAACACCCAAAACATCCCCTCCAAAACCAATTTCCTAGTTGGTACCGCTGGCCTGTTGGCTTCCAAATTGGTGCAAGGCTGGATGAGTACGCTCGATTACCGCCTCAGTTTCTATGATCGCTCAGTCGATCCGGCACTCGGACTTGGGGGCGCTCGCATCTATATTTTCTGGCACGAGAATATTCTCCTTCCCCTCTATTTGCGCGGGAATTGTCGGCTCGCCATGCTCTTGAGCCAACACCGGGACGCCGACATCCTGGCCCACATTGCGCATCATGTTGGCTTCGACTGCGTACGCGGCTCAACCTACCGGGGTGGTGTCGACGCAGTTCGCGAATTGCTTAAAAAAAGTGATAAAATGCATTTGACGATCACCCCCGACGGCCCGCGTGGTCCCCGTCGACGACTGGCTCAGGGCCCCATCTATCTGGCCTCCCGCCTAAAGCTTCCTCTAATCGTACTAGGCTTTGGCTACAATCGCCCTTGGCGAATCCGTAGCTGGGATCGCTTTGCAATCCCCAAGCCATACTCACGCGCTCGTGGGCTCGTAAGCCCGCCAATACAAATCCCACCTGACCTGGATCGCAGGGGGATCGAGACATGCCGCCTGCGCGTTGAGAAACTCCTTAACTGCCTGACCGTGGAGGCAGAAACTTGGGCAGAATCAGGACATCGCCTTGCAGGCGAAGTCCATGTACATCCTCAAGCAGCTCCTATCTCTTCCAGAAGTAAGCGAACCGAACCAGGTGCTGGACCGGAATTCTGCCTGCCTAAGGCCAGCAAAGATGCCAAGGCCCGCGTCGCCTGACATTCAACTGTATTCAACTGTATTCAACTGACATTCAACTGACATTCAACCAGGGGTTCACCCTATCTTTGGTTCGCGGTTCAGTTTTACCCGTGGAAGTCCTAGTGCAGCAAGCGCACGTCACACTTCAGATGTGGCAAAAGGCCTCTTCAAGATCAACCCGCTTATGCTTTACAATAGAAGAGATGTCGAGTTTAACCACCCAAACTGAACAGCAGGCCCTGTCGGTTAGCAATTTAACCGCACAGCTCAAAGGGCACCTGGAAACCGGATTTCCTTCGGTCTGGGTGACTGGCGAAATCTCGAATTTTGCTCGCCCGCAATCAGGCCATTGCTATTTTACACTCAAGGACGACGGCGCGCAAATTCGGGCTGTCTTATGGCGATCCACGGCTGCACGCGTCAAAGTCGATCTGGCAGACGGCCTCGAAATCATTGGCCACGGGCATATCGATGTTTACGGGGCACGTGGTACTTATCAGCTGGTTCTCGATCAACTTGAGCCCAAGGGTGTGGGCGCCTTGGAGTTATCACTCCGAAAATTGCGTGAAAAACTGACGGCTGAAGGCCTCTTCGACCGCTCACGAAAACAACCCCTACCGCCATTTCCCCGCAGGGTCGCCTTTGTGACCAGTCCCACCGGTGCAGCAATTCGCGATTTCCTGGAGGTACTACGTCGGCGTTGGAGCGGCGCGAGCGTACTGGTGATTCCAGCACGTGTCCAAGGAAGCAGTGCTGCGGCAGAAATCGTTGCCGGTATTCTGGCAGCCGGTCGTCTTCGACCAGCCCCCGACGTACTCGTGGTTGGTCGGGGAGGCGGTAGCCTGGAAGATTTGTGGTGCTTTAACGACGAGTCTGTTGTTCGTGCTCTGGCCGCGTCAAAAATCCCTACGGTCTCGGCGGTGGGACATGAGATTGATGTTACCCTCGCAGATCTGGCTGCCGACGTGAGGGCACTCACACCGAGTGAAGCAGCTGAGCGCGTTGTTCCTGCCGCCGATGAAATTCAAACTCAAATGCGTGGGCATGGCCAGCGGTTACTCAATGCGATACGCAGGTACGTCACGACTTCCAGAACCCGCCTTGATGCGTTGGCGACACAACGATCCTTCCGTCAACCCCTGGAAATTATCCACGATCGTAGTCGCTGGTTGGACGAATGGGCTACCCGGGCAACGACTGCAGTCCAGCGCAACATCCGCGACCGGAAAGCAGAGTTTTATACGCAAGCAGGAAAACTGGAGTCGCTCAGTCCGCTTGGGGTTCTCGAGCGTGGCTACAGCATCACGCAGGATGCCAAAACGGGGCGCGTGATACGTCAATCCTCCCAATTGCGTAAGGGACAGTTAATCATATCCCAGTTCGCTGTCGGGAAAGCAAAGTGTACGGTGGATGAAGTGTCTACGAAGGAGTAACTAGTGACCAAAAAAAAAGTTCCTAAACGGAAATCCAAATCTGCTCCACAAATCCAGAATTTTGAAGAATCACTGGCTGAACTGGAAAAGATCGTGAGCCAGCTCGAGAGTGGCAAACTTGGCCTGTCAGAAGCCTTATCGCAATACGAGGCTGGCGTCGGTCACCTCAAAGCATGTCATGGACAGCTCGAGCAGGCAGAGCGTAGAATCGAGTTACTCAGTGGAGTCGACGCCGAGGGAAACCCGATTGTGGAACCGTTCAACGATGGGGCCACATCAACAGAAACGACGGGCAACCGCAGTCAACAACGTACCGCTGGTCGGCATCTCGGTGCTGCCGGAGAAAAACCCGCCGACGTGGACGCAGCTGGGCGACTCTTTTAGAATTAAAAGGTTGGACCGTTTTCCAGCGACCTCGTTTGCCTCATTGCCTTTCCTCACCATCGGCCTGCTTCCCCCATGGAATTGATTGAGACTCCTCCAATCAACCTCGATCGTTTGCACAGTTGCATTAACCGTGAGCTGGACCGTTATTCCCAGTTTGGTCGGGGGTGTCCGGATTCTTTGGCCGAGGCGATTCGATACACACTTTTGGCACCAGGCAAGCGGCTCCGTCCACAGCTTGTCGTAATGGCAGCCCAGGCATGTGGCGGATCTGTCCAGGAAGCGCTTCCTGCTGCTTGTGCGATAGAAATGGTTCATGCCTACTCGTTGGTTCACGATGATTTACCTGCAATGGATGACGACGATCTCCGCCGCGGTCGACCAACGTGTCATAAATTGTATGGGGAGGACATTGCCATTCTGGTTGGCGACGCACTCTTGGCTCGAGCTTTCGAAATCCTCTTGGCAGAAATCCAACCGGCCGATCGGGCGGTCCGCTGTGCAGGCGTGTTGGGCCATGCAGCTGGCGCAACAGGCCTGGTCGGCGGTCAAGCTGACGATCTGGCCAACCATTTTTCGGGCTGCACAATCGAACAATTAGAAAGCATCCATCAACGGAAAACAGGCGCCCTGTTTGTCGCCTCCTTAGAAATAGGAGGAATTACCGCCGGCGCCAACGACACCCAGCACGCCACGCTAAAAGCGTATGGAAAGCATTTGGGGCTTGCCTTTCAGATCACCGATGATTTACTGGATGTCACTGGGAATCCAGAGGACGTAGGGAAACGGCTTGACAAGGATGCAAACCATGGAAAGCTCACTTTTCCAAACCTATTAGGAGTCGAAAAAAGTCGGAGTCGTGCCGCCGAGTCGATCGACCAGGCCTGCGCTGCCCTGGAACCCCTGGGAAAAGCAGGTGCCGATCTGCACCACCTGGCGAACTTCGTGCTGAAGCGGAATCGATGATGAGCAAATCGACTGCAAAGAAAACACCTCTTCTTACCACAATCGAATCGCCGCGCGACCTGCACCGGCTTTCGCTCATTGAACTTGAGCGATTAGCGGAAGAAATGCGAGAGGTTCTTTGCAATCTAATTAGTTGCCGAAGCGCGCACTTCGCCTCAAACCTGGGCGTTGTCGAGTTGTGCCTCGCCTTACATCAAACGTTCGACTTTCTTCACGATCACTTGATTTGGGATACGGGACATCAGATCTATCCCCACAAACTGATCACTGGCCGGTTTTCGCAATTCAACACCATGCGGGCCAAGGGCGGCTTGATGGGATATCCGAATCCGCACGAAAGTGAATACGACTTGTTCATGACCGGTCATGCTGGGGCAAGTGTTTCAACGGCGCTCGGCCTGATGAGCGGGGACCAGTTGCGGCACAAAGACGAAGATCGCTGGAGTGTTGCCGTGATCGGTGACGGTGCGTTCCCTTCCGGAATCGTCTACGAAGCCATGAATAATGCTGGACAGCTTGGTGACCGACTGCTTGTGGTGCTCAACGACAACAAGATGTCAATCTGTCCACGCGTCGGGGGGATCGCTGATTACCTTGATCGCCTGCGAATGCACCGTTCCTATTCGGGATTCAAAGAGCAAGTCATGAACGTCCTCGACAAGGTACCTTTGCTGGGAGATCCCGCTGAGCGCTTCTTGACACAGGTTAAGGAAGCAGCCAAAGCAGGCCTGCACGGTGGCATGTTGTTCGAAGAGTTGGGCTTTCGATACATCGGCCCGATCGATGGCCATGACATTGGATTGCTCCGCAAGTACTTGAGAATGGTCAAGAAAGTGAAAGGACCTGTTCTCCTTCACGTGGTCACGGAAAAAGGCCACGGTTTTCAACCAGCCAGCGAAGACCCCGTGCTGTTCCACTCGCCCCCGCAATTCGAACGTACCGAGAATCGCATTGTGGAAATGAAAAAATCCTCGTCCCAAGGATTTACCCACGTCGCTTCTGAGGCAATTCTCCAACAAATGTCGGTCAACCCCGATGTGACCATCATGACGGCCGCCATGTGCCAGGGCACCCGGTTGGAACCAATCCGCGAGTTGCATCCCGATCGCTTCTTCGATACCGGTATTTGTGAAGGTCACACGGTCGCCTTCGCCGCAGGGCAGGCCAAAGCCGGGTTGCGACCCATCGTTGATATTTACAGTACGTTTCTCCAACGCAGCTTCGACCAGATCTTCCAGGAAGTTGCCCTGCAAAATTTACCGGTGACCTTTTTGCTCGACCGTGCCGGTCTGGCAGGACCCGATGGCCCCACCCATCACGGCATATTTGACCTTGGCTACATGAGGTTATTCCCGAACATGGTCGTCATGGCGCCGGGCGATGAATATGATCTCCAGGCAATGCTTGAGTTCGCGATTCAGCACGACAGTCCGTGCGCAATTCGTTATCCCAAAGCGACTACAAAACGGCTCGAAGGTAAACGGACTCCCCTTGAACTCGGGATCAGTGAAATCTGTCATTGGGGACGTGATGGAACCATCATTTCCTGCGGGGCACTGCTGCCGATATGCCTGGCCGCTGCGGAACTTCTGAAAAAAGAAGATTTGGATGTTGGTGTGATCAATGCTCGCTTTGTAAAACCACTCGACACCAAAACCATTTGTCTTGCTGCCCGTGAAACCGGTTTTCTGGTGACTGTCGAAGAAGCGGCTCTGGCCGGTGGATTTGGATCCACCGTGCTGGAGGTGGTGAATGAAGCGCAAATCGATTCCTGCCCAATTCAGCGACTCGGAATCCCGGACCGCTTCATCGAACATGGAGAACGAGGTGAGTTGCTTGCCGATTTGGGACTCGATGCCACAGGAATCGCGCAAGTTTGCCGAACGCTTGCTGTTGATCAAACTAAACTTTACAAGTAATTCCCTCACCCACCTAAACTTCAAACCGAGCCAAGGACCTGACGACCTCACCTAAAAACATTTCGACCAGGCAAACCTCGGTTTCGTCATAAAACCCCCCCTCCCGTAGGCCACCAGCCGATGTCAACCTCCACCGCCCAACGGGTCATGATTCTTGCCGATGGCACCCGCGAGCCAATCCGGGAAGCTGTCGAAAAATTTCGACCGATCGTCGAGAAACATCTGGAAGTTGTCGCCGTTTCGCTCGATTGTTGTGAAGACCTTTCTTCCTGCGATGCCGACCTGGCCATCGTGATGGGTGGCGATGGTTCAATACTCCGGGCTGCACATCAAATGGCCCACCGTCAGCTACCTGTCATTGGTGTCAATCTCGGCAATCTTGGATTTCTGGCAGGCCTTCGACCGAACGAACTTGAGACCATGCTACCGGAGGTCGCAGCTCGCAGGTATCGAGTGATCGAGCACCTGATGTTTGAGTGCAACGTAACCCGTGATGGCAAATCGAACGAGCCGTTGCTGGGGCTCAATGAGGTCACTGTGCTAGCAGGTCCACCGTTCTCAATGATTGATATCGAGCTTTACGTTGACGGAGATTTGGCCACCACCTATAGTTGCGACGGTTTGATTATCAGCACTCCGGTAGGATCAACGGCACACAGTTTGTCAGTGGGAGGACCGATTCTGCGCAAGAACCTCCAGGCCTTTTTGGTCTCTCCGATCAACCCGCATACACTCACAAATCGACCGGTGGTCGACACGGCAGATCGCATTTACGAAGTGGTCGTTCCCCAGCCCAATCAAGGAACATCCCTGGTCATTGACGGTCGCGTACAAGGCTCGCTCACAGGCAAAGATCGAGTGCGCATCGCACGTTCAACAGCACGCTTCCAAATGGTAGAGGTCGCTGGACAGGGATATTATCGTACGCTTCGCGAAAAGATGGGGTGGGGAGGGCGTCTAAAAATCACCGAGTAACCGTATTCAAGGCCTACTTTCCAGCAGCCTACTTTCCAGCAGCCTACTTTCCAGCAGGTGGTTGAGCCGCAACCCAACTGGCTTGGACTCGCCAACTCCGCAGGAACTGGGTCGCTGGAGAAATTAGCACCAACCCGCCGTTAGCTTTCCAACGCAAGGACGCATACCGATGAATGGCTTTTCTGTTTCTGGCCAACATGCTGCTTTTGTATTCGTTTTATTAACCACCACGGTTTCTCACGGTGACGATACGAAGTACAACCTGGCCTACAAGTTCTCGACCGGTGACGTCATCCGTTATGAGGTCGAACACCGCATGTCGATCCGCAATACGATCGACAAAGAAACACAGCGGGCAACCAGCGAAACCAAGTCGGTGAAGGCATGGCGGATTCTCGATGTGCTACCGGATGACCAGATCGAACTGATGAACATGGTGGAACGGGTCTACATGAAGAACCATCTTCCCGACCTGGATGATCAAGTCTACGACAGCACGAAAGATAAAACTCCTCCTCCCGGGTTTGAAGATGCAGCCAAGGCGGTAGGCGTACCGATCAGCATTCTCCGGATGTCTCCACAAGGCAAAATCCTGGACCGCAAAATGAAGATTCATCAACCGGCAGCTGACCCCAATGCGCTCATCACCTTGCAACTTCCTGAAGACCCGGTCGCGATCGATACAACCTGGGACGAACCGTTGCGTGTTACGGTACAGTTGAAAGAAGGTGGTACCCGGGCTATTCAAGCCCGCCGACATTACAAGCTGACGGATGTCAAGAACGGCGTGGCAACTATTGAGGTGAGCTATCAGATCTTGTCGCCAATCAATGCCTATCTCGAAGCACAACTCATTCAACGGTTAATGAATGGTACCGTCCGATTTGATATCGCAGCGGGCCGTATTCTCTCGCAGGAAATGAATGTTGATCAACGCGTACTCGGATACGCTGGTCCCACGAGCAGTATGCATTACGTTATGCAAATGAAAGAAAGACTACTGGAAGACGTCCCCGAGGTAGCACAAAAGCCGTAATCTGCTCGGCCCTTTTTCGCTGCTTGGGGCTCGGTGGCCAGAGGTAATCCACCAACAATGACGAACCGCATCGATAGCAACCCGATCTCCAGCGATAACCGACTTGGCGATACCAGGTCTGTAAAACCAAAGCACAAACTACGGGCCCTGGTAATCTTTGGGGCCAGTGGCCTGATTCTTGTGCTTGCCACGGTCGCTATTCTCCGCTTTGCGGTTGCCCGAAGACTACCAGCCCTTACCGCCGAAAGCCTCCAAACCGCAGAGCAACGCTGGCATACCAACGGACCTGCCAATTACAATATGGATGTCACAATCGAGGGTAATCGACCTGGGATCGTGCAAGTAGAGGTCCGGAAGCAGGTCGTGACAAAAATGGTTCGAGATGGACAAATCCCTTCACAGCAAAGAACCTGGGAGGTTTGGTCGGTACCAGGCATGTTTGAAACCCTCGAGCGGGAAATTGAACTCGCGGAAGATCCAGAGCGCGAGATGCAGGCAAAACGCGGCACCAAACTTTGGTTGAAGGCCGAATTTGATCCGTATTATGGATATCCGAACCGATTTCACCGCGCTGTTTTTGGTGGCGGTCCTGAAGTGTATTGGCACGTGACACACTTCCAGATGAAGGATCCCTGAATGATCGTGCATAGTTCGTGGACCACAACCCGGGCTTGCTGAAATAACGAAACCCCATGAGCAAATCCCCGACAGATACCGGTTATTGGAATGGCAAACGCGCGGTCGTCACTGGGGCTTCAAGCGGGCTGGGAAAAGTTCTTGCTGAGTCACTCGTTTTGCGAGGTGCCCGCGTGTTGCTGGTAGCCCGTGGCGAGGATGCATTGCTCGCGGTCGCCAATCAGTTGCAGGAAAATGGTGGTGATGTGGCAACCGTAGCCGCAGATGTTACCAAAAGTGATGATGTCCAACGAGTTGTCAAGGCAACGCAGCGAGAGTTGGGCGGTGTCGACCTCCTTTGCCACGCTGCAGGGAGATCGATGCGTGGTGAAATCCTCGCAACCACACCCGAACAACATCGCCAGTTATGGGAAGTCAACTTTCTAGCAGTCACACAAGTCACTCAAAATCTGGCTGATCCGCTCGTTGCTAGTGGAGGGCATGTCGTACTGATTGGCTCTTTGGCCAGCAAGGTCGCACCACGTTACATGGGAGCCTATCCAGCCAGTAAGTTTCCCGTGGCAGCCTATGCACAACAGTTGAGACTGCAGTGGGGTACAACCGGCCCGCACGTGTTGCTGGTCTGTCCAGGTCCATTGGCCCAGCCTGGCACTGCAGGACGATACGACAAACAGGCGGCTGGTTTGCCTCCTGGTGCAAGCCAGGCTGGAGGGGGTGCCCGAGTCCACAAAATTGACCCGCAGCGGCTAGCAGATCAAATTTTGCACGCGTGTGAACGCCGAAACATCGAACTGATTGTTCCCCAAAAATCCCGCCTTTTGTTTGCATTGTCGCAACTCTCACCCAGGCTTGGTGATTGGCTCTTGAAAAAGACAACGGCCGGCTGAACTTTACGGCTGGTGTTGGCGCAAACCAAAAGGATCCGGCTGGCCCTGCGAGGGTAGCCAACCGGACCCTTTCCTCGGTGAGAAACTACTTTCCCTGTGCGGGATCACGCCACGGCACAGCCCTGAACAAACTTGACAGGAGTTGTGGTGTCGTCCAAGCGACGCGAAGCAGTTCTCGTCGAAATACTGGGATGGTTGCCGTTTCCCGTGACGGGTAAATCGCCCAACCCCGGCGAATCAGCGGCAAAATCTGCCCAGTCGACAAGTCGTGAGGCCGTCAACCAACAAAGACCGAAGTCGATTTCCTGGTACAACCTCTATTTCATGAAGGATCTACCCTACCTAAAAGGGGTAGGCCGGTGCCTGCGGGGTTTCGCACCGATCCGCCTTTAACGACCCTTCGTCGGAACATGAGAGTAGCAATCGCCGTGCCAATTGTGTGAGGCGGTCGCACCACGAGAAAACCTGTTGGGTGATCGGGCGAAAAACCGGGCGAATGTTACCCACCTACAAGAATTGACAACTGCTCGGAGGGTGGTGAGTCGGTGGGCCAGCGTTGTAAGAGTTTCAAAATCGGTAAAATTGCAACTGCCGGGCGCGAAACCATTGGCAAGTCTTGGTTACATTCCTCAACTCTGGTCATTCCGCAGCAAGCTAACCGTCATTGCATGCAAAACAGGTTCGACTCGCTCCATCTCGCGATCTTCAGCCTGGCAAAACAACAGGTAAGTTGTTTTTTCGCGTTGAAATCCTCGGAACCACGCTGTATTGGACAGATCGAGGCAAAAGAAGTTGAGGTCGTAGCCAACCATTGGTTGATCCTCGACATGGTCAGCAGCAGTGTCGAACTCAAGTTCAGGATATTCATCCTTCATCGTTGCCAGCACTTGTTCCAACAGTTCAGTAGGATTCACCGTGCCACGGTAACGGGTAAGAGACCAAAAAGCCGTCTCGGGACTGCTGACTGTGATTGAAATATCACCTGCTGCTTCTGTTGGCACGTCAACTTGCCAGTTCTCTGGAAATTCAAAACGAATCCCGAATTGGTCAAAAAGAGTAGGCATAGAACACTTCGTACCATCTGCTAGCATCGTTGAAAGACGGTTTATCGTACCACAGTGGGTTGGTGTGGGCGAGAGTTGGTGTGAGTGACCGCATAAATCTGACATTGCTGGGGGTCCTGTGGAAAGCTATCTTCTGCAGGCCGCTTTGGTCACAACCGCATTCCATTCTACTGGACTATACGTCCCATTTCATTCTACTGGACTATACGTCCCATTCGAGAAACATTGACCAAGTCATCACTCCTCCCGAGTATGTATGCAAGCTTTATGCGGTACGCTGTTTTATTGCCTGCCGGGCTTATTATTCTTGGGGGATGCGTATCGATGCGTAATCGCGGTGCAGTTCCCGAAGCAGTCGCAAACTGCCGCGAGCTTTCACGTCAAGGTGCTACCGCCGTAGAAGCGGGCCAATGGAACAAAGCCGAAGCCCTGCTGAGGAAGGCAATAGAGGTTTCCCCAACCGATGCGGCGAGTCGATACCAGCTGGCTGAACTACTTTGGCAACATGGCGCCAAAGACGAAGCCCTTCTGCAAATTGAAACTGCGATCCGACTTGATTCGTTAGACGCAACAAAGATCGTTCGCAGCGGTGAAATGTTGTTAGCAATGGGGGATACCAATCGGGCCCTCGAGCGGGCTGACCAGGCACTTGGATTTGATTCGCGACTAGCGTCAGCCTGGGCTCTGCGGGGGCAGGTCTATCTAGAGCTGGGTAAACCAAAACGTGCGTTGGCCGATTTGCAGCGAGCACTCCAGTTTTCTCCAGGTAACAAAAATATCCTTCTTGATATGGCGGGCATTTATCGACAGCAAGACGAACACCAGCGGTGCCTGACAACGCTCCAGCATTTACTGGATAGCTGCTCACCGGGAGAGGAACCGAGTGTTGCCTTGCTCATGGAAGGACAGACCCTGTCAGATTTAGGTCGCTGGAACGACGCTCGGATACGGTTTTTAGCCCTCCGAGAACGAACACCTCTTGATGCCGATCTGCTTTACTTACTGGCACAGTCAGAATATATGACAAATCACCCAGAATCGGCAGCAACCACGGTCCAAGAGGCACTTCTGGCCAACGCATCCCACATCCCCAGCCGAAAACTCCTGGCAAAAATTGGAGAACAGACTTCCAAGTCGACCGGAGCCAGTTCCGAGTCAAACGGGGGTCGTTTGTTGCGATAACTCCTCCAATCGTTAAAAAGAGAAACCTCGCGGTGTGAACTTTGCCCCAACTACTTCCGTAACGTAGGTTTTTGTGGCTAGTTTCTCCAAGCGCCGCCTGCGGTGTGTGGAACAAGTTCCCGCCCCCCTCCCCCCTACCGATCCATTGCCTACCAAGGAGTTCCTGTTATGGCTGTCTCAACTCCGTCCGTCCCGGTCTCCAGTGAACGCACATTTGTCGATCGCCGCACAGTCCATTCCTCAGGCCATTCCTCAGGCCATTCCTCAGGCCATTCCTCGGGCCATTTCAGGCCAAAACCTGATTCGCGAACGTCGCCAATTTACGAATAGCCATACGGAGCTCTCTCCCGATGCCACAGAATTGGCTCACGCCATTGATGGTTACAAACTGCGGCACCGGCGCCGGTTTATTACCTTTGAAGAAATGCTTTCGGTAATCAAGTCGTTAGGCTACCAGCGGTAGATCGATACCTCTGGAAGAACTTGCATCGGTCCCTCTGCAAGCAACCCAGCCTGAAAAATCTCGCCTGGTGGTCCACGACGCTGGTACACCTTAAGGGGCCGCGCTCTCTGTCAACCAGAAAGCAACACGGCCGTAAGCTCCTTAGCAGAGACAAAGCCAAGGGTCTTACCAGTCTCGTCAACAATTTGACCCAGCGCATAATCCTGCTCAATTAGTTGTGCCGTTGCCGACAGATACGACTCGTTGTCCCTTAATTTAACGAGCGACCGAAGGGGCGGCATTTGACCAAGTTGATCGATGGCAATATCGGCAGCCCGAATGTATCCCACGAGTCGCCGGTTGCCACTGGCCTCTTCAACCGGAATTAGAGCGCGTTGCTGCCTGGCTGCCAATTGCAGGACATCCTCGGGCCGTGTCTTGGTAGTCGCCCGCGGATAACGCCCAAACGGAACGACAAACTCTCGAATGGGAAGATTCACCCGTCGAAATATGGCCTGGGCTAACGTTTGCTGGGCGGGCTGCAGGATTCCGACTTCGTGCCCTTCCATTAATAATTCCGACAATTCCCGTCGGGCAAGGGTTTCCAAAACCCGTGGTGATTGCCTCATTAACAACTGAAGGCATTTGTTGAATAGCCAAAGAACTATCGTCACGGGTATTAACAAGACTGCGGCGATCGCCAGCCCAGGTGCGCAGCGCCGCAAGAATCGATTGGGAACATCGTAAAACACGCTCTTCGGAAGTAATTCGCCGTAAATAAATACAACGGGCGCAACCAACATCGGAACCAACAACTCGGCCATGTGATTACCGCCAGCAAAAACTAGCTGCGTCCCCATCACGACCGCTAACGAGGCAATGTAATTGGCGAGATTGTTGCCAACCAAAGTGGTTGCCACAAAAACAGATGGGTGATTGGTTGTCCATAACAACCCCCGAGCCAGCCGATCTCCAGCAAGCCAATCGATGAGCAGTCGCACACGAGTTACGCGATAAAATCCTGTTTCTGACCCGCTAAAAAACGCGCTCAACGCTACGCCGATGGCAAACAAAATTACCACAAATATCATGGCTTAAGCTCCTTGGAATGCATATGTTCCAGGCGTATCGCGAATCGCCCCCGAACGGGAGCCTGCAAGACGGTAAACTTAAGTTTGTTCCACTCAACGACGTCGCCTTGTTGTGGCATTCGCTGCAATTGCTCTTGGAGCAAACCGGCAACCGTCAGACTTTTTGTACGCGGGATCTGCAACCGAAGTTGCTTACGCAAACGACGCAACGTCGTGATCCCGGTCACCTCCCAAACATCCGGGCCAACATTGGCAATCGAAGCCGTTTGCAAAAGCCGTTCGCTACGACCTTTCTCTTGATGTAAAACGGTTTCGACAATGTCATCAATGGTCACAATGCCAATAGTTTCTCCAAATTCATTGATGATCGCGGCAACACTTCGCTCCTGGTTTTGAAGTTGTTCAAGAGTAGTAGCCACGTTTGCAGACCAGGGTATATAAAGGACCTGCTCCGCATGGCGTTCGAGCTGTTCCGCAGGAATTTTGGAAAGGTGCTTGAGGGGAATCGCAGCAGCAATCTCATCGCTGTCAGTCTCCGTGACAAGCACATATCCGCTCGGAGTGAGTCGGCCTCGCAAATCACTCAATTGAACAGGTGGACGAAATGCCTGGTACTGTGGCCGCGGGCGCATTACCTCTTCAACCTGGATCTGTGCGAGTGCCACAATGTGCCGGAGCACTGCCTGCTCTTGCTGTGCCAGTTCCGCGTCTTCCGTCCCAAGCGTTATTGCCCGTTCCAAATCTTCTATTTCCAGATAGGGCTCTGGCTGCAAACGCGGAAAAAGAAGCCGCCGTGATACGAGATTGATCAAACGCAAAATCGGCATCACGGGATCGACCAGGCGAATCGCCAACGCAAGTGGAATGCTAACGAACGCGGCGACCGTGCGGGGCCGCAAGACGGCCATATTCTTGGGAAGCATCTCACTGAGAAGAATGATCAAGAGCAAGGCTACCATTGGCAGCGTACGGGCTTCGGCATAAAGGCCCGCAACTTTGAGGCGAATGCCAATGATCGCCGCAAGTGCGAAATAGGTCATGTTGATTACGAGATTCCAGAAGAGAATCGCAGACAACAACCGGTCTGGTGAATCCAGCAACTGGACGGCGAGTCGTCGGGCTGGCCCCCCCTTGCCTAACACGCGCCGGTCATCGGCACGAAGATAAAACAAAGCTGCCTCGCTGCCGGAGAAAAATGCCGAGCAAGCAATGAGAGCTGCCATCGCCACAAGATGTGGCGTGAACTGCCAAACGGAATGAAGATCATTCATTAGTGATCGATCTACTGGGACTCCTGTTGATGACCAGCAACCTACACAGTTCCCCTGGTCACCGAATATCTCCCTACGTCATTCTTCCCTGCTCACCGTACGCCCGGTGGCAATATCAAATTCTGAGACTGCGGGTACCAACATCGCTGCAGTTGCAAATCCGTAAGTTACCGTTGTTACCAGGAATACCGTTCCATAATCCTGCATCAGAAAACTTGTCATTGCAAAAAAAGTAAGGAAAGGAGCTGGAATAAAAGCCCATCCCATCGCGCGCGAGGGATTTCGCAAACCGAGGGCTGCATAAAGTGCCACCCCACCACCACATACCACACCCAGAAACGGCCCTAACTGGTTTTCAAACGATGCACTAAACGCCAACATAATTCGCATACAAGTCGCCACTCCAAGAAAAAGAAACAGCAGCGTTCCAATACTGGTGGCAATGGCCGTCCGCGAATTCGCGTAGCTCATCCCAGCATGCAACCCAAGCGTAGCTACAAAGGCGTACATTGCAGCCAAACCCAGGACCAAAAAGATGAAATTCTCCGTTGAGATGCTCCCCACAAACCACAAGTAGTCGCACAGGCACAACGGCAATAGAACCATCTCCTTGGCATTATAAAACACCCCACCAAGCTTACCAAAAATAATTTCTTGGGCTGAAAGATCCGTTACCAACAGCAGGTCAAGGGCCCGACCATCCCGCTCGTTGGTCAAAGACGTGACCGCTAACGCATTTAGGAGAATAAAGCTGACAACCAACAATGGGATAAGTGGCACCGCGGCCGGTGGTATCACAGCTCGCCCTGTGGCGGTCTCGGATTGACCGGTCATGTTCACCACTGCCGCAGCGCATACGGCGAAAATAATCCAATACGTCAGATGAACAACCAAAATCTTTTTCCCATAGGCCCAGGTTCGCACTTCTCGCCAAAGGATTGGATTATCCCATACCGTTCGCACCCGGCCACCAGCGCTGTGAACATCAATCGGCGCTCTCTTATCGCGTTGGGAGCCACTGTTGGAGGATGGTGCGGCGGCCCCCAAAATTTTGCCGTTCTGGCCAAGTTGTTTTCCAGTGGAGTCCGGCAATTCGGGCAAAAAAATACTTGTTGCTTCCCGTTGCTCAGCACTTTGAGAACCAACTTGCCGGGAAGGATTCCAACGGCGAACCATCACAATAGCCAACAGGTTGAGCAAGATCGTGCCACAAACCGCGGCCATAAAAAAACCGTTTGGCGCACTTCCGAGAATTCCCTCGGCACCGGTCATCTCCAGGGCAGGCTGGGCAGCCGCCTGAACAGCCTGCCAGGGGTTCATCACCATGGCCCAGTACCCACATGCGTTGGCCAGAGTTGGACTGACCGCCGGACTCTTGGCCACCACCGCGACGATCTCCCAACCAACCAACCACAATACGATCGCAAGGGCGGTCAAGGCCAGGGATTGAAACGTTTTCTCGCGCCATAGGGCGATCGTCGAACCGAGGCTGCCCGCGACCAGGGCACTAACAACCGTCACGGCAAACACCTGACCAATTTGTAGGTACGATACCCCTCCCAGGGCTGCGGAAATGACAAAAAGGGGAAATGCTGCTGCCAAAACTACGAACACCGTAAGCATGCTTGCCAACAACTTACCCAAGACGATCTCCATATTGGAAAGATTGGTCATGAGTAAGAGGACCAGCGTGCGACGGTCCTTTTCCTGAGCAACTGCGGCGGCGGTGAGCAGGGCCGAAAATGGCAATGCCACTGCGACCTGAAGTGGCGCCAGAATCTGAAATACGGCAGCTCCAAAACGAGCCAGATCGCCCGGGCTGGTGACTTGTTGGGAACCGACCAGGATTTGCCAACTGGTCAGCATCAAACCGAACAGCGCAGCAACAAACACCGTACGAAATAGGTAGAACCGCAACTTTCGCGGGGCCGTGGTCGCTTCGCGGGTAAAAACGGGTCCAATGAGCAAAACTGCCTCATTCTGCTGAAAGGGATGCCTCTTGGGACAAAAAGACATTGGCGGGCCGCAGCGAGCAGGCCAGATCCCTAATATACGTTGGTTGGTGCGAGTGGTCGACCGCACGTCCCCCTACCACTCAGCTCAACTCAACCGTTACAATCACCCAGCTGTGATCCCATCAACATGAAATTGCGGTCATGCCAGGAGTCTGAATAGATTCACCAGCTGACAATTTGCTTTACAATCAGCGGTAGTTACCGTTCCACCTAACCTTTTTCGAGGCGTCTCCCATGTCTTCCTGCCAACCATCCCATCCACCCCTGGTGAAGGTACTTCGTGACGTCCTGCTGTACTCTACCCTGCTCTCTACCCTCGGTTTTTTGGCAACCGATGCCCATGCCCAGCTGACAGCTGAGCAGTTAGTTGGAAACGCCGTTTCGGGAGATACCTCACGCTATACCAATATCACTGAGGCAATCAAGCGTTTCTCAAATCGAGATATCCTGGCGGCAAGACAGTTCCTGGAGCGGGCCTTAGAAAACGACCCAAAACTACCTCCGGTCGACCTGTTGCTGGCCAAGATGTACATCATGTCAAACCAAACCGCCGCCGGTCGGGCAGCTCTAGAAAGAACTGTCCGCGAGGCGCCAGGCGATCCAGAAACCTACTTGATCCTGGCTGACCAGCTTTACGCGCAGGGACGTCTGATCGAAGCCGAGGCACTGTACGACAAAGCGATTGGGTTGATAGACGGATTTGACGGAAATGAAAAGCGAAAACGGAATTCTCTGATTCGATCCAGAGCTGGTCGGGCAGCCGTGTCTGCAATCAGACAAAATTGGCCAGCCGCGGAGGAAGACCTTCGAGTGTGGGTGAGTCAGGATCCCGAGACGGCCAATGCACACCATCGTCTGGGGCGTGCTCTGTTTCTCTCCGGACAAACGAAAACTGGCCTTGAAGAACTGGTCAAGGCTTACGAATTGGACGATTCGTTGCCGAATCCATATGTAACAGCGGCGCTGCTGTTCGCACAAATGGGTGAGCCAGACAAAGCCAAGAAAACCTTTGAAACGGCTGTGGATCAAAACCAGGACGATGCTCGCACGCTCGTCTCCTATGCCCAGTGGTTGATTCAGTCGCAAAACATCGATGAAGCTGAGAAAGTTCTCAAGAAAGCACAATCGCTATCTCCCGAGTCGCTCGAAATCCTTACTTTGAGCGGTGTTGCAACAAAAATGGCTGGCAAAAGACAACCGGCCGAAGAAAGCTTTAAGGCCGCACTTGCCCAATCTCCTTCAAGCCGGTCGGTCCTTAACCAGTTGGCTCTATTGCTGGCCGAACAGGCACCAAGCGATGAGAACAAGGGACGTCGCGCACTGGAATTTGCGCAAATGAACGCACGGCTCTATCCCGACAACTCCGAGTCCAATATTACGCTCGCTTATGTACTCTACCTAATGAGAAAAACCCAGTCGGATACCCAACAAGCAAATCAAGCGTTGCAGAAAGGTTTGCGGCTCGGAAATCTGAATGCGGACAGCCGGTTTCTGGTCGCCCAATTGCTTGCTAACCAGAACCGAAACACGGACGCCAAGCGATTACTTCAAGAAGCTCTTGATAGTAAGAGCGGGATTTTCGTCCATCGCAAGGAGGCACAAAAGCTCTACGATTCGCTCTAATCAGGTCGTCCCGATCGACCGCCAAATAAAAAAGGTCATGGCAAGCCGATCCGTCGCCTTGCCATGACCTCTATCCTGAAGCAAAACACAAGTCGTGTTTCGCCCTCCCGTAAGGTTATGGAAGGTTTATCGGCGCTGAGGTTGGTTGGGCTCCATCCGATTCACCTTGTGAACCCGATTGTCCCTTTTTTGACAAATCGGAAGGGTAAATTCTGCCGTTTTGTCCGATTATCCACGCTGCCAACCTGCATTACTGCACTGCTATCGTGGTTCCCCCTCTTTCGGTGAATTTCCATATGCCATTTTCCCACTTCTTTTGAGTGCGGCAGTGCCCTTAGAATCGAGGAATTCCACAGAGTCGGGATAGGTTTCCTCGCTTGACTTCGCACCTGCAACTTGTCGCCGTTTTATTACTGGCAGCTGTCAATCTGGCTCTGCTGGCCCGTGTTCGATTAGCGCTGACTGGCACCACGCTGATTGCCCCTTGGAGTTGGTTCGTAGTAGCAGTCGTGGCTGTTGCCGGAGGCGAAACTTTAATCGCCACAGGAATACCAGGCCACTATGCGGCATCGTGGATTGAGCCACTACGTTACGTTGCCAGCTTGGGCATTTTTTGTCCGGCGATGGCAGTCCTGGGGGCCAAACGGCCACAAGATCGCGCCTGGCAATGGGTCGTACTTTCGCTCTGGCTTGTCCTGGCTGTTCCTGCCGCTCATGCAGTGGCGACACAGACCGGCGCGCAATTCGAACTCCATTTGGCCTGGAAAATAACACTCGGCGTTGTACTGTTTTTGGAAGTGCTTAACTACGCGATGACACGCCACCTCACCGGCATCTTGCTTTTTGCATCGGCTCAAGTGCTTTTACTCGTGCCCTTGCTCAACACTCAACTGCAGCCGTCAACCAGCTATGTCATTGCAGCGATGGGGCTGCTCATATTTGCCCAACTCGAAACCTGGCGACAGGGCCACAGAATTAATCGCGAACCTGGCAACCTTCAGGATATTTGGAGCCGTTTTTGCAACGACTACGGTGCCTTCTGGACATTCCGCGTGATGAGTTTGATTAATCAAACGGCAACCGCCTCCGCCTGGCCAATCGCGCTATTTCCAGATGGGTTCTATCGCGTTCACGACGATGCAGGAAACCCGCTTCCGGAGGTTGAAATCTATCCCCTTTCTGAGATTCCGCCCGAACTCCAGTCGTCAGTCAATCGGGCCCTCCGCACAACGCTACGCAGATTTCTTTCGGCCGCCGACCTCGAGGGATAAACCTTCCTTTTCTCCGTTACTGTCGGGCAACTCAAACAGCGAAAAAATCTCGCTGCGGGAAAGTCCAAAACTTCCCGAATCGAACTGGCTGGAAGCAAAATCACCTCCAAATATGGTGTCAAAAAGAGCCCGTTTCTCTTCCAGCACCTGTTGGATACGTTCTTCAATCGTGTTGGGCGTGACAAACCGCGTTACCGTCACTGGCCCAACCACACCTATCCGATGAGCCCGATTTATCGCCTGGTCTTCAACAGCCGGATTCCACCAACGGTCAAACAGGAAGACATAGTTCGCGAATTGCAGATTGAGGCCTACACCTCCTGCACCGTAACTAATCAGCAAGACGTGGCAGTTGGGATCGTCACGAAATTGCTCAATCACCTGCTCGCGCTGCCGGTGTGGAACTCGACCGTGATAGGCTAAAGGATGAAACTTTTGGAGACGTCGTTGTAATTCGTGCAGGGTTTCCACCCACTGGCTGAAGATAATCGCTTTGCGCCCACTGGCGGCACACTCTTCGAGGTCTGGTATCATCCGCTCAAGCTTGGTACTGGCCCCACTGGCAGGATCGAAATTGCAAATCTGCTTTAAACGAACGACCAACTCGAATACATGTCCAATCGTGACCGCTTGCTTCAACTCGTGCAAACGGAGAACACCTTCTTGCTCAGCCATTTGATAGGTTACGTCTTGCTCTGATGTTAGCTCGACATTCGTATCGCGATATAGTTTCGGTGGCATGTCTTTCAACACACGCTCTTTGGTCCGTCGGAGAACGTGGTTTTCAACGACTCTTCGCAAAGTCCGCGGCTTCATTTCGACTCTCAGGTGACCGGGTGTCACGAACTCAAAAATTCCGACCAAATCGTCGACACTATTTTCCATTGGCGTGCCTGTAAGTGCCCAACTGCGGTCCCGGGAGAGTGAACAGACCGCCTGGTTCGTCGCTCCAGCACAATTCTTGATCCGCTGTGCCTCATCAAGAATTACAAGATCAAAATGCCCTGTAGTAGACTCCAGTCGGGCATGATCTCGAACTAAAGTCTCGTAGTTGGTGATCGTGATACCAGGTTCCATTTGCCGCCACAGAAAACTGCGTCGCTCGCGATGGCCCTCAATGACGGTGAGCGGCAACTCATTCGCCCAGAGTGCAAATTCGCGTTGCCAGTTGGCCATGAGTGGTTTGGGGCATACTAACAAAGCACGTCGCACCTGCCCCCGGTGCACCAACATCCGCACGGCAATGATCGCCTGCATCGTCTTCCCCAAACCCATTTCATCTGCAAGTACAGCCTCATGTCGAGGGTAGAGAAAGGCAATTCCATCCAACTGATAAGGAAACGGTGGGTGTGGAAATCGTAAGTTTGCACCCGCCAACATCGATTCCAATGGCGGCTCCAGCAAGTAACGGAGGCGGTCTTCAAGTTTCACGACATCTCTGGGGGGGTGGACCCGAGTCCTACCCCGTGAAGGGTCAGAACCGTGCGCTTGAAGATTTGCTTCCAATGCTGGCAATTGGCTTTGCCGCTCGTCCGTTGGGCTGTTTGGACCCGGCTTCCAACTGGACGACGGACAATCCTTTAAAAAAGCCTGCCCCTCCGGAAGCACCCAACCGGTTGTGGAAATCTTCAATGGTTCCAGCGGGACCGATAGCAATTCGACCGACTGCGGAACGAACCGGCCAGGAGCGAAAGCAGGACTGCCCAAGGACCCGATTTGAACCTCGGTCAGCCGAGGTCGCCAAATGCCAACCGAACTACTTGTTCCGGACAGGGACCCAATCAAAGGTGGGTCTCCACTTGGTTTGGGAGTTGATTTATGCTGCGTCCACACTTTTCTGGTCGTCCCTTCCACCCATTGCTCCCGCCTCTCGGATTGCCAAATGAATTCGTTCAAATGGTTCTGCTAAATCGACACGCTGGCTCAGGGACTCCAGCATCCGGCTGACGACATTTTGATCGCCCACCCCGTTCGGTGGTAATTCAAATCGGTACTGGTCAACCTGGAACGAGTGTCGGGGCGTGGTACCTGCGGTTGGTGGCAAACGGCTCGAATCACCCACTCCCGCAAGCCGTGGTTCTACGCCATCCCCAGCCGATCCCCTGTCGGTGCTAGCAACTAACAGGACCGTCTCCATTGCATGCTGTGGGCCAAGAAAACTGAGATCGAGTTGGTCGATCAGGACCACCTGGGGCCTGAGTCGGGCAGCGGCTATGAGGCCACCACCAATTTGTTCCCCAACCAGACACGGCCCTAAAGTCGCACCATAGAGAATTTCCTCGGCTCGGCTGGGCTGAACAGGTGCCGTACAATGGAACTCCAACGGCCGGCCACGGTCGTCAATGATCAAATAACCACCCAGCAATCCGTAGGGGTCGTGCTCCAACACGGTCAAATAGCCGTATTCGTGGCTTCTAGACTGGCCGAGGTGGGTCATCATGGAAAGGGTCTTGGCTCGGGGCAAAAGTGGTTGTCGGCAAGCGGTACGGCCAAATTCGCCATGGAGGTTTACAAGATCCATCGGGAACTCAGAGCCCAGGACTTTAACTCACGAATTAGGGTCAAGAGGCCCCACCCGACAACCCGCCCAAAAAGTCGACCTTGCTTGAATCCAACCCTATATTTCGAAAGAAATAATTTTTTAGCGGAAGAAAATAGACCGAATCCTGGAACGGATTTAAAATTTCTACTAAATTAAAGGTAGAGAAAGGTCGTAGGAGCAACGGTGGTAGGCGGAGTCGAGGATGTCTTGAACGGGGCTGGAAACACGGCCAAGTTCGCTGAGCCATGTCCGGCACCATGTTATGGTGGCCATTTCCCTTCCAGCTGCGACGGCCAATCTGTAATTACTGGCAAAAGGTGCTGCGTAAAAGGTTCCCTTTTGTCAGTTCATCTGTTAACTTTGTAAGAGATGAGAATTTGTCATCTAACGTCCTGGCTTTGCCTGGACGCTTGAATGTCCCGCCGAGAGAGGAACCCCCTTTCATGTCTACCCAAGAGCCTAGCTCTACTTTGTTTTCCCAGGTTGATGTTACCTCGTCAGCACGTCCGCAATCGGCGCCGTCTGGTTGTGACGAACATTCGGAATTGCTTCGGGAAGTCCTTAGCGCACAAGACCGAACCAACGAGTTGCTTGAGGATTTGGTTGGTACGATGGCTTCCGTACAACGTCAGCGCACGAACGAGCTGAACCAATGGCGAGATGCCAACCCTTACTTGGCAAATGCCTGCCGAGATGCGGCTGAATCGCTTAGTCAGGTACAAATCGAATTTCTGGATCGTATGACTGAAGAAATCAACGAAACCCATGAAAACCTTCTGGAAGGTGATTTCATGCTTAACGACTTCATTGATCGATTCGGAGGACGGCTCGCGCACCTTAACGGTGTTATTCAAGTGCTGGCACAACTCTCCAGTGCACCAAACCCGGCCAGTACTGAGAACTGAAAGAAGTGAAGTCTTTCAAGCCTCGTCCTTCGGACGAGGTTTTTTTTTGCTGTGGCCAGGAACCTCGGCACATGGCACTTACCAGGCGCACTTACCAGGCCAATTCGAGATGACCCGTTGCTTCTGGCCACGTGGTTCGCTATCGTCACTTAAATGAACGCCCTCTCCTCCTCTACCGAAGTAATCAACCAGGCCGATACAGCTCTCGATGCACACACCGTAAAAACAGTTCAATGGCATTTCCATGAGTCAACGGGATCTCCATTCTGGCTTGAATTCAAATCGAAGTTGAATTTTGACCCACTGACCGAAATCCAAGGATTTGCCGACCTTAAAAAATTCCCCCCTTTCGAGGACGAATGGCTTCGGGGAGGCCCTGCTCGTCGGTGGATTCCTCAAGGTCTGGCTGACAAGCCGGTGTATGTTTTTGAAACAGGTGGGACAACAGGAATCCCCAAGAGCCGAGTTACCTGTGAAGACTTTCGCACCGATTACTCCCTGTTCAGTGAAACACTGCCTGACAAATATTTTCCACCTGGTTCGAACTGGTTGATGCTAGGCCCATCGGGGCCTCGACGTTTGCGACTGGCAGTTGAGCATTTAGCACAACAACGAGGTGGCATTTGTTTTTGCATCGATCTCGACCCTCGCTGGGTCATCAAACTCATTCAGAAAGGATGGACTGAACATCTTGAAGCGTATAAACAACACTGCATTGATCAAGCCATTACAATTTTGCGGGCTGGCCATGATGTAAAATGTATGTTTGGTACGCCAAAGCTGATCGAGGCGCTTTGCCTTGCCCTGGAAGAACAGGGGAGCAGCCTGCCGGCGGCTGGTATCACTGGGATTTTTTCGGGAGGCACCGAGTTCACTCCCCAGTGGACTCGATTTTGTGTGGAAGAGTTATTTGGTGGGCCACCCGACCAAAGCGGACTCTACATGACACCAACCTACGGCAATACCTTGATGGGGCTTGCCTGTTCCAGCCCAGTAACTGCCGAAAACAATTATAAAATCACCTATTACGCTCCCCAGCCACGCGCTGTCGTTGAAGTTGTTGATTTTAAAAATCCCAACTGCGTGGTTGATTACGGACAAACTGGGCGCGTCAAGCTGACCACATTAACTCCTGAATTCTTCGTGCCGGGATTTTTGGAAAGGGACGAAGGAGAACGCGAACCACCGTATGAAAAGTATCCTTGGGACGGGGTTAGCGGAGTACGCCCCTATCATGAACTTGCCGAGGCAACCACCGTCGGAGTCTATTGAGACGTGTCCCCTACCTGGCAGCTTCATGAAAATCCGTTCTCTCGTTGTGATCCTGTCGCAACGTTAAGGCATCGCTAATCCCAATCCAGTCATCCCTCGGATTTAACGCGTTCATTGTAAATGACTAACTTACAGCGTTCATTGTAAATGACCAACTTACAGTAAGTGCAGCATTCTTTAACACCACCCCGACCGCCGGACTCACACTGGAATCCAAGTCGATGATTTCTTTACCTATTGTTCGCTGGGGAAAACCGTACGAATCGTTGGAAGTTGTGGAGATAGCGCATTTTGCGACTGGCAAACCGATTGCAAAGGTAAGTCAGGCCAATGGAGGAATCATCCGCCGCGACATGAAACAGGCCCATCGGGCCCGTACCCGACTCAAGGAGATTCCTAGTGGTGAACTGCTTACCATGCTGGGCAAGGCGGCTGATTTGTATGAACACGCCATCTTGCCGCTTGGTGACGGCAGCCAATCTGCAGAAGACTTTGTTCACCAACAGTCGGCCAGCACAGGCCTTCCCGAACATATGTGCCGCAAGAACATGGCAAAGAACGCGTTCGTCCTAAACAATCTGGAACGCATACTGGATTGTCTGACACGTGGGATCGATCTTGAAATTTTCACCCGCGGATGGGGTGAAGAAGGCCGCGGCGTCGAAGTCAGTTACCAGGCCCAGACACCCGTACTAGCGGCAGTTTTGCCTTCAAACTCCCCAGGGGTCCATACACTTTGGCTGCCCGTGATTGCCCTGCAACTCGGACTGGTTTTGAAGCCCGGCCCTCAGGAACCGTGGACCCCATACCGTATTTTCTCCGCCTATACCGAGGCTGGCATACCGCCGGAAGCCTTTTGCCTGTATCCGGGTGAAGCCGAAGCGGGCGCCGCCGTGCTCGAAGCGAATGAACGCTCGATGATTTTTGGGGGAACAGCCACAGTCCAGCGGTACCGAGGCAATCCAAAAGTTCAGGCCCACGGTCCTGGATTTTCCAAGATTTTGCTTGGTGATGACGTGGTTGACTCTTGGGAAGAATATCTGGACCTCATGGCCGAAAGCATCTTCATCAATAGCGGCCGTGGTTGCATCAACTGTTCGGGAATCTGGGCCTCGCGGCATACCGAGGAAATCGCCCAGGCCTTAGCCGAACGTCTTGGACCGGTTGAAGCCTTACCTCCAAATGACCCGAATGCTGGCCTGGCAGCGTTCACCGTTCAGACAGTGGGCCCAGCTACCTGGAAGCAAATCCAACAGGATCTTGAGGAGGAGGGGGTCACTGAGGCGACAGCTTCCTACGGACCTCGCCTGGTTGAAAAAGAACGCTGCAGCTACTTGCGTCCCACAATTATTCATTCTGCAACTCCCGACAGCCGTGTCGCGAGCAAGGAATACATGTTTCCCTTTGCCGCGGTCGTCCGCTGCCCACAGGACGCAATGCTCGAAAAGATCGGCCCGACCCTCGTGTGTACTGTCATCAGCAGGAATACCTCACTTCGGGAAGCAGCAACGAACGCGACACATATTGATCGTCTCAACCTTGGAGCCATAGCAACTACAAAACTTAACTGGCTTCAACCACACGAAGGAAACATGATTGACTTTCTATTTCGTAATCGTGCGTTTCAACTCGAACCTCGCTGATGTGATCTGCTGATTTCTTCCTGCCATGATTCCGACCTCTTTCCAAATCCCGACAAAAATTGTCTGCGGCCCTGGTCGAATCGCGGAGTTAGGTATGCTCGCCACTGAGTTAGACGTTAACCGCGTGTTAGTGGTCAGCGATCCAGGAATTATCGCCGCCGGACACACTCAGCCTGGCATCGAATCACTTCGAACCAGCCATCTGGAAGTTCGTCAATTCGACGGTGTCGAAGAGAATCCGACCACCCAACACGTGCAAGCCGGGGTAGCAGTGGCAAAAGCATTCCAACCAGATCTAATCGTTGGAATTGGGGGAGGGAGTTCGATGGACTGTGCCAAGGGAATCAATTTCCTCTATTCCTGCGGTGGTGAAATGCGTGATTATTGGGGCACGGCAAAAGCGACAGGGCCCTTGTTGCCAATGATCGCAGTACCAACCACGGCAGGAACCGGCAGCGAAACACAGTCCTACGCGTTGATTACTGATGCCACAACCCATCTCAAAATGGCCTGTGGTGATAAGCAGGCTGCCTTTCGTACTGCGATTCTGGATCCCAACCTAACCCTGACCCAACCACCCCGCGTCACTGCACTTACTGGAATTGACGCAACTGCCCATGCCCTGGAATCTTTCGTTTCCAAACCGCGAAATTGGTTTTCGCAAGGATTTAGCCGAGAGGCTTGGCGTCGACTCGCGAAAAATTTTCCCCGCGTACTACAAAATCCTAACGATCAAGAAGCACGCGCCCAAATGCAAATTGGGGCATGCCTCAGCGGAATTGCGATTGAAAATTCGATGCTCGGAGCGACCCACGCACTGGCAAATCCCTTAACGACCAGTTATGGCATCTCACACGGTGAGGCTGTCGGCTTGATGCTGCCCCATGTGATCCGGGTCAACGGCAAGGCTGTTGGTTCAGATTACGCAACACTGATGAATGAACTTCCCAGCCAGGGAGCTTCCTCTTCGGCAAACACCGCAGTTGACCGCCTGGCAAACCTTGTCGAAGAGTTCATCCGACAAGCGGGATTAGCTGGTAAACTATCAGAATGTGGTATTGATGGCGATCACCTCCCAGAACTTGCTGCCGCTGCTGCTGAGCAATGGACTGGGCAATTCAATCCAGTCAAACTCACACTGGATGACTATTTACAAATCTATGAAACAGCGTTTTGAATTTTGGCTTCTTGCCGTCGGGGCGGGCCTGTTGACATCGATGGTGCTTGCTGACGGTGAGGTCACAAACCGTTGGCCTTTGGTTCGTCATGATCTGCACAGCTCAGGAGTTGCCAACTCCACACTGAGCAGCAATGTTGGTCTGCAGTGGAAATATGTCGCCGAGGACGCAGGGTTTGAAGCAACGGCTGTCGTCTCTGATGGAATTGTCTACATTGGCGATACCGACACTACGTTCCATGCAATCCGGCTTACTGACGGAAAATCAATCTGGAAGCACTCCTTTGAAATGGCTGGGTTTGCCGCCGCGGCAGCCGTTCAAAACGGGAAAATTTATGTCAGCGACTACGATGGTTTGCTCTGGTGCCTCAGCACTGAAGACGGTCGCACCCTCTGGTCGGTTCAGCTCGAAGCAGAATCCTACGTTGGACCAATCCTTTATAAAGAAGCGGTGCTGCTCACTAACGATGCAGGGATTCTCACCAGCTTTTCGATTCACGATGGCCAGCAAAAATGGAAGTACCAAATTGACGCTCCTCTGAGATGCGCGCCCACGATCGCTGCCGGGCAGGCGCTACTGGCTGGTTGCGATGGCAAGCTGCATATCGTCAATGCCGACACAGGTGTTCTCTCTGCCACGCTACCCATCGATGGCCCCACCGGCTCGACGCCCGCGGCACACCAAGGTCGTGCTTTTTTTGGTACTGAACAGGGAACCTTCTACGCGATTGTTCTGGGCACACCCTCCGAAACAGAACCTCACATTGACTGGACCTATCACGACCCTCAACGCCGCCAGAGCCTCCGCACAGCCGCTGCTGTCGATAGCCGACTGGTTGTCTATGGATCCCAGGGGAAAACAATCTACGCGTTGGAACCGTCCAGCGGAAAACTCCGCTGGAAAATCGCTGTGAAAAGTCGCGTGGATAGCTCACCCATTATCGCTGGTGACCAGGTCGTGTGTGCAACGGTTAAAGGCCGAATCTTCCTGCTGGATATTGAGACCGGTGCAACCATGTGGGAATATGATGCTGGAGGCGGATTCGTCGGTTCACCGGCTGTGGTCGCGGGACAACTCATCCTTGGAAATACTGATGGAACGCTATACTGTTTTGGATCTCAGAGTCCAAAGAACCCTTAACGCCTAAAAATACTTTCTGCTGGCTTTGGTCTCATTCCACATCCGAGTAGAATACACTTTGAACCTGGTTACCACGAAACGCCAGCTGCTTGACATTTCAAGAAACTTGAGCTCGGCAACCGATTATTCAACCATTTCACGGTTTGGTGCTTTTCCATGCCAGAGCAAACTTCCAAGACAGATGTTGGCAGTTACTTCATCAGTAATTACCCCCCCTTTTCTCAATGGTCGAGTGACCAGTTGGAGAAAGTCCAGACCACACTTCACACTCCACCAGCAGATGTACCGCTGGGGCTCTACCTGCATATCCCTTTCTGTCGCAAACGGTGTAAATTCTGTTATTTCAAGGTGTTCACCGACAAGAATGGTGACCAGGTAGAGCGTTACCTGGCAGCTCTGGCCAATGAAATTGAGCTTGTCAGCAAACTGCCCGTCATGGGAGAGCGTCCTTTCCGATTTGTCTATTTCGGTGGTGGCACACCTTCCTTCCTGAGCAGCAGGCAACTTCGCCGACTCGTTAATCGGCTTCAGAAAAACATCCATTGGGAGAAAGCAGAGGAAGTAACCTTTGAATGCGAGCCAGGAACCTTATCGGAAGCAAAAATCCAGACGCTCTGCGAACTCGGCGTAACACGTCTCAGCCTGGGCGTCGAACATTTTGACGACGAAGTTCTGCGCGACAATGGTCGGGCCCATGAATCAGCAGAAATCTTTCGAAGCTGGCCATGGATTCAAGCTGCTGGTTTTGCAAACACCAATATCGATCTCATTGCTGGCATGGTTGGAGAAACCGAAGAAAAATGGAAAGCAACTGTTCGACAAGCCATCGAACTCTCCGCCGACAGCGTCACCATCTACCAAATGGAACTCCCATTCAATACCGTCTACTCGCGAGATATCCTCGCTGGAAAAATCGAAACACCAGTTGCAAACTGGAATGCCAAGCGGTCCTGGGTTTCGTTCGCATTCGACGAATTGGCAGATGCCGGTTATTCCGTTTCGAGTGCCTACACGATGGTCAAAGACCCCGAGCAAGTACACTTCAGTTACCGCGACAACCTCTGGCAAGGGAGCGATCTGCTCGCAACCGGCATTGCCAGTTTCGGACACGTACAGGGTGTACACTATCAGAACTCCCCCGAATGGGAAGAATATTGCCATCGGTTGGAGGTTCGCGAACTGCCCTTGGCCCGTGGTTTTCAAACGACTCCTCGGCAAGCACTTATACGTGAAATGATTCTGCAGTTGAAGCAAGGTTGCCTTGATGGTTCCTACTTCCAGAAAAAATTTGGGGTGAACATCTTGGAGACATGGCATGCCGAGTGGCTTGACTACGAAGAGCAAAACCTGCTCAAGGTGAACCTTGCCACCCAGCGAATTGAACTTACCCGGTCCGGGCTGTTACGGGTCGACTCTCTGCTGCCCGCGTTTTTTGAACCAGAACACCAGACTGTTCGCTACACCTGAAGCAATCCCACCTGGTGAACCGTGACCGACAAACTCCACTTCATGATGGGTGAATATCGTGCCGAATTCCCGGCCGATCGAAGGTATGCCCGAAATCATATGTGGGCCCTACCCATTGCAGGCGGTTCGTTGCGTTTTGGATTCGCGGCTTACGCGGTCCGCCTGTTGCAGGATGTTTATTTTCTCGATTGGATCTTGGAGTCTGGTTCCTCCTTGGTGGAGAAGCAGGAAATTGGGCAGATCGAGAGCCAAAAAGCCGAGGCCTCCCTCTTCAGTCCCATGTCAGGCCAACTGACAAAGATTAACCTGGCCTTGCTCGACGATCCCTCAGCAATCAATGTCGACACGTACGATGCCGGCTGGCTGTTTGAAATTACTGGAGAGGGTGGCTCCCTATTGTCACCGAACGACTACCTCAAACACCTCGCGGCGGTCTGGCAGGTCACACAACAGACGATTAAAGGGCAAATGAACGAATGACCTGATTTTCACGTGGTGGCTTTAAGTTCCCTTCGGATTTAGGTAAGCTAAAAGCTGAAATCCTCAGGACTGAGAGTTTTTATCATGGCCCATCGCATCGCCGTCGTCGTATCCCAAGGCCAAAGCCATAACCCGAAGAAGCGGGCGATGGAAGAAGAAATTGTGACGAACCTGCTCTCGGAACGGGGCATCGATGTGACCGTTGTTCCCCATCTGTATGATCTGAAACCTGAGGGCACGGGAATGCTCTGCCTCTCTGGGGTCACTGGCGATCTTGTGGTATGTAGTTGGCTCTATCCGCGGGCAACCCGCTGGATCCTCGATCGGAACGACATTTGGGGACACGATGGAAAAACGCTGCTGAAGTCGGCTGGAGAGTCGGAAGAAGAAGACCAACAGGTGGAAGATGAGCAAGATCTGTCGGAAAACGATAAGCTCCGCGTCCTCGACCAAAGAGAACTTCCCAACCGCAAGATTTACTGCCTTGATCTGCGGGCTTATGACTCCGCAACACCTTTCCTCGAAGAAATTCGTCGCATTGCTGCCGATCAAACGACCAATACGGTCGAATTGATGAATTGGATTGAAGGCCAACCGAAGCAACCGCAATTGGACCGCTACCTGGGACCCCAACCTGATTCGCCAGCAGTAACACCCGAACCCTTACAACCGACTGTTGTTGACGAAGAGGCATCGCGGCGGTGGTATCCGGTGATCGACTTCGGCCGTTGCACGAACTGCCTTGAATGCATCGATTTTTGCTTATTCGGAGTGTATGGCATTGATCGGGCCGAAACCATTCTGGTTGAACAACCCGATAATTGCCGTAAGGGATGTCCGGCATGCAGTCGCGTCTGCCCGGAAAATGCTATTATCTTTCCTCAACACAAAACGCCAACGATTGCGGGTAGTCCGGAGTTTGGCGCCCCGATGAAGATTGATTTATCCAAATTGTTCGGCGCGCCCGATCCTGGGGCACCCGGTGCTGAAAAAGCGTTGGACGTCGCCGTAAGCGAACGCGATGAACAGCTTCTACTGGCTGGCCGCGCCCCGGTTGGGACTGAGGTTGGGATCCGGGATCAAACTGCCAAGCGGACACGCGAGACGAGCCCGCGTGATGAACTTGATGAACTGATCGATGAACTTGACGCTATCGATCTCTGATCCCCCTCTTTTGCATTTGGAAAAGGTTGTGATCACACCGCGTTGTCGTGCCACCACGTTTTGGCAATGTGGCGATCCAGGCCGGACAAAACACGGCTGATACCTCGTGTGCAAAACTTCTTGTCAGGCTCAAAGGAAAGACGTTGCTAACTCAGGTCAACTACCTATTTTGAGTCCTGCTTTCGGACAAACCGTGTGGGTCAACGCAGGTGGTTGGCTACCATCGAAGAATTATCGCTGAACCCAAGGGGTGCTGAGCACACCCCGAAAACCCGTTACCCAGTTGCGTCGGGCAGCAAAATAAATTGGTAAATAGCATAGTAATGCAATGCACTGCCCACAATGACGAACAAATGCCAGATCACATGGAAATAGCGGTAACGATGATCAAGCCAAAGAAATAACGTGCCGACTGTGTAGCTGATTCCCCCCAGTGCCATCCAAACCACACAAACCCAGGGAACCAGGTTGACCATAGCCAAAGCGGGCAACCAGCCGAAGAGAACGTAACTGTGGGACGAGAATTTGAGCACACGGTAGTGGGCAAAGACCTTTGAACCAAATCCAACCCATGCCACAACCCAGATTACCCACAAGAAGAGCCAACGCCGATCGATCCCCGTGTACGCCCAAACAAAAGGGGTATAGGTTCCGGCAATCAACAGGTAAATGGTCCCTTGATCCCAAGTTTGAAATAACAACTTGAGACGAGGTTCCTGAATCGCATGCGATAGTGTTGAGATAGCATATACGGCCACCAGCGTTGCCAAATAAACCTGTCCGGCAATCGTTTCTCCGCGATCATAAGTTGGACCCAACGCGAAGATTGCCACGGCTCCAACCAGCGCCAGCACTAACCCGAAACCATGCGTGACCGCATTGAAATACTCTTCGTGGACCCGGTCGCTTGATACACCGTTGTCAGCACCTTGGTCGAAATGTGGCACGTCTATCTCGTCAGAAAGCGGTCTGGACCAAAGCAGTCGAAATCCTGCAAAACGATTGGGCTAACCAGTCAACAGGCCCTGCAAGCAGAACTTTGCTTTGCAGCACCAGAACAAATTGATATGGGATACTCCACCCATTAAACTCTCCGCGAGAAGCCGCAGCGCCAACACACATTACAGCGTGGCTTGGGGGGATTCGTAAGTGCGTACTACTTCCTTATCGGTTGTTCCCGATTCGACGGAAGACTCCTCAGAAACTTTGGACAGTGCAATATTGTATAGTTGTTGTCCGCACGGCGTAGGATAGCGCCCCGTGATACAAGCCTGGCAAAGCTCTTCGACGGGGCGTTCGACAGCTCGGGCGATCGACTCAACGGGCAGATACCGGAGCGAATCAGCCCCTAACTCACGTGCCATGGCCAAGTGCATTTCGTCGACTGACCGGTCGGGACGGATAAACCGAGGTGCAAAAAGCTCCTCCATGGTCGACATGTCGATGCCATAGAAACAAGGTGACGTAATGGGCGGACAGGCAACCCTGACATGGATTTCGCGAGCCCGACCAACTTCTCGAATCTTCGAAATCAGTACCCGCATCGTCGTCGAACGCACAATGGAATCCTCGACTAGGAGCACTCGTTTGCCTTCCAGCACTTCGCGCAGCGGGGTGTACTTGATTGCGGCCTTGCTGCGACGGTGGCTGCCACCCTCGATAAAAGTACGGCCCGAATAACGGTTGCGGATCAGCCCTTCGACACTGGGAACATTCAACTGGTAGGCCATAGCGTCAGCAGCACATTTGCTGGTATCGGGAACCGGTACGACAATTGTATCCTCGTCAATGGTTAAATCTTCCAGGCGCGCGAGTTCTTCGCCCAGGGCTTTTCGTGACAAATAGACACTCCGCCCATCCATCGTGCTGGCCACATTTGCAAAATAAATCCACTCGAAGAAACAGTGCGCTCGCCTCTGTTGGTCGGCAAACCTTTCAATACGAACATGTTGACCATCGATTGTGATCGCATGACCGGGATCAAGGCAATGAATGCTACTGTGACTAAACCCCAGGTTCAAAAGGGCAACGCTCTCACTAGCGGCAGCAAACAAGTTGTCTTCAATGGCGTAACAAACAGGTTTGATTCCAAGCGGATCACGGGCCACCAACATCTGCCCAAGCGCATTGAGCAATACCAGGCTGTAGGCTCCATCGAATCGTTTTGAAACGTTGCTCATGACCTCGAACAGCGTCGGAGACCGATCACCAGAAAGCTCCCGACTGATCTCATGCATGATGATCTCGGTATCCGTCGAGCGGGCCAAATGGTGATCGTCGTCAGCCAACAACTTATCGCGAAGTGCAGTGTAGTTGGCCAGTTGACCATTGAAACCAAAACTAAACCATTTATGTTTCTGCAAATGATGCCGCTCAAAAGGTTGAGCGTAACTGCGATCCTCTGTTCCACAGGTGGCGTAGCGGACATGGCCAATGGCTGCCCGGCCAGCATATTGCTCCATCAGGCTGTCAGCCTTGCCTTGATGATTGAGCCGGAACACTTCGCTAACACTTCCCACTTCTCGATAAGTATCGATGAGCTGGCTTCGCTCCGGGTTATAAGAAGTGATCCCGGCGGAGAGTTGACCCCGGTTCTGAATATCCAGCAGCATCCGGGGCAGAAGTCGGCTGATCTGATCGGGGCCATGCGACGACGCCAAGAGACTCGGCTTGCCAGCCAAGTGATAGATAGCAGCAATGCCACATTCGTGGTTCAATTCACTCATAAATGTCGATCCATCCCTTCAATCGCAGCCTGGTTGGGAGCCAATTGAATGCCTCTGCTACCGTTGACCGCCGGCAGCTAAAACCAGGAAGGTCTGAAACACCAGTCGTCAATGTCCAGCCGCAGCAAAGATCCATTGGCAACCTATACACCCGCCCCAACCCCCATTCTACGGCTGGGTCGACGATTGCTCAACGGCCAGAGGAAAAACCTGGTTGCCGAGCAGCTGCTGCTTGATGCCATACGAGAGTCCAGCCCACAGGGGCTGCTCAAACGGTACCAACCTCGCCACTGCTGGTGAAAAAGGCATTTCACTCCATAGTCAGCCTACTTTACCAAATTTCCCGAAATTACAGCCCCGCCTGGCCTATTTCCCCTGTTCATAAATCGTGGTTTCGCCGTGATGAAGGAATGAACCATGGCCCAGGGTATTTAGCAGCTTTGGCCAATCGGCAAATCTCCAGCCATCAAGCAGCTCCAGGCTGGTTTGGGAAGTTGACGATCAACGGACCCTCTTGCGAACAAGCACTCTTGGGAAGTGCGACCATGTCGTGAACATTACCCTTTACAGCAACGCTTTGAAACTGCCCATCGGGCACATCGACTCGCATCGGAATACCGTGGACTGGCGCTAACATGGTTGACTCGATCTGTACCTCAATTTTGGCATTGGGGATAACCGTAAGACGGTAACGACGTAAAATGCGGGGCAACGTCATCCGCAGAATTGCCATCGCCATCGGCGCCCCGATGCACATTCGCGGACCAGCCCCAAAGGGAAGGTACTCATAAGGGGTTGGTCGAATCTCGCGCCATCTTTCTGGATCGAAACATTCTGGATTGGGATAAAGGGTCGCCAGATGATGTATGATTAAAGGCGTGAACACGATTCCTGTACCTCGTGGCAAGTTGAACGGACCGAGTCGAACAGCCTCCATGTTCACCCGCTGTGAGTAAGCCGATGCCGGTAAGACTCGCATGCTCTCCTTCACAACTCGATCAAGCAATGAACTGGACTCGCCACTCATGCTCCCTTTAGGACCTGTCAGATCGTCACCTGATGACTCGTTTTGGAGTCCGTGCCACAGCTGTTGCATTACGGATGGATGCTGAGCCAGCAGAAACAACGTCCAGGAGAGCGAATGGGCAGTTGTCATGTGTGCGGCGCCAAATAATACAGCGGCCTGCCCCACGAGTTCCTCGTCAGAAAGTCCCCCTGCTTCGTCGTGCGATCGAACAAGGATCGAGAGTACATCGCGGCCAGGTCTTTGCGCGTTACGACAATGTCGGATCATTTCCATGATTTCGGCTTCAAGCTCATTCGCATATGCAAGTAACTCTTCATACTTGTTACTGAACATTGCGTCTGGAACCAACGCACCACTCCCCAATTGATGGTTCATCGCAACCCAGTGTGCAAGCATGTCGCCAATCCGATAAGCTTGTTCTGGTCGGTCGAAACCAAACAACAAGGTGCTGGTGACTCTTAGCATGTAACGCCGCATCTGGTCGGCGATATCAATCTGGTCTCCAACCTGCCACCCATCCAGCATCTCATCAGCCAGGCGGTTAATAGACTCGCCATAGGTTGCAATGGTTCGTAGGCTAAAAGGTTCTTTGACCAGCCGTCGATTACGGCGGTGTTGGGGACCGTTCATCGCCAACAGACCGCATGTCAGCCTTCTCTGCGAGGATCGCTTAGGTCCACGGATTGCAAAGAAACGGGCGTGAAACGTGTTCGGATCGCTCAAGACCTGCTGATTGAATTCCGGGCTGAATAAGAACACCACCCGCTGCGAGCCGTCTTGCAACGCCGCGATAGGACCATGTTCGGCATGCAAAGCACGAACCATCGAAACAAGATCTTCGGAAATCTCGGCATAACTTACGTGTGTTACAGGCAGCGGTGATTTGTCGGGACACTGGTTAGGTGGACCAGAAGGCAACTTGTAAATAGCCATGAGAAGCCAACCCGTTAAAGGTCAAATGACAACCGTGGTACTCTCAATAGCAATGTTGCTAGGTACTCGGTGGAACGTCACCGCAACAAGAAACGGGGTGTATTCAGGGGAGCAGCATCCCTTTCTCAACTCGCCAGAACACTTCTATTTACCGCTTCTTGTGCAAACTACCAGGATACCCGATTCTACCGTGCTAATGCAACCAGGTTGTCGCGGTGAACGACCTCCTCATAGGGACAATGTCCTAGAAGTTGCACGATCTGGTCGCTAGGATGACCCGCGATTTTTCGCATTTCTTCGGCGTGATAATTGATCAAACCACGCGCCAGCTCACACCCATATTCATCGGCCAGAGTTACGACATCCCCCTTGGCAAACTGCCCAATAACAGTCAGCACACCAATTGCTAACAAGCTCCGCCGACGCTCGACGATCGCGCGAACAGCTCCAGCATCGAGCTGCAACTGACCAGCTGGTTGTGCTGTGAAACCGATCCAGCGTTTTTTGGAAGTGATTGCAGGCCCCTGTGCCAAAAACAGCGTCCCCAATGGCTCAGCCTGAAGAATTTGGGTTAAAACACCTGGCTGCCGACCATCGGCAATGATGACATTTTCGCCAGCAGCAGTCGCAATCTGGGCAGCCTCCAGCTTGCTGCGCATACCTCCCTTACTCAGTGAATTCGACTCGTTTGTATCACAAATGAACTGGTGGATCGCTTGATTGAGGTCGTTAACCACCGGTATGACCGAAGAGCGGGAATCGCCCGGAGGCCCGTTATAAAGGCCCGCAACATCCGAGAGTAACACAAGAAGTGGAGCACGAATCAAGTTCGTGACCATGGCCGCAAGCTGGTCATTATCGCCCACATTGCGTTGCAACTCATCGACTCGCACCGTATCGTTTTCGTTGATGATTGGGATCGCGCCATAACGAAACAAGGCAAGAACCGTGTTTCGAACATTTAAATAGCGGGTTCTATCATTGAGGTCATCAGCCGTCAGCAGAATCTGGGCAGCGTGCCTGCCATGCGTTTCAAGTGCCCGGTTATAGGCCTCGATTAGCCGGCTTTGCCCAACAGCGGCAACCGACTGCAACTGTGCAAGATCGCTTGGCCGCGAAGTAAGGCCTAGCCGCCCCATTCCGGCTCCGACGGCCCCACTGCTGACAAGCGCCACCCGTCGCCCATCGTCGACGAGTCTTACCAATTCATGGCCAATCGCCTCGACACGTTCCGTATCGAGCGTACCATCGTCGCGGGTAAGTACACGGGTACCAACCTTCACGACAATAGTGTCAACATTGGCAACGATTTCTTGACGAACAGGATCAAGCATGGAAATCCGCTTAATCGACACTCCTGGGTGGCAAAAGGATCGCGCCCCAAGAAGACCCCACGACCCATCGCACAAGCAAGCGAGGACCACTGCTGGTGGAATCGTGTGTCACTTGGGATATGCCCCCTTGGGGCCATGTTAATATCGGCTACGTTTGCCAACGATATTGACCAGTTGCCCCTTATTCGGCAGCTTCCACCACCAGACGTAGGCCAGCAGCAACCTTCACCGACCGCTTTGTCCCGTCTATGGTAGGGATTACATAAACTACGGAAAGTTGCTGCCCTGTTAGAGTCGTTGATTTTGGGTCCAGTCGGGGCTGCTCACAAAAATCCCAGCCATTGTTTCCGACCAAACTCCCCATAATAAACTCTCGGCGTCCAGGAAACCTGCAAAATCGGACCCGCGTCCCTCAGCATACACCCACTACCACCACCAGCTGCCCAAATTCTTGGTTTGACAAGCCGTTTTTCGGTCCGTGTCAAAAACCTGTACAAATGCTATTGACCCTGTACGGCTGTATATTATAGTCAATAGGGTGCGGCCCCCTGTGAGCCTACCCTGTGAGCCTACCCTATCGCCTACCCTATCAGCCTACCCTGTGAGCCTACCCTATCAGCCTACCCTGTGAGCCCACCCTATCAGCCTATACCGTCAGCCTGCCCCCCTAACACAGCCACAGCACCAACCAAAAATGGCCCAGTGCTTTTGGAGAAACCGTAGATGGCACTTGATCAACTCACTAACCGACAACGCGAAGTTTTCACCTTTATTCGTGACAAAATCCAGGGACGTGGCTACGGGCCAACGGTCCGAGAAATCGGGGACCATTTTCAAATCAGCTCACCCAACGGCGTCATGTGCCACCTGAAAGCATTAGAAAAAAAGGGGATGATCACCCGCGAGCCGAACATGTCACGGGCAATCCAAATTACCGATTCTGTCCAGGAAGACCACGGCATCCCGCTGGTCGGATTGATCGCTGCGGGCAACCTCTCTGAGGCCATTGAACAGGGAGAGCGATTTGAGTTCGAAGAGTGGTTTCCACAACGTAAGAGCCAATTCGCCCTGAAGGTTGAGGGTGAATCCATGATCGATGCTCAAATTGCGGATGGAGATGTGGTCATTTGTCGTCGCACTCGAACTGCCCAAAAAGGAGATATTGTGGTGGCATTAACCGGCTCAGGTGAAGCCACGCTCAAGTATTGGTTTCCCGAGGCAAACCGTATCAGACTGCAGCCAGCGAATTCATCCATGAAACCGATTTATGCGCGCGATGTACAAGTCGTGGGAGTGGTGACCGGAATCGTCCGAAAAGTCACCTAGCGCACAGGACAGCAGCGGTGGTACTGGCGTTTGAATGAGGCCTCGCATCCAGTGGCTGGGGGCGGCAACCAGTGGCCCTTCCAATTCAGGCCAAGACTGTTCAGGCCAAGACTATTCAGGCCAAGACTGTGTGAATTTAGACAGTTCGCAACAGCAACATTCGATGCCCTCGGCGCGACTGGCAAAAAACTAGGCTGATTTCTCCAGCAAACTCGCCTGATTCACCTTGTTATAAAGTGTTTTAAGGCTAATCCCCAGTTCCTCAGCCACTTTTGGCTTATTTCCGTCGTGTCGTTGGAGTGAATCGTGGATCGCTTGCATTTCTAAATCCCGTAACGTGATCGGCCCGGTCGATCGGCGGGCAGCCGTAGTAAGTTGTCGGCGGTTGAAGTGTTGAGGGAGATGTTCCCGGGCAATTGGCCCATGGTCACAAAGAATGGTCGCGTGTTCGATCACGTTCGCTAATTCACGAACATTGCCTGGCCATACGTGTTCACGCAATACCTCAATTGCGTCGCTGGAGAGTTGCTGGTCTGAACGGGAGGCCTGAGGACGAAATTGGGCCAGAAGATGGCAAGCCAACTCGGAAATATCGCTCAAGCGATCACGCAGTGGGGGAAGCTGAATCTCAAACGTATTAACGCGATACATCAAATCCTCGCGGAATTCTCCATCCAAAACCATCTCTGGCAGATCACGGTGAGTCGCGCACACCACCCGAACGTCGACGGTCGACGCCTTATTTTCGCCCACCCGGCGGATTTCGCGACTTTCCAGGACCCGAAGCAACTTGGCCTGCATTGCTTTGGGCAATTCGCCTATTTCATCCAGAAAAATGGTCCCCCCGTTGGCAACTTCAAACAGTCCCACACGATGCTCGTCAGCACCGGTAAATGCTCCCTTGCGGTGCCCAAAAAGCTCACTTTCGATGAGCGTCTCAGGTAGGGCACCACAATTGATTGCTACAAACGGCATCTCGGCACGACCACTTTGATCATGGACAGCACGAGCTACCAACTCCTTACCCGTGCCTGTTTCTCCAAGAATAAGGACGGTTGAATTGGTCGGAGCAACTTTTTCAATGAGTGTCCGCACACGAAGCATACCTGGCGACTTCCCAACCAATTGGTGCGATCCCTCAATTCGTTCTAAGCGCCGTTGTAACGCGCGATATTTTTGGGTCAGTTCTCGCTTCTCTTGGATGCGTTTGAGGAGGGACTCGATTTCGACCAGTTTGCACGGCTTGGTTAGATAATCGAAAGCCCCATGACGTAATGCGGCAATGGCCGAATCGAGCGAACTCTTGCCAGTCAACACCACAGCTTCGGTATCGGGCGTAAGTTCTTTACATGCGGCAATGACCTCAATGCCACTCAGCCCAGGCATATCGAGGTCGACCAGAATGCAGTCGTAATTGTTTTTCTGGAGTGCTTCCATAGCTGTGAGCCCATCAGGACAAACCGTAACACGATGTCCCATCCGGGGGATTTCCAGCTTCATCAATTCCTGCAGCGGGGGCTCATCGTCGGCAAACAGCAAAGCAAGTCCCGAGACGTCTGGTGTAGTATCTTTCAACTTTGATTTCTGGTTCGACATGTGACGGTTTCTCGAGTAGGTGACTTTAGGGTGTGGTCGGCTGGAAATTATGCAGCGACAGCGGGAGTGGGAGTGGGCTCGTTAGCGACCATTTGCTGGAGTGGCAATGAAACAGTGAACTTGGAACCTTTTCCAACTCCTTCACTGGTAGCGGTGATTTGCCCTTGGTGCTCTTCAATGATCCGAAACGTGATCGAAAGCCCCAACCCGGTTCCCTGTCCTGTGTGGCGACGAGTGAAAAAGGGCTCAAACAGGTGCTGAATGACGTCGTCTGTCATTCCACAACCATCATCTTCAACCGTAATCTCAGCCCGCCCCCCACTGGTGGCCATGCCAACGGTAACCGTCCCACCAGTTTCGATACTGTTCAGCGCGTTGGCAATCAGGTTAAGCATTACTTGCTTGAATTCTTGAAAATTAACCTGCGCAACCACGGGACCGCCCTCTCTTAAAACAATTTTTTTACCTTTGTACTTGCCAAGGCGAACCATCTCGATAACTCCGGTCACTATTTCACGAAGTTCGGCATTATGTTTTTCCGAATCGCCTAATCGCGAGAAGTCGAGCAGTTTGTCCGTAATCTCTTTGCAACGAAATGCTTCAGCTTCGATCATTTGCAGATATTTTCGGAATAGTTCTTTGTCTGCAGAGAGCGGGTGTTGTTCACTGGATTCACTTTCTTCGAGGCGTCGGACTAGTGATTCACTTCCCATTGCAATCGAAGCAAGCGGGTTATTGATCTCGTGTGCTACACCTGCTGCCAAAAAACCGACACTGGCCAACTGCTCGCTGCGGACAACCTGCCTGGTTTGCTCACAGACTTGGCGATCAAGATCGTCACGGGTTGCTTTAAAGCGTTTTGTCATCTTGTTCATCGCCTCGGCAAGTTCCTGCATCTCATCGCGTGTTTCGAGACAAATCCGATGATCGAATTTTCCATCGCTGGCAATTTTACACCCCTCAACGAGTGTCTTCAGCGGACGAGAGATCCACTTTCGGAAGAAGAGTAACGAAATCACCAACAAGCCGCCTGATAGCAAGGCAGTCACCCAGGCAAACGGAATTGCAAATCGGTATCGGGCACGAACGTCACCCGCCAGTTTGATAAAGCGATCATGAAGATGACTTGGTAACTCTGTCGCCAAATCGTATAGCTTTTCGATTTCCTCTCGCAACGTGTCGAGGCGCCCCTCTCCAGCAACTTGCCAAGTGAATGCATCCCGAACCAGCCCTTCATCCATCCCGCTGATGAGTTTGTCAATTTCCCCAAGCGTTTGTTGTTCCTGAAAGTCATCGGCAAATCGCGTGCCCACAGAGGCTTGATTTGCGTCTAACTGGTTTGCATCCAACTGACGCCGATAATTACGCAACGCCTGGAGAAACCACTCGAATTCATAGTGGTAAATCTCGCGCAGCAAAGTAAATTGCATATCCTCTTGCACGTCTCCTGCGGTATTCATTTTGTCGAGATCCGGCTTAACTGCATCCTGCTGGTTCTGCACGCGTTCTTTAGCAGCAGCCAGGATGACGCGCAGTTCATTCACCCGATCGCCAAGTTCTTTGGCGAGTGGCAACTCGGTTGACCTCGCGCTGAGACTTTTGGCAAGCCCGCGGTAGGCGTAAAGCCCATAGATACTACACGCGAAGAGGGCAGCAACAGAAACGGCCAACAAACCAAGACCTAGTTTGAGTTTTTTTCGAATTGGCCGATGTGAGAACACGCCGCGACCTCCTTGTCGCCGACTCAACATGACGGCGGCCCACAGACCCCCATCCTGTCTCGCTTTCATCCATAAAAACGGAGCAGGATTCTAGCAACCCTTGAGAAAAAGTGACAAGGGCGTTTCGCCAGAATCGGTAGCGTGAACCTCTGTCAGTGAAATGATCCCACGATTCATGATGACAGCACCGAAAGCTGGCGAGAAACGCCAGTGGAGAAATTCAGCGCAGGTCACCTGGCCCACCCCATTGACCGAATGTCCAGGTCGGTCATGACTGACTGAAAACGATCGCGTCATAAGTTGCTGCAAGGAAGCCGGGCCAGCGAGTTTCAGCTAGAACCGAATCACTCGCCGCATTAGCCAGGCTCCCCAAAGGACCAACACGATGTTGCCAAACCAAACCGCCTGGGGAGGCAAAACGCCCCCCTTGGCTTTGTCGAGGCTAATCATTAACAACGGGTAATAAACAATCAGAATGGGCAAAAAACAGATGAAGAAAATCGCTAAAAAATCGGTCTGTCGCATCCGCATGGCCATCGCCGCTCCAACCAATACGAAGCAAAGACAACTGAACCCATTTGACCACCGTCGATAAGGTTCAGTATTGAAACGGTGCAACCGGTATCGTGCACTCGTCAAGTTCTTCTCGTGGATATGCCAAGTCTGTTCCGAAAGCGACTCAAAGCGACCGGTGAGCAGTGAAAAAGCGGCATGCGTCGTCATCTCTCGATGCAATGTCTCAATCCGTTCGCGCTGTTCCCGCCTGGCTTGGGAAATCTCTCCCAGCGCAAAGGTCGATGGACTGCGGCGTTTGGAATTACCGCCAACCAATTCGTCTAATGACATTACATATTCATACATATCGGGATTTTTGATCGTCACGGGTCCATCAACTTCAAAGTCATAAAAGCGAACTTTGAGCACTCCTTCAACTGGATCCGATTCAATCTCAGCTCGCTCAGCCGAAACGGTAAGTGGTGGCCGACCGGCAGTTGCCTTGACAACGAGTATTGGCTGAATCAAGGTCCGCCCCTCGACCCGAGGTACCGTAATGCTCAAGTTCCCTGTGCTGTAGGTTCTCTGCATGCGAAGCTGACCATAAACGATTTCTTCGATGGATTCGATGAAAATGCGTTGCACTCCCAGCCGCCCCCAAGACACAGCAATATCGTTCAAGAGCACGGCACTAAAACTAACAACGGTAGCAAGGATCAATGTTGGCCACACGAGAGCCATGGGTGATATACCCATTGATTTGATGGCCACAATTTCTTGGTAACCGGAAAGCCGACCGTAAACACTCGTCGTCGCCAACAACATCGTTCCAGGTACAGCAAACTGCATTGCCTGGGGCAGCAGGTAGGGTGTCATCCGCAGCAAAGGCCCTAAGCCAAGTCCTTTGTCAACGAACTCGTTACCTGCCAGGACGATAAAAATCACCATCGTCATACCGGTTAGCGCAAGAAGAAAAACCCTCAGCAGGTCGAACAGGACGTATCGAGTGAGGATGCGCACGAAGCATTTGCCAGGAATGGGGAAATCGTCAAGAAGCAGTACTTTAGCAGGAGCCTGCAGAACGGCAAACGACGATCGATCATGCTAGCAACCGTGCAGATTTTCGGAGAATTACGCCTGAAAGCAGCCCGTAGGGGAACCTGTTGGTACAACCTTTTCCGTTGCACTCGCCTTGGGATACCCTAAATACTACCGGTTTTTGTCGAAATTGCTCACCGACTGCATCGTCATGGTAGCGCTCTGCCCACGTAGTTGTTGCATGGCACGGCGAATCATGTGGCAATACTCCGCAACTGCAACCGAAAAATTGTTGGCTTTTGCCGCCTCGGCAGCCAGTTTTTGGTGGGCGTCAATTTTCTGCCACTTCTTTTCCGCCAGCTGGCTATCCTGTTGGGCCAACTTGTGGAGTTGCTTGGCGACTTCTTCCAGCGCCTCCACCACGAGCTGAGATGGTTGACAGTCGTAATCGCGATATGGGCCGTTTCCATAAGGACCATTGAGATTGATGGTCGGCTTAATCGTTCGTGGCGGCACCAACCACCGCACCGCTGCGACAACTACCGATACGGCCAGGCCAACGGCAGAGGCAACCGCTGCCCCTGGCCAATCGATTGCCAGGAAGACGAAAAAAAAGGCAAGGCATGCCAATATGAGAATTCCAAGTCCGATCCCAATACGCCCGCGCGGGGAAGATGAGTTATTCCTCAATGGATTGCTTGTTGAACTTTCCGAGTCCGTCACCTCTCGTTGAACTCTGGCAATTGCAACACTAATGTTGTCAGAACCACCGCGCAGATTGGAAAAATCAACAAGCGTTTGGGCAGCATCCTGAGCTGATAACGCGCCAACAATGGTGCCGATCTCTCGATCGGTGACTTCACCAGTCAGGCCATCGCTACAAATGAGAAAAACATCGCCTTCAACGACTTCAAAGGGACCTTCTAAATCGACGTTCACGGTCTTGCGAGGACCAAGAGATCGCGTAATTACGTTGCGTGGCAAGGCATTGAGCACGCCCTCAGCAGACGATTGGCCCGCTGCGGCAGCTTCCCAGACAAGGCTGTGGTCAAATGTCAGCTGCTGAAAAGAAGTGCCCCGGAGTCGGTACGCCCGGCTGTCTCCGACATGGGCGATCAAGGCACCCTGAGGAACCAGTACCAGGCAGGTGCATGTCGTTCCCATCCCTCGAAAATCAACACTGTCTTGGCCTTTGGTATTGATAATCTCATTGGTGCGGTGGACGGCCTGACGAAGCGCAATCGCCGGGGATGATTCCGTGGATTTGTAATATGCGTGCGGCAGGTTATCGACAGCAAGCTTGCTCGCCAATTCGCCAGCGGCATGAGCTCCCATGCCATCGGCCACCATCATCAGATGACCGCGTTGGACCCAGGTATCCGGCTCATCAGTCACTACCGATGTCAGCGAATCCTGGTTGTTGGCGCGGCGCATACCCAGATCGCTAAGCTGGGCAAGTTCCAGTTTCAAGGGCGTCGACTTTGCAGTCATCGTTGGCAGCAACAGAGAGTGACGATGAACGAAGGTGGTCGCAAAACAGGGTGGAGAGATAAGCCCGCTAGCACGCAAACTTATCCCCGCACGAGGGTCAAACCAGGGGTTTTATTCTAATCGGACTGCCGTTTCAGGGATAGCACACAGCCGGGCTAGCCCCAAAAGAGCGCCGATCCTATACTTCCCCGCCTTTTCGCAGCCTCATTCGAGTGCCCTTCAGACCAAAATGCCTGTCGTCCTCAACTCCGTACATACCGAGCACCCCTTATCCGGAAATCGGTATTCAACCGCTTTACTCCTCTTGGTGCTATGCGCACTGGCGGCGGTGGGATGCGTGCGGCGACGACTTTTTATCAATAGCAATCCTACCGGTGCGCTTGTTTATGTCGATAATGAACAGATCGGAACAACACCTTGCGCGGTTGATTTCACTTACTACGGTACGCGGGAAATTCGCCTTGTAAAACCCGGCCTCGAAACTCTCAAGGTAAACCAACCGATTCCCACACCTTGGTACGAGTATCCTCCACTCGATTTCATCAGTGAAAACCTCGTGCCCTACGAAATCCACGACAACCGCAGCGTGAGTTTCAACATGATGCCGGAGATTCTTATTCCACCACAAGAGCTGATTGACCGTGGCAATCAGCTACGACAAGAAACACTTCAAGGTACCGCCATACCATGTTCGGTAATCAGCCCTTCTGAAATTATTGGCCCATCAACACCATTGGGCCAGCAACCACTTCCCCTGTCCGGCACACCGTTACTGGGGGACCCCTCGCAGGGCACACCACCGGTGATCGGCACTCCTCCACCGGTTATCCTGCCCGCGCCACCAGGCCCACTGCTCCCAACGGCCCCTGCAGGGCCAGCCATCTTGCCGCCGCCAGGCCCCCCACCCCAGCGGGGGCATCCCCTGGTCAGCCCACCATTAAGGTAGGGCAAGGCCAAAGACCATCTATGTCGACAACGACTTTTAAGGTCACTTGATGCCGGGACCGCGGTTAAGAGCACCACTAATCAACCGGCCCGGTTCGCGACTGATCTTATCGGTAAACACGCGAACGTCGTGAAGAATTGGCCGCAACATGGCCAACAAGGGGCGCAGCTGATTGGTTGTCTGGTTGAGATTCCAAACTAATTCGTTCGCACTCACTGAGAGCTGATTCATATTGTTGTACAGGCTTGGGTCGTTGATGAGTTGTCCAATCGTGCCTTCACTTCTGGTGATCGTTCCTGCCAGTACGGTGATTTCCTCCAACAGCAAGTCGATACTTTCCACGGCCGAAAAGGCTGCTTCCAGCAGATTTTCTCCGTTACGTCCGAGAGGTTCCGTAAACCCTTCAAGGTTTGCAAAATTTCTTTCTGCCGAATCAATCACCTCGTCAAACCCGCTAAGCGTTTTCCGTGCCTCACTCATCGTGAGCCGGATGTCTTGAACCGCAGCTGGTATCTCCCGGAGTCCCACGTGAAGAGCATTGCGAAGTTCACCATCCGAAAACAATCCTTCGACAGATTCCATCGTCGTGGAGAAATTCTCGAGTGCCGTAATGGTGCGGTCCAACAAAACGACAAACCGCTGCTGTCCGTCCTTTTGACCCAAAGCGTGATTAAGATTCTCGGCAAGTTTTGCAACTTCGTCTCCGGCATGCCCCAGCGAATTTGTCATAACTGCCAAATCACCCTGCAAATTTGAGAGCATGTCGAGCGGGTTGGCCAGTACCGTCCCGTGAGTGACGCCACCGTCGCGAAGGGCAACAGCGTTGGGGGGAACGCGTCGAGAAACAAAATCAATGGTTGAATCTCCCAGAACGGAAGTGCGTACCTGGCAGGAATAAAGCGGATCGGGATAAAGCCGCACCCCGTCGTCGACTTTTGCCGTTACCATGACTTGATTGTCCCGATCGTCGATAGCAGAGACTCGCCCAATGAGAATTCCGTTCTTGCGAACGGGTGTATTGGGCGCAATCCCAGGAGCCTGGCTCAATTCGATGATAACGCGATATTTTCCTTTCGCCCACGGCACCCATGACTGTGGGGCTGAACTGTTGAGCGCCACCAATAATCCACCAATCACGAGTGTGGCCAAGACAACCGCACCCACGCGGAATTGCATCTGACGTTCGTCCATTTCGATTCCATTCTCTAACGATTACGATGGTGCAACCGCTGGTTTTGACCGGCGACTAAACCCGTGTGATCCTGCCTTTTCCTGTCGCAATTCCCACGCTCAAATTTCGACCTAATGCCTCATTTCCATCAACCGTTCGCCAGCTTCCCCACGAACAAACTGCGATACTCGGCGGTCCGTGCTCTCGCGAATTTCTTGGGGGGTCCCGTCAAAAATTATTTGCTGCTCCCCACGTTTCAACCGGGAAAGTGGATAAAGCATGACTATTCGGTCCGCTACTTTTTGGGCACTCCTCATATCATGGGTTACGAGGATACTAGTCACCGAATGCCGCTCTCGGGTGTGCATGATCAATTCGTTGATGACATCGCTGACAATTGGATCTAGACCTGTTGTTGGTTCGTCATAGAGCAATACTTCGGGACTCATCACAAGAGCCCGTGCCAAGCCAACCCGTTTGCGCATCCCCCCAGAAAGTTCAGCCGGTTTTTTTCCTAACACAGCAGTGGGCAAACCAACCTCTCCAAGTAGCCTGACAACCTCAGCATGGGCTTTCTCGCGAGAAATATTGCGGTGCTGGCGAAGCGGAAATTCAATGTTCTCGAAAATGGTCATGCTGTCGAACAGGGCAGCCTGCTGAAATACAAAGCCAAATCGGGTCCGCAAGCGGGTGAGTTCCTTGTCACTAAGGCTATCGAGCCGATCGCCAGCGAAACTCACAAAGCCACTCGCCGGTCGAATGAGGCCAATGATCGATTTGAGCAGGACTGTTTTTCCGCAACCACTTTCGCCAATCACGACCAAGGTTTGCCCATGAGGTACAGAAAGTTGGATATTGCGCAACACAGCCTGGCGTCCAAAATGCACGTTCAAGTCGTGCACTTCAACATGCGGCGTAGAATCTTGACTGATTATTCCTGGAACACGGTTCTCAGTAACCATTACAGACCCGTAAAATGTTCTGGCCAAATTGCGTCGTGCACCTGGTCCAGCATGACACTCAACCCAAAATCAACAATCAGAATGATTACAAATGACATCACAAACGCCGCAGTCGCCGCGCGCCCCACTCCTTCGGCACCTGGCGCACAGTTGAAACCACGGTGACAACTCACAATGGCAATAATGGCCCCGAAGAAAACGCTCTTGAAAATCCCGTAAAACAAATCCCAATTGCTGACAAATTGTTGGGAATTACTCCAGTAATGGTACGAATCAATGCCCAGAATCGAAACTGCGTAAAATCCTCCCCCTACGATGCCCATAAAGATGGCCATCAAGGTGAGTGATGGTATCATCAACAAACAAGCCAGAAACCGTGGCACCACCAAATGGCGAATCGGATTTGCTCCCATACTGACAAGCGCATCGATTTGCTCGGTCACGCGCATGGTCCCCAACTCTGCAGCGATTGCGCTACCCACCCTTCCGGCCAACATCGTAGCGGCCAGAACCGGACCGAGCTCGCGACACATTGACATATTGATGAGCGCGCCAAGTCTCGTCTCGAAGCCGAAAGCGCGAAACTGCGTATACGATTGCACCGCTAGCACCATGCCAATGAACGTCCCGGTCAGAGCGACAACCGGCAGGCTCAACACGCCAATGTTGTAAAAACTTGGCAGGAGCGTGTCGCGACGCGGCAAACGGGTCATCAACCACGATACGGTTTTCAGGGCGAAAATCGTGACGTCACCCACGATTGCAACCCAGCGGACAACAACTGCCCCCAGATCAGCGACCGAGTCGTAAACCGCCCCTGGCAAGCCACGTCGCTGCAGTTCCGGTTTGGCAAGATTTGGCAATCCTTTGGCCATGGTACGATTGAGCACTCGCTCACCGGTGTGGCCCCCCCGATTCGATGCCAGCAACACGCGCACACGCCGTCACAACGCATCCCACGAGAGTATCGGTTGTAGAAACGTTGTGGATTGAGAAAAAAGGATAGTTGCGACAGCGAAGTGCTGGCACGCACGCCCTCCATCTGCTGGCAGCTTCGGAATATGGCACAACTTGCCTGTGATCTTATCTGCCTACGAATACAAACCACCGCACAAACCGCTGTGGTCTCAAGCAGAACCGACGCTGGTATTCAGTCCGCATCCGTTGCAGCCTGACCCAACCGCTGAAATGACCGGAAAGTACGGTCTGTCTGGAGAATTGCAGATGCCAGTTTTTTCGTATCGCGATCGACTGGACAGGGTTCAGCAGCAGACAAAATTGGCCCTGAAAGGGAACCCAGGCTAGCGACCGTGTAGAGCGCCGGCCATACTCTACCGGACGGAATCAACCTGAATATTTTTCGCCGCGAGCCTGCTAATCACCGGATGTCTCATCACCGGCATCTTCCGCCTCACTGGCTTCGGAAACTGCACCCGCGACTACTGGCTCCGGATCAGCGTTCTTATTCGTAGTGACCCCCTCGAAGAACAGTTGCTTTTCATCTCCCACCTTCTTGATCTCAACCTTAATGGTGTCTTTGCCGGCAAACTCACCTTTAAGCAATTCCTCCGCCAAGGGATCTTCAACAAAGCTCTCGATGGCGCGTCGCAACGGACGGGCACCATAGTCGGTATTGGAACCTTTCTTGATGAGGAACTCCTTGGCCTCATTGGTGAGATCGAGCGCAAGGCCTTTTTCAGAAAGCCGATCGCGAACTTTTTTCAACTCGAGATCGATGACTCCCTTAAGGTCTTCGTGATTCAAGTGGCGGAAAACAATGACGTCGTTAACGCGGTTGATAAACTCAGGCCGAAAGACCTTTTCGATCTCATCCTGCACGCGCGCCTTCATGTTATCGTAATTTGCATCGTCATCCGGCTTGGCAAAGCCAAATGCCGACTCGTTCTTGATCGCTTCTGCTCCCGCGTTGGTCGTCATGATAACAATCGTATTTCGAAAGTCGACACTACGACCGAAACTATCAGTCAAGCGGCCTTCTTCCATCAACTGGAGCAACATATTGAAGACCTCAGGATGGGCCTTTTCAATTTCATCCAGCAGAACCACCGCATAGGGTCGGCGGCGAATCTGTTCGGTAAGCTGGCCACCCTCTTCATAACCAACATATCCTGGAGGTGCGCCAATCAACCGGCTGACGTTATGTTTTTCCATGTACTCGCTCATGTCGATTTGAATGAGCGCTTCCTGATCGCCGAACATGAATTCGGCAAGTGCTTTGGCCAACAACGTCTTGCCGACGCCGGTGGGACCTGCAAAGACAAATGTGCCGGTTGGACGTTTGGGGTCCTGCAAACCACTGCGGCTACGGCGAACTGCCCGAGCCACGGCCTTAATCGCTTCATCCTGGCTAACCACCCGCTGGTGAATTTCATCTTCCATCTGCATGAGCCGCATACTGTCTTCGGTGGTCATCCGCGTGAGCGGAATCCCGGTCATCTTCGAGACAACTTCGGCGATGACATCTTCATCGACCACACCGCCATTCTCGCGCGACTTTTCCCGCCACTCTTTGGTAATTTGCTGCTTCTTTTTCTTCAATTTATCTGCTTGATCACGAAGGGAAGCCGCTTGCTCAAAATCTTGATTGGCAACGGCCTCCTCCTTCTGCCGATTGAGTTCTTCCACCTCGTCATCGATCTCTTTGAGATTCGGTGGTTTGCTCATCGATTTGAGCCGCACACGTGCCCCTGCCTCATCGATCACATCAATCGCCTTATCGGGTAAACAACGACCCGTGATATAACGGTCGGAAAGTTCAACGGCCGTATCAATCGCATCATCGGTGATTTGCACACGATGATGTTCTTCGTAACGATCGCGCAACCCTTTAAGAATTTCGCATGTATCGTCTGGAGTAGTCGGCTCGACGAGGATTTCCTGGAATCGTCGGGCCAGCGCAGAATCCTTCTCAATGTATTTCCGAAACTCATCGAGCGTCGTAGCACCGATGCACTGGATTTCTCCACGCGCTAACGCTGGCTTCAACACGTTGGAAGCATCAATCGCACCCTCGGCACCGCCAGCGCCAACCAACGTGTGAAGTTCGTCGATGAAGAGGATGGTATTCTTGGCCCGGCGAACTTCGTTCATGACGGCCTTGATCCGCTCCTCAAACTGCCCGCGATACTTGGTACCGGCAACCATCATCGCCAGGTCCAAAACTACAATCCGCCGCTCTAACAACAGTTCCGGCACATTACCCTCAATGACCATTTGAGCAAAACCCTCGACAATCGCGGTCTTGCCAACGCCAGCTTCACCGAGAAGAACCGGATTATTCTTGGTACGGCGACTAAGGATTTGAATGGCTCGTTCAATTTCGCTTTCTCGACCAATCACCGGATCAAGTTTCATTTGACGAGCCAGTTCGGTCAGGTCGCGGCCAAAACTGTCGAGAGCCGGTGTCTTGCTCTTGCCCTTGCCCTTACGACCTTCACGACCACCCTCTTCGCTGCCACTGCGGCCACCACGCTCCGTGGCCTCTGGGCCTTCCAGCCCATGGCCAAGAAGATTCAAGACTTCCTCCCGTACGTCTTCCAGGCGAAGGCCAAGGTTCATGAGGACCTGAGCAGCAACTCCTTCCTGCTCTCGGAGAAGACCAAGTAAAATGTGCTCCGTGCCCACATAATTGTGATTCAGATTGCGCGCCTCTTCCATCGAGTACTCGATGACTTTCTTGGCCCGCGGTGTTTGGGGCAACTTCCCCATCGTCACCATGTCAGGACCACTCTGCACAAGCTTCTCAACTTCCAGGCGAATTTTACGAAGGTCAACGTCCAGATTTTTCAAAACATTGGCAGCCACACCGCTACCTTCCTTGATCAACCCAAGCAAGACATGTTCCGTACCGATATATTCGTGATTAAATCGCTGGGCCTCCTGATTGGCCAACTGCATGACTTTTCTGGCTCGGTCGGTAAATCGTTCGTACATGGCCGTTCTCCCGTCGGGTCAACCGTCTGACCAGCTGCTATGCGGATTCAAACGCGACTAGGTTCCAAATGCAATTTAATTCAAATGAGAACAATCAGATAATTTTAAATTATCACCTGCACTATCCTCTTTTAACACAATACAATCCTAACCCCTGCAAGCCACGGGCCCAAGTGCCCGGCAAGACGCCTGCCTCAGTCAATTCACCAGCGCCGCGGCCAATCGCAGGAAAACCCGCTTCGACAGAGGATACCTCTGGTTTTACGCAGGCAAGGCGAATTTTGGTCGCATTGGACAACCAGGACTTGCTGACTTCTCGGGAAGTGTAGCCTGCTAATCTGCTAGCAGCAAGGCAACTCAAATCGCTATCCTGACTTACGGGAACGCAATTTGCCAGACTAAGCGATTTTCTACCGGTTGCAGCCACGCTTCCGGTTGTTTCGGGAAGACACGACACTTCGGATCCCCGTTTAACGCTCCACCCCCAAAATCCGGCCGCAGTCTTCGCACAATCGGTGTGGTGCTTTCAGGCCGCGCCTCCGACCAGTAAGATCGGGGTTCATGGCCGATACGCTGCTAATACGCCTGATCGACGCCTCATTGAACCGTGCTGCCGAAGGTCTTCGGGTTGTTGAAGACTATGTGCGATTCAACCGCGATGACCGTCTACTCACCAAAGCGGCCAAGTCGTTACGACACGATTTGACCAGCCTGAGTTCACAAATTGTCGCGCCCGACCGCCACGCGGCGCGCGATACTTCCGGAGATATCGGTACTGATCTGACGCTCAAAAACGAAACTACCCGCCGCGATCCCTGGGATGTTTGTGCTGCAAGCTTCAAACGGGTCCAACAGGCTTTGCGTAGCCTTGAAGAATTCGGGAAACTCATCGAACCCCAATTTGCAGCCCAAATCGAGTCGCTGCGATATCGTGTTTATACGCTGGAAAAATCGACTGGCACATTGCTTCACGGTGCCGAAAAGCTTGCCGACATCAGCCTGATGATCCTTATCGATCGTTGCAAATCCCCCGACGCGTTCGATCAAATTGTTGCGGAGCTTGTCGACGCCGGCGTTGGTGCCATTCAACTACGCGACAAAGGGCTTTCGGACCGCGAGCTCCTGCGTCGAGCCCAATGCATGTGCGCCCACACCGCAGGCACGCAAACAGTATCCATCGTCAACGATCGCGCTGACATCGCACAACGAGCCGGAGCCGATGGACTACATCTCGGGCAAGATGATCTATCCGTCAAAGACGCCCGCGCAATTGTCGGGACGCGAATGCTGATTGGTGTGTCTACCCACGCCATTGACCAGGTTCGAGAGGCTGTGCTGGATGGGGCAAACTACCTGGGCGCCGGCCCGACATTTCCTTCTCAAACCAAACAGTTCACTCACTTTGCAGGGCTGGACTATCTCCGACAAGTCGCTGTCGAAACCAGTCTACCAACCTTTGCAATCGGAGGTATCACCCCCCACAACCTGGCCGAGGTCCTCTCGACTGGCATCACACGAATTGCCGTCGGGCAAGCTGTCACCGATTCACCAAATCCTGCCGCGGTGGTGCAGAAATTTCGGGAAATTGCGCAAAGCACCCAGTGACTTTTTCCGCTGGTGTGCCAAGCCAACATGCCCACTTTGACCGATAACCTTGTTGATTGCGCAATCATCCCCGCTGGCACTGACCAACATGTTCGTTATGATGACACGTACGAACCCCTTCCAGAAGCAGCTGGCCTGTGATCGCTGCCCGACAACCGCTCGTTTCAGACCGGTGCAGAAATCGGGGCAGCCCAACTGTGCTGCACAACTCCAACTAATCGTCGAGGCTTCTGAAATCCTGAGCGCACCCCCAATCATTTAATATGCTTCACGCAATCATTATGGCGGGAGGTTCTGGCACCCGTTTTTGGCCAGCTAGCCGTATCGAAACACCTAAACAGTTACTCCAGCTGGTAGGCAAGTCATCGATGATCCGTCAAACGGTTGACCGGCTGGGCGATGCATTCCCCATTGACCAGCGGATGATCGTGACCAACATCCGACTTGTCGAAGCGGTGAGCCGCCAGTTTCCGGAACTTCCCCTGACCGCTATTGTGGGTGAGCCTTGCAAGCGGGATACCGCCCCCTGCATTGGCCTCGCCGCGCTCTTGATCAGTCGCAATGATCCCGCAGCCACCATGGTCGTGATGCCTGCCGACCACGTCATTGAGCCAGCGGACAGCTTTCAACAGGCAATTGGGGAGGCAGCCGATCTGGTAGACGCGAAACCAAGTCGCATTGTCACCTTTGGAATCCCACCAACCTATCCTGCCGAAATCTTTGGCTACATCGAACGGGGCAAGCCGTTGGGTGAAACCAGTGCGATTGCCTTTGAAGTCGAGAAATTTCGTGAAAAACCCGCTGCCGAAACGGCTGCCTCCTATCTCGCGTCAGGAAACTTCTATTGGAACAGCGGCATATTTGTATGGCGTGCGTCGACCATCCTGGAGGCCCTCCGTAAGCGTCAACCTCAGATTCTCAAAAAGCTGGAAACGATCGTCGCCGCCTGGGGAACTCCCCAGCAAGCTGAAGTTTTTGACCGTGAGTTTTCGGCCATTGAAGCTGTCTCAATCGATTATGCGGTGATGGAACATGCCAAGGACGTTGTGGTGATTGAAGCACCTTACGAATGGGATGATTTGGGCGGTTGGCAATCACTCGCTCGAACGGTTGGCACCGACAACCATGGCAATACCATTGTGGGTAAACATATCGGTTTGAAAACATCGGGTTCTATCGTCCATACAAGCCAAGATCACCTGGTCGTCACGCTCGGACTGCAAGATACGATTGTCGTCCACACACCAGACGCAACACTCGTTGCAAATAAACACGATGAAGAGGGTATTCGAAAGGTGGTTCAAGAGTTGCAATCCCGTGGCTGGAAAGAGCATCTCTAGGCATCAAGACGCAGGGGATGGTAGGTGGAAAGCGATATCAAAAAAAATGAGCGGATTGCAGGAGTTGATTTTGGGTCCAAGCGAATCGGTATCGCGATTGCCGATACTTCCCTCGGAATCGCATCTCCCCACAGCACCTGCCATCGCAAGTCGGACGAACTTGACGCGAAATTCTTTACTGATCTCATTGCCTCCAACGGAATTGAACGATTTGTTGTCGGCTTGCCCGTTCATCTTGATGGCCAGGAAAGTCAAAAATCGAAGGAGGCACGAGAGTTCGGCCAATGGCTGAACCAATTGAGCAGCGTGCCAGTCGACTATTTCGACGAACGGTTTACGACCGTCGAGGCTGATGAAATGCTAGCATCCACCAACTTGACCAAGAAAAAACGTGGTCTACGTCGCGATCAACTTGCAGCACAAATCATGTTATCGGCGTATCTCGAATCCGAGGGTCCAGCGCAACCCTGGCTTGAATCGATCGACTGATCAACCCACAGGATTATCGTTGTTGGATAGAGCAAGCAGCCCCGCTTCGCTGTTCCCAGAAACCACACGACATCAAGACAACGCATGAAACTCCTCTTTGGTTACGGGTACCTCGGATCACGGATTGCCGCAAAATGGCGCCACGCCGGCGACGAGGTTACTGTCGTTACGCGCTCGAAAGAAAAAGCAGCGCAGCTTCAAAATGAGGGATTCAAGGCTATCGTCGCCCACGTTACAGATCCTCAAACACTCAAGCTGCTTCCCGGTGCTGAAACGGTCGTCTATACAGTCGGATTTGCCCGGCCAAGCTCCCAGTCCATCCGAGCGGTCTACGAGGGAGGTGTCCAAAATGTCCTGGCAGCCCTGTCGGTGGATACAGGACGATTCATCTACATCAGTACGACCGGCGTTTATGGTGGAGCTGACGGGGGGTGGATCGACGAGACCACGCCCCCTGACCCGCAACGTGCTGGAGGCGAGGCAGCCCTGGCAGCCGAACACCAATTGCAAAGCCACTCCCTTGGTCAAAAAGGGGTTATCCTACGGCTGGCTGGCATCTATGGTCCCGGGAGAATCCCCTTTCAAGACCAACTCCAAGCCGGTGACCCAATTGGTGCCCCAACTGCCGGGTATCTGAACCTGATTCACGTTGACGACGCGGCAGATTGCGTCCTGGCAGCCGAAAACTTGCCGCTCTCCCAGTCTGCTCCGCAATTATTCTGTATCAGTGACGGGAAACCTGTCATCCGGCAAGAATTTTATGCGGAAGTTGCCCGGCAAATGCAGGTACCAGCTCCCATTTTCAAGAACCCTGACCCGACTTCCCCTCGCACGGCACGGGCAGCCAGTAACAAACGAGTTTGCAATGCCCACATGCTCGTGGCATTGAGACTCGATCTTAATTACCGTTCCTACACTGAAGGGCTACACGCAATATTTCACAATTGAAAAACAGGGGGCACCGCCACCGGCAGTCAACCCTACTGGAAGCGTGATAAATCTGTTATGATCGCCGCAGCGTATCAGATCTCCTCCCTTATGCTCGGAACCGTATGCCATGCTCAAACGGACTCCTATTTTTCCCCACGTTATCGAACTGAACCATCAGGCCCGGCGACGAATCAGCTGCAGCGTTTACCTGATTTACTGCGACTCCGGCGAATGGGCGCTGATCGATATTGGCTACGAAGATGCGGTTGATGAATGTATTGAGTTAATCCGCCAACTCGATTTTCCGTTTTCAAAATGTGTCACGCTGATCGCCTCGCACGCGGATGTTGATCACATTCAGGGGCTCTCCAGGGCCAAACAGATCTTCAAAACCATGGTCACGTGCCACCCGGCCTCCGCCGGTTATCTTGAAGCTGGCGAAAAACTGGCGACTTATGCCGAAATTGCCGCCCAGGGAATCCTTCTCGACATGCCACCGGTGAAAATCGAACGGCAAGTTAATGACGGAGATCGGATTCGCATTGGCGAATTGGAGCTTGAAGTATGGCATACTCCCGGACACACCGATGGACAACTTGCGTTCCGACTTGGCAATCTCCTTTTTTCTGGAGATAACCTCTTTCGCGATGGATGCGTCGGTGCGATTGATGCCCATCATGGCAGCAGTATCCCAGATTTCATCGCATCCTTGCGCCGGATTCGTGCTAGCGACGTCGAATGGCTGCTCCCCAGCCACGGACCCGTTTTCCGAAAGGATAACAAACAGATCGACTCGACCATCACACGCCTCGAGACGTATCTCCATATGGCCGATTTCGGCACCTGTGCGGTGGACTGGCCACTGATGGACCAGTGGGAACGAGAATTGGTGGATGGACGACTACCATCCCAATGACCGCCTGGCTGGGCCAAATTAGGGTACCCGTCCTAGAAGCCAGTGGGTGGCCTGGAATCGCCTTTTCATTGTGGCTGCCGAGCCTAGCCTACCTCCACTCGGCCCCCGCCCGGGGCAGTCTTTAATGGCCCGAGGTTCGTTTGCATTCAAACCCTGTCTGCCTAAACCGTAAAACTTGCCAAGCTAGCAGGGGATCAGGCGATTGACTCTGCTGATTGTGACGGATTTTCACTCAATCGAGTTTGTTACGACAACCGATCCTATCTCACATTGCCTTACAACCTACTGCAATTGGCAATCGTGATGTCAGCCCCCGCCAACTCATTCACATCCTGCAGGGGAGATTACCCCATGCTCCGCCAGATCTGGGCTTTGGCCCTCCTGATGACCTCGCTCGCAGTCGCCACCACGGCGCGTGAAGCTCAAGCCCAACAGGCATATGGCCGCGCATGGGGACACACGTACTCCACCGTCGATTGGGACCGGTTCTACCACTACCCGTACGTCTTTTACCCACAGAATTTCTGGGGAAACGAGTACTATCGGAGTGCTGATAGCCTGTACTATCGGTACCCTCCCGAGATGCGAATCCCGGTCTACAACCGACACTGGCACAATTACTACCCCACGCGTCGCAAATTCCACAGCGGACATCACTTCGTATTGGATGTTTTCTGAGCACTCCCCAAGCTGTGAAGAGAATCGGGGCGGTTTCACCGGAAGCCTGACCCGGCAAATCTTGCTTGAATTGACCTTTGCGTAGCCGGTGGAAATGTCTTGTGCCCATCGCCACCATTTATGGTTTCCACCAAAAACACAAGCTTCCGCAAACATGGGAATCGGTGACCGCCCAGATCGTTTGAAAAGAGAGCACCCCCCATTCGGGTGGCCGGCCCATTCCGAAGGCAAAACTACGATAATCGTACGCGGGAAAACCTGCGTACACCTCCCTCTCCAGCCTGCTGCCCCACCTGCAGAGGACTCTTTTTTGCCACCTTCTTTCGTGCACGGCAGGTTTGCCCTCATACCGCATCGAGGGAGAATAGGTCGTCCTTGGGCAACCTCTGAAACTTCACGATCGCAACTTCTCTTGCAGCAGCCGGGCTGAGAAAATGTTCTTCGAGACTTGGAAAATCAATCCGCCGATGCAAATAGATTCGCCGACCCGTTTTAGCCTGTTGACCCGTATTCCGTTGGGTTGACCGTTTCGGAAAAAACCCTCGATTGGAAATCATGGCGGCCAACCCACGAGGGATTTCCACAGATGCCAGGTTTCCTTTCATGACCGAATCCGCTTCGCAACCCTCAATGTCAGCGATGCTGCTGGAAGATGCTGCCCGCCCAATCTACGTGGTCAGCGCGGACCGGAAAATTGTCTACTGCAATCGAGGCTTAACCGAATGGTTGGGCATTGAGACGGATAATGTGATCGGTCGCCGGGTGGAATACCACTCCGAATCCGACGCAACGGGAGCAGAACCCCTGTTCGGCCTTTGCCCTCCTCCGAGTGCGTTGATTGGCCGCGAAGCCACCGGTACGGTGACTTGCGTGCAACGGGACGGTCGTCTGGTTCACCGGCGGGGACAGTTCATCCCTTTGATTGGAAGGCAGCTTGGTACAAATCAGGACCACTCCTGTACGGCAGATGGCAGCCACAGTTGTAGTGTCATGGCAATCGTGGAAACGGCTAATCTCAGCACCGAAGACTTGTCTCAAAGTCTTTCAAGCGAATCATCCGACGAATTACACCTCGCCATTCGGCGTTTTCGACGTGACCAGTCAGCCCGTTTTGCGATGGAAACCTTGCTGGGCAAAAGTTCGGTCATACAAAGAGTGCGCGCGCAGGTACAGTGCGCAGCCAGCAGCAAAACGAACGTTCTGATTGTGGGACGCTGCGGGAGTGGTCGGACTCATCTTGCCAAAGCGATTCACTACACCAGCGACCATGAACACCAGTACCCCCTCCTGCCTCTCAACGGAATAGGACTCACGCAAGACACACTCCGCCGCACGGTTGGAAAATTGCAGCAAGCTAAAACGGCGCACTCACGAGAGACGCTTTTGATCATGAATATTGACCAGCTTTCTGCCGATCTCCAGATACAACTCGCCAAAACATTGGCAGACAAACAGATTTCAGCATGCTGTATCGGAACGATGACTGAACAGGTATCCGCCGACGGTAGACCTTGCGACTGGCAAAATGGGGACCCACTCGATCCTCAACTTGGAAACCTACTGTCGACGATCACGATCCGGGTTCCCCGTGTCATCGACCGACTGGAGGACGTCCCTCTAATAGCCCAGTTCTTCCTGGAGTCATGCAACCAGGGCCCTACAAAACAAATCGGCGGCCTCGCTCCAGAAACAGCTGACTTACTGACACTCTATACCTGGCCTGGTGAAGTGGCAGAACTCAAGCAAGTCATCGAGCAGGCGCATGCGAACTGCCAAGGGCATCGCATCGAGCCCAAAGACCTTCCTGATGTAATCCATCACGCGCTCGGGGCGGCCAGCCTGACACATCGCCTACCCGAACCGGTCGACCTGGATGCATTTCTTCAGCGGATTGAGCGTGAACTGGTCGAGCGGGCAATGCAACAGGCGAATGGAAATAAAACCGAAGCCGCTAAATTGTTGGGCCTTTCCCGACCACGTCTTTACCGAAGACTGGTTCAACTAGGACTTACCGAATCGCAGGAAGGCCAGGACACTTGAGATCCTCCATGGAATGGCTTGTATGCGAATCCGAACCACGCTGGGCCCCGGCGCTGCGGGTGGCCTGTCTCCGCAACAGCGATTCAACACGTCGACTTCGCGAAGTACGCAGATTGGCTGAAATCGAGCCGCAACTGCTGCTGCGGCCAGCAGCATTGTTGGCAATCCAAGTGAATCACGCAAATTTTCCCGAGGTATTGGACTGGCTCCCAGGAATCCGGTCAAGGCTTCCCAACGTGCCCGTTATCGCTCTCTTTGACGTCCGTTGGGTCCACACCAAATCTCTGGGTGAGATGACCTCCACCCAAATCTGGTCGGTGGAAACGGCACTCTGCGAGGCCGGATTCGATCATATCTCGACCAGTCCGCGGCGACTTCGTGAGGTCGTTGAGTTAGCATCTCGCTGGGCCACTGTGGTTGCCAAACCACAAATATCAGAAAAGGCAAACGAATCTTTGCTAGCCGATCTGTGGACCTCACTACCTTGGCAGCCCACTGGGCATTAGGTAGGTTGGGGCACCGGAAAGATATTTTGCCTCCTATGGTCAGGTTCGCGGGTTGAGCGCAGGTCGCCACTATCGAACGGACCATGCGTACCTAGACCCTCCATCAAAGTTTCCTCTGGATAAGAAAAAGAATCTTTTGCAGCGAAATTAAGGATACTCTCCCCCATGACTGAAAGTGTAATTAACCGCGACACCGTACGAGCAACCCTCGACCAATTTGCAGATCCGGAAACCGGGCGCAGTATCGTCCATATGGAACAACTCAAGGACCTTGAGGTTGCCGACGGCCGCATTCACGTCACGCTGGGGCTTACAAGTTGGGCAGGACCGATTGCCCAACAAACCGGTGCAGCAGTCGTCGAAAATCTTCGAACTCAATTCCCTGAGGCCACAAAAGTCGAAGTCGACATCGTGGACCACCCTCGTCCTGCAGAAAAAATCGGTGAAATTGGGCTGGCCTCCAAAAGTGTCATTGCGGTTGGGTCGGGGAAAGGGGGTGTAGGCAAAAGTACCATCGCCGCGTCGCTGGCATATGCCCTGGCAGCCAAGGGAGCCAAAGTCGGCTTGCTTGATGCTGACGTCTATGGACCGAGCATTCCACATTTGCTCGGCGTGAACGAGCGACCCCATGCGGTAAATAATCGACTTCAACCTGTCGTCAAAGATGGCTTACGGATCATGAGCATGGGTTTTCTCGTACCCGCCGCCGAAGCGGTTGTCTGGCGAGGTCCTATGTTGCATGGAGCGATAACCCAGTTTCTCCGTGATACCGATTGGGGCGAACTCGATTATCTCATTATCGACATGCCACCAGGAACTGGTGATATCGCGCTGACCCTCTCACAGTTGCTGCCACTTTCGGGATCGGTGGTAGTCTGCACTCCTCAAGATGTTGCCTTGTTGGATGCCGTCAAAGCGATTGCCATGTTTGGGAAAGTGAGCATTCCAATTCTCGGCGTTGTCGAGAACATGAGCTACTTTGTTTGTCCCGATACAGGAAAGAGGTATGACATCTTCGGTTCGGGAGGAGCCCGTCAGAAAGCCGTGGAATTAGAAGTTCCCTTTTTGGGAGAGCTACCCATTAACATTGGTATCCGCAAACGAGGAGACGCGGGTGAAACAGGAGGTAACCTGCAGGATGAGGAGGCGGCAAAATACCTTGAGATCATCTGCCAAAACCTTGTGCAAAACCTGGTGACGGCACGCAAATCCCAACCCCTGCCCGGCCTGTCGGTGCTGTAACCAGGAAATAGGCTGCGCAAGACGTTTTGATCCCCCATCGCGGCAAAAAGATCTTTCTAACACAGCCAACTTTGGGCCAGACATGGCAATCGCCAGGAAAAAGCTAGGAGGCAAAAAAATAGAGCCGTCTCAAAAGCTTGAAACGGCTCTTTCTTGTTGTTTCATACCATGGAGCCACTGGGCTCAATGGAGCTACCAACGCTCGCAAACTAAGATTACCTTCTCCGCTTAGCCGTTTTGCGTTTGGCCTTCTTCTTGGCTTTCTTCTTAGTGGCTTTCTTTTTGGCCTTCTTCTTAGTGGCCTTCTTCTTGGTGGCCTTCTTCTTGGTGGCCTTCTTCTTGGTGGCCTTCTTCTTAGTGGCCTTCTTCTTGGTGGCCTTCTTCTTGGTGGCCTTCTTCTTGGTGGCCTTCTTCTTGGTGGCCTTCTTCTTGGTGGCCTTCTTCTTGGCCTTCTTCTTGGCAGCTTTCTTTTTCTTGGCCACAGTCACTCCTCCATAAAGGGGTCCGGGCGGTTCTACTGAATCGCGACTATTGTCGCGACAAAATTCAAACCGCCACTGAAAAAATCAGCCATCCTTCCAGGACAGCATTCCAAATTGTCGATACCTGAACGATCAAAGCTTTCTTTTGTTTAGCGGATCGCCCTGCTAACGACTGTGAAACTCATAACCTTTCGGTCTCACTTGTCGGTATTTGTACAAGTTCCTAAAAATTCTGCAACACGTTTTTTACAGAAAAGTTGTCCCTGAGAAAAAAAAGTGGCCTGCGATCGTACGAATTTGTTGTCTGGAAGTAACCAAACAAGGCCTCCACGACAACAAAATGCTGTCACCGTTGTTCAATACAACGAAATCGTTGATCCATCAGACAAAACACCACTTGGTTGCACGCACCGCCTCGAAAAACCAAAAATTTTTCGCTCTCTTGGTGGCAATGTAACCAGATATAAAGACTCTGCCAGAGAACTTCTCCCAAGTTCTGGCAACGGTTGATCGGGCTGCCATCGAAGAAGTATTTCTGACCATGCCGGCCGACGGTATCGCCGCAGAACGTGCACAGGATCAAATCCGTACCATCTGTTTTGCACTGGAAAAACAGTCTGTTTTCGCTCTCTAGCAAGTTTAACCACCTCTGCATTGATTTCTGCGACACTGGATTGCGCCGCTGCCAATGTCAGTCTGCTTCGAGGATAAAATAACGTTCGCATGAGCAGAAATCTCTCCTGACTCAACTGCGAAACGCTTGCCACCGGGAGTTCCGTTACGACCGTCTGGGCATTGATGCGAACAAGACGGTCCAGACACTCAGCAACCCACCCAATCAACCGATTTGGGGCGACTTCATACAAAATATCGTTGCCAATATCGGTCACTAGGGCCGAAGTTGGCAAAGTCGGACGCCTCTGAACCTCGTCCCATAATCGACAGGAAAGAATTCCTGGAATTTTTCGTCCCAACACCCAAGAATCTTGCCCAAATGACCTTCCATGGCCAATCGCGGCCATAATCTCTAATGGCTCCTGCCAGATTGACTGAGCCAACCGTACGACCCTCGGCAGCGAACGGCGCAGGTTACTAGCGCCTAAAAGGATGACTCGACGCTTTGGATGCGGTGCAGGAATTCTCGGCCGTGGAACATATCCCATTTGTCTTACGGGCGGCCACCTTCGGGGTATTACCGGTAATCGGGCCTATAGTTTTGATAGGCCTGAATAGTTTGGTAGTTCACATATGCCAAATATCCAAAAATTAGCAACATGTACAAAGATTGGAACCGCACCAATCCAAACACGCCGCACACCACTGCCAGCACCACCGAGAGCCACAACGACCGCACCACCCCCTGACGAACGTTGCCTTTGAGCGTGAACAATTCTCGTGTAATGCGGCCGCCGTCCAGCGGGTAAATAGGCAACAGGTTGAGGAGTCCCCACCAGATATTGATCCATAACAAATCGCCAATCGCGGTATTAAGTGCCGAGGAGGCAAATGGCTCGATAAGCCTGCTGTAAAAAGGCAAACTCAAGTGGGGCGGCAACGATTGGTACTGCTGGAATAACTGCTGAAAATCCTCCCGAGTCACTGGCACCAATTGGTGACCACTCAGGAAAACCAGAAGTAAAATTCCAGCCGCCAGGAGAAATCCAGCCATCGGGCCAGCAGCGGAGATGAGGATCTGACTCACGGGCGATCGATCACAATCATCGCACGACGACAGGCCCCCCATGCCGTAAAGTGTGATCCATGGGTGGCCGCCGTAACGGCGCTGGAGGACCGCATGCCCTAATTCGTGGACGAGAATCGAAATAAAGGCCACTGCAACCCAAATCAACGTCTCCACGGGATCCGCTTGCCCACCCCCAAAACCACCCATCCCGAGGATCAGGATTACCACCCAAAAAAATGGATGGACCCGAATTGGAAAACCAAAGAGCCTGAAATGGAGATCTGCCGGTGTCGGAGGTGGTTCGCCAAGCATCATGCGCTCAATTGCTGCCAGAGGTCGCCACCATCACCAGCGGCGGAGATTTTAAGGTTTTCGTGTACCCGTTCCGAGGAGTCTCTTCCGAAGGTCATGAGCTCCATTTCCCACCCGCCTAGGCCACACCGCGGCACGCCTCGTCCAACCGCGCTGCGAACGGAAACTGGGTCTGTAACGGCTTGGCTGGGCCAGAGCAGAGCGCATCGAGCACATACTCGGCGGCTCTACCCGACGCCCCACCGTGCCCCACATGATCCTTCAATGCACACAGTTCGGCAACCCGCTCGCTATGTTTCGCGGGACTCTTGAGCCATTGAACCACATGCCTGGAAATCTGCTCGGTGGGATCCTCACATGTCAGGTACTCCGGCATGAGGACATGTTGATCACGGGGATCAAGCGGGTCGTACAACCCCGCCTCGCGTGGAAACCGGTCCGTGGCCGTCAGTAAGTTCACCAGGGTAATGTAGCGGACCCGGCGGGCAAATCGCTGCGCAAAAAAGGCCAAACGAGAAACGTGGTACAAAATGACGGTCGGAGTCGTATGGTACAACAACTCCAGCGAAACGCTGCCCGAAACGGCCATTGCACAGTCGGCGGCCTTAATCAGTTCGCCGGTCCGGTCGACACTGACTTCAACGGGCAAATCGAGTCCTTCAATCGCCACCTTGGCCCGTTCTGCCAGACTTGGCTTGAATGCTGCAATCGCAAAGCGAACGTCGGGCACCTGGCGGTGGACGGCCTGCGCGGCTTTCAAGAGCCATTTCAGGTTGTGCTTCACTTCCTGGGTTCGTGACCCGGGCAAAATCACCACCAATTGTCCTGGCGCCGCCCGCATTTTTTCCACAAATACTTCGTCGAGTTGTTCTTGTTGCAATTGGTCAAAATAGGGGTGCCCTAAATAAGTGGCTGAGCACCCCCGCTCCTGGTACCACTGGACCTCGAAGGGGAGTTTGCAGAGCACGTGATCAACATAGCGTCGCATTTTTTGAACCCGCCAACTCGCCCAAGCCCACAATTGGGGGGTCCCATAATAAAAAACCGGGATGCCATGCTTTTTGGCCCGCCTGGCAATCCACCAGTTGAAGCCTGGATAGTCAATCAATACCACGGCATCAGGCCGCTGGTGACAAAAATAACGATCTGCCCGGCCCACAAGATCCCAAAAACGGTGCAAGTTGAGAATCGCACGCAAGAACCACATCACCGCAAACTCCGTGAGGTCCTCGTGCAACACGCAGCCGGCCCTGGCCATGCGTGGCCCACCATAACCGACCATCTCAATATCAGCCTGCCGAGCGCGGAGTTCGCCAATCAGGTTGGCCCCGTGCAGATCGCCACTCGGTTCACCGACGGAAAAGAAGATCTTCATAACGGGGTGCCCGTGGAAGTTAGGAGTTCAAAGTTAGGAGTTGAAAGTTAGGCGCGAGGAACAACACGGTCGGGATGGCCCAACCAACGAGCAAGCCATCAGGGGGATTATCACCAATGAACAAACTCGGGTCCGGGAATATCCCAAAATCACCGCCAGCAAGAAAGAGAAGTTTTTGGGCCTGTTTTCGTGCAACTCCCGCTACCCAGATTTCTCCAAAACGAGCCTCTGCCCCCGTAAACGGGGGGGCTCTCGTTCACTCAGTCCGCCGCGGTGCGTCAAAACCAGCCGAAGTGTTTTTTAAATTTCGCGGTTCGTCGAGACAAAAAGTCATCGCTCCGGCAAGCACCAAGAAGGCCGCCCCTAGCAGAAAGACCGTTTCGAAGCCGGCCGGGCCGATGAGCCAGCCCATCAACGGCCCGCCAATCACAACCGGAATCGCCAGGCACAGTCCCACGGTGCTCAGATAACGGGGATGAAGCTCGCGCGGCACGATTTCCAACGTGTAATTGTTGATCAGCTTAATGGTAATGGGCGTCATGCCAATGGGCAGAAAGACAAGCCAATAAAGTTGCTGAGTCATCTCCGACTCAATCCAGGCCAGTAAAAAAGCGCATAACGGAGCCAGCGCCGTACCAAAAACTGCGATTTTCAAAGCGAGCCGATTTCCAAACCGATCCGCCACGGGACCAGCGAGCAAACTGGCAAGCATCGTGGCTCCATTTTGAGCACAAACCCAAAAGACCAGGTTGTGGTGGGCCAGCCCCATCCGGTCACGGCCCAACGCCTGATAATGGGGAAACATCATGAAGGTACTACTGTACAGGGCAGCGACGACTGCAAGACGACGAAAACTGCGGTTGTGAACCAGGATTGACCATGATTCACGAAAGTGGGTGAGTGGATGGATGGGTGGCTGTTGGTAATTGTCGGGAGATTCCCGCAGGGCCAGCACGGCGCCTCCCGCAAGCAGGAAGGCAAGGGCTGGCATTCCAAAAATCCAACCGAAACCGCCATCGGGCAGTCGCAACCAGCCAGGCATCAATAGCAATGCGGCAATGATCGCCAGCGATGCTCCCACGGTCATTGAAGCAGTCAGCAAACGCCCGCGCAAGTTGGCCCGAATCAGTTTTCCATGGAGTGTTTGCTCGGTGACTTGGCTGATGCCAACGAAAATAAAGAAGGATGCGTAAAGCAGCAATGACAACCAGAGCACCCACCCAGAAGCAGCGCCCTGTCCTGAGCTCCAAACACCCGTCAGCCAGATCAATGAGAGTACGGCAAAGGGGAAAGCCTTGGAGAAGCAACAAACCAACAGGACCCGCTTTTTAAGAGGCGTTACCTTAAGTCGACGTGCAAACAGTACTGGCGGAATGGCAAGGCCAAGGCGATTGAGGACTGGCAAGCAACCGCGTAGCACGGGGCCCCCCCCGATAGAGTCGATAAACGCGGGGATAATGATACTCTCGGTCTTGAATATCCAACCAACCCGTTGGATCACCTGATAGAGCACCAGCAGGAAAAAATTCCGTGGCGAATGCTTGGGCAAGTCTGTTTTGTGTTGGCTACCCATTCAAGAATATCTCGAGGTAGCTGCGCCTTTCCCCCGATCCAAGTTCCAATTCATCGGCCAAGGATGCGATAATCTGTCTCGCGTTGTCAAGTTCGCCCTGATCAACCGTAAGTTCCAATTCTACAAAGATTCCTACATCCAGAATCTCGTCGATACAGCCTACCACCGCATGACCGGCCCTGGGAATCGAAAAGGCCCGCCGTGTCTTACAAACGGTTCCCGCCGGCGTGAAACCTAGAGCCACAAGCAATCTGGTGAAATCTGCTGCCGCGGCTGTACCAGGCGTGAGTGGCATCTCCAGTTCTTGGCGGGTCTTGGTGACCCGATCTACTTTGGGGCCTTTGTACGTGACAAAATTCAGCTCGCCAACCTGACGAATGCGAAAAGCTTCATCCGTTTGGGCAAATTCCCGCGAGGGATGGTTGAAATAGGAATCAATTTGGTGTTGAACCGGACCGAGGGGGATCTCCCGCTGTTGAAGTTTCTGCTCAAAATCAGCCAGATTCTCCAGGCGGTGCTTTTGTTCAACTTCGTACAGCATAAGAGTGAAACCTCTGTTTCTGGATTTCTACATGCTTGGGACCACGGCGATCAAGATGACCGGGGGACGTCTTCGCAGAGGTAGGTCGTCTGGTTGATCGCTGTACCAGGGGTGGCCCGTCGGACAACATCTCTCTCGTCGAGAGCCCACAACGGACTGATTTCGACGGCTACATCCCTGGCAACCTGAATTCCCGCTTCCTGCAACCAGCGGTGATACTGGTGGATCATGAAACGTTGTACGTATTCAGCTGTGTCACGTTCAGCACCAGGTGCATTCTTCAGAGGTGCAAAACAATCTTCTTCGGCATATTCCACGACCAGCGCATTTTGAGCATGGGGAAGCAAATCGAAAATAAATCGCTCGAATTTCAGTGCGTTGGGTTGGTTGGGTTGAACCACTTTTCCCTCTTCACCGAGGTGCGCCACTTTTTTTCGGGCGGCATGAAACGGAAGTGCACCACTGAGCGAGAGTGATCGCTCGAGAAAATCAACCGAAAACATGTGTACGGCAATACTGCCTGCCCAGAATTGAAGTGCTCCATCCTCCGCCCGTTGTGCGGCAACATCGGCAGGAAAATCGCTGTATTCGATAATCTGCAACCGTCGGTCGATCTGGACAAAATTACCGACCTTGTCGGTCGGTTGTTTCTTGGCCACTGCCATCGAGGTGAGTTCTGACTTGGCTTTTAAATGGTGGCCGATGAACTCCGCATCACAAATGGGTACGAGCGGATTGTCGACCTGAAAATAAAACAGTTGCTCAATCCCGCGCTCCCGCATTGATTCAATAGCCCCACTGCTGGCAAGCGCAGCCACCGTCCCCCCATGCCCGTCGGGACTCAAAAAAAGCGTGTCTTTGGTGGCCAAGAGCAAATCACCCGTCACCGCATCGACAACCGGCATGGTTCCCTGACAAAAGAGAAAAATGTCTTTCTCAGTCATTCCAAAGTAGTCATTCTCTGACAGAAACGCCGACTGCTCCTCGGCCGTCACTGGACTATTCATCAAATAAAGCGGGATTGGCTTTTGATGCCGCCGAGCTGCGGCGCGGATCTTTTCGATGTGGATTTGCAAGAGCGAAGCGCCTGATACCGGCCCGATCGGATAGAGCCCTTTGGGACGATCAAACCCAAGGCGGCTCCCCTGCCCTCCGGCGGTCATCAAAACGCCAACCTTGCCTTCATCAAGAGCTTGCTCACCTCGGCGTCGGGCCTGTTTGGCAGTCCAGCCAAATTCCGATTCGTGGTGACCACGCCGTGAGTTGAGTCGCAACGCGGGAGGTGGCTCCGCTCGCTGGGCCAATTCGGCCCAATCCTCTTTCTCCACAACCACTTCGCACAGTCGCGCCAGCTGCTCCAGATCCACGTTCGCAATCTGGGGTGCCAGCCTGGCATAGCTCGCTTCGTCAAGATCCTTGCAAAACCGGGCAAGCCGCTGCTGCCCATAACGATTTAAACGGTTAAGTAATTCTTGGCGGTCAACCATTGTCATCACTTTAAAGTAATTTTCCAGCGGCCTGCGTCAAAAAATAAAACCTCGTACCCAGGCATAGGCAAGCAGACATAGCAGAGGAAATATCACGAACACAATCCCGTAGGTCAACAACGAAGTCCAGACGTGACGGGGCCAACGGGCCATGGGAGTTCATCCGAAATTTAAGGTAATTGGTAGATCTGCATGCCACCTGCGAGGTCCTACCGGTTGACCACGTCGGTGCGAAATGCCTCACCTGCAAAACGGCCGTTGGGTTAAAACCCAAAGCAACTCGATATGCAGGCAACTTTCCAGGCACCCCATAGGTGATTATCGGTCTCCCACCAGGGAATAGCTACCCCTCGAATTAAGGCAAGCCCCTCTGGAAGGCCGTACTCACCGCGTTAGCCCGTTGCCCGCCAACTATACATCACGATATACTCACGCTGTTAGATCATCATCCGGTATTGGAACGAGAAACAAATTGGCGAGGCAAATTAACCCGGTGGTTGGTTACTTCCCAACCCGCCTATTCCTGAATTCACTATTTTCTCGCGCAAGTATCTCCCGACTCTTTGGAGGAGCACATTCGTGACAAACGACAAGTATTTCTTTACGAGCGAAGCGGTCAGCATGGGGCACCCCGACAAATTGGCTGATCAAATTTCTGACGGCGTACTGGACGCCATGTTTGCCCAGGATCCCTACAGTCGTGTTGCGTGTGAAACCCTTGTCACGACAGGCCTGGTTGTCATCGCAGGCGAAATCACAACCAAGGCAACGGTCGATATGCAGCAGATTGTCCGCAACGTGATCCGCGGTGTTGGCTACACAGAAGCATCGATGGGTATTGGTGCCGACCACTGTGCCGTGATGGTCACCATCGACGAGCAGAGCCCCGACATTAAAATGGGAGTGGATGACGACTCCCAAAGTGGCAAGGAGATCGGTGCCGGCGACCAGGGACTGATGTTTGGGTACGCCTGCAACGATACTGAAGAGTTGATGCCGCTGCCGATTGCACTCTCACATCGCATTATCAACTGTCTGACCGAGGCACGCCAAACCAAGGCTGTGGACTGGCTCCGACCTGATTCGAAGAGCCAGGTCACCGTGGAATTCGATGGTAACACTCCCGTATGCGTCGACACGGTCGTTGTTTCAACGCAGCATGCACCTCATGTTTCGCATGAACAGATCCATACATATATCATCGAAGAAATTATTAAACCGTCGCTCGGCGACTGGTGGAACGACGAGATCAAGCACCATATCAACCCCACGGGCCGCTTTGTTGTGGGTGGACCTCACGGTGACTGCGGCCTGACCGGTCGGAAGATCATCGTCGACACCTACGGCGGTTGGAGCCGCCATGGAGGGGGAGCCTTTAGCGGCAAAGACCCCACCAAGGTGGATCGTAGCGCTGCATACATGGCACGCCACATCGCAAAAAATATCGTGGCAGCTAAACTTGCTGACCGCTGCGAGGTCCAACTTGCGTACGCGATTGGAATCTCTGATCCAGTGAGCGTGCGAATCGACACCGAGGGTACCGGCACGGTTGGCAACGAACAACTTGTAGAACTTGTGAAGAAACATTTCCCCCTCACGCCAGGAGGAATTATCGAATACCTGGACCTGCGCCGCCCCATTTTTCAAAAAACGGCCGCCGGTGGCCATTTTGGCCGCAACGAACCCGAGTTCACCTGGGAAAAAACAGAGAAGGCAGACGAGTTGGCCGCCGCCTTCGAAACGGTTGCCACAGCAACCTAACTGGCCCAGGTTGGTTCCTCTGGGGGCCTAAGTCAAAATCGCAGGAGAGGGGCTCGATTCTTCCGATCGCCGCTTTGCTGGCACAGAGATCACACTATGCTACGCTCCGGCTTGGATTGTTTCCTGCGTGGTGGTGGTCTATAATCCGCCCCCAGACGGGATCGGTACCGAGGACCATTTGCAAGGACTCGAACGGAGGATTATCCATTACGTCCGGCTTTCGCGTTGGTCTCGGAGAAGATACCCATCGGCTTGGCTCACCCAAGCCGAAGTTAACCGGACTGTTGCGGCTGGGCGGAATTGATGTTCCACACGACCGATCCCTGATCGGACATAGTGATGCTGACGTCTTGCTCCACGCAGTGACCGATGCCTTGCTGGGCGCTGCTGCCTTACCGGACATCGGACAGTTATTTCCCAACACGGATGAGGCCAATCGTGACCGAGACTCGGCCGAGATGCTCACGGCGGCAAAGGTGAAGATTGCTGACGCCGGTTACACCGTGGTTAATCTCGATTGCGTGATCACCGCGGAGCGTCCCAAACTTGCTGACTATAAAGATGCGATTTGCCACCGCATCGCCAGTATCCTGCAGGTAAATTCCAACCAGATTGGGCTGAAAGTGAAGACTGGTGAACAAGTTGGTCCAGTCGGCCGCGAAGAAGCAATCGAAGCCCGTTGCGTTGTCCTGCTATCAAAGCATCCATAACAATTTCGAATCCCCACTTCCTGGTCCCCATAAACTCAAGTTGCCATGCCAGCTTCAACTGCCCTTTCCAGCTCAATAAATGTTGAAATGGAATTCCACCCAACCATCCAAATCTACGACACCCTCACCAAAAAAAAACAACCTTTCGGCACCGTCGAACCTGGCAAAGTCGGAATCTACCTCTGCGGCCCCACCGTTTATGACCGGGCGCATATTGGACATATGATCGGCCCGGTCATCTTCGACTGCATCAAACGGTATCTCACCTACTGCAATTTCGCGGTAACCTGGGTCGTCAACATTACCGATGTCGATGACAAGCTGATTAAAAAAGCGACTGAGCGCGGTATTTCAATGCTCGAAGTGGCAGATGAGAATATCGTCGACTATCAGCAGAATCTTGCCGCACTTGGCGTCGACCAGATTGATCACTTTCCCCGTGCAACCGAATGCATGGCGGATATTATTGCCTTCATAGAATCGCTCGTAAATCAAGGCTATGCCTACGAATCCAAAGGCGACGTCTATTTTGATGTGAGCAAAGACACCGGTTATGGGAAATTGTCCAACCGGAGTGTCGACTCGATGCAAGGCGAAGGTGGCGACATGGCAACACTGAAACGGCAACCCGCTGATTTTGCCGTCTGGAAATCGGCCAAACCGGGCGAGCCCTCCTGGAAAAGCTCTTGGGGAGCCGGGCGGCCAGGCTGGCACATCGAATGCTCTGCCATGAGTAAAAAACTTCTTGGCGAAACGTTCGATATCCACGGTGGTGGGCTCGACCTCGTCTTTCCCCACCACGAAAACGAAATCGCCCAAAGTGAGTGTTGTCACAGTAAACCGATGGTTCGCTATTGGCTTCACAATGGACTTCTCCGCCAAACAAGTAGTAGCGGAAAAATCGGAGGTCGTGGCGAACGTGAAGAGGCCCCAACAGACGATCAGGCTGGAGGCAAAATGAGCCGCTCCCAGGGCGCTGGGGGCCTCGCTGAATTGATCGCACGGCAAGGTGGGGAACGAATTCGATTCTTCCTTCTGCGAACCCATTATCGCAGCACCGTACTGTTCGATGAACCAGCTATCGAAGAAGCTGGTATCGGTTTGGAAACATTCTACCGACTCTTCAAACGATATGAACGCATTACCGGAAATGACTTCTATGCCCTCGATGCCCCACGCTATCGAGAAGAACCCTTAATGACTGATGTAGACCATGCAACCTTGCAAAGTGCTCACCAATGTCGCAAACGATTTCTCAAGGCCATGGACGACGACTTTAATACCGGAGGTGCCATCGCCGAACTTTTCGAGCTTGCTAAAATAATTAACAAGTTTTGCGATGCCGAAAATCTGGAAACCGTCGACCACAAGCATCCCGATACAATTTCTGAGCTGCCTCCGCTGATGATCGTACTTAAAGAGTTGTCCTGCGTGCTTGGGCTGTTTGGTTCACCGCCAGCAGCCATCTCGGAAAGCTCCGACGACTTGTTGCACCAGGTTATGGAACTGGTGATCGAACTCCGGACGGCTGCCCGGCAAAATAAAGATTTTACGACTGCTGACACCATTCGAGATGGGGTCGCTGCCGCTGGCCTGGCTCTGGAGGACCGTCCCAATGGTACCGAATGGACCGGGGGCCACGCAAATACGTTGGACCCGATGGTTCAACTTTTGATCCAAATCCGAAACGACGCTCGCAAAAAAAAGGACTTTGCTACCGCCGACACCGTTCGTGATCGACTCGGAGAAATTGGCGTCATGCTCGAAGATCGGTCAGGCGGAACAGAATGGTCACCGTCATGATTGCCGGCCATCGATTTCCAGACAGGTTGTTGTGACCAGTGTGTATTGCGGGCATCCGCCAGCCACTTTCCCAAACCATGACTCCCCCGACGTATGCGCATTCTTGGAATTGATCCTGGCCTGAACATCACCGGTTACGGAGTCATCGACATCCAGGACCGCCAACTACAATTGGTTGAGGCCGGCATTGTTTGTAGCAAGCGGGCTGACACCCTCGCCCAACGCGTTGCCGAAATCCATGCTGGTGTGAGCGATGTTATTAGTAACCTCAAACCCGACAGCATGGCTCTCGAACAGCTATACTCGCATTACGAACGGCCTCAGACGGTAATCTTGATGGGCCATGCTCGCGGTGTTATCTGCCTTGCAGCAGCCCAGGCAGGTATTGATGTTCAAGACTATGCAGCGACGCAGATCAAGAAAACACTTACCGGAAACGGGCGGGCACCAAAATCGCAAGTCCAGTTGGCCATCCAGCGAGAACTGCAGCTATCCCAGCTACCTGAACCATCCGATGTGGCCGATGCCCTGGCAATTGCCTTAACCCATATCTGGATCGCAAAACTCCAACTGCAAACTTAATTCCAAAAATCCACTTCTGGGGTCTCGCCATGAGCAAGCCGACACAAAGCAATGGCTCTCCCGAACTTGATCAAACCATTCACACCATTGTCCGTAAGGGTGCCTTGCACACGTCATGTCGAGTTGCCTCCCTAGTTTCTGATGGATCTGGTCCACCATACAGACACCACTTGATAGCCCCGTAGATCTCTGGAACCCCACCCTCCAACACCACTCTCTCACCCATGATCACTAAAATCACTGGCACACCCGTCGCAATAGCTACAGATACTCTTACGCTGGCGGTCGACGCGTTTGAATACGAAGTGTTGATCCCCGAATTCACACGTCGCCATCTCCAAGACCAAATTGGCACGTCTATCAGCTTGCACACTATTGAGTACCTGGAAGGGAACCCCATGCAAGGAAGGCTGGTCCCCAGGCTCATTGGGTTTTTAAACAGTATTGAGCGTGAATTTTTTCAGCTGTTTTGTGAAGTCGATGGGGTTGGAGTGAAAAAAGCGCTTCGTGCTATGGTCCGTCCCGTCCAAGAAGTGGCCACGCTGATCGAAGAACAAGATGCAAAGGGCCTCGCTTCGTTACCTGGCGTGGGCCCAGCCACTGCAGAACGGATTATCGCCAAGCTCCGCCGAAAAGTACCAAAATTTGCACTTCTGGTAACTCGTAACACTCCAGCTGCAACAGACGTTGAACGAGACTTGTTGAGCGAAGCATTTGAGATCCTGCGCGTCCTGGGGCACAGCGAACCCGAAGCCCGCCGACTGCTTGATGACACCGTGGCGAAGAAAAAAAATTACAAAAATGTCGACGCTTTGCTCCACGCTGTCTATGAAAAACAAAATGCTTAGCAACACCGCTCCGGCACCAGTTGCAACCTCACCGATTCAAAACATCGGCTGAATCTGATACCCTGGGAAAGCGACATGTCCGCATGAGCGCCGTTCGTTCGACACCAACAATTTGGCCCCCTATATGGCCTTGGCTTCGCACGATTTTAATCACCTACCTTGGGTTGCTCTTGGCAATGACATTTCTGGAACGCCGGATCGTCTACCCTGCCCCACCAGTTGATCGCGGAGATTGGCAGCCTCCAACTCTGCAGCATGAGGATGTTTGGTTCACAGCGCCCGACGGTACCCGTTTGCACGGCTGGTTGGTTGCTCACCCGGACCCCAAAACCGCGATCGTCTATTGCCACGGCAATGGCGAACACGTCGCGGACAATGCCGAACTTGTGTCCAGAATGCGTGCCCAACTGCAAGCAACTATTTTTATTTTTGACTACCGAGGATATGGAAAAAGTGCTGGGATTCCCCACGAAGCGGGGGTGATTTCCGATGGGCTTGCGGCGCAGCGGTGGCTGGCAAATCGCCTGCAGTTGGAGACCGGTGATCTTGTCCTCATGGGACGGTCTCTGGGAGGAGGTGTTGCAACGGCCATGGCCGCCCAACAAGGGGCCCGGGCGTTAATCCTGGTGAGCACTTTTGGCAGGTTGGTCGACGTAGCGGCCACACACTACCGCTGGCTTCCCGTCCGACTCCTGATGTGCAACCGCTACAATTCGATCGCTCGCATTCAGCGGTATAAGGGCCCCCTCATGCAAAGTCATGGAACCGCTGACCAGATTGTGCCCATTGAAATAGGGCGACAGCTGTTCGACGCTGCCCCAACCTCAAACAAGGTTTTCTACGAACTGGAAAAATACGGACACAACGACAACCCACCAGCTTCGTTTTACCAAAATTTGGCGGAATTTCTTGCCGGCAACACTTCTCACCGGGCGTGATTACGCCCCAGCCAGAACCGATCGCAGGAAATACCGATCCGACTGATCGTAAAAGTTCAAACCGTGGCACTTTCGTATCCGTATCTCTCGCTGTAGGAGCGACACTCGCGGCTGATCAAATCGCGCAACTCCGAATCGACTTCAAAAGAGTTCTTGCGATAGTTTTTATTTTCGTCGACATAAGCCTCTAAATGCGGGTAAATGGCAGCCGTATCCCCCAACGACAAATGCTCGTAGAGGTCCGCAACGGTATCGACCATGCGAGCTGTCAGATCTTCGAAGCGAACCTGGTAAAACTGGCTCGGAGGAATTAACGAACGCTGCTGCTCGAAACTGTTATCCATCCGCCGAAAATTATCGAGCACATATTCTGTTAAATCATCTCGCAGATGGACACGTACTCCCGACACCTGGCCAAGGCGACGCCATGTAAGAATTGTGGAGGGAATCATGACCTGCGGATCACGCACCAAATGGATAAACCGGGCCCCGGGAAACATCTCGAGTAGAGTCTTGATGCGAGCAGTGTGGGTAGGAGACTTCAATACAAGGGTGCGGGGATCACGTAACGACACGCGTTTCATGAACCGCAAAAGTCCTTCTTTCCAACGCTTCAACTCCGCCTCGTCAATTTCTGAAAGGTCCAAGTAATTGTCGAACGGACATGGTCGGTCAGGGTACATCCAAAAAAGGTAGGGAGACCGAATACCCTGATTGCACAGAGCAAACTCGTCCTCCTGCGGACGATCCCAGCCCACCGGCATGTTATCCATAGGACGGCGCTGGGGTAATAACCAGTTCAGCATCCTCGGCAAAATTGCACCGCTGATTAAAAAATGCGACGGCACAAAGCACTGATAGGTCGACGGATAGGTGAATTGTGGATCACGCACCAGCAACTCATGCAGCAACGTTGTACCAGTCCGCCAATGACCCACGATAAAAACTGGAGGATGTTGTAGCTCACTCTCGCGCACACGGCGTCCGTACAACAACCTGTCTATGGAATTCAAACCTGAATTAAGTAGGCCAGCCAGAAGAATGGTGATTAACCGGTCGGTTCTCTGCCACGAGAAAGATCCCCTATTGCGAGCCCACATTTCCAACGATGTGCCGATAGGCATACCATGCCAGGCGCCTAATGCCACCCTTGGATAATTCATCCCAGCAACGTCTTTTTTTTTATGTATCGACATGGCAAAGTTTTACCAATCCCTGCAACAGCAGCGGCTCACCAAAAGGTAGCTGCCTGGCATGATAGCTTATCTCCCTACAATCCAATTCTTGCCGGCCCAGATGTGAGCCTTGTCGGTGCATAGCCGATAATCTCCTTGAGAGACCATTGTGAAGGCCCGACGACCAGGGAGCCCACCCCAACCACCGAAAAAAGACCTGAAAACCGTGGATAGACTCGTGGAAAAGTTATCTCTGGCAAATTGGCTGCGGCCCCTTTCACAAGCCCCCTCAACCGATTATCATAAAATCTTTCCTAAACCTCCAATACCCCGCCATTTCACCATTCTAGGTGGTCTTCCGTTTTCGCTTCGAACTTGACCATTGAACGACCTAGGCGAGCCCCACCAACGTTTTGACACCAGCAACGTAAAACGGAAGTGTGAAGTGTACTGTGGCTTTCGTGTGGAAATCGCAAATTCGCGAACTTAACCTGACGTGATTATCCAAGCTATCGAACGTCGTTGTGTTTACCCCACGCCATCCAAGAACCGTGGCGATTGGCGTCCATCATGGTTGCGGCCACAAAATGTGTGGTTTCGGTCCTCAGATGATACCAAAATCCACGGTTGGTATTTACCCCATGCCAATGCCCAAAGGCTCATCCTGTTTTGTCACGGGAATGGGCAGCACGTCGCCGATCAGGCCAATCTTATATTCCGTATTCAATCCCGTTTGGAAGCAACCGTTTTTGTCTTTGATTATCGGGGATACGGGAAAAGTCGCGGAAAGCCGTTTGAGGGGGGCTGTATTGCCGATGGCATCGCTGCCCACCAGTGGCTCGCTCGGCGGGAAAATGTACTTCCGGAGGACGTGATCGTCATGGGACGATCGCTTGGAGGTGCCATTGCCATTGCCACCGCGGCAGAGCAAGGAGCCCGCGCACTAGTGCTGGAGAATACGTTCTCTTCGCTCGATGACACAACCCGGGCACTCTGTCCCTGGTTTCCGCTCCATTGGTTCATGAGTAACCGCTACGATTCGCTGAACCGAATCCGGCAATACGATGGTCCTGTTTTTCAAAGCCACGGTACGGCTGATCGGATTGTCCCAATCGGGTTGGGCCTTAAATTGCATGAAGCGGCTCCAACCGAGAATAAACAGTTTTATGAAATCTCAGGGAACGGGCACCTTGAGTCTCAGCCTCCCAGTTATTACGTTGCTCTCGATCACTTCCTGACCCGCATTGAGCAAAACGTGGACCAGGTGTGTGAACCAGTCAGTCGCCCATCGCACCAACTGGTCTCCTAGCCCATACGGTGTTGCTCCGTAAGGCCTGGCCTGACTCTCGGTCGCCAGAAAGCCCTCCTGACTCCTCGGGCAAAGCCCGTACCAAAGTCCACCCTACGGAGTAAAACATCGGCCTTGCACGGTCGGCCATTTTTCCGGCCGTGATACCGGCATAAAAATCGGTCCCAGATCCCCGCATTTGGCACCATCGAGGATCGGATAAGCCTGAGCCCGATAGGCCTAACATGCGAGGTTCTTACAACCAAACGTGTCTAAAGAACGGGGCTTATCCAGAACCAAACCTGCTTGGAACGGAGAGCATTTGACCAGGACCCATCGACCGACTGGACCGTTCCACCGCGACTTCTCCATCCGCATCTCTGACTGCCAGAGTTCACCTGTTCCGGGTCGACAAAAATCTGCTATAGTAAGAGACCAATACCGTACAAAAGTACACTGACCTTAGGCAGCCAGCTCTGATGCCTCGGAAAACCATCCTGACCCCCCTGGACAACACTCGCAACGAGCCAACTCGGCCCGATGCAACCGGCAATCGCGAGATATTGCATGACGATTCCGCTCCAACCCGGGAGGACGAAACCGCGTTGCGACCAAAGTCGATGGCGGAAATGGTGGGCCAACGAGAAGTTTATGAGCGGCTCAAAATCGCCGTTGATGCTGCCACAATTCGTAACGAACCTCTCGGGCACATTCTTTTGGATGGCCCTCCAGGACTTGGCAAGACGACCTTTGCAACCTGCATCCCACGTGATCTGGGTGTTACTCTGCAGATTGCCAGTGGAGCAACACTGGCTGCCCCGAAAGATCTATTGCCCTACCTGACCAATGCCGAAGCGGGCTCGGTCTTGTTTATTGACGAGATTCATCGGCTCCCCATGGCGGTCGAAGAATTCATGTATCCAGCGATGGAGGATTTTCGCGTCGACATTACCCTGGGTGAAGGCGTAAACGCCCGCACCGTGAATATGAATCTCCGCCCATTCACGTTCATTGGTGCGACAACTCGAACCGGCTTGCTCTCCGCCCCGCTGCGCGATCGTTTTCAAATTCGGGAACACCTCGATTTTTATAGTGTTGTCGAACTCACAGAAATCGTCTGTCGCAATGGTGAAAAGCTCAAGGTTCCGATTGACAATGAAGCAGCCATGAAAATTGCTGATTCAAGTCGGGGCACACCGCGAATTGCCAACAATCGGCTACGTTGGGTTCGCGACTATGCAACCAGTCGGGCCGATGGATTCATCAACCTGGACATCGCCAACCGCGCCCTGAAGATGCTCGGCATTGATGAGCTTGGCCTTGACCCCCAGGATCGCAAATACCTGGAAACACTGCTTCGTGTGTTCCAGGGAGGGCCAGCTGGGGTGGAGGCGGTCGCCCACACCATGAACACGGCGATCGACACACTCTCTGATGAGGTCGAGCCTTTTCTCCTGCGGACTGGCCTGTTGGTGCGTACACCGAGAGGCCGCAAACTGACAGCCCGTGGATATGAACACCTGGGGACTGCACCGCCAGAAAAAAACGATCCTGATGAAGACAATCGGTTACCGCTGTTTAACTAAATCACCAGACAAAATCAACAAAGCGGTGGTAAAGTCGGCCGGGGTAGATGGTTGCTCAGGAGCTAAATCGCTCGAAAAGGCTCTGGCACTCACGCTCCTGACAACAAATCGTGAAAACGGCCGTCTTTCTTCGAGTGTCAGCAGCTAGTCCATCTAACAATCTCAGGCTAGTTGACCGGTGTCTCGGACTCCAACTCCAGATTGACATGGACCTGGGCCGTCACGTCATCACCACGAAAAGTTCCAATGATCGGAAGCGTTAGTTCTGGTGACACAGAGGCAGCCACAGCCAAATGGCGATCGGCAACGGCCAATCCGTTGGTTGGATCGTAACCTCGCCAGCCAGTTCCGGGCAGATAGACCTCGGCCCAGGCATGAAGATCGCGCTGAGCCTGGTCGGCATCTCCTTCCTGGTAACCACTTACGAACCGGGCAGCCAACCCTAGTACGCGGCAAGCATCCATGAACAAAACAGCCACATCGCGACATGCCCCGCGCCTCATGTCCAACGTAACCGCGGGCGCATGAGGCGGACCCTCTTCTCGGCGAATGATTTCGAACTGATCGTGAATGACATCGCATAGTTGACGTAAAAAAGGAACGACCTGCCCATTTGTTGACTGGTGGATCTGCTGGGCAAACTCTTCAACGGCTTGCTCCTGCTCCTGGCCCGACTGCCGTTGACGCAGATAGGCGAGGGCATTCATTTCACACGCCTGGTAAGCAATGGGAAAGCGATTATTACTGGGCGTCAATAAATAATCGAAGGGATTCTGTCGTATCGTTTCGATTTCAATCTCAGCCCGGATATGAAGATGGTCATAGAGTCCATTAAACCATGCAATCGCAACATTGTTTCCTTCAGCATCAAGCGTGTTCGTTAAACCAACTGGCTCCGGATCAACGGTCAGCTTAAAGGCTTGGAGTCGTTGCCCACCGTCGTCCCGTGGTCGCAATCGCAACTGGTGCGGCTCCAGAAAGACCGGGCGCGAAAAGCAGTATTCTGTCAAATGGTCGATTTGGTAGAACAAGGCAAAATCCTTCCGAAGTGCAAACCGCGGAGATGCCCCCGTCTTTCCTTATCGGCGCGACAGCTCCCACAGTCCCTCATGACAGATAGCTTCCTGCTTGGGCCTTCCACATGCAATGAAAACAGGCTCAACTTTTCTTGTTGGACGATGAAGGAAACGTCTCTGCTGCCGGCAACTTGGCAAGTAACGACTCAGCCCACCCGAGGGACAGTTCGTGAACGGAATTTCTCAGCTGTTCCTGCCACCATTCAGAGATCTCCATCAGATCACGCTTCTCAAAACGTTGTGATATCATGTGATACGATCCCTTCTTGTACAAGACGACATCGACGGGCAAGTCAACATCGGCAGCACTAATTCGCGTAGAATCGAATGCCAAGGTTCCGACTTTGAGCGCAAACGCAACCGAATCGGTGAATTTTAGCGTGCGATCTAACACCGGTTTTCCGTAACCGCTTGCTCCAATAATCTGATAAGGCGACCCCTCACCAACGTCGACCCAATTCCCCTCGGGATAAATCATGTAAAGCTTGTGTTCTACATCCCCTGAAAGCTGGCCCCCAATCAGAGCGTGCATATTAAAAGTCAACCCGGAATCATGCAATGATTCTTTATCTTCTTTCGACACCCGCCGCACCTGGTCGGCAAACAAATTCACGACCTTGAAAATTCGGTCGTATCGCATCTCCTCGCCATCGCCCATAAACTCGTCGAAGTAGGTACGTACCTTGTCGCGAACCGAGCGGAGGCCCGACATCATCGTAAAGACCGACCAATCCTTACCCTGGTAGATCGACACTTTACGTGCCGTGATGCATTCACTCCCGGAAGTGACACGAGTATCTGCAATACCAACCAAACCATCCTGAATACGCATCCCCAAGCAAAAAGTCATCAGTTGTGGCCTCAAACAGCAAAGAACAAATTCAAGTTGCCAACCCTGTCTAAAAAAATTCACCGCTGAGGAACTGTTCTCGGTTCTTGAGTTCCCATCGGTGGAGCGTTTGGCGAATCGTTTAAAGGCGACCGGGTGAAAATACGCCTGGCCCATCTCACTCCTGCATCCCACCACACACACTTCACGCTTAGTCACCCCATTACGGTCTCCAGCGGCTGCATGTGAAAGAACGTGTCGTGCACCGCTTCACCAACCAGGTTGAGTTGCCTCTGAAAACGGTCGACGAACTCGTGCAACCCACCTGCAATTACCTCCTCAGACTTCGTGTAGGCCAGTTCCGCCCACAACTGGCCAAGCCGTTGTTCTGGCAAGTTGGAAAAACCGCCAGGAATGGTGCCTGAAATGGCATGCAACGACTCGTTCGCTTTCGTCAGACAATGGAGGACGGCGCGCGGAAATTCCTGGTCAAGTATCAAAAACTGAACGACTTCAGCCGGAGTAATCCGCCCGTACCGCTGGCGATACATTTCTAAAGCACTCGCTGATCGCAACAATGCCGCCCACTGAATGTCGTCATAAGGAGTACCAACATCGGTCGCCTCGGGGAGCAATATAAAATACTTAACATCCAGAATACGAGATGTTTTGTCGGCGCGCTCAAGCATTCGAGAAAGGTGGCAAAAATGCCAGGCTTCACCATGGGTCATGGTGGAGTCCGTTACACCAGAAAACTGTTGGCCCGACATGTTGACCTGTTCGAAGAACTGATACGGATCGTCCATCACTTGATCCAGGGATCCAAAGTCGCGAACCAGCAGATAGAACTTATTGATGTGCTCCCACATTTCTGCAGAAATAATTTCTCTCACACCACGCGCATTTTCGCGGGCTGTCCGCAAACAGGACTGGATTGAATTGGGGTTTGTTTCGTCGAATGTGAGGAAATCAACCACCTTTTCTTTCGTGGCAGCCCCATATTGGGAGACAAACAGTTGATCGTCCCCAGTGGTGATAACCAAAGGGCGCCACTGCTCACCGGTCTCACCCGGCATATCGAGACTAAGATTAAGATTAACAGAGATGAATCTCGCGACATTCTCTGCCCGTTCAATGTATCGACTCATCCAGTAAATCGAATCAGCGACGCGACTGAGCATGATATTGTCGGGGGGCTAAAGGATTGGTTTCCAGAAATTTTGGGCAACATCGCACCAGCAAAGGGATTTGCACAGTCACGACTCGCAACACCTGGCGTTACACCAGTTCACGTCACGACCCATGTGTCCTTACTGCCGCCCCCTTGCGAGGAATTGACCACCAGTGAGTCTTTCGTCAGTGCCACGCGAGTCAGGCCACCTGGCAATACATAAATGTCGCTGCCGTAAATAATGAAGGGTCTAAGGTCGACGTGCCGCCCCTGAAGGCCATCTTCCGTAAGAACGGGTACCCGAGATAAATTCAGCGTGGGCTGGGCAATATAATTTCGCGGGTTGGCACGAATCTGGTCAGCACACGTTTCCCGTTCTTGCTTGCTCGCCGCCGGGCCAATCATTAACCCGTAGCCACCTGCCTCGTTGGCAGGCTTGACAACCAAGGTGTCAAGATTGGCAAGTACATGCTGCTTCTGCGACTCTTCCCAGCAAACGTAAGTTGGCACGTTGGGAATGATCGGGTCTTCGTTCAGATAGTACTTGATGATCTGTGGAACATAAGCATACGTCACCTTGTCGTCCGCCACTCCGGTCCCTGGTGCATTGGCCAAAGCAACTCTTCCCGACCAATAAGCCTCAAACAGGCCCGGTACGCCCAACATCGAGTCTTCACGAAAAGTAATTGGATCCAGGAAGTCGTCGTCAATCCTTCGGTACAATACGTCGACCCTCTCGTACCCCTGCGTAGTTCGTTTGTAAACAAAACCATCGGCAACGGCCAGGTCTCGCCCTTCGACCAAATCGATCCCCATCTGCTGTGCAAGGAACGAATGCTCAAAGTAGGCCGAGTTGTACATCCCAGGAGATAACAAAGCGACCGTCGGTGAACTGGTTTGGTCGTCCATCGTATATTGCAACGCATCCAGTAACCGACTGGAATAATCGTCTACCGGCTGGATCGATGTTTGTTCAAACAGGCGCGGAAACGTTTGCTTCATAAGTTGACGATTCTCCAACACATACGACACGCCAGACGGGCATCGCATGTTGTCTTCCAAAACGTACATTTGTCCATCGCGATCGCGAACAAGATCGGTCCCAGTGATGTGACACCAGACATTCTTGGGAGGCGTGAGCCCCACACACGCAGTCCGAAACCCAGGCGCTGTTGCAATCACGTATTCTGGGACAACCCCATCCCGGATGATCTTCTGATCATGATAAATGTCCTGCATGAACATATTCAGCGCAGTAATCCTTTGTTTCAGTCCGCGCTCCAACTCTTGCCACTCTTGCTGGCGAATAATACGAGGCACTATGTCAAAGGGTATAATCCGTTCCTCGCCCTGTTTGTCACCGTAAACAGCAAACGTGATTCCAAGCTGAAGCATCGAATGAACAGCAGCCCGCTTGCGCTGCGCAAGGTCATTTGCTGAAATCGATTTCATCCGCTCGTAGAGGAGACGACACTCAGAACGCGGCACACCCTGGGCATCGAACATCTCATCGTAGAAATTCCCCACTTCGTAGTTGCGAAAGCTGGGGGACGCCTCATCCGCTGGAGATTGCGTCTGACCATTTGCTCGCTGCGATTGTGTCACTGTCATTTTTTACTCGTTGGCAGATATCTGCCGCCTGGATACCTTGCCGGCCCGTCGGCAATAACTTCCATAAAATACTTGCAAGCGATCACCCCGTACGGCTTGAACCCTCAAAGCACTGCTCCCACAACACCCGCCCGCTGACGGCGGGTCCATCTTGGACCTGAACCATTCTGAATCTACCGCCAGGATACCCGACCGATGGCCTATTTGGGAAACTCGGATTGATTCGAATCTCCTGGAATTCTTGTTTCTCTCCGTGGCGAGACCGAACTGGGAAGTCACGTCGGTCATCAAGCCAGAAAACCCAGTCCACCAAAAAACGACTCTCCAACCAGCCTCGCCATCGACTTGACGCACAACCGAGACCACACCGCCGGAGGCGGTCAAGCTGAAAAAACGATCCCCAATAGGGGGAAATTAATGAATACCACAAGAATTTCGATTGTTTTAACCAGTCACAGCCCCCGGCACACCTGCCGTTTGACAAAGAGTTGGACGGGAATCCCCCTGGTAAACACCAGGCATCCACCATCGCCCATATTGCTACCAGACCCTGTAGCAGGCCCGCTCGATAGCCCAAAATATCTCGGGCAATACGCCTCACACGACACTTGCCCGTCCCCGAAAAACTCGCTGAGAAATACGCTTTTTCCGCTGCCCGATCGCCACCACCGGTCAAATTGGCGTTTTGGCATTGCCACCCCAATGGCTCCAAAACCACCCCCAACGCTACGAGCAGCCCCTGTTACCTACCAAGCTTTGCTCTTTTGCCAAATTTTTCCCAAACTGGCAAATCGTTGTCGCGACCGTCCAGAGCGTTGACAATCTTGGGGCCTGTCCCCTATTCTGAAGCTGCTTCGAATCGTCGCAAAGACTTCTAAATCACTGGACTCGGATCCCATGGCTGTCCCTAAAAGAAAACATTCCAATTCGCGTAGCGGTAAGCGTCGATCCCACGACGCCTTGAAGGCAAAACAGCTTCAGCCATGCGCGAAGTGTGGACAGATGACTCTGTCGCATGTCGTCTGTCCGAACTGCGGCTCCTACATGGGGCGCACGGTCGTCGAGACTGAATAACCGGCGTCCCATTCCTCTCATGGGGCACCATTTCCTCCTTGGGGCACCATTTCCTCCTTGGGGCACCATTTCCTCCTTGGGGCACAATGGGGATCTGGGGATCTGGATCTGGATCTGGTTCGGTGAAAAAAATCTTGGCTTGATGTCAAAGCTGAGGCAAGCCATTCTGGCTGGAATCCCGCTTCCCCCCGACGGGACCAGCGGAGGCCCAAAATTGCCGGGTGATCGCCACCGGGAGAGAGGCGCGTCCATCAGCACGACCCCAATCGGCGAAATCCAGGCCACCTGCCCCAGTAGCTGAGAAGCCCAGTATCTGAGAAGCCCAGTATCTGAGAAGCCCAGTAGCTGAGAACCCTATCTCGAGAATCTTTCTTCGACGCCAGAAAGGTGTGACGAAGTGCGCAAAAAGGGCAAATTCACCCAGTTGCGCCTCTTCCTAAATTCCTGCTTAAGCAGAAATCTCGTCTATTTCACATATACTCTCTACAAGTTGCCTATTATTCCTATTTAGGTTATCTTTGGTTGCGCCTGCTGGGGGCTAAGCCGACCTTGCCCCCTCAGAGCGGCATCTGTATTTAACCCCTCATGAATTCTCTACCCATGAATAAATCTGCTTTCCTGTTTCCCGGTCAAGGTGCCCAAACGGTTGGGATGGCAAAATCGGTATGCGAAGAAGTCTCCTCGGCTCGGGAACTGTTTGACCGTGCCGCCGAGGTCCTCGGATACGACCTTTTGCAATTATGTGCTGAGGGTCCCGCCGATGCGCTCGATTCAACCGTGCACAGCCAGCCAGCTTTGTTTGTGGCGAGCTTGGCTGCCCTGGAGCAGTTGAAACGGGATCGGCCCGAATTAGTCTCCCAATGCTCAGCCGCCGCAGGCCTAAGCCTGGGAGAGTACACGGCATTGGTATTTGCAGACGTGATGGATTTCACCAGCGGTCTGCGGGTGGTACAGGAACGGGGTCGGGCGATGCAAGCGGCTGCCGACAATTGTCCAAGCGGCATGATCAGTATCTTGGGCCTGGAACTATCGAAAATCGAATCGTTGTGTGAGATCTCTCGTGGTGATCAGACGTTGCAAGTTGCCAATTTGCTTTGTCCGAGTAACGTGGTGGTATCGGGGGAAACCGGAGCTTGCGAACGAATGGCCACGATGGCCGAAGCGGCGGGTGCCATCAGAGTCGTTCCCCTTCCGGTTGCAGGTGCCTTCCACACGCCGGTCATGCAGTCAGCCGTCGATCGACTCGCTAAGGTGTTGAATGAAATCGAACTGCATTATCCACGGATTCCAGTTGTTTCAAACGTGGATGCGCAACCATACACCGATCCAGAAGAAATTCGCCGCCTGCTTGTCGAACAGGTGGTGAGTCCGGTACGCTGGGAGGACTCGATGCGATGGCTGCTCGAAGACTGCGGAATTCAAGCCTTCTATGAGATTGGTCCCGGTCGAGTATTACGGGGTCTCTTAAGGCGAATTGCCCGTAAGATTCCGTGTGAAAACATTGCGGCGTAGGTGGTTCATAACAGGAGCGAAACCAAATGGGGCGGTCTTCCCGCCTCTGTCCGGGTTTCTTTTAGATAATCCTTAATCGGGGACTATGGGCCCGGGTCGCCTCGTTGATCAGGTCGCATAGTCAAATAGTCCATGCATAACAGTGGATACATGTATGTCTGACGAAACGAACCGTCGTATTCAGGTTGACCTTTCTGGCAAGAGGGCGATGGTCACAGGCGCATCGCGTGGCATTGGAAAGTCGATTGCAGTCACTTTAGGAGCAGCGGGTGCAACCGTGGTGTGTATTGCCCGCAATCGGGAAAAACTTCAGGAAACCGCTGATACAATCACCCAGCAGGGGGGAACCGCTGAGGTGTATCCGTGCGACGTGGTTGATACGGATGCCGTTCAAAATCTTTTTGATACATTCATCAAAAAATGGGAGCGTCTTGACATTCTTGTTAACAACGCAGGGATCACACGGGACACTTTGTTGCCGCGGATGAGCGATGAGGAATGGGACGATGTCCTTTCCACCAACTTGCGGTCGGTTTTTCTGTTCAGTCGGGCCGCGTCGCAGGTGATGATGCGGGCAAGAACAGGCCGAATCATTAACATTTCGAGTGTCTCGGGGAGAATGGGCAACCCTGGCCAGGCCAATTATTCGGCTTCCAAGGCGGGGATTATCGGCTTTACCCAAACCGTGGCCCGCGAACTGGCAAGTCGTAAAGTAACCGTCAATGCAATTTGCCCTGGGTTTGTGTCAACAGAAATGACCGATGCCATGGGCCCTGCCGTTCTCGATGAGGTCAAGAAACGGGTGCCTGCTAAACGCCTGGGAACTTGTGGAGAAATTTCGGACGCCGTGCTCTATTTAGCCAGCGATTCCGCCTTGTATATAACAGGTCAGGTATTAACACTTGATGGGGGATTGACCGCTTAAAGCGACTCTCGGGCCTGTCGGCATGGACCAGCCAGCCGTTGTTATGGCAAGCAATGGAAATCACCGGTCGGGCGTAAATATGGCAAACCTGCGTAATCATGAGAAGCCAAGCCATCCTAGCCTAGACAGCCTATTGGAAAACGGTTATACCTTACCCTTCCTTTACGGAAATGCTCTGTATTGAAAGGTTTACGAGATTTGACCCAACCCGGGCCCGATCATAAGTTGGCAGCAGCGTTGTTGCCGCGACACGGTCGTTAGGCCGAAAATTTATGGTGTCGGCAAGTGGTGGGCACCATCCAACCGACTTGATCCAAATGAGTGCAAATCAGGAGAACCTACAGGTGGCCTCAGTAACGGAACGTGTAACGGATATCGTCGCTGAGCAATTGGGCGTCGATAAGGAAAAAATCAGCGGGGACACTTCGTTTGCCAACGACTTAGGTGCCGACTCCTTGGATACCGTTGAACTGGTCATGGAGTTGGAAGAAGAATTCAACATCAGCATTCCCGATGATGCTGCTGAGAAGATCCAAACGGTGGGTCAGGCAGTCGATTACATCGAACAGCATAGCGACGGCTAGAAAAGTGTAGGGGGTTTGAGTGCGGAAGGAGCAAAGTGGTTTGCACCTTTGGCCCTGAAATCTTCCGACACTTCGGCTTAAATTCTTATGAAGCGACGTGTTGTCGTTACGGGTATCGGTATTGTCACCGCGCTTGGCCGGGAAATTGCCGGGGTGTGGGATCAGATCTTGGCCGGCTGCAGTGGTGTCCACGAGCTGACGGTCTTCGATACCACCGGCCATAAAGTCAAATTTGGTGGTGACATTCCCGATTGGTCCACGGATGGATACGTCCCGCGAAAAGATGTGAAACGCATTGACCGTTTCACACAATTTGCCTTGGTAGCCGGAATCGATGCCGTCACCGACTCGGGCATTGATTTTGACAAAGAGGATCCTTTTCGATGCGGTGTGATTCTCGGGTCCGGCATCGGCGGGCTGAACGAAATCGAAACGCAACACGGCCGCCTTCTCACCAAGGGCCCTGACAAAGTCTCTGCCTTTACCATTCCAAAACTGATGGTGAACGCAGCGAGTGGGCATGTTTCGATTCGCTACGGGCTGCGTGGTCCAAATTATGCAGTTTCAACCGCGTGCGCCAGCGCAACCAATGCTATGGGCGATGCCCTCAAGTCCATTCAATACGATGATGCCGACATCATGATTACCGGAGGAAGTGAGGCAGCGTGTACTCCCATGGGACTCTCCGGGTTTGCGAATATGAGAGCCTTGTCGGAAAGGCACGACGACCCCACCGGAGCCAGTCGCCCGTTTGACGCCGATCGCGACGGATTCGTTCTGGCTGAAGGCGCCGGCCTGCTGGTTTTTGAAGAACTCGAACATGCCCGAGCCCGCAACGCTCGGATTTATGCTGAAGTCCTGGGTTACGGGGCCAGCGCCGACGGCAGACACATTACCCAACCCGATGCCCAGGGTATCGGTGCCGCCAAGGCGATGGAGAGCGCGCTCCGCGACGCCCAACTCAATCCCGACCGGGTCAATTACATTAACGCGCATGGTACAAGTACACCTCTGGGCGATAAAGCCGAAACCACAGCTATCAAGACCGTATTTGACAAGGATGCGTATCGTCTCTCGGTTTCTAGTACAAAAAGTCAACTGGGCCATCTCTTGGGAGCTAGTGGTGGTGTGGAATTAATCCTCTGCTTGAAAGCTCTCGAAAATCAGGTCTGTCCGCCAACCATCAATTACCATACGCCAGATCCAGCTTGTGATCTTGACTACACACCCAACGAACCCAAACAGCGCGAACTGAACGTGCTGATGAGCAACAGCTTTGGCTTCGGTGGCCACAATGCTTCGATTGTCGTAGGTAAAGTGGTCTAACACCCCACCGACCCAAAAATCTGGCCAGCTGCAGCGGCAATGCTCCTTACCCGATTGGCTTGGTGGCAATTCTGATCCACGCTTGATCCTCTTAAGCAGCGGCAAGCCTTTTAAGCAGGGTCGGGCAACTCCTCCAAAAATTCCAGTCGGCCACTTCGGTTTTTGGGATCTTCGGTTTTTGGGATCTTCGGGCAGCAACTTTTGTTTTCAGATTTCTGCGTTCTCCGATAAAATAAATTTTCCGACACAACCAGATCGACTGACAGAGGCAACGATCCAAGGATGACGCGGACCGGCGCTGGCCAACGGAAACAGTAGAGTTGAGGATTTCATGACAACCACTGGCTATTTTGTCTGCCGTTGCGCGATGACGACGCTGTTGTGGATCGGGTTGCTGAGGTCTGCTGCGACACCAATCACGGTTGATCCCGCGCTGCCGATCACGCATCAAGTCCAGGTACAGCTCATCGAAACCGCCCTGAACGACGGAACCCAGGCCGCCACGGTCTTGGGCAACGCCACACAACAATCAGAAATCGAGTCGCTGATTGATCTGGTCTGGGCACAGGCCGGTATCGATATCGAATTTTTACCTACCGTCATTCGTTACAACGATACCTTTGCTTACGAGGGCAACGGTGGCAGCCGGCCCTCGTCCGACCTCGATCAGGTCATTAATAACGCCACAGCCGAGGGTGGCATCCTCAATGCCAACTCAGCCATCCTCAACATGTTCTTTGTGAAAATTGCAGCTGGATTTGGATTTACCTCTGAAAACAACGTCAATGGGCTGGCGCATATTGGTGATAACGGCATTACTCAATTCGTTGGCGAAAACCTGCTCGGCTTTCAAAACGGTCGCGACGTCATTGCCAGCGTTGTCGCACATGAAATTGGCCACAACCTGGGACTCAAACACCCGCCCAGCGGGTTGCCAAATCTTATGAGTTCCAACGGAACTTCCGAGCAACTTTCTTCAGACCAGATCGAGGCGATTTTTCAAACAAACGTTCGTAACGACTCCGTTGCCTTTATCCCACCAGGTGGCACCCCATTTCCCCACGAGTTCAGCTTGACTGGACCAACCGGTGACTACGACGGCAATGGGACCGTCGACGCAGCCGACTATACGGTATGGCGCGACCACCTTAATACCAACATGCTCCTGCCAAACGACATGACGCTCGGAACAGTCACCCAAGTGGACTACGGCATCTGGAAGGCAAATTTTGAGCCTCTCCCTTCTGGCATGGGAAACGGTCTGGAGAATCTGCTGACGATTCCTGAGCCCTCCATGTTCGCCATGTTTTGGCCATTTTCCGTGGTTTTTGGCCTATTGAAGCGGCTACGATAAGACAGACCGTCGCCCAACCGGGGCAGATCTGCAACAATCTCGAACGTTGGTCTCTAATATTCAGCTGCTTTGACCGCCAGGTTGCCTTCGTTGGAAAACTCACCCCCCCTGGAACTCGTTGCGACTGCCGCTTCTGGTCTTGAAGCTGTCGTGGTGCGCGAACTTGGCGACCTCGGTTACCCAGCGCAGGTCATGCGCCCCGGACGCATTCGTTTTGAGGCCGACTCTGCCGCCATCTGTCGTAGCAACCTTTGGCTACGTTCGGCTGACCGCGTCCTCCTTCAGTTGGCCAAATTTGAAGCCCTTGATTTTGATGCGCTGTTCGATACGGTTCGCGAAATACCCTGGGAATCCTGGATTGCCCCAACGGCCGCGATTCCAGTGCGAGGAAAGGCGGTCAAATCCCAACTCTCCAGCGTGCCAGCCTGTCAACGTACGGTCAAAAAAGCAATTGTCGAGCGGCTGACTTCAGATCAGGGCTGGGCCGATCTTCCCGAAACTGGTTGTCCAGTTCCAGTAGAAGTCTACCTTCTCAATGATGAAGCAACCATCTCCATCGATACCTCGGGGCAGGGACTGCACCGACGTGGCTATCGAACCCTGGTAGGCCCAGCTCAAATACGCGAAACCCTCGCTGCCGGCTTGGTACAGTTGAGCTTCTGGAATCCCGACCGACCGTTAATCGATCCGTTTTGTGGCACAGGTACCGTTGCGATTGAAGCGGCGCTTTTGGGACGCCGAATCGCCCCAGGTATACTCCGTCAGTTTGCCGCCGAGCACTGGCCAGCCATGACTGCCAGCCAATGGGAAACTGCCCGCCAGGAAGCCCGTGACCTGGCGCTGGCCTCGATCCCAGAACGGATCATCGCTACCGACACCAATTCAGAATCGCTTCAATTGGCCCGCTATCATGCCGAACAGGCATCCGTAGCGGGCGATATCCACTTTCAGCAGCGAGATTTTCTTAACCTGTCATCCCAACGCCAGTACGGCTGCTTGATCTGTAATCCCCCCTATGGAGAGCGACTCGGTGACGACGAGGAAATTACCGCACTGTATCAATCGATTCCCAAAATCCTCCGAAAGTTAAAAACCTGGTCACATTTCATTCTTTCCGCCCGCGGGGACCTGGAAACTTTGGTCGGACAGCAAGCAGACCGCCGCCGCAAACTGTACAACGGGCAAATTGCCTGCACGTACTACCAGTTTTTTGGGCCCCGGCCACCTCGACCCGCTGACGAAAATCGAGTGAAGCCACCTGTTTGCTCAGAACAAGCCTTTGGCGGACTGCATCCCGAGGCTGAACGACAAGCCACCGAATTTGCCAACCGTCTTCGCAAGCGGGCACGCCATTTGCGCCGGTGGCCAACCAGGCAAGGAATCACCTGTTTCCGGCTTTATGAACGCGATATTCCTGAAATACCGCTGGTCGTGGATCTTTATGAAGAGGCGCTGCACATTGCAGAATTTGAGCGCCCCCATGAACGGACGGCTGCTGAACATGCCGATTGGCTTGACCAAATGGTACGGACGGCAGCCCACACCCTACAAATCCCACGGGAACTTGTGTTCGTCAAGCATCGTGCTCCTCAACGGGGTCACTCACAATACAACCGCCTGAGCCATGAGCAAACAACACGGGTCGTGCAAGAAGGCGGGTTAAAGTTTCACGTCAATCTCTCGGACTACTTGGATACAGGCCTGTTCCTTGATCACCGTATTACGAGGTCCCTGGTTCGTGAGGAAGCACAAGGTGCAAACTTTTTGAATTTATTTGCCTACACGGGAACTTTTAGTGTCTACGCGGCCGCAGGTGGAGCGGCCCAAACCACCTCGGTCGATCTTTCTCCAACCTATCTCTCTTGGGCGTCAAAAAATCTACGCGTCAACGATTTCGAGGGAAAGGAACATCGACAGATTCAAAGCGACGTCATGCGATACCTTGGGAACCTTTCGCCAGATCGTCTCTTTGATTTAGTCGTCGTCGACCCGCCAACGTATTCGAACAGTAAGAAACTCAATGCGGACTGGGATATTCAACGGGATTACGTGACATTACTGAAACGAATCCTCCTCCACACGGCCGAGGGAGGCGTGATATTTTTCTCCACGAACTCGCGACGATTCAAGCTTGATGAAGGCAACTTCCACGGAGTCGCCATCCGCAATATCACCCACCAGACTATCCCGGATGATTTTCGCAACCGGCGAATCCATCAATGCTGGCGGATCATCAAAACTGGAACCTGAGTTACCCTGTGGTGGCAACCTATGGGGCCAACACCTGGATGCTAGCAAAGGCCCATTAAACACCTTGTCCTGAATCGCTCCCGCCCCTATACTCCCCGCCCAATTCTCTTGCTACCGGTCTGCACTCGGCAAGGAGGCTGACGGATGCGTTGCATCAACTTTTCACGTTATTTCATGTCTGCAATGGTGGGCTTGGTTTTTTCTGCCCACGTTGCTGAAGGTCAAGACACCAATTGGAAACCAGCTGGCAGCGCCCAAAACCGCTACGGAGACGCGGTAACAAAGGGGCGTCGCAATGTCGCGAGCTTGCCGGCGTCCAACCAGATTACACCGCTGGCAACAACCCATGCGGCTGGAGCACACGGCGGTGCTTCAAGCAGTCTCGTCCCAATTGCCACGGCTCCCCAGCGAGCCCGCGTAACTGAGAAATCAGCCACACTGCCACGTACGGCAGGCCAAGTGTTTCGCGAATATGATATCCGCCCCTACACTTTGAGATCGGTCGGTGCCACACGCCCTGAGCAATCGATTGTGGATTGGATCCTGCGCGAAACGGGATATGAAGCGTGGCATACCGAACCGGTCGGACTTTTAACAGCCACACGCGAAACGCTAAGCATCTACCACACACCAGAAATGCAGGCGATGTGTGCGGATATTATCGACCGTTTCGTCAACACCCGGGCTGACCAATGCGCATTCTCACTCCGCTTAGTCACCATCCGAAATCCAAACTGGCGGACTCGTGCACTTCCCTTCATGACTCCCATTCCTGTACAGTCACCAGGTGTGCAAGGCTGGCTGGTTGCAAAGGAAGATGCTGCACTACTACTCGCAGAAATGGAGCGGCGCACCGACCACCGGGAACACAATTCACCAAATCAATTGATCATGAACGGACAGTCAATCGTGCTTTCGACGATGCGGCCCCGGACCTACGTGAAAGGCATTGTACCAACCGCCCAAGCATGGCCTGGTTATCAGCCCGAAATGGGTAAGCTCGAAGAAGGGTTCGCGATGGAGTTCAGCCCACTGCTCTCGATGGACCTCGGCACTGCCGACGCAATTGTGAAACTTCGCCTCAACCAAGTGGAAAAAATGTTGCCTGTAAAGCTCGATATCCCGTCGGTAGTAACCCCAAATCAACGCGTCGAGATCAAAGTGCCCCAAATGACAACGGCCAATTTACACGAGCGATTTCGTTGGCCAACCGAAAAAGTCCTCGTCCTCTCGATGGGAGTTGTCGCGGCACCTGACCCCAAACATCAAGGAAATCCGTTGATTAACGCAGTACCAATCCTTAAGTCACCCCCGCGATCCGATGCCCTCTTGGTCGTTGAATGCAAGGGAAATCTCACCACGCCAACTGCGACTACTACCAACACGCGTACGGCAACGATGAACACCCCTTCATTTCACGGACGGTACTAGGGAGATGCAAAAAACGGTAGACTCTATGTGTGGGAATTCGCAATTGACCTCCAACGGTCGCCCTCACCCCAAACCCGTTTTCAGTTAAGCATCCACGGTTATGTTGCCCGATCGCCTATCTCCCCGCCGTGTTGTCATCACCGGCCTTGGACTTGTCAGTCCGCTAGGCAATTCCCTTCCCACGTTTTGGTCGGCACTGGCTGCAGGTCAAAGCGGTGTCGTACGATGCGAGATATCGCCAGCGGTCGAAACGCCGCTGAAATATGCGGGAAAGGCGTGTGAATTCTCGGGGAAAATCGATAACTTTGGCCCCCTGCCAGCCGACCAAAAAAAGGCAATCCGTAAAGGTCTCAAACTCATGTGTCGCGAGACCCAAATGGCCGTGGCGGCTGCCCAACATGCCTTTGCCAGTGCAGGTCTGTCTGAGTCGACTCCTGTTCCTGAGCGGTCCGGCATTGTCCTGGGGAGCGACTACATGCTCACAATGCCAGCCGACTACATCGACAGCATGGAAAAGTGCGTCGGAGAAAAAGGAAATTTTCAGTTCAGTCGCTGGGGCAATGAGGGGCTGGGTGAAATGGCGCCGCTCTGGATGCTCAAGTACCTGCCGAACATGCCAGCCAGTCACATCGCGATCTTGAATGACCTCCGCGGACCAAACAATTCACTCACCATGCGGGAATCTTCGTCCAACCTCGCTGTAGGGGAGGCGTTTCGTACCATCCGACGCGGACATGCCGATTGCATGGTGGCTGGCGCTACGGGAACCCGAATCCTGCCAATGCAGGCACTGCACGCCTTGCAAACGGAACAAATGGCCGATGAAACTTCAATCCCAGCTGAAGCAAGTCGCCCATTTGATAAGGCGCGTACCGGGATGGTCGCGGGCGAAGGAGCCGGCATGCTCGTACTCGAAGAAATGGATACGGCACGTGACCGCGGTGCTAAAATCTATGCTGAAGTTCTCGGAGCCGGCAGCAGTCTCGTTGCCAACCGCAAACTTAAAGGGAACTGTCAGGCAGCTCTTGCGAATGCCATAAAGGCAGCGTTACGAGATGCAAGGATCAACGGTACTGAGCTTGGGCATATCAATGCACATGGACTCGGTACTACCGAAAGCGATGTTCAAGAATTCGCAGCGCTCGAAGAAGCGCTCGGACCAACCAGTTCTCAAGTGCCGCTGATCGCTCTGAAAAGCAGCTTCGGCAACCTGGGGGCCGGAAGTGGCAGTATCGAGTTAATTGCCAGCCTGCTGGCGTTTGAGCATGGCCGACTGCCGCGGGTTCTGAATTACCAGACGCAAGACCCTGCATGTCCGGTTCAAGCTGTCACCAGCGAGGAGGTATCACCGGGCACCCACTTCCTCAACCTGAGCGTTACCCCACAGGGACAAGCCGCCGCCCTCTGTATAGGGATATCTCAATAAAAACCAACCTATCAAAAAGGGGCCGCTTAGGCCTGATAAGACTTGATAGTAGGTATCCTGTCGCAGCAGTGGGAATCCGGTTGCAGTGGTTATGCAGAAGTTTTGGGCAGTTGCCATGGCAGGCCCCAAAACGGCGCAAGCCCCTATTGTCAAGAGAACTTAGAGCTTTCTCAGCGGGTTGACAGCATCCTACCCGGGCAGTACCTTTTAGGGTTCGGTTGGCGGAGTCAACCGATGTTTGGTCTGGTCACGTCCAGAGAAATCCTGGCTGTTGCAATGCCCGGTTTTCCCAGCTGGTTGTTCCGGGGACGTGGACCACGCCAGCTCCATCCGCGGGTCGCGGGAGGCACCGTTGATCAGGTGCCACCCTGCTGTCGGTCGGTTTTGGGTCTGGTCGGTGGTCGTTGCCAGCCGGATGTTTGTGCGATGTGGGCCAGATGTTTGTGCGATGTGGATAAGAATCGCAATGTGACTGGGCATTCCAGACACAAGGCAACCACCTGACAACCTGACAACCTGACAACTCGAAGTGCCCCGTGCAGTGGGCCAAAACACTGCCAGCGGAGAATCGCTATGAACCCAACCGAAATCTTGCGGATCGTCGACGCAATACACCGCGATAAAAACATCGATCAAGAAATCGTCTTTGAGGGCATCGAATCCGCACTCGTCTCTGCCCTTAAGAAATATTATGGCGAAGAATCAGAGGTCGTCGTTCAGATCGACCGAGAGGATGGCAGCGTCCATGCCACCTGCGATGAAGAAGTCCTTGATTCGGAAGAAGTCGTTGGCCGAATTGGAGCACAAACTGCCAAGCAGGTGATGATTCAAAAAATCCGCGAGGCAGAACGAGATGCGCTGCACGAAGAGTACTCCGACTTGCAAGGGTACATGGTCAGTGGCGTGATTCAGCGCTACGAAGGAGGAGCCGCTACTGTTGCCTTGACCAACTGCGAAGCAATCCTGCCTCGCAGCGAGCAGATTCCCGGCGAAACCCATCATGTCAATGAACGAGTACGAGCCACGGTCTATGAAGTTCGCAAAGCCGGTAGTCGGGTAAAAGTAATTTTGAGTCGTCGGGCGCCACAATTGGTACAACGACTTTTCGAACAGGAAATTCCCGAAATTGCTGAGGGAGTGATCGAAATCAAAGCCATGTCACGGGAACCAGGCTATCGCTCCAAAGTTGCTGTAATTAGTAGCGATCAGCGCATCGATTGCGTGGGAGCCTGTGTCGGCGTGAGAGGTAATCGCATTAAAAATATCGTCGACGAGTTGGCTGGTGAACGAATCGATATCGTACGCTGGGACGAAAACCTTGAGGTGCTGATTCCCAATGCCCTGCAACCGGCAGAAGTTGAGCAAGTGATCCTCTGCAAGATGCTCGGGCGGGCAATTGTCCTGGTGCGCGAAGACCAGTTATCGCTGGCCATTGGGCGCCGCGGACAAAATGTCCGACTCGCGAGTAAGCTCTCGGGGTGGGATATTGAGATCATGACCCAGGAGGAATTGGCCGAATCGATCGATCGAGCTGTTGATGGTTTCAGCAGCGTCGACGGAGTCGAGGTCGAGTTGGCTGAGCGACTCGTGGAAGAAGGTTTCCTGAGTTATGACGATCTCTCCATTATTGAGCCCGATGCCTTGATGGAAATGGGAGGGCTCTCCGAAGAACAAGTCAACTCCATTGTTGAGGTTGCAGAGACCCGCGCCGAACAGGCAGAAGCAGAAGCCCAGCAAGCGCGCCGTGCCAAAAAAGAGCAGGAGAAGATGGCTCAGATAGCCAGCCAAACAGCCCAGCCAGCGGAATCGACCAGCGATTCTGCTGAATCTGAGAACGCTGTCGATGCCGAGACTGAGAACGCTGTCGATGCCGAGACTGAGAACGCTGTCGATGCCGAGACTGAGAACGCTGTCGATGCCGAAACTGAGAACGCTGTCGATGCTGAGACACAGGCGCCACCGGATCTCCCCGGGTCCTCAGATGTTGAACCTGAGTTGAAAACCGGTGACGATGACCACTTGGCTGCCGATGGAACCCAGTCGGTGGAAGAAGGGGAAGCGGTAGCTGAATCTGAAGCGGTAGCTGAAGCTGAATCTAAAGAAGCGAGCAAAAGTGAACAAAACCCTACAGTAGCTGACAAAGTAGCTGACGGTGAAGATCCCATAACCGACAGTCCCACAACCGAGGAGGCCAAGTCTTCGTAATTGCCCCGACCACGGCTTGAGTTGCCGTGCGACAACATTAGAGGAAAGACCTCACCACAAAAGACAATGCCGTAATAGCGGTTTGTTTTGGGCAAGCCCTTCATAATTCGCAAGTATGAAGGAGAAATAGATGAGGAGCCATCCGCGATGAATTTATGACGATTCCGAGGCCCATTGCAAAAGGGCCCTAAGCAACTGGAGATTTACCTTGGCGGTTCGCATTTACACCCTCGCAAAAGAGCTGAAACTTGACAGCAAGGATCTGGTCAGCCTGTGCACCAGGGCTGGTGTCCCGGGAAAAGGATCTGCCCTTGCTAGTTTGACAGACGAAGAAGTCCAGAAGGTCAAACAATTCATTCAGGGTGGTCCTCGCGCCAGCGCAAAGCCGCAACCGAACCCGGTAAAGCCCGTGCCGGAACGTCCAGCGGCACCGGCTGACCAGGGCAAGATGCGGGTCATCGTTCCCCCTGCCGCACCCTCCCCGCAGCCCAAGAGCAAGGCATCCGCCCCCGCTCCGCCAACCGAAGAACCAGTTGCCTCAAGTGAATCAGCCGCACCAACGGACGAGTCTGACCTGAAATCCCAGGAGCCGGCTGCACCAGAGCCCCCGCCGGCTCCTCGAAAGCCTGGCCCACTGGCAAGTGCAATGCGCCGCGAAGACTACGTGAGTCCCGGTTCATTCGGTGGCAAAGTTCCCGATGTGGGTAAACCAAAATCAGCAACCAAGAAAAAGCCCAGTGGAAGGGACGCTATTCCCAAGGCGCGGCCTGCCATTAAACTGGCGCCGCTCCCCAAAATTTCCGAACCCAAGCCGGTCGAATCCAAGTCGACGGATCCGCCAGCTCAAAAACCCGACATGAAACTCCCGGCCGACGTGCTAGCCGCTGGTAAGGCGGGTAACAAACCTTTGGCTGCCCACTTACGGCGATCCGAAAAAGCGCATGACGCCAAAACGGCCAAACCGGTTCCACCGGCAGAAGAAACCACTGAGGGACGGTCCGATCGGAAAGATAAGCGGCGGGGTACTCAGAATACACCAGGCAAGCGGGGAGAGAACCGCCCCATGTTGGGTGGGCGTGAACAGCGCCAACTCCAACGACAACGCTCCCCAAGGCGAGGTGGCTACGAACGTTCCTCTCGCCCGAATCAGCGATTGCGACGTTCTTCCGGGCTCAATACCGCCGCACCGCGGAAAGATAAAGTCGCTCTCCAGCTTCCTTGCAGTGTCCGCGAGTTGTCGGAAGCAGCCGGCGTGGCCGCATCACAGATTCAACGGATCCTGCTGGAAGAAGGTGTCATGGTGCGTATTACCGACACCATGGATCCGGAAATGACTGAAATGGTCGCCGTCGAGTTGGGCATCAATGTCGAACTCAAACAGGCGATTAGTGTTGAAGATCAAATCCTGGAAGAAATTCGCAGCCACGAAGATGATGCCTCCGAATTGATGGAACGACCACCGGTTGTTACCTTCTTGGGACACGTCGACCACGGTAAAACTTCTCTATTGGACCGGATCATTGGAATCGACGTTGTCAGTGGGGAAAGCGGTGGCATCACGCAGCACATTCGCGCCTACACTATTGAAAAAGCAGGCCGCTCAATTGCGTTCGTCGATACGCCTGGGCACGAAGCCTTTACCGAAATGCGAGCCCGTGGGGCAAACGTAACCGATATCGCCGTTCTTGTTGTCGCCGCTGATGATGGTGTGATGCCGCAAACCGAGGAAGCGATCAACCATGCCCGAGCTGCCGATGTGCCAATCGTTGTTGCGCTCAACAAGATGGATTTACCTGGTGTCGACGAAAACAAAGCTTTGCAGGGTCTGACAGCCAGCGAATTGGTCCCGAGCGAATGGGGCGGAGATGTGGAAGTGGTTAAGACCAGTGCCGAAACGGGTCTCGGCCTGGATGAGTTGCTGGAAACTATGCTCACAGTTGCCGAACTCAACGAGTACAAGGCCAATCCAGATCGACTCGCCTTGGGCACCTGCCTGGAAGCTCAACAAGAAACAGGCCGAGGTATTGTCGTCAAAGTGATTGTTCAAAATGGAACACTTCGCGTGGGCGATATCTTGACTTGTGGCTCCGCATTCGGCCGCGTCAAGGCTATGTACGACACCCTCGATACGGAAAAACGGCTTGAAGAAGCCGGGCCGAGTATTCCTGTCAATTTGATTGGCCTCGATAAGGCACCTGATGCCGGAGAACACTTTTATGTGCTCAACGATATCGCCAAGGCCCGCTCGATTGCGGAATCAAGAGCGACGGTGGAACGGACTGCGTCTCTTTCCAATGCTGGTTTCCAGCATGTCACCCTCGAAAATCTCTTTGACCGGCTTGAATCAACCGAGGAAATACAAACCTTGAACCTGGTCCTGCGAGCCGATGTGCGTGGGTCGATCGAGGCAATCCAGAAAGAGTTTGAAAAGCTTGATCATCCGGAAGTACGTATTAAGATCCTGCAAGCCATGGTTGGTGGTGTCACCGAAGCTGATATCACATTAGCCGATGCTTCCGATGCAATCATTATTGGCTTCAACGTCGTACCCGATGAAGGCGCACGACAAATGGCCAACCTGAAAGGGGTCCAAATCCGGTCCTACTCGGTTATTTACAAAATCACTGAGGATCTTAAAGCAGCCCTGGAGGGGATGCTCAAACCGGAAGAAAAAGAGGTTGAACTCGGACGGGCGCTGGTCCAACAAATATTCAAGATTAGTCGCGTCGGTACCGTTGCTGGCTGTCGGGTGTTGGCGGGTACGATCGAGCGGAATGGTGGCTGCCGCATCATCCGCGATAACACAGTCATCGGCGATTATCCGATTGATACCCTCCGCCGCGAAAAGGATGATGCCAAACAAGTTCGCGAAGGATTCGAATGTGGCATCAAATTATCAGGATTTAATGACCTCAAACAGGGAGACGTGCTAGAAGCCTATAAAACCGAGTCCGTCGACCGGTCCTTCGATGATTGATCGGGCCAGCGACACGACTGAAAATAGGGTTCAAGGGAATATGCTTCTCCTATCACGACCACCAAGTCCTTACTTTTAATCACTTGCCTGTCGCTGGATACTGCCGTAGTTGCCCCCCCATCAGCGACTTGGTGCTCTGGTCGTTCACCCTAAACTTGTAATATTTTCACCGCATGACATCACGACGTGTTCAAAAAGTGGCTCAGGCAATTCGCGAAGTGGTCAGCATGGCCATCATCGCCGATTTGCGCGATCCGCGCATCACAGACGTCACTGTCACTTATGTGGAAGTTTCGGCAGATTTGCGCCTGGCCAAAGTCCATGTATCGATCATGGGAGACGAAATAAAACAGAATTTATGTTTGCACGGATTGAGAAGTTCCGCAGGGTTTCTCCAAAACAAGATTTCCAATCGCATTGATACGCGGTACACCCCACGACTCCGCTTTGAACTGGATCAAGGTGTAAAACAATCTATTGCGCTTTCAAAAATTCTCGATGATGTACTACCAACAGAATCAGCTGTCGATAACACATCAGACGAAACTGAGTTCAACTAATCACAATACCAATTTTCTCACACACCCTCATTCAACCCACTATTCCCCATGGCGTTACCGAATCGCGCGGCATTGATCAAGAAGACCGTTCGAGTACTTCGTAAACATTTTGCTCCCTCTACTCCGGCAAAAGACCGTACGCTACTCGAACATATGCTGTTTGCGTGCTTGTTAGAGAACTCAAGCCACGAAGCAGCAGAAAAAGCCTTTGCCAGTCTTACCAAAGATTATTTCGACCTGAACGAGGTCCGCGTGAGCAGCGTCAAAGAACTCTCGGAAAGTTTTCGAGGGCTCGCCGATCCGACTGCGTCCGCCGCACGGCTTAAACGTACACTGCACAGCATGTTTGAAACGGTTTACGCCTTCGATGTTGAAATTCTGAAAAAACAAAACCTTGGGCAGGCCGTAAAAACTATCGAGAGGTATGATGGTTCAACCCCTTTCGTCGTGGCATACGTTACCCAAACGGCCCTCAATGGGCACGCCATTCCAGTCAATGATGGCTTGATGGTTTCCTTCCAAACAATCGGCCTTGTCAGCAACTCCGAGATCAAAAAAAGAGCTGTGCCTGGCCTGGAACGAGCAATTCCGAAATCGAAAGGAATTGAAGTTGGTTCGCTACTTCACAACCTAGGCGTGGAGGTAGGCCGCAATCCCTACGGACAGGTTGCCCGCAAGTTGCTCCTGGAAATCGACCCCGCCTGCAAAGATCGCCTGCCAAAACGTCCTCCCAAGCCACGGGAAAAACAACCGGAGACTGCCCAAAAGCAAAAAGAAGTCGCAACGAAAAAGAGTCTTCCAAAAACAGGCGGCGAAAAAACCAGCAAACCAACTGGAAAATCAAAATCGGGCCAAACGACTTCACAACCAGTCGGTAAAAAATCGACCAAGAAAACTGCCACTACCAAGAAAACGGTCAAGAAAACTGCCACTACCAAGAAACCCGCCAAAAAACCTGCTAAAAAACCCGCCAAAAAACCTGCCAAGAAAACCGTAAAGAAGACCCCAAAAGGAAAACAAAAGGTCAAGAAAAAGGCTGGCCCAACTAAAAAAGTGGCCAAAAAGAAACCCCTTACAAAGAAGACCAATCTAAAAAAGAAGAAGCTATCCCGCCGCCTCTCCAAGAAAAAACCCCGGTAGGTGAATACAAAGTTGCCGCAGTTCACAACGCTTGGCTAGCACATGATGCTTCTCAGAGGATCGCTCCTGCCGCTCACAGCCCTGTGCGTAGTTACGCTGTCGCTGTCGCCGATAGGCCGCCCACTGGCAGCACAAACCCCATACGACCACTCTGGTTCGTCCTTTCAAGATCCACTCCAACAACTGTCGCCTAAAACAGTCCGGACCAGCCTCCAACAAGACCGAGTCCGCGCCGGAGCACTCTACGCCACCGGTCGGACCTTGTTTCAACGCGGGGACGTTGCCTCAGCGCTGAGACATTACCAACGGGCCTGGCGATGGGATCCGGCGGCTGTCTCGCTTCTGGCAGAAATCGTGCCACTTGCATTCAGCCTTGAACGGTCCTCCGAAGCCGTGCGGTACGCACTACTTTCGGCTGAGCATGGTCATTCCGATTCACTACTGCTTCGTCGGTTAGCTCTCTACGTCACCGAACAGGGAGATTGGCCTCGGGCAGTACGGCTCTATCGACAATGGCTTGCGCACCCCGACACACAGTTGGGTAAAGACGAGTTCGATATGCTCCTGGTCCAGCTGGAAATCGGCCGCTTGGAATTTCTCATTGGCAACTTGGCTAAGGCATCGCAGGCTCTGGGTGAATTTCAACGGAACCTCAAACAGGCAGGGCCCACCGCGGCAATCCAGCAGCAGTTACGCCAGGCTTTGGGAGACGATCTCACCGCCACGTGGGAACTCTGTGGCCTAGCCCATCTGGGCGCAAAATCGTACGACCTTGCAACAGAGGCCTATGCAGAAATTGATCTACCGGCAAGCGAGAAAGGCAGACATGGATGCCACCTTGCTCAAGTCTTCTTAGCCCGGAATGAACCGGTGGCAGCATGGCACCACCTACGTGATTACTTCAAGGCAGGCTTCCCTACCGAAGGTCGAGAGCCTTACGAACTGCTGGTTGAAGTACTAGCGCAGCTGAATCACGATGAAGCTCTTATCCTCGAGTTGGCCAAGCTCCATGCAGCCAACACGAACAACCCGATTCTTGGACTCGCCCTTGCACATCTACGTGAAAAACAAGAACACACCGATGAGGCTGTTGCCTTGTATCAATCGATTGTGAACCGCAAGCAGGAAACCGCCGAAGGATTGACGATCATCGCTCTGGACAAGCTGATCCGGATCGATAGCCAGCGCAGGAAAGTGAAGAACTTGTTTGAAACCTTGCAGCAGGCTGCAGAGCAACTTCCCGATCTGGCGGCCCTCGTCGAGCTCGTAGCACCCGTTCCGGAGCAACCTGGTTTGGTGGATCAACTCGTAGATTTGTCGGGGCAAACCAATAACTTGACCGGTGAGCATCAGCTGGCCATGGCATGTTTGTTGCTTTCCGCCGGGCGCAGCGACGAAGCGACACGTTTTTTCCGCAGTGCCATTTCAAAACTTGATGACGGCGCCCAGGAAATGATCTTGAGCTGGGGATTGGAGCTGCTGATGCGGCAACAGTATGTGGCTGCCGCTGAAATACTTAGAACCGGAATTGCCACAGGTCAATTGGGCGACAAGAATCCAACCGTCTACTACTATCTCTCACTTGCGGATGAAATGACGGGGGCAACGGACACCGCTCTCGAGGTTGCTCGAAAATCCTTAGCAATGCAGCCCGATTCGGCAGAGTTTTCCGCTCGTGTCCCCTGGATCCTTTACCACGCCCAACGAAATAATGAAGCCGTGGTCGAGTATAGAAAGCTCATTGAGCAATTCAACGCTCGACTCGATGTCGCCACGCGCGAGCAACTTCGAGATGCCCGTTTCGTTCTATCGAACTTGGCAGTTCAACAAGGTCGAGTTGCAGAGGGGGAAGAATGGCTTCAGCAGATTCTTGATGAATTCCCAGAAGATGCTGGCGCAATGAACGACCTCGGCTATTTGTGGGTTGACCAAAAAAAACACTTGCGGCATGCTCGCCGTTTGATCGAATTGGCAGTTGTCGCCGAACCGGAAAACCCTGCATATCGTGACAGCTGGGGCTGGGCCCTGTTGCGGTCAGGCGAAGTCGAGATGGCGGTGACCCAGTTGCAGAAGGCAGTCAAACTGAGCCGGGAAACAACCCGGACTGAAGAAGATCCAGGCAAGGCAGATGGAATCATCCTGGAACACCTGGGTGATGCGTTGCTTGAAGCACAAAATGTCACCGAGGCAATTCAAGCCTGGACGCTTGCCCTGCCGCAACTGGAAGAAACCGAACCGGATAAAGCAGCGGCGATTCGGCAAAAGATTGAACGCTACTCGAACAGACAAAACTCTCAATAATCGCGATTGGAAAGTTTATTGCAAGTGAGGGCCATTGGCGAAATCATAAATACCTACCGCGATGAGGCAGGCGTCTTCATGCCAAAGTCTTGTACTCAAAGCATGACCCCATCACAATAAGATGGTGACTTGTCAAATCGAGGATTTCAAATGATCATGGTAACTGTGGATTTTTTCCGATCTCTTGACGATTGAAGGAAGTATGGCAGGACATTCACACTGGGCCGGCATCAAACACAAAAAAGCCGCTCTTGACAACAAACGGGGCAAGCTTTGGAGCAAACTCTCCAAGGCTATCATCGTGGCAGCCCGATCGGGTGGTGGCGATCCGGGGATGAACCTCGCACTCCGCTACGCAATCAATGACGCCAAAGCTGTGAGTATGCCCAAAGACAATATTGAACGGGCTATCAAGAAAGGCACTGGCGAACTGGATGGTGGCAATCTTGATGAAATCCTCTACGAAGGTCACGCCCCCGGAGGAGTTGCCGTAGTTTGCGAAATTTTGACCGACAATCGCAATCGAACTGCCCCAGAAATTCGTAAGATTTTTGAACTGGCGGGAGGAAAGCTAGGCGCTACAGGTTGTGCAGCCTGGATGTTTGAGCGCAAAGGACTGTTGATCGTTCTCAAGGACCAGATCGATGAAGAAGCCCTCATGGAACTTGCCTTGGAAGCCGGCGCGGATGATATCCACTCAGAGAGCGAGGGCTTTGAGATCACTTGCGCAGTAGAATCTTTCAATAACGTCTGCAACGCGTTTGATCAAGCCGAGTTGTCCACCGAACTGCGTGAGATTACACGGATCCCCAAAGATACGGTCAAACTCGACGTCGATACGGGAAAAAAAGTCCTTAATCTCGTGCAACGTCTCGACGACCATGACGACGTCCAGAGTGTCGCAGCCAACTTCAATATTCCTGAAGAGGCGATGGCGAAAATTGAGGCAGAGTAGCCTTGCAGCACAAGCATGGCTTGGCGGGTGCGGCGCCGAATCGATATTCCCGCTAATCTTTGCCCTGATGCTCAACCTTCGGCCAGTACCTCTGGAAATCGAAATCGGGACTATTGTCCAGGTCGTGGCATTCCATACACATTTCCACAACACTACCTGGTTTGAAGACTTGGCCTTCCATGTTCCCTTCGTTGTCGACAATCTGCAAACGCAGTTCTTCCCGGAGTGCTTCCAGTTCTTTATCCTCCATGTCGATATTGCCGTATTCGGCTTCGGCATGACGTTTGGCCGGACCATGGCAGTTTTCACAGCCATTGGAACTCATGTGTGGGGTTTGCTCGAGGCTGCTATAGCCGGATACAAAAGGAAAATAGTTTTGTGGATGCCAGCCAGTCACATGGCAACTCAAGCACTCCGGATCGTACTCTCTTGCCGGGTCAAGATCGACGAGTGTCTTGGTGGCATGAGCATGAGGGGTGTTTTCATGGATTTGTGAAGCAGTCCCATGGCAGTCAGCACAAACTTCTGAACCGGCGAACCGCCGGCCACTGGGATGTTCAATCGCGTTGAGCCCCAGCCCTGCCAGGCCCAATGTCTCCAACTCATCCTGATAATTGGAAAAGATCTCTCCCATTTCAGGAGAATCCTTAAACCGATGATCAATCGGTACACGTTGGTAACGAAAATCTGGAGTGCTATTCTTGTACAGTCCAACAGCCACGACATACATACCTTTGTGGCCAACCTCAACCAACTGGGCCGTTGTCTCTCCTGCCTGGCTTTTAATTGGGATCGGCGCATTGGGAGGTTCGTCAGCCCCCTTGGCAGCCACGACCCAGTCAAACGCAGGGAACCGCCGCGCCAAATCCTCTGCCTCCTGGCGACTGCCATAGACCAACAACACCATCTGGTCACATTGTGCACCCACTAAATCGGGAAGAATCTTCGAAATTGCCCGATCGGGATTTTCAATCACTACGTCCTCCAGGTTTTGCAACTGGTCTATCCCTGTCTTTCCAAGCACGGAGGTCACTCCAATCCGCATGGCATTGACTTCAATCACCTTGTAACGGCGCGAAAATCCACTTTCAAAATCAAGAATACCGACGTTCGCGGAAACAAGCATTGACTTCTCGGAATCGAGATTGATGGCCACCGGCAACATATCCATCCGCAGGTCATGGGTCCCAAAGCCGACAGCTGCATAGCCCATTTTTTCCAAAGATTGATAAGTTCGCTCAAATTTCATCTCGGCCTGTTTTCCAAATCGTCTGACCTGCCCGCCAAGATCCATGGCGACGATTGGCCAACCGCGGGCCTCAAGTTCCTTCAAAAGCGTATGCCGACGTTTTAGCCCACCCTTCTGGTTTTGCAGTCCTGCACACCCGCATGGTTCGAGATATCCATCCTGATCACCTGAAAAAACCAGCAGCGCATCTGGCTTTGGCCAGTCGACAAAGATTGGTCCGTTGGCTTCAACAGGATCCACGGGGGCATACTTGTCAACGCCGGTTGAAAAACCCACCAAATGAATTGGTGACCCAACTTTGAAACCACGAACCTGATTGTCGAACAAGGGTGAAGCAACCGGAGATTTTTCCGCCCACCGCCCACCGCCGGTCTCCCAATCACCGAGTGACTCAGCTCGTACTATGACATCGCTGGGGCGAGATTCCCCAATCTGACCCCAAAGTAAACTGACCACCATACAAGCGCCTACGGCGGCACTGAAATAGGCTGTGGGCCTGATCATGGTTCGGGAAACGCTCCTAAAAAATGGACGGGTGACGAAACTTAACGCTCGACCGCAAAACGAATATCGAGCTGAATTTCCGGAGCTTGAGGATGAGACGTCTTTAGCGTTACGCTGGCAGGTTCGTGTAAATTTGGATTCAGATGGACCATCGGCCTTGTACCCTTGGGAATCTCAATTGTGAGTGGGACATGGAACAACTTATCCTTGTACTCACGTCGCTCACCAAGCGTGGCAATAAGCTCTGGAGGCTCAACACGATCCGGATCCACTTCCACTTCTACACCAGCCGCATGCTCGCCACGAATAATGATGTTCAAAGTAACTTTTTTCCCCTCCCCACTCGATACGCTCCCAAGCCGCAACACACCCTGCTCTTCATTCCAACTCTGGCCACGGATGCCAATATCACCAGTGATGTGGCCGTTGACAGGTACTTCCAAATGACGGATATCAGGTAAATTTGTATCCAGCTCCAACCATTGTGAGAAGCGTCCAATGGGCAGACCAGGTTTGGCAATTAACTTGATAAGGACCCCCGCAGCAGCATTTTTGTCTGGAAGTTCTTCCTTATTTACCGGTTCGATCAGGATGTCAAAATGTTCTCGGGCATCTTCACTGGCAATTTCTGCCCTTTCAATCTTTACATCGTCCTGCAGATACGACATGAGAAAGACTTTTGCGGTACGACTATCACCAGCCCGCATCTTCGAAAAATAAAACTCGCGTGGCACGAGCCCCGTGGGGCGCGTGATCTCACCCACCACCGTCAGCTCAAACTGCGATTGATTGGGATCATTGGTCGTGACCGGCACCCGCTGCCTGAACGGCCCTTCGTCCGCTTGTGCCTTCCAGGTAACTTGTAACTCGACCGTCTCCCCCGGCTTAAGAACATTGGTGTCTAATTTGCTAACGGTACACTTGCAAGAGGGCTTGCCCGTTTCCAGCCTCAACGGTGCGTCACCTGCATTAGAGATTTTGAAACGGTGCGATTGCTCGGTGCCACGCTGCATCTTGCCAAAATCGTATTCCAACTGATCGACCTTGATACGAGGAAACTCTCCTGCAACTGCAACATCAGTCGGCGTAGGGTCCGGCTGGCCACCGATCTCCGCTGCAACCTCTCGCGGAGAACCAACTTGAACATAGGCCAGCGCCGCGCCGATGATCGTGCCACTCAAGGCAGACAACACACCAATGACAAGGATCGTACGCATATTCGCTCCGAACTCCATTGACTTTCAACTTGCCTGAAAAAATGCTGCTGACTTGACACATGCCACCTTGCCCTGTGAATGGATCGGCCGGGCTCAAGTCGCAACTCCCTCGTATTTTACCGCTGATCCCCAAAATGCGTCAATTCGGTGCTAATTTCTCCTCAAGTTCTCTCCGCATGATCTTATCAAGCTGGCGATCTGCGTGGCCCGCCGCTTGCATTTGATTATCCAACTCCAGTGCACGTTGGGCCGATCCGCGTGCCAATCCATCCTGATCGTCGAGCCAGTACAGCTCGGCCAACAAGAGGTGCAGCTCGGCCAGGGTCGGATATAACTTCAACGCGTGTTGGACATCTTGGATAGCACGTAGCAAATCTCCCCGACCGGACGATTCGTCAAATATCACACGGTGCGCCTCGGCACTCTGCTGCCAAAATCGGCTCCGCTTCGGGGCCAGCCGTAACATCCGGGAATTGGCCTGCTCAAACAACGTCAATACGCTCTCTTGCGGCTGTTGCCGATAGTCTTCCAATCGGCGGAAAGCAAGACGCTGCGCGGCAACACCCGACCAACGATCAGCCGCCACTGCCGCTTTCAAATTTTTACGAACTACATCAGTTTGTCCATCCGCCAGAGATGAAGAAGCCAGACCCAACCGTAGCCGCGCACCCAGAACTGGCTGGTATTCAGTCACCATCGCTCCCAACAAAAGTCCCCCCAACAGAAGTGATATCATAATTCCACTCGTTTGCGACAGCGCGTGGACCGAAGGTTGCCGACCAGCAATCGGCCGTTTCCCGTAGTCGATAAGGTTGAGGGTCATTGCCAACAAGAGCCACAAGCTGTCAGCAATACAGGGATAGGTGATACCGCCTGCCACCAATAAATTCACCAGTAGGGCTCCAACTGCAACCATCGGCACTCCGTGCCGCAGTACTCCGTTGTGAACCCAATGACGTAGTCCAAACCAGGTCACAACGATACTCGCCAAGAGAAGTAGCATCGCAGGTCTGGAGGTTGAAAAACCGGTAAGCCAGGCAATTGCCATCCCCAAAAGCAAACCGGCCAGCCCGCCTCCAAGCAACCTACCTGGAAACGATAAGTCATTTGATTCCTTGGCCGCTGCTGTTCGTCCGTAAGAGGTTGTTTCCGAACGATCAGACTCGCGACTGTCGAAGGCTACTTGCCGACGACCAGCCCAGGCTATGGTTACCAGCGATGCGACCAGGGCCAACATCGCCAGCGTTCCAGACGTGGCCCATACCTCCAGTAGCCAGTTGTGCGGGTCCTGAACCGTTTCGCTGGCTCCCGGCAACTTGTAGCGGGTATAAATGTCTTGAAATTGACCTGGGCCACATCCGAATAAAGAGTTCTCGGCAATCATCTGGCAAGTCGACCACCAGTATTCGAAACGATAATGAAGTGACCGGTAAGCGGCTTGACCAAGATGACTTAAGGGAAAACGGTTATTGATGAGAACCGCGACGCCAACCACCAAGAAAGATGATGCGATTAACAGGCCCCAACGCGAGCGTCTGCTGAACTGCTTGTACGACGGACCGTAAAGGCAGCATAAGGTGACACATCCTAGTAACATAGCGATTATGCCACTACGACTGTGGGTCCAACACAGACCGCTAATCAGGATTAGCACCAAGATGAGCTGAACCGCAAAACTGCAACGCAATACGAGGCGATCGAAATCAGGCGATGGATCGTTCCTGACTGATTTTTTCGTAGCCGCTGGCTGTCGTCCTCGGCCCAAAAGAACGACACCGGCAAGGGCAACCAGCCACGGCACCAGAAATCCTGCCAGCGAATTGGTGAGCGCAAACATTGCCGTCGGCTGTCCTGAATAAAGCCGGTTTTCAAACTGTTGCCGAAGATTAGAGCCTAGTGGCAACCATTGACCGGTTGCCTGATAAAGGGCAAGCGTATCCTCCTTATTGCGTTCATAGCGGGCTTGATCTTCCGGAAGTTCGATGGCTACTTGATAGATGCCAAGCAGTGCGAGCCCAACCGCTACACCAATCATGATGGCCATGATCGAGCGGGCTGCCATCGGCCCACGGATGAGTTGTCGGGCCATGAAGTAGCCTAGCCCCACTGCAATCCAATCCCAGGTTGCATTCAGCGCTGGCCGGGGGCTTCCCGAAACGAACGCCACGATACCACTCACAACACACCAGGCCACCAGTAACAATATGAAGGCGTCAGTCCAACTGGCAACGACCGTGACGCCTCCGCGACGCAACTGGGTCACGAACCATACTGTCGCCAATAGCAGCCATAGCATGGTGTACGGAGCACCATAACCTTGACGGCTGCCAGGATCTTCGGGAACGAACAGTCGGGCAACATAGAGTGCCAGCAGCACGGCAAGGAAAATCGTTCCCGGCAGTGGAGAAGGTTTTTGTAGAGCCGTGTTTTCCTTGCGATGACGGGACATACTACTTCGATCAATGGTTTGTTCGCCCTACCCGCGCCACCCCTTCAAGCATTGCAATCACGCACAAGACGGTAAACACCATCAGTAAAATCACCACCGCCCCCCAGGTATTGACCTGATGCAACAACAAGGCCCCCAACCCACAGGCAGCCGTTAAGAGGTAGATCGTACCTACGGCCTGACGTGAAGTCATGCCGAGTTGAACCAACCTGTGTGAGAAGTGGTTTTTATCGCCTTCGAAAGGACTTCTCCCCTGGTAGAGACGAATCGTAATGACCGAAACCGTATCGTAAATTGGCACAGCAAGCACGCAGAGCGGGGCAAAAACTGCATGTTGCGGCAAATCACCACCAGCGAAGGTTGCCATCAAGGTAGCCATAGCAAGGCAAAACCCGATGAAGTAGCTCCCGCAGTCTCCCAAAAAAATGGTGGCTGGAGGCCGGTTGTGGATCCAAAAACCTCCAATTGCACCGATTAACACAATCAGAAATCCCGCCACGAAAAGCTGTGGCTGATGCGATTGGGGATTGGGTGCAAGTAGCATAACTGCAACCAGGATCAATGCGGCGATCGAGGTAACCCCAGCCGCTAAACCATCCATGTTGTCCAGCAGATTGATGGAGTTGACAATCCCCACAATCCACACAACCGAAAGCGCGCCGGTCACCCAGGGATTTTCGATAAATAGTGTTAACCGCCAACCTTGTAACACAACGAATAAGGCAATCACGGTTTGAATCACGAGCCGCAAACGCCAGTCCAGGCCCCGCAGGTCATCAATCAAACCAAGGACAAACATCGCGGTGGCAGCAGACAATAAAACCCACAGGTGGGACGATCGCTGGAGCAAACCGCCCAGATGTTGGTCTAAAAAAGGAATTGTGATGCCATCACTCCACATCGCTTGTAACACCAGTTGCAAACCGACAAACGACAAAAGCACGCCCAACCAGATAGCAATTCCACCTCCGGTCGGAGTCGAATGCTCATGAAAACGGTCCTCTCGCGGTTGCGCCACGAGCCCCCAACTTTCCGCCCGGTTACGAATGAAAATAACGGCGCACCATGCGATCAACAAAGCCGGTATTGCGGCAAGAAAAAGGGACCAAGGCATGGCAGCAAGGTGTAAAAAAGTAATAAAACCAGTTAATGGTATTCTGGCTAAATGCCAGGATACCCGCTTCGCAACTTTTTACGGAGATCGTCTCGACACTGGGAAAAGAACTGTTGGTAATCCTCTCGTTGATAGTCGGGAAATGTCCATTCGAATTTTTTCCAGGCGCCATGGCGAAATGCCAGGGTCACTTCCGCATAAATGCCCTCGTTTAAATAAATCCGATGGGCATGATCCTTGGTCGAAGCAAGTACTAACTTGGCCAGCGTGAGATAACCAGGATCCAGGTTCAGGGGTCGCGATTCACTATGCGGACAAAATGCCGCATATTCTGCCTCCCAGTCATTGGTCATTTTTTTTATCGCAGGCAAGCGGTCTGGCTCACAAAGTTGGTCGTATGCGAGAAACTGTTTCTTGAGATTCGGCCCCATCGTGGGCAAGTAGTAATCGGTCTCGTTGAAATCAAAAACGGTGCTTGCCGTGGCAAGCTGACCAAACTGGTGCGCCGCCCGTTGGCGTGCCCAGGTGAACGCTTCTTCATGGCAACTGCTGACGGCAACCAATAAAAGCACCTGCGACGGATTGGTAATTTCTCCCATGACAGACCTTCTGCACCATACACGCCCAAAGAGACCAACCACCACATTCCCCGTCCCAAGGGCCAAAGGACTGTGCCCCTCCAGGCTTGAACCCAAACAGGGGTGTCACCACTGGACCGTCCCCCTGTCAGATTTGTCACTCTTTCTCAATAAGCTTTTGCAAACAGTCCGCGGCGTTGGCTCGGTTGGCCAGTGAAAATACAGGTTCCGCCACCGTCGTCGTCATCAAACTCTGCATCCCCCTCAAGCGGGATGCAACGGGCTGTAACTTTAAGCGGCTTAAGCTTCTCTTCGATCTCTGGCACATCAACAAAATGGCACGCCGCCAGTCCACCTGGGGACTGTTCATCGAAAAACTCTTCGAATTCCTCAAAACGATCAATCTTGACGGTGGCCTTCTGGCGGTGAGCTTGTGCCCGCGCAAAGAGACCCTGTTGGATTTCATCAAGCGTTTGTGACACGGTTGCCACAAATTCGTCACGGGGACATGGCTTCCCTTTGCCGCCCACATCACGGCGGCTGACGAATACGCCACCACCAGCAACGTCGCGCGGCCCCACATCAACCCGTATAGGAACACCCCGTTTGACCCATTGCCATTTTTTCTCCCCCCCTCGAAGGTCGCGGTCATCAAGACGTACGCGAACCGGTTCGCCAGCAAAGGCTTGTGCCTCAAGTTCAGCTTTCACCGCGTTACAGTAGGGTAACACCGCCGACCGTTCATCGTCATTTCGATAAATCGGCAAAATAACGACGTGAGCCGGTGCCAGCCGTGGTGGTAATACCAGCCCGTCATCGTCGGCATGGGTCATAATCAGTCCACCCACCAATCGGGTTGAGACCCCCCAGGAAGTAGTCCAGGCATAAACCAATTCACCTGCCTCATTCTGGAATTTAATCTCCTGGGCCTTGGCAAAGTTCTGGCCCAGAAAATGTGAAGTTCCGGCTTGTAATGCCTTGCAATCTTGCATCAAGGCTTCAATGGAATAGGTCGCCACCGCGCCCGGAAACCGCTCCCCGGCGGTCTTCTCACCTCGAATCACTGGCATCGCCATGTGATGCTCAGCAAAGTTGGCATAGACGTCCAGCATCTGCAGCGTCTCCTGCTGGGCCTCTTGGGCGGTAGCGTGTACGGTATGCCCTTCCTGCCACAGAAATTCCGTGGTGCGAAGAAACATTCTTGTCCGCATTTCCCAGCGAACCACATTCGCCCACTGGTTCACAAGCACCGGAAGATCACGATAAGACTGTACCCAGCGGGCAAAGGTCGCGCCGATGATCGTTTCACTTGTGGGCCGGACGATAAGTGGTTCCTCAAGCTCTGCCGAGGGAGCCGGTCTCAACCCGCCGTTCGGATCTGGTTCAAGCCGGTGGTGTGTCACAACGGCACATTCCTTGGCAAAGCCTTCGACGTGCTCGGCCTCCTTCTCAAGAAAACTCATCGGAATAAACAAGGGGAAATAGGCATTTTCATGCCCGGTTGCCTTGAACTGGCGATCAAGCTCACGCTGGATGTTCTCCCAAATTGCGTAGCCCCATGGTTTAATAACCATGCACCCTCGAACATCAGATGTCTCGGCGAGATCTGCCGCTTTGACAACCTGCTGATACCATTCCGGATAGTTTTCGGCTCGTGTGGGGGTGATTGCAGTCTTCATAGAACGAAATATTTGGCCATGAGGATGGTAATCGGCCGGCGACCCCGGTCGCCAGCCTGGACCGAAACGGAGGATCTATCCTACCGGTTCAGGCGAGTTCGCATTGATCTGGATTTGGGAATTATTCTACGCGAAACACCTCCTGACGAGAATCGCGGACTTGCCAGGCGAAAAAACACCGGTCTGACAAGACTCGTTGTCGCTTTTCACCGGGCAGTCTACAATTGGCGGTCGGGTCGGGTGGAACCTGCCGTTCCCCCCCAAGACGCAAAAATCCAAACATCGGCCGCAGCCCCAAAGGTGGTCTGGCAAGGGAACTTTGTGGTGAGCCGACATCAAACGCAGGTAATTTATCCATAAACCTTCCCGGTTGCTAACGAATCTTCCTTGGTTCAGAACACTTGTAATCTCGATCTCAAAAACTTATGACCGCAACTGATACTCGTCGTTTTGTCAGCCAACTGGCCCACAATGAACAAATCCACCAGGCATTCCTTGCCTCGGATAAACAACTGCGCCCAAACCGCAATGGGAATCTCTACCTGCAGTTAGAGCTTTCAGATCGGAGCGGATCGATCTCAACAAGAATGTGGAATGCCAGCGAACGTGAGTATCAGGCATTTGAAAATGGCGACTATGTCCTGGTGGAAGGCGCAACTCAGCTTTTTCAGGGCAACATGCAATTTATTGCTACCAGCTTGCGCAAAGCACGACCCGATGAATTTGACGAAGCTGATTTTACCACGCTCCAACCAGAACAAATCGACAGCATGGCAAAACGGGTCACCAATATCCTGCGGAAAATCAATACACCCGAACTCCGCAATCTGGCTGAATGTTATCTCATGGATTCCCAATTCATGGCAAATTTTACCCGCGCTCCAGCCGGCATGAAAAACCACCACGCCTACCCGGGTGGCTTGCTGGAACACGTGCTGAGCCTGCTCGAACTAGTACTGGTAGTGGCGCCACACTATCCGCAACTTGACCAGAACAAATTGTTGTTGGGCGCCTTTTTACACGATGCGGCAAAAACAGACGAGTTGTCCTACGATCGCGATATTGCATATACCGACGAAGGTCAAATGTTGGGGCACATGGTCATGGGTGTCTCCATGCTGGATGAAAAAGTTCGCGAGGCAGAACGATTATCTGGTGAACCTTCATCGCCAGAACTTGTCCTGGAAATCAAACACATGATTGTCAGTCACCACGGGCAATACGAGTACGGTAGTCCTAAGCTCCCGATGACACTCGAAGCAATCGCGCTGCACTTTCTAGATAACCTCGATGCCAAAATGGCTAGTTGTTCGCAGCTTATCAAAGACTGTCCAAATATTGACAGCCATTGGACGCAGTACCAACAATCTCTTGGCCGGAAACTCTGGAAAAATATTCCCTCCAGTGGAAATGGCTCTTCAAATTGACATGGCCTCTCACGACATCATTCCAAATCACGCACAACACTCAAACGGCCCGCCAATCACCGGCAGTGGAATCACACTCCAGCCGGGCCGTATTGATAATCCACCCCCCTCTCCCATAGCACGCATCTACACTGTGATCGCCTTCATCTATGGACAGTGACATCCGCGCCGCGGTACTTAACCACGTCAATCAGCCAAACTATCGTCCCGTTAAGCCCAAAGTCATCGCGAAGAAACTCGGGCTCGTCGACGATGCTGCCAAGCGACTGACAATAATCGTTAAGAAACTTGTCCGAGCGGGCAAGTTGGCCTATGGCCCCGGACACCTCGTCTGCCCGGCCGATCGCAAGCACCCCGTTGCCGCCCTCGCAACCGAAGGGCGGGTAGCAACCAACACACGTGGCAATCGGCATTTACGGGGAACTTTTCGACAAGCCCTGGGAGGCTATGGATTTGTACGCCCCGAGGAAATGCGGGCAACAGCTGACAAAGATGCTGATATCTATATCGCTGCCAAAAATACGGGCGATGCTGCGAACGGTGATTTTGTGAGCGTGCGACTTGATGGGAAGCGAGGCCGCATGGGAAAATTTGAAGGACGAATCATTGATGTGCTCGAGCGGGCCACTAACCAGTTCGTTGGTACCTACTTCGAACAAACCGGCATGGGACTGGTGAAGGTCGATGGAAAAGTCTTTTCGAGCGCAATCTACGTTGGCGACCCGGGTGCCAAAGGAGTCAAGCCGGATGATAAAGTTGTCATTGAAATGGTTCGCTTCCCATCGCATGTACGCGATGGTGAAGGAGTCATTGTCAACATCCTCGGCGCCAAAGGAAAGCCGGGAGTGGATACGATGTCCGTCGTCTGTGAATTCAGCCTGCCCGGAGAATTTGCTGACAACACAATACAAGCATGTCACCAACAAGCCGATAAGTTCGACGAATCAATTGGCCGGGGGCGGCGTGATCTCACAGCCGAAACCATTATTACCGTCGATCCGAAGGATGCTCGCGATTTCGACGACGCCATCTCGCTCGAGCGAATCGCGGGCCCCAACGAAAAAGACGAACACTGGTTGCTAGGGGTCCACATTGCCGATGTCTCTCACTTTGTCCGCCCAAAAACGGCTCTGGATCGTGAAGCCTACGACCGGGCAACCAGCGTCTATCTGCCTGATAAGGTTATCCCGATGTTGCCCGAGGTCATTTCCAATAATTTAGCAAGCTTGCAACCTAACAAAGTTCGCTATGCGATGACCGCGTTGATCGAAATGACCGGCGACGGAACCCATGTCGCTACTGACGTGTTCAAGAGCGCGATCAAAAGTCAAAAACGTTTTACCTATGAGCAGGTCGACCAGTATCTGGCAGAAACCGGCAGAACTCCATCTGCGGGTATCGACTCGAAATCTCCGCTAAAAATGACCAAAAAAGTCCACGCTCTGCTCGGTCGCATGCACGAACTGGCCATGATTCTACGGAACCGGCGTTTCGAGCGAGGCACGCTGGAGATAACGATGCCACAACTCAAAATCGATCTCAATGACCAGGGACAGGTGTGTGGGGCCCACGCCGAAGAAAACACTGAAAGCCACCAGATCATTGAAGAATTCATGCTGGCAGCCAATGAAGCCGTGGCGCAGCGTTTGTCTGACCAGGGCGTATTTTTCTTGCGGCGGGTGCATGGCGATCCCGACCCGCGCAAATTAAAAGCCTTGACCGAATTCGTACGTGGCTTGGGCCTGAAAGCAGACAACCTGCAAAGCCGGTTTGAGTTGCAGCGACTCTTGAAGTCGCTCCGAGGGGATCCGCGTGAGCACGCCGTCAATTATGCGGTGCTGCGGTCGATGCAACGGGCGGTTTACAGCCCCGATGAAGCGGGGCATTACGCCCTTTCGAGTGATTGCTACTGCCATTTCACTTCGCCCATTCGCCGCTATCCCGACCTCACCATCCATCGCCTCCTTGACACCCTGAATCGGGGTCAAAAAAAACCAGAACAAAATATCGATCATCTCATTGCTACTGGCGACCACTGCAGCGAGCGTGAACAGCGGGCTACCCAGGCAGAACGGGAACTTACCAAAGTCAAACTGCTCAATTTTTTGACCAATAAAATTGGCATGGAGCTAGATGGTATTATCACGGGAGTGGAACGGTTTGGCCTCTTCATTACGGGTACCCAGTTGCCAGCCGAAGGGTTCATACACATTTCTGCGCTTGCCGATGACTACTATCGCTACGATCGCACCGGACACGTCATCAGCGGATTCCGCTCCGGAAACGAGTTTCGGCTGGGAGATACGGTGCGCGTAGCCGTGGCAGCAGTTGATGTCGATGCCAGAGAACTCGATTTCCAGCTGCTTCAGCGAGATCCTAAACCGCTCAAACATCGCCCAAAGAAAAAGAAGCGGAGCCCGGGAAAACAACATAAAAAACGCAAACGCTAACAGAGATGTGGCCAATAATTCTACCCCCCTAGTCGTTCAGAATAATTGCCATAGAATGGGGGAGACTACTGCTCTCTGTGAAAAATCCATGAATGCCACCACACAGCTCGCACGGACGCCCCTCAATGACTGGCATGTCGCTCACCACGGCCGGATGGTGGACTTTGCCGGCTGGTCGATGCCGGTCCAATACACGTCGATCGTCGAAGAACATCATGCAACGCGCCAGCAAGCGGGCATGTTCGACATTTCCCACATGGGACGTTTAAAGGTCGCCGGTCCCGACGCGGCAAAGTTTCTCGACTGCCTGCTCTCGCGGCAAGTAGCCGATATGAGACCAGGTCAAATCCGCTACGCGCTCGTTTGCGACGCCACTGGGGGAATCCTCGATGACGTGCTTGTTTATTTTCTCACAAAGTCGGAACAGGGGCCCGAGTTCAGATTAGTGGTCAACGCCAGCAACCGAGTCAAAATCGTCGATTGGTTGAAAGATCGTGTTATCGAATTTCAAGCCCGCGTTACCGACGACACGACCTGTACCGCCATGATCGCCGTGCAAGGTCCTCGCGCTGTTGCACTGATTGACTCTTGCAGCAACGGGGTACTCGGTAGTGTGAAAAATTACCGTGGCACTACCGGAATTTTTTGTGGCCAACCATGCTATCTCAGCCGAACTGGTTACACCGGAGAGGATGGTGGAGAAATCATCTGCGACGCTACCGCGGCCGCTGAAATCTGGGAAACACTTTTTGTACAGGGAGAAGATGAAGGTCTCCGGGCTTGCGGCCTTGGTGCCCGCGATACCCTGCGACTTGAAGCAGCAATGCCACTGTACGGTCATGAACTGGCGGAAAACATCAACCCAATACAAGCAGGACTCGAGTTTGCAGTAACTTTGGGCGAACGCGATTTCATCGGTCGGGAGGCGATCGAGGAATCTCTGGGTGACAAAACACTCCCTCAACGAGTCGGCCTGCAGTTGGCTGGCAAGCGGGTCGCGCGAGAAGGCAACCCGATCCGGTACCAGGACCAAACGGTTGGTGAGGTTACCAGCGGAACCTTTTCACCCACGCTCCAAAAGCCGATTGCCATGGGGTATATCGCCTCGTCATTAGTCCGTGTCAATCCACTCCTTTCGATCGAAATTCGGGGCAAATCCTACCCAGCAAACATTGTTCCCCTTCCTTTCTATCAACATGCCAAGTGAAAATCCTTCCGACGGCCGCCAAATAACCTTCAAAACATCCTGTACTCCCTGGAGATTGGGACCATGAATCCTGAGGAATTGAAATTTGCCAAGACCCACGAATGGGTATCGATCTCGGAAAACGAAGGGCAAACCATTGCCACCGTTGGCATCAGTGCGTTTGCCGTCGAAGCCCTCACCGACCTCGTCTTTATCGAATTACCCGAGGTTGGGCGGGAAGTAAATATGGATGAATCTTTTTGTGAAGTCGAATCGGTCAAAGCTGTCAGCGACGTTTACGCTCCTGTTGCGGGAACCGTGGTCGCTGTTAACGAAACCCTTCCCGATACCCTCGAATTATTGAGCAGCGACCCCTACGGCAATGGTTGGATTGCGAAAATCCAGCTGTCGGATGGGGCAACTGTGGATGACCTGCTCGATTTCGAGTCTTATCAAAAACAATGTGAAGAGGAAGCACATTAGGCTCCCTCAACTGCAATGGCTTTTATCTACAATACACCTGAAAATCAGCAGGAAATGCTCGAAGCGATTGGTGCGCACTCGCTTGACGAATTGTTCGAACCCATTCCAGAAGAACTTAAGCTCCAACACCCGTTGCAATTACCCCCGGCACTCTCGGAACTTGAACTCGACCAGCATCTTCGAGAATTGGCCAAGGGAAACCAACACGCGGGACAAAAGATTTGCTTCTTGGGGGGAGGGTGTTACGACCATTTTATACCCGCTGCTGTCGATACTATTGGCTCCCGCAGCGAGTTTTACACGTCGTATACACCCTACCAACCCGAAGTCAGCCAAGGAAATCTTCAGGTCATTTTCGAATACCAGTCGTTGATGACGCGTCTGACTGGACTCGATGTCAGCAACGCCAGTCTCTATGACGGAGGAAGCGCAACTGCGGAAGCCGTCTTGATGGCGATTGCCAACACCCGTCGATACGGTAAAGTGGTCGTCCCCGAAACGCTGCATCCCGAATACCGACAAACGATTGCAACGTATGTCGAAAACCTGGGTGTTACTGTCGAAACCATCGCCACACCATCCGGCATGCTCCAGCCCGACGACCTCTCTGCCCACGTCGATGATCAAACGGCCTGTGTCGTGCTACAACAACCCAATTTTTTTGGCTGCCTCGAAGATGCCAGTTCGGTTGTCCAAACCACACATCAGGCAGGTGCCTTGCTGGTTGGAGTGTTTGACCCGATTAGCCTGGGACTACTGGAGCGGCCAGGAGATTGGGCAACTCCAGGAGAGGGCGCAGACATTGCCGTCGCCGAAGGGCATACCCTGGGAACCCCCATGTCGTATGGAGGCCCGTTCCTGGGGATCATGGCATGCCGCGAAAATCTGGTGCGGCGAATGCCTGGCCGGATTGTCGGCCAAACGGTCGATCGTCGAGGCAATCCATGCTATGTGCTCACACTACAAACCCGCGAACAACATATACGTCGCGAAAAAGCAACCAGCAATGTCTGCACAAACCAGGGGTTGTTCGCGTTGCGAGCTACCGCTCATCTGTCGTTACTCGGTCCCCAAGGACTGCGTGAAACGGCAAATCTTTGTCTGCAAAAATCTCGCTATGCAGCGGAGCAACTTTGCCAACACCAACGTTTTGAAATGGCATTTCCAGGGCCAACGTTCAAAGAATTCGTCATCCGCGATCGGACGGCAAATGTCGATGAATTGATGGAAACATCTCTCGCTGCTGGCTACCTTGCGGGAATCCCTCTCGCCCCATGGTATCCCGAGAAGGCTGATTGTTTTCTCGTAGCTGTTACCGAAAAACGAACCAAAGCTGAAATCGACGGACTCGTCGATAGCTTGGTTGGCACAACCAATGCAGTGACCACATCGATTAGCTGAACACGGATGCATTCCAGCATTCTTTTAACCAAGTATCTTGATTAAGCATCATGCGTAACAATCGTGACACCAAGTTACTCTTTGAACTCTCCCAGCCTGGACGCCGGGCCATGCAACTGCCCGCCTGTGACGTACCAGCACAACCGCCTGAACAACTTCTGCCTGAAAAATCACTGGCTAGTACTCCCCCTCCACTACCCGAACTGTCAGAGCCCCAGGTTATCAGGCACTTTGTCAACTTGTCGCAACGCAACATGAGTGTTGACACCCACTTTTATCCGCTTGGCAGTTGTACGATGAAATACAATCCCAAGCGGAACGAACGGGCAGCTGCCATGCCCACTTTTGCCGACCTGCATCCTTATCAACCTGTGGAAACACTCCAAGGTATGTTGCACGTTCTCTATGAAATGCAAACCTACCTGCAAGAAATTTCGGGACTCGACGCCTGTTGCTTGCAGCCGGCAGCGGGCGCTCATGGAGAACTCACCGCGCTCTGGGTGGCCGCCGCCTATTTCCGCGATATCGATGAAAAACGCAACCGAGTCCTCGTTCCCGACAGTGCACACGGCACCAATCCGGCAAGTGCTTCCATGGCAGGCTTTAAAGCCGTCACCGTCAAAACAACCCCGGACGGAACTGTCGACCAGGAAGATTTTCATCGCAAACTGGATGAAAAGGTCGCCGTTTTGATGATTACTAACCCCAATACGGTCGGGATCTTTGAACCGCAAATTCAGGAAATGATTGTAGCCGTTCATGCCGCCGGAGGGTTGGTGTATCTGGATGGTGCAAACATGAACGCGATCCTCGGGGTCACCCGGCCTGGCGACTGGAGCAGTGAAGGTGTCGATATGCAACACTTCAATCCACACAAGACCTTCAGTGGGCCTCACGGAGGTGGCGGCCCGGGAGCCGGTCCCATTTGCGTCACCGAAAAACTTGCTCCCTATTTGCCCTCACCCGTAGTCGTTCGCGATCCGGAGGCGGGAGAAGCTGCACGTTATTATCTTGATTTCGAGCGACCTCAATCGATCGGTCGAGTGAGAGCATTTTTTGGTAATGTTGGCGTGCTGCTGCGGGCCTATTGCTACATTCGTACTCACGGACCCGAGGGCCTTCGTCAGGTGAGCGAGAATGCCGTACTCAATGCCAATTACCTGCTCAGCAGAGTCAAACATTTTTTGCCCGTCCCGCAGGGACACCGTTGCATGCATGAGTTTGTGGCTTCTGCACAAACCCTCAAAAACGACAAAGAGGTCACGGCAATGGATGTCGCCAAGCGGCTCCTTGATTATGGATTTCACGCCCCAACTGTCTATTTTCCGCTGTCTGTCAAGGAAGCGATCATGGTAGAGCCAACTGAAACAGAAAGCAAAGAAACACTCGACGCCTTTGCCGAAACGCTCTTTCGTATTACCGAAGAAGACCCCGACCTGTTGCATGACGCGCCACACACCACACCCGTGAGTCGCCCCGATGAAGTGCAGGCGGCCAGGCAACCTGTGCTCTGTCATCTGGCGGATTAATCCCGCTGGAAAATTGGATGTTCTACCTCGCCCTGCGGCCCACCCCGTACAACACGGTATCAGGTGAGTAAGTCCTCTTGCCTACGTTTGATTATCGATCCGCCGTTGCCCGGTCCCTGCAATATGGCCATCGATGAGTTGCTGCTGAACCATGTGGTTAAGCACAACCTGGTCATACTGCGATTCTACCAGTGGAACGAGCCGACTTTGTCCATCGGTTACTTCCAGCAATATGCCGATCGCCAGCTCCATGAAGCAAGTTCCGCCTGCGCAGTCGTCCGCCGCCAAACCGGTGGCGGCGCCATTCTCCACGACCATGAACTCACCTACAGTCTCGCAGTGCCTCCGGTACATCCGCTCGCCCGCGACACCCAGCAACTCTACTTTGCAGTCCACCAAGTCATCATTGAGGCGATGATGGAAGGGGAAACATCACTACAACGGTTGCGACCGCTGGCACTCTGGCAGCACAATTCACAACATTCACAAACGGAAGAACCTTTTCTTTGTTTTCAGCGACGGTCGCGCGGCGACGTAGTTTTTAGTCGCGCCAATGGCACCCAAGAGAAGGTTGTTGGAAGTGCTCAGCGACGACGGCGAGGAGCCATTTTGCAACATGGCAGTATTTTGCTCGCCCGTTCCCCAGTTGCCCCAGAACTACCCGGATTGACAGAATTATCAAGGATTCAAACAGATGCGCACACGCTGACAGAACGATTACAGAATCTTCTCCCCACGGCACTTGCGATACCCCATAACAAAGTAGAAGTCTTTGAATCCACCCATTTCTTGGGAAGCGGAGTGAAGGCACTTGCAACTTCAAAATATGGGACGGAAGCCTGGTTGAAACGACGTTAACACACCGTCGCAAAGTCTGAAAATCGCTGGAAATAAACCGAATTTCCATCCAACAGAGGCCTCAGGACACAATCCCTAATGGTAAGTCTATTCAACCAAACCAAATAGCCCCCTCTCAAATCTGACAAACCTCCTAAAAGGGTATGGGATTTTCTGAGTCCGCTTATTAGAATAGAGAGGAGACGTTTTTTTAATAATATTGTTTGATAACTACAGTTCCGTATTGGAAAAAATATTGAGAGAGTCTTATCGCGAGGAAGGCTGATCATCGCTCTTCATATCGGATCACAAGACTGAATTGGTCGTGTGGTTTTTGATTCTAAACCAGCCATTCTTCGTTTGTCTCCTCGAGTGCGCGGATTTCGCGCGGTCGGATTGTCGGGTCATACCATCAACAAGGCAGACAAGCGGATGGAATTTCAACTTACGGTATTAGCAGGGGCCAAGCAGGGTAAAAGCATTCCGCTCAAAAGGGATGAGTTTATTATTGGCAGGTCCAGTGAATGCACTTTGCGAGCTGGCAGCGATGCAATAAGTCGCCGCCACTGCTCGATTGTGCGAACCAAGACTGGCTGGTTCGCTTCTGATTTAGGAAGTCGTAATGGTACTTTTTTGAATGACCAGCGGATAAAGGAGCCAACTCCCCTAAAAAATGGGGACGAAATCCGCATTGGACCACTGAGATTTCGTATCGATTCCATTGAACCGACCAGCGAAAAAGGACTCCCGAGCACAAGCGCCCCGACAAATTCGCACGGGCTAAAGCATAAAAAGCGACCTCCCGTCAGAGACGTGGCCGACGTGGCAGCTCGCACAGCTGACCCAACTGGCGCAAATAGCATGGAGGATGACATCAGCCATTGGTTACTGGAAAACCAGACCAGTACCAATCCGATGCGAGATACGATAAGTTTTAAAGTGAACGAAACGACCAAGGTGCCCCCCGTTCTCGGTGAAGCCAATGACACCGACAAAGGGGAAGTTGAAGAAGGAGAAAATCCAAGTCCTGAAGAGTCCTCCGCAGAAAGCTCCGTAGCCGGTGAAGAGATACCGGCAACTGCCGAAGAAGTGCAAGAATCCGATTCGCAATCAAAAAGCTGGACGTCCCTTTTTGGTACCAAGGGAAAAGCGGCGTCTTCGCATGCCAAGCCGGGAAAACTTCCCACACTTCCCAAGGATAAATCCAAGGATAGCTGTGAAGCAGCGGCAGAAATCCTGCGGGAAATGACTCGCCGAAGATAATGTAACCCCCAGTCAAGTTATAAATCGATAGCCAACATGGTGTCGGTTCCTACTGACGAACCCATGATCTCCAACGAAATGAACTGCATTTAATCCGATGCGCACGAACAATCGTCCAAATTCTCCCCAGGCTGGCCTTCTTGGTGTTGCTTTCGACGCAACTGATGAAACCAAACGGGTGACACGCGGAAAAAATTTCATCCTGGCCGGCGGCTGTGAAGAAACTCATGGTCGCATGCAAGAGACAGTCATCAAGGTCAACGAGCAGCTTGACGATCGAGGTAAGCAACTCAACGAAGTTTCATCCAGCGAACTTCGCGACATCTTTTGCGACGTCACATCGTAGTTGAATTGCTGACCTGGCAATAAGCGGTCAGGCGAGTTGGTCCCACACCACATGTTGGACTACCGTTGGAAGCATCCACACCCTGTCTCACAGATGCTCAAAAGATGGACCGCTTGGCCCCATCCAGCACAAATGCCAAACGGCGAAACGGGTTCTTCTGAACCCGATTCGCCGCTGAATTTCATACGATGTCGCTCGCAAATTTGACAATGCTCGCGTCTGAGCAACGGTGACCAGCCAAAAAAAGCCGGACGCAAACTTCGTAAAATATCGCTGGCTAACGATGAAATCCCCCGCCCGTTTGCGTGGTGCGATCGTAACGATCAAGGCGGGGTAACTGCTTGGTTATCATCACAATATTTGGGATTTGAAGATTGCGATGACGATTTTTGGAAGCAACGCCGGTCCAATCGGTATTAGAGGTCGTCCTCGACTCCTGCCACTACCAATTCCTCCAAGTTGGCTTCCTCTTGCTTAGCAAAGTCTTCAGGCTCTTGCGGTGACTCAACCTCTGGATTGTCTTGCTGACGTGCCTGCACTTCGGCAGCTGTTAGCTGTACATAATCCAGGCCTCGGATGACTTCCAACACCTCACTACAGGTCGGAAACATCCGTCCACTTTGACGCTTATACTTTTCTAAGGCGCTCATAAATTCCACTTCCTGGTCTGAGTAATCGCGTTCGCAGGTTGTGGGGTCAATTTGGCGGCGACGGCTAACCTTTTTTCGACGCTCTAGTTTTGGCACGAGCGAATCGTCAAACTGATCTGCGCCTTCCTCTGGTTCCTGTTGGCGACGATCAATCGTGACCTCCTGGTCTCCCACTTGGGAGTCTGTGGGCGTCGCAGAGGACTTTTTCGCCTTGGTGCCCTTCTTCTCCTGGGGCGCCCTCGACTTGGAGGTATTGGCAATTTTGGTCTTGTTCGTAGATACCCGCTTGGTCACTGCGATACCTCCTTTCCTGGAAATGAAAGCATTGTTTCTAGTAGGACAGAACTTGGTCGATCTTCAAACCATGTCTATCCACCACGCTCCCCCAATATCTGCCTTTGAAAAAGTCCATCGGCCGCATGGGGAAGATGTCGTCTGGGTTCTGTTGAACAATTGCATCATCGATGCGAAATGGAAGCAAAATTCGGTCTGCGGAAGGAAAAACGTTTGAGAAAACTAGGGGGTTTGCGCAAAAAACCCAACTACTCCGATTATCCGGCCAAAAACCACGGTTGCCGGGCCCAATCCCCAAGGCGTCGGGCCAGCATTCAACTCCCCCTTGCACAAATTGGCCTTCGCCACTAATCTCTCGCCGGTTTTCACGTTGGCACAAGGATCGTGCCATAAGTCTTTTCACTCATCAGGCGCGCGTGCGGAAGGGATACCGGTCGTGTTCGCATACCATTTCAGAAAACATCGGAATTTATGGCAGGCCGCAGGCCTGGCCGCCATGGTCTCGCTGACGTCGGCTGGTTGTCAAAATTTTTCTTCCTCAGCAGCAAATATTGAGGGAGTTCAACATTTCCAGCAGGGCAACTACCAACTTGCGGCCGATCGTTTTCAAAAAGCGATCGCCACGAATCCCGGTTCAGCAAGCGGTTATTACAATCTAGCTTCATCGCTGCATAAGACGGGCACACTTTACAAACGGCCAAACGACCTGGTTCAAGCGGAACAACTTTACAATCAATGTCTGGAACGTGATCCAAATCATGCCGAATGTCATCGCGGCCTGGCAGTTCTCCTTAGCGAAACCAACCGCCAACAGCAGGCTGCCTCACTTTTACATAACTGGTCAGCAAAAAACCCAGAGGCGGCCGACCCCAAAATCGAAGTCGCCAGACTGTATGAAGAATATGGCCAGGTAGACCAAGCCAAGTCACATTTGGTCCAGGCTCTCGCGGGCGATCCCCATAACGCGCGCGCATTGACCGCCCTGGGACGACTCCGTGACCACGAAGGAGACCATGCGCAGGCACTTGCTAATTACCAAAGATCTCTTGAGCTCAACCGATTCCAACCTCAGGTTGCAAGCCGAGTGGCAACACTTCACGCCGCTTCCGGAACACCCCACGTCGCCGGGTCGGCGCCAAGCGGCCTACGTACTGCCACGCCTTGGAAATCGTCAGTCCGGCGGTATTGAAGCCGGCACCGCAGGCAGCAGGATGACCTTGTGTCCGTGATACCACCCTTGGAACCCTCGATGCGTGTGACTTTCACGATCGCGTCATCCCAAGACAAATCGCAGCTTTGAGGACCGAAATTTGAGCTCTTCGCTGGCTTAGTTTCCGTCCGGCACCACCAAACGAGCCAGACCGAGACCTACCGGAGTAGAAATTCGTTGGTAGCCCCCATCGCAATACAACCGGAAAACTTGTGAGACTCAGCCAGCCAGGGTCTCTAACGTTTCACAAGCTTTTCGAAGCGAGACCGAACCATCACACTGGGAAGCCCAATGGCGACACTGCTCTTTGGTGTTATCTGAAGTCAGAATTTGGTCAAGTTCCTTGGCAACGCGAGACGCACGAAAACGACGGACTGAAACCTCGCGACCAACCTCAAGACGCTGAAGCCGGATTGAATTATCGAATTGATCGAATGCCATTGGGCGGATTAACTGCGGTACTCCGGCTGAGAATCCCTGGGCACAGCTCCCAATACCGCCGTGATGAATAAAAGCAGCTGCACGTGGGAGCACATAACTCAACGGAACAAAATCACAATGCAACACTTCTTCGGGCAGTCTTCGGGGCAACTGATCGGCAAATTTCGTTAACACAATTCCTCGTCGACCAAGGATCTGGCACACCTCAACCGCTGTGGTAAAAAACTGTGGAGTCGTCGCATTGGCAGATCCAGGAGTCCAAACAAGAGGTGCCTCGCCGGCATCTAGAAAACGTGCTACTTCCCCAGGAAGTTCCCGTTGGTCGCCGCCATCCCAGAGAGGGAAACCGGTCAGCTCAACTCCAACTGGCCAATCGGGCTGCGGCTCGGCAAACCAGGACGGAAACAAACCGATCACAGCATCCGTCTCATGCCACCACCGAGTCAGCACGTGATCGATTGGCTTGAGACCGACCTCTTTGCGAAATTTGTTGATCGGACGAGCTACCAGCGGATCAAATACAAACTGATCTGCACACCAGTACTGCGCCCCCTTGATCCACGGCGGGATCCTCTTGTGCCACAGCACTCGCGGTAACCGTGGAGCCTGGTATTTGCTGAGGAAGATGGCCGGGGCAAAATGCACGCCCGCGACTGGAACACGTTGCTGTTCGCCGACAATTCGTCCCGCGATGTCCAAACCATGGGCAACAATAACTGTCTCACCAGGCACCACCTGATCGACCAGCAAATGATAAAGCCTCTCGAGAATAGAGCCGCAGGCATAACGCCATACGAAAAGCGGCGCCCGCACCGGGTGCCATATGTCAGGATGATGGACCAGTTCCATATACTCCTGGCGGGTACCAAGAGGTAAATGGTCGAGGCCTGCCTCTCTCACGACATTTTCAAAGTAGGCATTCGCTATCAGCGACACCCGATGCCCCCGTCGGGTCAGCGCAACACCGAGGCCAATCATGGGGTGGACATCGCCGTAGCTCCCCAACGCGGTAATCAAAAAATGCATGATCAGTCATTCCCAGGGAAATAGTGCGGGGCGACTGGGACAGAGCAAAAATCTGAACAATTGGCACGCTGAAATTGATTTTTCATCGCTTGTCACTATAGGGAAACCGGCGGACAATGGAACCATGACTGCTGAAAAAAAAACCGACTGCAAATCGAAGCCTGAGGAGGCCATCGCGGCAACCGGTGAAGAAAATGACACGGATGTTGACGAGTACGAATTGGAACCTCCCGATGCCGAGGTGTCGGCCTTCCAAACGCGCGCCTCGCAGGAAATGTTATCCGCTGCCGAAAGCCGAATCGACGTGGACGAGGTGTTTCGAGCAGAGGACAGATTCGACCATGACAAGATGCTGGCCGAATTCGTCCGCGATGGCGGGTTTCGCTTCCAAACGAAACATCTGCTCGTCGCCACGGCCGTCGTGGCGATTTACCTCACAATTGGCAATGCAGTTAGCTATTTAATCGCCACCCTACTACTTTTTGTCACCGGCATTTGCAGCATTCTCTACTACATGAATCATCGAGAAAGGTTGCACCAGGTCCAACTTGCAGAGCGAAAAAAGGCGTACAAGGCCCAGTTACAAGCGAAGCAAAAGGGGACTCCAACTCCAACCAGCCCACCCCCTGCACCCAACGAAACAGATGCCGCCTGGCAAAAGGCGACTGAGCAAGAATCCTCGTTCGAGTTTAACTTCTCTCCGAAACAGATTCTGGTTGCGTTTATCGTGGCCTTCATCGTCGTCATACTATGCACGTGGATTGGTGGTCTCCCGGTTGCCGCCCTAATCCTGGGCATGGTTGCAGCTATTGGGATCGGTGTTCACGTCGCCGGATATGAACCTCCCGATCAACTCGTGCTGATTTGGTGGTGGTCGACGAGCCTGTATGTTGTGATGAGCATATTCTCCATGATTCGGATAGCATTCACTGCCAGTTGACCCTACCTATGACCGTAACTATAGAATTTTATGGCATTGCCCGAGAGCGAGTGGGGAAAGACCACATTGACGTGGAAGCCAATTCGCTCGGCGAAGTCATGAGCGAATTGGGCGAACAATTTCCAGAATTCGCCCGGGACTGTCTTTCAACAAACGACAATGAGTCTGGCGCAAAAACCTTAAACCGATTATTCATCGCCAGCCTGGGTAAAGACCAGTTCATCCGAGATCCCCAAACCCCACTTGTCGATGGCGATTGTCTCCTCATCCTTTCAGTCGATGCCGGTGGTTGAGCAGTCCGGGAATGGCGATGAATATTTTGGAATTCTGCTCCTGTTGCCGTAGCACGGCCAATGAAACAATTTTCCGCTGATGATACAAAAACCTAACAGTTCTATTCCTGGTTATCATGGTCGCTATTTGCGGATCAATCTATCGGACGCGACTTCCGAGTTTGTTCCTCTGAGTGCGGATTTGCTACGTAGCTGTCTGGGCGGGAGTGGCCTGGGAGTCCACCTGCTCACGCTGGAAGGTTCGGCAACGGTGGATCCCTTTTTGCCCGCAGCAGCGATTGCGTTTGTCTTTAGCCCTCTGGTTGGTAGCCCGCTCACGACCTCGGCCAAGTTTGCTGTTGTTTCCAAAAGCCCTTTAACAGACCGTGTTAACGACTCACTGGCAAGCAGCCACTTTGCAATCGCCGGTAAAGCATGTGGCTGCGATGCAATCGTACTCGTGGGACAGGCAACTGCACCTACCATTCTGGTCATCGACGACGGTCATGTTTGCCTGGAAGATGCCGGTTCAATATGGGGCATGGAAATCCCCCCGGCTGAAACCGAACTTCACCAGCGATTTGACGACAACTTTCGGTGGGCGGTGATCGGTCCCGCCGGGGAAGGACTTGTCCGGTACGCCACGATTTCCCATGACCGCCGTCATGCCGGGCGGGGCGGGAGTGGGGCAATCCTGGGCTCCAAGAACGTCAAGGCAATCGGTGTTCGTGGTGGGCATAAGACCACCTGGGCAAATCCCCAGGCACTGATTAGCCTCTCGAAAGAACTTTCACGAAAATCGTTTGGGCCAGCTACGGCCAAGTATCGCGAACTGGGCACGGCCTCCAATTTGCTCACCTTCAACCGATTCCATGCCCTGCCGACCCGCAATTTTCAGCAGGGAAGCTTCACCGGCGCGGCTGCCCTGTCGCCAGAACAAATCGGTGCAACTTATTCAAAAACACAAGCTTCGTGTGCCTGCTGCACCATTGGGTGCGAGCACATTTATGGCTTGAAATCTCCCGATGCTCCCGCATCCGAACCATCGGTGGGTGTGCGCCTTGAATATGAAAATCTGTTCGCTCTCGGGCCAATGTGTGGAATCGACGACCCGGCTGCTGTGCTAAGTGCGTCCCAGCGTTGTGATGCCTTGGGACTCGACACGATAAGTACCGGGGGAACTATCGCCTTCGCGATGGAGTGTGTCGAGCGGGGATTGCTTGCTGAACCGTGGTTGCAATTCGGAGATGGCAACGCGTTGATTCAAGCCATTGAACTGATCGGCAAACGCGAAGGAATTGGAAACCAATTGGCCCAAGGTAGCCGCCACATGGCTCACGATATTGGAAACAATGCAATTGATTTTGCACCGCAAGTCAAAGGACTTGAACTCCCCGGCTACGAACCACGGGCACTCCAAACCATGGCTCTAGGATTCGCGGTTGGGACCCGCGGTGCCGATCACAATCGTAGTGGTGCCTACGAAGTCGACTTTTCTGATCAGGTCGACCGCCGCAACGTTGGGCTCGATGCGGTACCACTGGCCATCGAAACCGAGGATAAAGCCATCATTATGGATTCTGCAATCCTGTGCAAATTCCTCCGTGGGGTATTCACTGATTTCTTTGCCGAAACTGCAGAAATACTGAACCTCGTCACAGGCTGGAAACTCGACGCGACCGAATTGCGGAACATCGCACAACGAATTGTCACCGCGAAAAAGAATTTCAATATCGCCGCTGGCTGGACTCCCAAGGAAGATACGCTTCCAGGCAGGTTGCTCTCGGAAAAACTACCCGATGATGCTCAAGCTGTACTTTCCAGCGAAAAACTGCAGACGCTTGTCCGGGAATATAATCTCCGGCGCGGCTGGTCAGCCGAGGGATGGACCGCCGAATCGACTGCTGAAAACAACGAGTGAAACTTGTAACGTGACCGAATTTGAATATTCTTTTTTTGGGAGGGGGCGACGCCACACCCGTCCCAAACCGTCAGTGCCAGATTTCAAATCCACCATCCACCACCAGGTTTTGACCGACCACGTAATCGGAAGCCGCAGAAGCCAGGAATAAGATTGCGCCCTTCAAGTCAATACCATCCCGACCCATTCGCCCTAAAGCAGTCCGCTCACTGAAATCCTTGACAAAGCCGTCAGACAAGTCGCGGTTAAATCCTCCTGGACTGATGACGTTGACATACACACCTTGAGGTGCCATCAGCGCCGCCAGGTCCCTGGTCATTCCAATCACACCCGCTTTCGCTCCTGCGTAGTCGACCGGTTGCCCCAGCATCTGGTTACGTTCGTACATTTTTCGGTCGCGTCCCAGCAACCCGGCAATTGATGCAATATTAATGATCTTGCCTGAGTGACGTTTGACCATGTGGCGTCCAACTTCCCGGCAACACCAAAGGGCACCGGTAAGATTCAGATGAATCATCTTTTCGATGTCGTGTGGATCCCGTTCGAAAAGAATGGCAGGGCTGTTTCCCGTACCACCTCCTGCGTTGTTCAGAAGTACATCGACCTGTCCCTTCCACGCAATGGCCTGACTGGACGCTGTTTGAACCTGATCAAACAGGGTTTGATCCAATGCCAACGGGAGTACATCGACCCCATAGTTATTGCAAATGGTCTCCGCAGTTGATTTGGCTTGATCCAACTGCCTGGAGGTAATGATCAGGTCAGCACCTGCTGCCGCAAGCACACAAGCTCCGTCATAGCCCAGCGTACGAGCCCCACCCGTAACCATCGCCACCCGGCCCTTCAGATCAAACATTGTTTCCAGTTCCGAGTGCATCCGTAGTGGTCCTTTCGTTTTTACAAACAGTCAACGACGAAGTTATCACACCCACAGCAAGATAAGGTTGTTAGAAACCGAATCCAAAGCCCGTTTACTTTCAGGACCAACTCCGACCAGCTGCTCGTGTGGTCCCATACCTCTGTGTAGAAAAGTTGACGTCGCATCATCGTACAGGAGAACTGACTAATTGGTAACTAGCGGAAAAGATTCACACAAACCAGGCTGCCAACCTTTTGGGAACAATCCATGATCTGATGAAATGTGCACCTAGACACGGGAACGGGGGGTACGGTTAGAATGCCGGGCATTCGGAGACTGGATCCGTTTCAGGATCAACCCAAATAAGCAACCTGGAGTTGTCTATACGACTCTCAAACAGGGACCTACCCGCTTGTGCCTCTCTCGCCTATTGAAATCGCTATTGCACTAACGGCTATCGTTGCGGGAGCCGTCGTGCAAGGCTCAGTCGGTTTTGGGGCTGGTTTGATTGCGGCACCAGTATTGCTAATCATAGACCAGGACTTTGTGCCCGGCCCTATGCTGGCAGCCAATTGGTCCATAGCCGCTCTCATGGGTTGGCACGAATGGCGCGCCATCGATTGGAAGGGCGCCGGGATCGCCCTGGGGGGGCGAACCCTTGGCATGTTTCCTGCCGTGTTGGCTATCGGCGCACTATCGGCGTCTGCCTTTTCCTGCATCTTTGCCACTCTGATCTTGCTGGCCGTGTTTTTAAGCCTGGCAGGATGGACCATTAAGCCAACATCCCGAAATACATTCCTGGTGGGCATGGTTTCAGGTTTTACCGGAACCTTTGCATCCATGGGTGGGCCTCCCATGGGCTTGCTCTACCAAAATGAGCCTGGCAGCAGACTCCGCGCAACGCTGGCTGTGTTCTTCGTATTCGGTGGGATTTTATCGCTCATGGCGTTGTCATTTGCAGGCCATTTTGGCAAACACGAACTCTTGTTGGCAGCAATACTGCTCCCAGGTATCTTTGTGGGATTTTTTCTTTCTCGCTTCACGGCACCTTTGCTGGATGCCAAAACCACTCGTCCTGCCGTGTTGATCGTGTCGTGTCTGTCAGCACTGGTCGTCCTGGGACGAGCCATCTGGTGAGCGGATCGAAATTTCCTCGTCCCCCAAAGACCCTCTCCCCGGTAAAACAGTGCGCACAAAAATCGCATATCGACCTGACCGGAAGGTAACCGTCGGTCACGGTCAATCTCGGCAAACCCATCCCAAAAACCGTGACAGACCTGCTTCCGACGTGCCACGTCCCTAAGAGACAGGTCCGGAAACTGGTCCCTACATAGAGGCGATCTCCACCCTGCATAGCCAGCAAGGGGGCTTCCCGAAGTTTCAACTTCCAGGCCCCGGCAATCAACTGGAAAAACGTCGAGTCGCGGGAAAAACGTAGGCCGGGCCGACTCCTCGGCCTGAAGTTAGCCGGTTGCCCAAAGAATGCTCCGCAAGAAGAGAGATACCCCACCAATATACATCCTCCCTGAAGTTGCTGACAAAGGCCCCTGGAAGTCTAGTGGCCAACACGCAAGAATTATACGTAGAATAGCATCCGCAGGTCATTTGACTATCACGAAAACCCCACCCGCAAAAAGACAAGCCCCTTATGTCAAACACGTTTATTCTCATTCCCGGTAGAACCAGTAACCAAGGATGTGGAATTAGCGAGGGAAAATCGGGGGACAAGTACCAAAGTGAAATCAATACCCTGCAAGTGGCGCCAGAGGACATGCAGCGACTCGGGCTTTCTACCGGAGACCAAGTGCGACTGACCGGGGAACATGGCCAGATTGAAATTGGCGTTAAGCCTGCACGTAAAGATGAACTCCCACCCGGCCTCTTGTTCATTCCGTACGGCGATATGTCCAGCCGTATGATGGGCGGCGATACGCATGGATCCGGTATGCCAACCAGCAAAGGAATGGACGTGCACCTGGAAGTGCTCACGTCATCGTGACACTCGGCGTCCAAAGTCCGCTGCGAAAGTAAACTGCCAAGCTGTCCTGATACATTTTGCGTAAATCACCGCAGACAGGAAACTGGCCAAATGGTTGAGCATCGTCGGACAGATAGCCTGCCTTGAACGCGACTTATCCCGTCCAATTCCAAAACCAATCCGGTCATTTTTCGCGCATCTCCGTCCAACGCCAGCGCGAAAAAGGCGCCCGTTCTGACACCTCAGAATGCACCGTTGCCCCCACTAGAGGCGCAAAATAGTTGCTGTGACTGGAGTTACGACAGTTACCTCATGAACGGCCCCAACTCGGCACAACGGACAATGCACCTCCGGGTGAAAGATTGCTCTGAGGATGGAGGATCCTGGTTTTTCTGGCTACAATGGGAGCTTATACCTGCCGAGACCTTTTCTCCGGCCCTAAACTCACTGGAACTGACACGCATTTATATTGGCAAAGTCGAGGTTAACCATCATGAGACCAGTACTAGTCCTGCTGCTGCTCGCAATCACCACCAACCTGGCCATTGCCGAAGACAAAGTTAATTTTGCGGAGCAAGTCCAACCTATCTTTTTGGAACATTGTGCAAAATGCCACGGTGAAAAAAATGCCAAGGGAGACATTCGTCTCCATAATCCGGCAGGAATTCGCGAAGCGGGTATCGACCATATTCTAAATCCCGCGAAGCCCGAAGAGGGCGAATTGTTGGAGCGTATCACATTACCCGCCGACGATGACCTGTTCATGCCCAAGGGGGGAGATCCCCTGACTCAAGAGCAAATCGATTTAATTCGCAAGTGGATTGAACAGGGGGCTGAAATGCCCGAAAACGCCCCGCCGGCTGAATCGGAAGAAGACCCGCTTCCCGATGTGCCTCCTGCGCCACCGGAGGCTATCGAAAAACTCGTGGCGTCTGGCGCTCAAGTCTTGGCCCTCTATCAGGACAGTCCCCTGTTGCGAGTCACGTTCGCTTACTCCGATAAAAAGGCGGGTGACGAAGAAGCAGCACTCCTGACCGAAGTGGCAAAACAAGTAATTTGGCTCAACCTGGCTCAATCGGAAATCACCAACACCGGCACCGCACCGTTGGCGACTCTTGAGAACCTCACTCATTTGCATTTGGAATTAACCGCGATCAATGACGAAGCGCTCGCGCATCTGGCAATGCTGCAAAACCTTGCGTACCTCAATCTGTATGGCACGCAAATCACCGACGCCGGCTTGGAACATCTTAAGGGATTGAAAAAACTTAAAAAGCTTTACCTCTGGCAAACACCCGTCTCGTATGAAGCGGCCATGGCCTTGCAGGATGGAACCGAAGGGTTGGAAGTGAACCTTGGATGGAACCACCCTGAAGTCGCCAAACGACGGCTCAACAAAGAACTTGAACGGGTCACCGCTCGCAAGGAAGATGCGACAAAACGCGAAGAGCAAGCCAAGACAGAAAAGGAATCCGCAGCGACCCGCGAGACCGAAATCCAAAAAGAACTCGAAGCCCTGAACCCCAAACCAGCTGAGGAGAAACCAGCCGAAGAGAAACCAGCCGAAGAGAAACCGGCTGAAGAGAAACCGGCTGAAGAGAAACCGGCTGAAGAGAAACCGGCTGAAGAGAAACCGGCTGAAGAGAAACCAGCTGAAGAGAAACTGAAGAGAAACCAGCTGAAGAGAAACCAGCTGAAGAGAAACCAGCTGAAGAGAAACCAGCTGAAGAGAAACCAGCCGAAGAGAAACCGGCTGAGTAAAACGGGCTGACAGCCAGACAGTGCTCTCTCCCGCAGGGTATTGCCGGAGGGCACCAGGAAATTCGTGCAGGTCCAGCCGATGGGTGCCGTTTATGGGTCCCCTGAAAAAATCGGGCAGCACGACGTGCTGGCATACTGGCCAGCAAGGGCCCAAAGTGTGATACCGCTGGCGTGGCCTGACCTCCTTTGAATCGACCGCTGCCTTGCGATCCTCCGACAATCGCCAACGGTGGCCTTCTGTAGAGAGAGAATTCTGGCTCCAACCAGGTTCTCCCCGCTTGCCACACGAGAACTCCAGGTTGTCGAAATGCGTAGAATCCTATAAACATAGCGACCCGTGGCAGCGATCCTGGTCCTGTTTGTAGCCCTCAGGCGGCCACTGTTCATACCGTCACTCCATGGAGGTTCCCTGCGATTTGACTTGTTCAAATTAACCTTTTGCAGGGTCACACAGCATCCGATGTTTCATGCTTATTTTGATTATCTGATTTGGATTTCTCCAGCCCTGCTGCTCGCTTTTTGGGCGCAAATGCGCGTGAAATCGGCCTTTGCAGGTGCGGCGCAGGTACCTGTTCGAATGACTGGCGCCCAGGCCGCACAACAAATGCTCAGCGAGGCTGGTATCCACAACGTAGGCATTGAACAGGTTGGTGGTCAACTGAGCGACCACTATGATCCGCGTCACAAGGTGTTGCGATTGAGCAACCAGGTGTACGGTGGTCGTTCGGCAGCAGCGGTTGGCATTGCATGCCATGAGGCGGGCCACGCCATTCAAGATGCGCGGCACTACGTTCCCCTGGTCGTTCGCAATGCGGCGGTCCCGGCAGCCGGATTTGGCAGCAGTGCCAGCCTCATCCTGCTGGTCATCGGCAGCATCATGCAATTCCCTGCTCTCATCCTGTTGGGTATTGCATTATTTGCGTGTGTCGTATTTTTCCAAATTGTGAACTTGCCGGTTGAGTTTGACGCGAGTGCCCGCGCCAAGACAGAACTCGTGGCAATGGGAATTTGTGGTCAACAGGAAATGGTACACGTGAACAAAGTGCTGAATGCGGCAGCCTTGACCTACGTGGCAGCCACGCTGCAGGCCATACTCACCCTGCTCTTTTACATTTCGCGTTTTTCAAATCAGCGGTAACTGCCCGTGACCAACCTGCTGGAAGTGAGCGGTATCTGGATAGCCGCATGCCTTTGGGACACGACCAGGTTAATCGCTAGTTTGCAGCCTAATCCTTGAACGGTTTACAAGCCGAGCAAAACACAACGGGGTTCAAACCGCTTCCTTCCCCCCTGTTCTCTCGCCGACCAAGACCCAGCACGCAATGCAGATGAGGTGCACTACGCTCATAATACCCAGCCACAGATAGTAAGGTTCCAATCGCTGATCGTAATGGTCCACACCGGCAGTCAATACCCACAATGGAAGAAAAACCGCCACCCCCAGGCTCAACAGTGCAACCATTCCGACACACCGCAGCCAGACCGGTTTGGCTAGTGTGACGTGAACGGGCGGCGGGAGTTCGGTAGATGCCGAGGTTTGCGATTCCTCGATGACCGGGCTAAGCATCTTCGCACCTGCAATGGCGGCAAAAACCAGATAGAGCCCCGCAGACAGAAACCACACCGGCACCGCAATAAAAAACTCATGCAGGAACTGAAAGTACCACATCAAGAGGGCCGATGTGACGGCGATCACCCACGCTGCCAAAGCCGGCCAGCTGACAGACTTGCCGGTCGCAGTGAACCAATACTGCCGAAAACCAATCCGTGGGAACAACCAGTGTTCCACAAATACGATCGCTCCTACAGGCGAGAGCAAAATCCCGAACAGGGCAACAAAACTCAACAGCTTGGTAAAAACAAATGGAAAGCAGGCCACCATGGTCGTGGCAATCCCTGTCAACAAGGTGACTTTCCAACGTGGCCAACCGGGGGTGATTGCCTGTAGAGCCAGTCCTGCGCGATACAGCGTCGGATTTGACGTTGCCCATCCGGCGATGATGACTGCCAGAATGCCTGAAAATCCGAGCGCCTGAAATGCGACTTCGCCGGCATCCAATTCCGGCAATTCTCGCTGCAGGATTAACGCTGCCGCGGCTCCCATCACTCCTGCGCAAATCCACGCCAAAAAATGCCCCAAGTACATACCGTAAGCCGAATAGAGTCCGTACGACGCACGAGGCGCATAACGTAACACGGCCATATCCGAGAGACCAACATGAAAGGCCAGGTTACAAATCCAGGCAAAGGCGGCAACGTGCAGCAGGCCAATATCGCTTTCCGGGTTGTGCTGCCAGATCCGCTGCTCGGCGATTTTCCAAAGATCGCCAAGGCTGTCGAAATCTCCCAAGCCTTCAGTCTGTGCTGCCAGGATTGGCAATGTCCCGACAGCGCCTGCAAAAAACATCACAAAGATCCACGGGACACAGATCTCAGAAAACTGCGCGAGTCGCTTAAATCCGAGGATCGCAACGCTCACAACAACGGTACCAACCAGCAGCACAATCAATACAAACCACGGATCCTCGGGATACCATTTTGTCTGTGGCGGGATACCAAACGGAATCCGAAGCGCCGAGGCCGACACCGTGATCATGGTTCCCGAAAGGATGCAGAACAAGACCGCGTTGAGCACATTATAAACAGCGGTTACACCAGGACCGGCAATCTTGCGCAGGTACCAATACAAAGTAAGCCGCGTTCGCACCGCAATAGGAGCGCAAATAAACGTCCACGAAAGAACTGCCAGCGCATTGCCAATTAGCAATCCGAGCAGCACATCCTTACAACTCGCACCCCATGCGACAAATGCTGCGCCGATGACAAACTCAGTTCCGGCGACATGCTCGCCAGCGAACAGAGCTGCAAAATGCCGGCCAGGTTCCAATTTATCCTGGGAAACAGGCTCCCGCTCAAATTCATAAAGTTTGTCAATCCGCTGGACAACTGTGGTAGTCACGCCAATGCCTCGCCAGGATTCATGAAGGTTGTGGTGTCACCAAAGGACTACGTATTCGCAATCAGGTAGCTACCATCGACGATAAAACTCATCCCGCAGGTCCACCTTATTTTCCTTGTCAGGCACCTTTCTATTCGTGCGATGCCGCCGCGACAACGGTTGGTGGTTAAGTCAACGGTTGGTGGTTAAGTCAACGGTTGGTGGTTAAGTCAACGGTTGGTGTTAAGTCAACGGTTGGTGGTTAAGTCAACGGTTGGTGTTAAGTGCAGCGCTGATCATACCGTCTCCGCAGGCAACCTATCAACCAGGACCATCCTTGTTGTCGCACGGCTAGTCAGAATAAATTTGGGTATTCAGCGGCAAGATGTCGTACCACGACAAACCGCGACCGTTGTGCAACGAAAGCGAGACAATTCACACCTCTACCAGTTCAAACCCAAGGAAAATTTCCCCGAGGCCCGTGTTTATACGAGTCCTTGGGATTTGGTATCGGATTATGATTCGAACTGGCCAATCGCCGCGGCACCGGCAGGCTTGACCTGGTTGTCCTGGGGAGGATTGGATTGTATACCTTCTATAAGGGGGGGGAGCTTGAATGCGTTGTCCTATTGGTTCCGAGAGATTGCTGAATCCCATGTACAAAACACGCTATTCGGTTGTCACCGCCTTACTCCTGTTGCCTGGCCTCACGGCATTGCAGGCCGAGGAAACAAAGTTCATCGATTGTTCGTTGCTGGTCGCACCCGACTATCCATGTACCTGGCCCACTGCCCCCTTCCCACGCTTTGTAATCACCCCGCAGCGGACGATTGGACCGGATAGCGCGTACAACGTCGATACTCTGCTGATCGATGGGAACACTGGAACGCAACTCGACGTACCACCGCACTCGGTTGCACGTCCGGAATTGAACCGGCCAAAATCAGGACCGTTCGGCCTGTCTACTACCGAAATAATCGAACCGTGGCAGTTCTGTGGAGAAGCCTGCGTGGTTGACATCCGGGACCTGCTCGACCAGGCACCCAAGGGTGTCAGTCCGCTCGTCTTGCCCGAACATGTCCAGCGGTTTGAAAAACAACATCGTCCCGTACGTTTTGGTGATGTTGTTTTGTTTCGCAGCGGTTATTCAGACAGGTACTATCGACCTTTTCCCCAAGGAAGTCGGTTTATTGCAGACCCGGTCGACTCAAAGGCTCCAGGGTTTCCCAACCCTGATCCCGATTGCATGGATTTTCTTGCAACACGCAACGTCATGGCACTGGGCACCGATAGCCCGAGCATGGGACCCCTGCCCGATCTTGCCGAGCCAACCCATTACGCAGGCCTGAAATATGGCATGATTTGGACCGAGGGGGCAACCAACCTAGGTGCACTACCGTCTACCAGTGCGTTCTATTGCCTCCTCAGTCCAAAACACCAGGGTGGCCCCTACGGTGAGGGCCGTGCATTTGCCATAGTTGGCGGTGAACTTCCCCAAAAATTGATCGCGTCGGCCAGGTCCAAACGTGCCGTTGATCTCTCACCGACTCTTGCGCCCAATCTACCGGTTACCTTCCCGGGACTCGCTGCCGGTCAACATCGGCAATTCTATCTGCAGGTCGATTTTCTTTACTCTGAATACCTCGACCTGTGGCACCACACCCACCTGATGGACAGCATGTCCGGAACGAACCTCGTACCACCAGCCTACGCCCTGCCTCCGGAGGGAGCCATCGTTCAATACTCTCCTGAGGTACGAGGCTGGCTTGCAGAATACGAATCACAATATGGCAAACGGGGCACCAGTTCGCTAACCACCGACAAAGTTCCCCTCGATTGGACATGCGGACCGGCACGGGTCATCGATGTTACGAACCTCGTCGGAACGACCGACAGAAGCCGCTGGCCCAAGTCTCCTGAAATCACCCCGGCGCAAATCCAGGCTTATGAACGAAAGCATGGGGATTTAGCGCCAGGTGACGTCGTGATCTTTCATACAGGCCATGTCGACAAGTATTATCGGCCGCAACCGGATGAATCGGCGCTGTGGCTGGAGCCACTGCGCGGACGTACCGAGGGATGGCCAGCCCCTGGGCCCGACACGATCGTCTATTTGCACAATCGGGGTGTCCAATGTATTGCCACCGACGCACCTGACCTTGGGGGAGTTGACCCCAAACAAGCACTCATGACCTACTGGGCGCTGGGCAGCCATGAAATGGTCGGCGTGGAGTTTCTCCACCGGGTTGGCCAGGTGCCAGCAAATGGTTACTTCCTGTTTGCGGCTGTGAAGATCCGTGATTGCCACGGTGGCCCAGGCCGGGCCATTGTGCTTTATTAGTTTGGTTTTGCGGACCTGGTCCATACCACTGTAGTGAGTCTGTGTTACAGCCGACGTCCAGGTCCGACCGCCGCTCACGGGTACCCCTCACAAGGATTGGGAAAATGGATATCGTTTGTTTTTGACCGGTCGAGTTGCCCTGGTCACCGATGCTGCCCAGCAACGTACGCGGGTTGCGAGGTGGTTCGTCCCAAGGTTCTATAGCTCTACCCACGCAGACCACCCCTTAGGATCCCTTTGGTGGTCGCCATGCCCATCCCCATGCGAGCAACGTGCCGGTGAACATACAGCCAAAGGTATAAATAGCGGGTGCAACACTGGCCTCGGGGGAAAACATGTTTGCAGCCAACGCCGCGCCGAGTCCGGCATTTTGCATGCCAACCTCGAGAGTTAGCGCTCGACGTTTTGGTTCGTCGAATCGAAGGGCCCAACCGCCGCCGTAGCCGGTCAGGTATCCGGCGAGGTTGAGTATTAACAGCGGTGGTAACAGTGGCAATGAAAGTTGCTGGAGGCGGTCTCGATTGTTGGCAACCACCATGGCAATGATCAGCAGAATAGCCACGTTGGCAACCATGGAACTCCACCGCTCACACCACTGAGAAAAACGGCAGGAAAACCGTCGTATTGTAAAACCCAAAACCACTGGTAAAACAACGGTCAGCACCAACGTCCGCGAGGTTCGCAGGGCATCGAGTTGTCCGGCAACCTCAACACTTTGTCCCAGCGCCAACTGCATCACCAGTGGGACCATGAGTGGCGAAAGGAGTGTAGCCAGCGTCGTGAGGCTCACCGAATAGCTCGTATTACCCCGGGCGGCAAGGGTAAGCACGTTCGATGCCATTGCCCCCGGCACACAGCCAACCAGTAACACACCTGTTAAGGCAGGCCCACTCAGTCCCCACCCGCGAGCAATGAGCCAGGCCAAAAGGGGCATGCTGATGTACTGCAGCGCCGTGCCGCCCAGGACCGTTGGCCAACGGCGAACCACCCCTCGAACTTCATCGTCCGAGAGGAGCGTACCGACTGCAAACATGGTGACAAAAACGAGCGCGAAGAGACGCTGCTCCCAGAGGGGCTGTAACCACGGGTTTTCCGCATACCAGCCGTTGTAGTCATTGCTCCACTGGTCAGGCCACCAGATGGCAACCGCCGAACTGGCTATCAGACCCACCAGCAGCAACGATGCAGAGCGCAAAGGTGATTTCATGACGGCATGATACCCCCAACATCACGCCCTGCCGAGTTCAGTGTAGGAGCCAAAATTGACCTTCCTACACTGGTTCGCACCGTTTGCAGATTTACACCGTTTACAGATTTACACCGTTTACAGATTTACACCGCTGAAGCTGAAAATCTGATATCCCTCTTAAAACATCCGGCACACAGCTCAACCTGGATCTATGAGGACGGATGCAGGATAATCAGGCCTTCACCTCCAGACAATCAATCGTCGTTGCACTCATGGAGTCCTCAGGGGATGTCCGAACTGGATCGCGAAAAGTGGGACCGCAAGTATCGCAGTGCCGCCCCTTATGGAACAGAGCCGTCGCAGCTGCTGGTTGACCAGCACCACTGGTTGCCCACGACCGGTCGCGCCCTGGACTTGGCTGGCGGTAGCGGGCGGCATGCTCTCTGGCTGGCCAACCGCGGCCTGGATGTCACCTTGACCGACATTTCTTCAGAAGGATTACAAATAGCCCAACAAAGGGCCGAAGCGTCCGGACTGCAAATCGGTTGCGTGGATATTGACCTGGAACACGACCCTTTTCCGGATGGCCCCTGGGATGTTGTAGTCAGCTGTCTCTACCTTTACCGGCCCTTGTTTCCGTCAATTCGAGACCAACTGGCTACTGGCGGTGTGCTGGTTGTGATCCAGCCCACACGTAAGAATCTGGAGCGTCACGCGCGTCCTCCAGAAAAATTCCTACTGGAGGAAAACGAGCTCCGTCAACTCGCACACGGACTGAAAATCCTGCATTACGAAGAATCCTGGTCGGTCGAAGGCCGTCATGACGCGGTCCTGGTTGCTCAACGAGAAAGCGGAAGATAGTGCTGCTCCTACTGTTTCCGCCCTCTTTGTTACGTACACTAAAGGGTGAGATCGCTGGATAGTTGATTCGCGTGTTCCCTCACAAATACGCCTCCCTGTATTTCCTGCTACGAAATCCCGCCCATGTCCGACATTCCCGACAAGATAGACATTCCCTTCCAGGTCCCCTTTGACCATCGCCTTCGTTTTACGGACAACGTCTTTGGCGACGATGGGGACGTACTGGCAGAGTTGTTTGAATCGAGTGAGGGCCATCCGGCTCGAGTGCAATTTTGGCTGGATCAGAACGTCGCAGACGCCCGTCCAGACCTGGTACCACTGATCAAGCGATTCAGCGATTCGCGACCAAACCATATCCAACGCATTGGCAAAGTCCAACAGGTGCCTGGTGGTGAGGAAATCAAAAATAACATTCACTTACTCGAACAGATGCTGAAGGTCTTCAATGTCGCCAACCTGGATCGACGCAGTTATGTCGTGGCGGTAGGTGGAGGTGCGGTGCTGGATGCCGTTGGTTTTGCTACCGCAATTGCGCACCGGGGTATTCGGCTCATCCGGATGCCAACCACCACGTTGGCCCAGGCAGACTCCGGAATTGGGGTGAAGAACAGCATGAACCTGTTCAACAAGAAGAACTGGGTTGGCACCTTTGCTGTTCCCTGGGCTGTGATCAACGACTCTGACTTGTTGACAACACTCAGTAATCGAGATTTTGTCTGTGGTTTCTCCGAGGCGGTGAAGGTATCGCTGCTTAAAGATCCCGCTCTGTTCTTTCAGTTGTGCCAACACGCGCCTGCCATACGTGCTCGAAACATGGAAGTATCTCACTCGGTGATTCGAGCGTCGGCCAAACTGCACCTTGATCACATTACTACAGGTGGCGACCCGTTCGAAATGCTGGAAGCTCGACCACTGGACTTTGGCCACTGGTCGGCACACAAGCTTGAAACCATGAGCGACTTTTCACTTCGACACGGCGAAGCGGTAGCCATCGGTGTGGCGATCGACTCTGTCTACTCAGCTCTTGAACTGGGACTGGGTGAGCCAGTCGCAGAGCAAATCCTGCAATGCCTGACGGCCCTGGGCTTCGGGCTTAGCGATCCGTCGCTGGATGATGTCGAGAGTTTGTTTGACGGCCTGGAGGAATTCCGACAACACCTGGGGGGTCGCCTCACGTTGACAATGCTAACCAGGCCCGGGAAGCCAATCGATATTCACACGGTTAACCGTGACAAAATGCTCGCTTCTATCGAACACGTACAGCACTTTGCACAGACACAAAGGGCCTTTCAGTCCGATCGAGATTAGCGGCCAAAGCCTTCGGGACTCCTGCTAATCTTCACACTTCAAACTCCCGCAATCTCTGTTCTTTGTGTCCTACGAGAATCTGAGTCCACTGGGCGTCACTCACAGAGACAGATTGTCTCCCATATTCTGGGCAAGGTGTTCACACTTGTTAAGCGGGCCCTCTGCTGGTCGTCATGACCCACCCTTCCCTACACGTCTAGACAGGGTGATATCCAGCTGAAAATCGAAAGGCTCGCACGTTACGAATCTGAAGTGCGCGCAGAAGCAGGGCATATGCGGGCCACAAGAATACTTGTAACAACTATCCCGAAAATAACCGAAATGGTGAACCAACGCGTGGCAAGCCACGATCCGTCAGGATTGTGATTCGTCCAATACCCCATAATACCCAAGGCGATAAAGACCGCCGCCGCGATAAGATTCAAACACAACAACCAGAATGGCATCCGCAAGGCCTTGGGCAGGAACTTGTGGTCGATCCATGGGAGTAACAAGCAAAACAGCCCGCACGCCAAGACACCCGTGAACAAATTGACGGGCGTTAAGATCGCCATTAGTATCCGCGGTTTGTCGGTCCCACCCTGCCACGTATACCAGAAAATCCAGGCCAACAGGGCGTAAGCGATTAGCATACACCACGTAATGATGGCTCGCCGAATCGGCTGCTTGTGGCGATCAGCAAAGCCGGGAATGAGTGACTTAAGCAGTTCACCGCCGACGGCGCAAGCAATTTCGATGGTTCCATAAACTGAACCTACCATGGTCAGCAGGGCCCCGACGACGTAAATCGGGAGTAGCCAGGGATGTATCGCGGTTACCAACTGGGCCTGGAGATTAAGCAAGTTCTTTTGCGTAGGAAGCTCTCCCTCGGGACCAAGAACGAGCACGCCAGAGGCAATAAATACGGCACTGAAAGCGACGATGACCACAAAACTCAACGTACAATCGGCCAACGGTGCGTGAACCCACTGGCGTACAGGGTGCTTAGGATCACGGGCAATCGCCTCAAGCTGTTCAGTGGTTGGGGGCCCAGCCGCGGAACGACCCCAACTCTTTTCTCGCAACCATGTGGTGTAAGCCATATAGTCGAAACCGGCACCGCCAATCACGCCAACGTACCGCGTTGTTTCGACCCACACGGGCTGACTGGCAATCTCTATGTGCTCCGGCCGCGCGGAATTCAGGAGCCACTCAGGGTACACATACGCTTCGGGAACGAATGCGCCCTTGATAAGTGCCCACCAATCAGGCCCGTAGAGAATGAGCGTGACCGCTGCACAAATCATCATGGCCGCCACGATGATCAACTGAATCCGCTCAAAAATCGTATAACCACAGGTAGCCGACAGGACCAGGCAAAGCGTGAGCACCGCCGCACCCCAGAGGTAGTCGATTGCACCACCAAAGACTTCACTGGTACCGGTCACCCACGCGCACAAATTCCCGGTAACTCCACTCAGGAAACAGGTCCAAACCGGCGCAGACACGGCCATAACAAAAAGCAACATGATCGGAAACCAGCCACGGGGTCCGGGGATTTCCATCATCCGCTCAAAAGGATGAACCCCAGTCAACACGATGTGGCGAGCACTGGAAAACACCAGGGCCCATTTGAGCACTGAAATCGTGACAAACAGAAATAAAATCGAATAGCCAAATAGCGCCCCACCGCGCGTCGAAAAGATGAGCTCACCGGTGCCAATCGTCAAAGATGCAATGATGGCGCCAGGACCAAAAACGACCGCCCAGCTAAGTGGATTTCGCGAGCGAAGCACCGATGGCAACGGGGCAATGACCTCAGTACGGACGTCAACCATGATGCTAATACTTGCTGGACTTGAGACAAAACGGGGCGAATCTTGCACCAGTGTAACCAAAAAATATTTTAGCTGGAAGACCGCGTCAAGAAGACCAGGCCCCAGAGGAATCACTTCTCATTTAAAATGCAGCTCCCGGAAGTTCTCTTCACGTTCATGCATCCTCCTCCAAAACAGGCTAAGGGGTATTACCTGGCGATCTGTCCTTCATCCCCCCCTTCAGCCACGCATATCGTCAAGGGCACCAGCCAATCGCCGGGCAATATCATCGATAAGTTCATCCGGCATATCTGACCACCAGGGAATACTGATCATGTTGTCAAAGAAGCGATCGGTATGTGGAATGTCGGCCTCGGCGAAGCCCTGTTTTTCAAACAGTTCGGTGCGGCAAAGCGGCCAGTATTGAATAATGCACTTGAGCTGATATTTGTCCAACAACAACTGGATTAGATCGTCGCGGTTCTTGCCATAGGGCTGACCATCGTAGCGGGCAGCCATAAGGTGATAGGCATGTTCACAACCATCAGGTGTATGCTGAAACGATAATTCGGGGTAGTCGCCCAACGCATGCCGAAGTCGGCCAGCCTGGCATCGCCGTCGTTCGTTGATTGCATCAAGACGTTTCATGAGTAGTCGACCAACGGCTGCATTCGGTTCACCCATACAGAAATTGTGTGGCAACTGGCCAGGAATTGGCTCGACCACGTTCGCCATGGCTGGCAACCAGTAATGCTGTCGCTTTTCCTCGAATGGCCAGTTACCCATCCAGCGCAGGCGGCGGCCCTGCACGCCATGCTCGGGATTACGAACGGTAAACATACCACCCTCGCCTAGTGTCGTTATATTTTTTTGGGCATGAAAGCTGAAACAGCCGAAGTCGCCAATCGAACCGACACGTTTGCCGTGGTAGCGTGCGCCAGGAGCCTGAGCACAATCCTCGATGACGACCAGATTGTGCTCAGTGGCAAGCGACATGATCGCATCCATATCGGCAGGCAAACCATAGAGGTGGACAACCACGATGGCTTTTGTCTTATCCGTGATCTGTGTGGCAATCGACTCGGGACTGAGGACTCGAGAATCGGGATCAATGTCTGCCCAGCACAGCCTAGCACCGGTGCGGGCAAAAGGTACAGCTGTGGCCACAAAAGTGTGTGCCGGCAGGATCACTTCATCGCCCGGACCAATGCCCGAGAGAATGGCGGCCAACTCAAGGGCCGAGGAGCAATTGCAGACTGCGACGGTGTCACCACAGCCGATGTACTGAGTCCACTCTTTTTCAAACTCTTCCGCTTCTGGACCAATTGCCAGCACACTGCCTTCACGAACCACACGTAGCAAGGCCTGTTCTTCCTCCACATTCAGACGGGTTTGCACAGCGGGAAACGTAATCAATTCCATATTTGACATGGCAATCTCCTCAGGGGTAGTTTCTTTTGTTTGATTACTTGGTTGGTCGACCAAGGACTGCCAGCCGTCGCATAACCCGTCGTTCCGCCTTCGTGTTACAGGACATTGCGCGGTACACGATATGGCGATTATCCCAGACAACGACTTTATTACAACGCCATTGGTGCTTGTCGAAGAATATCACGCGGGTCTTAAACTTGTTGAGTTTTTCGGTAAGAAGATAATCCTGATGATAGTTCATTTCTTCGATCGGTTCGGCCATGTTGACGAATCATCACGCAAGGAGAACGCTTATTACGGCGACTTGGTTCTGCCGAGCAAAATCCCTCGAAACCAAAAAGAACCCTGGCGTCTTCCTTGACTCCGCAAACACTCCTATCGAGCAGTCCCCGGACCAACAGTTCGGGCCAGCGGCTCTCTGCAACTAGATTTTACGCGGCTCCCGAATCAAAATAGTGGTTAATATCGTCTGGATTCCGATCGATTTCCCAACATTTTAGTGACCTCTGGCCAACGAGCACTTGCACCACAAACCGTCGAACCCCAGTCAGGTTTTCCCATTCTGTTGCAACCACCCACGTAGCAAAGGTATAACAAAAGAGTCTTTACCCATGATCCTTTTTCATCGTTTGCGATATCTACTTTCATGTCTCTACCAGTGCTTCGTTCTAACCACACCCAAACCAGCCTTGCATGCTCGCCGGCCTGGAGGACATTTCCGGGTACGCTCGTACTGCTAGCCTGCTTCATCGGCGGTACTCTTGCTACGCTTAAATTTGTCTCGGCAGAACCGGCCCAGTTATCCCACCGCCCCCCCTGGACAACCTCTCGAGTTAAGGGAGCCCCAAAATCACCATCCCCTTTCCGAGTTGAAGATGCCTTTCCAGGCATGCAATGGACCAATCCCACCAGCCTCAATGAAGTCCCCGGGGAATCAACGCTGCTGGTGACCGAAATGGGAGGAAAAATTTATAGCTTTCCTAAAGAGGCTGGCGTTGAAGAAGCTAATTTGGTGGCCGATCTGGCACAACACCTGAAAGAGCCGTGGACCAACAAGGAGGTTGGAATCCTTGACCTAACCTTACACCCACAGTTCGCGCAAAACCGTTTTATTTTCATCTGTTACGTACATCCAGCGGATGAAAGTCACGTCCGCGTGTCACGTTTCAAACTCACCACCGATCAACCCCTGCAACTTGTTCCCAATAGTGAACAGGCTGTAATCACCTGGCCGGCTAATGCCCACAACGGTGGCTGTATTCGATTTGGTAAAGATGGTCATCTCTACATTTCGACAGGCGACAATTGGGGCCCAAATCCACCCGACTTTAGGAACAACGGACAAGACATCACCAACCTTTTTGGCGCCGTGCTTCGCATCGATGTCAATAACCCAACGGACGGGAAAGCCTACTCGATCCCATCAGACAACCCATTCATCAACCAGCAAGGTGCGCGGCCCGAAATCTGGACTTACGGCCTACGGAACCCGTGGCGATTTGCTATCGACCGAATCACAGGAGATCTCTTCATAGCCGACAATGGCTGGGAAACGTGGGAATCGGTTCACCATCCTGTCAGTGGAAGCAATTGCGGGTGGCCAATCATGGAAGGTCGGGCAATTCTCCGCAGTGAAGTAACTCGCGGGCCAACTCCAATCCGCCCTCCGGCAAAGGATCATCCTCATACGGAAGCCAACTCAGTCATAGGTGGCGTCGTCTACCGAGGTGAGTTGCTGGAGGAACTGCATGGATGGTTTATCTACGGCGACTATATCACAGGAACGATCTGGGCACTGCGGGAGTCCGAAACAGGCGGGTACGACGGTCGCACCCTCGTCGACACCGACCTGAGAATTGTCGCTTTTGCCGAAGGCAGCGCAGGTGAATTATTTGTACTCGATTATGACCTCACCGGAAAAATTCATCGGCTGCTGCCGTCAGACGTAGAAGATTCCTCGGGTAATTTTCCCCGTCGGCTCAGTGAAACAGGTTTGTTCCGTTCTCTTGAACCCCTGAAACCCGCAGCCGGTGTGGTCCCCTACTCGGTGCGCGTCGGCCGCTGGGTCGACGGCGCCCGGGCTCGCCGCTGGGTCGCGATCCCTGAGGAAGCCACAATCGGGCTATCGGAAACCGTGCAAACTGGCTCGCGATTTCCTGAAAACACGGTCTTTGTAAAACATCTCGATTGGCCTGCCGCTCTGGGACAAGCCGCCCGCCCTTTGGAAACCCAATTACTTCACTTTTCGAATGGACTTTGGAACCCGTATACCTACCAATGGGACGAAGCGGGTCAGGATGCCATCCTGGTCGATACGATTGGGGCAACTTCCACGGTCCACCTTCCTGAAGAAAACACCGGACCCGAGTTTAGCGAACGGACCTGGCACTTTGGCGCAGAAAACGAATGCCGCCTGTGCCACAACGCCGGTTCAGGCTACGTCCTGGGGTTTGTCCCCCATCAATTGAACCGACCTGTTGTCATTGATAACAACACCCAACTCGGACAGTTGGCTGCACTGGCAGGCCAGAACGTGCTTGACTCCCATATTTCAATTGCACCGAATGACCCGTTGCGGCTGGTTAATCCCCACGATGAATCTCAGTCGCTGGAAGACCGGGCCCGGTCATACCTGCATGTCAATTGCAGTAGTTGTCATCACCCCCGAGGAAACGCAATCGTCAACTTTTACCTCCGTCGCGACTTGCCGGTGGACAAACTTAATGCATCTAAGGGAACCATTATTGGTACGTTTGGTATTGATGGCGCTAACGTTCTCGTACCAGGTGACCCCTACCAGTCACTGATTGTCTACCGGATGGCAAAACTAGGATTTGCGCGAATGCCTTATATCGGTTCTCAGGCTGTCGACCGCAAGGCTGTAGCCCTGGTCGCAAAGTGGATTGCTTCGCTGCCGAGCGAATCGGACCAGCAGCGATCTGCTCCTGCGACACCTGGCACACCACAATATGAGGCGCTGCAAACCCTCGATCGCCACGGTCTGGAACGTCCCGAGGCCCGCCGCCAGGCAATCGAACAACTCCTCACCACCACACCCGGCGCCTTGGCCCTGCTCACCAAAATGCACGACGGCCAACTGCACACAACCCACCACGAACTGGCGGCCCAATTAGGATCTCAAGATCCCCGCGCAAACGTCGCGGGATTGTTCGAAACGTTCGTCCCCGAATCGCAGCGACTCAATCGGCTGGGACAGACCATTGATCCACACGACATCCTCTCGCTCGAAGGTAATGCCCTGCGGGGACAACTGATCTTCTATAGCGACGGTGCCCGCTGCCGACACTGCCACCAGGTCGATGATCCCCAACAGTCGCTGGGCCCTACACTCATAGAAATCAACAAAAAGTACCCCCGACGGGAAGAATTCCTGCAACACCTTCTAGACCCCTCTCTAAAGATTGAAAAACCGTACGTGACACAAATTGTCCTGACTACCGATGGGCGGTTGACAACTGGAATGCTTGAGAGTGAAAGCCCCACTGAAATCGTCCTGAGGACTGCCGAAAACAAGCAAGTTGTGATGGCTCGCGACAACGTCGACAGCATCGAAACCAGCGATCAGTCACTGATGCCAAAGTTCCTTCTCAGCGACATGACAGCCCAGCAGGCAGCCGACCTTTTGACCTACCTGCGCTCGCTGGGAACAACTCCTGCAAGTCATGACTCCAGGTAAAAAGCGATCGGCTCGAATATGCGGTTGTATTGGCAACCACAAATCTTCTGTGCAAGCCGGCTTCATTGCACCACCGCAACACGATGGCTAAGATATTGCTATGAATATCCCTAAGTGGTTCTGCATTTTGACAATTTGCACCGGCCTCGTGGCTAATCTGGCTTGTAACCGCGAGCCTGCTTTTCGATTTCTCGCGATTGGTGATACGCCTTATTCTCCCGAAGAGGACATCCAGCTGCAGAAGCTCCTGAAACAATCGGAGCAAGAGGATTTTTCGTTTCTGATCCATGTCGGCGACATCCAATCGGGATCCGACCCCTGTTCCGATGCGCTCTTGGAAAGCATGTGCGCGGTGTTCCAAAATTATCCCAAGCCGGTGGTTTATTCAATCGGCGACAACGAGTGGACCGATTGCCACTCAACCGGCGGAAATCCGATCGAACAGCTCGCCAAGCTGAGACAGCGATTCTTTCAGGATCGTGGTGTTCTCCGACTCCAAGACCTCCAAACCGAGCATCAAAGTGATTGTGCACAGTTCGCGTCCTATATCGAAAACTACCGTTTCACCAAGTCGGGTGTGTTGTTTGTCATCGTTCATGTTTGTGGCAGCAAGAATAACAAGCGGACGGACGATGAAGCCTCGATGGAAGAGTTTACCGAGCGCAATGCGGCAAACCTGGCCTTCCTTGAAGAAAGCTTCCAGGTCGCTCTCGAAAAACAAGTTGCCGGCGTTGTGATCGTGATGCATGCGAATCCGGACTTCGAAAACCACAAGTGGGACGGATTCCAAGAGACCATCGCCTTGATCCAGAATTTTGTTGGAGAGTATCCAGGCCCGGTTGTCTGCATTCATGGTGATTCGCATCATCACCGAATCGACCAACCTCTGCGAAATACGGACGGTGAACTCCTGGACAATTTCACCCGCATGGAGGTCTTTGGAAGTCCACACGTGATCGGTGTCGCCGCGACGGTTGATCCTAACAGCCCGGAAGTCTTTCACTTCGAACCCTATACCCTGCCGACGGATCCAGACGCCCTGCCAGCCGCTTCTGCCGACCAATGAGGCTTAAATCTGCACTCCCGGATCACCGCCCCCACCACCACAGGTAAAAACCAGACACCCTTGTCCGCCCACCGGTACTGATAAAAAACACCGTTTGCAATGGCTGCGCCAATTGCAAGCAAAACCGGCCTGCTTATTCTGGCTTCGACGTATCTGGTTAGTGGGACAAGACTCCGTTTGTGGCATCCACAATGTGCTTCCAAGCCTGTTCCGGCTGAGTCTGCAGGATGAGGTGTGGGCCCACAATCGGTTTCGATATGACATCCTCTCGAAGTTCCAACATGGTTGTTACGCACCGACCCGGAACAAGTGCGTCATCCGTTGGCCAGATGCAGGTAACAGGACATGTGAGTTGCCGAAACTGGACAGACACATCAACCTCGACGACAGCTCGCATGCGTCGCGCTAAAGTGCGGGAAGAAACTGTGCAAACTGCCCTCTGAAGCAGGCCAACAAGACCATCGTCGCATGGTCCGAGCATGAATCGGCGCGCCGCGAATGACGGCAACGGAAACCGAAAGAAAAGTGACCAGGGAATCCAGCGAGCCACGAATGGAACCGGTGAAACGACAAATGTTGCCACAAGCACCAAATGATTCACCACGCCAGGGTGCCGTTGAGCAAGGAGAACTGCAAGAGGTCCGGAAAAAGATTCTCCAACGAGGATGCACTTGCCTGCGGATGCAACCGTTTCGCTGAAGTGATCACAGAGTTCAGAGTATCCGGCCATAGGATCATCCGGGAGCGTGAGGACCGTAACGTCATAAGTCGGCGGTGCCAACCGCCCAAAGCGGTCCAGCAAAAGATCGGTACCATCGAGTCCGGGCAATACTAAAGTCGTTATCGTTTCCATCACCGACCGGCTTATCCCTGAGAACAAGTGCCCAAGAACCGATAACCGGCAATGAGCAGCGTGGCAATAACCCACACAACTTAAATCAAGTGATTTCAGTTGCATACCTGAAAATCTTATCTGGCAGGTAACAACCGAGGTTGACTCCCAACCAACAGTAGGACCAACTCAGGGAATACCATGAATATCTAACCACGAGTCCCTACGGTGACCGGCCAACAGTACAGATGTTCAGATACAAACCAACTCCAGGCAGGACTCGTGGATGGTGAATCGCCGCAAAAATCGTGGCCCGATGGACGTGGGGGAACCGACAATGTTAGAATAGTAACCGTCTATGGGATTGGGTAACCGTCTATGGGATTGGTTTGATTTCCAACTCACTCCCAAACCAAAAATATCAGCCCACTGCAGAAAACCCGCTTACATGTCTACTGCCCAAGCACCTCCCAGCGGGTCCCCGGAATTAAAAATCGTCGAAGACGCCACCTGTACTTTTTGCGGATGTGTTTGCGACGATATAGAACTGCACGTTGAGGGCAACAGCCATATCACCAAGGCCAAACGGGCGTGTGTGCTTGGTAAGGCATGGTTTTTGAATCATGAAGTTGAAGACCGTCCGAGTTGCTTGATCGATGGCAAGCCAGCCTCGCTCGAAGCCGGTTATGACCGCGCAGCACAAATCTTGAGCTGTGGAAAATACCCGATTGTTTACGGCCTCTCCGATTCACCCTGTGAAGCACAGCGGGTGGCCGTTTCGATTGGCGATTGGATCGGGGCCTGTATCGACACCACGACAAGTGTTTGTCATGGCCCCTCAGGAATGGCATTTCAGGCTGTGGGAGAAGTGACCTGCACACTAGGTGAAGTGGCCAATCGAGGTGACTTCATCATGTTTTGGGGATCCAATCCTGCGGAAAGCCATCCCCGACACTTCACCAAATACAGCTTGATGCCCAAAGGGATGTTTGTCCCCAACGGCCGTAAAGACCGTACCTGCGTGATGGTCGATGTGCGTAAAACCAAGAGTGCGGCTGCGGCAGACCTCTTCTTTCAAATCAAGCCTCGCAAAGATTTTGAAGCCTTGTGGACATTGCGGGCTCTCGCAGCTGGGATCGAACTCGACGCAACACTGGTCGAACGCGAAACTGGTATTGAACTGGCCCGCTGGCAAGACCTGATGGACCGAATGAAAGCTGCTAAATTTGGTGTCATCTTCTTTGGCATGGGACTGACAATGACCCGCGGCAAACATTGCAATAGTGAAGCCTTGCTTGCCCTGACCCGTGACATGAACCAATTTACGCGTTTCACTGCCAAACCAAATCGCGGACATGGAAACGTCACGGGTGCCGACAACGTAGTCGCCTGGCGTACCGGCTACCAGTTTGGTGTCAATCACGCTCGGGGTTATCCACGGTTTAACCCGGGGGAGTATACAACGAGCGACACACTCGCTCGGGGTGAAGCCGATGCGGCATTGATTGTTGCCTGTGACCCGATGGCCAATTTCTCCCAGCCAGCCCGCAATCACTTGCAATCCATCCCTTACGTAGCACTCGACCCGAAAGAGACCCCAACCACACAGAGTGCCGCAGTCGCTTTTACCGTTGCCACCTATGGCATTAATACCGGGGGAACGGTCTATCGCATGGACGATGTGCCGATTCCACTGCGGCCAGCGTTTCCGTCGCCCCACCCAAGTGACGAAGAGGTGTTGCGTGGTATCGAAGCAAAGGTCAAGCAACTCAAGGGGATTGTTGCTTAGCGTTGCGATCGCGGGCCATTGCATGCCAGCAACATCCAGGAACCGTCCGGCGTTGTTTCCACAATATTCAACAAATCGGCAAACCCCTGAAAATCTTGAGCCGCCCTGCAGAGTCCGCATCATCGCAGTGGCTTTTTTCCCATCAAACGCCTTAACAGCGCGATTTGGCCCGCATGGACCAACTCGTGACCAGAAGCCCACTCGATGGCCCCCAACTTGGTGTCGAACAGGGGGTGGGGTTTCCCGGCAGGCACATCCAGTTGTGGGTCGGTCTGCTGGGCAAGTTCGGCCTGCACCTGCTCATAAACACTTTCAAAAACTGCCTGGATAGCTGCTCCGGCAAGATTGTTCTGCGGCCCGGAAACCGGTTCGGACCCTTTCCCAAAATTTGTGCGGAACTCCGCTGGGATGAGGTTTTCATCGGCTTCCAGGGGCCCCCGCTGGCGCAGCAAACAGAGCCCATATTGTGCCGTGGCCAGGTGGCCAACCTGCCAGGCGATGTGGGTGACCCCTTCGGCCGGTTGCCAAAACCACTCGTCAGGTGACAAATCTACAAGAAATGAGCTGGTAAAACGGCGCGCAAACTGGATCTGATCCACCGCGGACTGAACGCAATCGCGGGACATGCAACCTCCTGCAGGACTGGGGACAAGAGTTCGTTCGTTCGATCGCACCAAAGTAGCAAGATTGGGTCGTGCCGACTAGAATAGCTACTTCCCATCCAGGGTTCGAGACCCAGCCACTTGTTTAAGAAGATCTCGACCGGCTAATGCCTGGCGAGTTAATAGCCCAATGACCACAAACTCACTGACATGTATCAAGGGCGGTACGGTTTACGATCCTACCAATGGCATCGACGGAGAAGTTCGCGATATTTGGATCGACGGTACGCGCATCGTCGCTCCCCCCGGGGACCCGCAAAAAAAGCCAGCTCGTACGATTGATGCCGAGGATCTGGTCATCATGCCCGGTGGTGTTGATATCCATTGCCACATTGCCGGCCCCAAGGTAAACGTAGCCCGAAAAATGCGGCCCGAAGAAAAACGCAAAAGCGAAGTTCTCGAGCGAACCCCGCTAACCCACAGTGGAACAACCGGCAGTGTTCCAAGCACTTTTGCCACAGGTTACAAGTATGCGGGACTGGGCTACACCACTGCGTTCGATGCTGCAATTCCTCCGCTCGCGGCACGGCATGCCCATGAGGAATTTGAAGATACCCCCTGTCTCGACAAGGGGTTCTATGTACTTGTGGGTAACAATCACTACGTGATGCGTTCGATTCAAGATCAAGAACCCCAACGACTGAAAGCCTTTCTGGGATGGGTGCTGGGCGCGGCCAAGGGCTTTGCCCCCAAACTGGTAAATCCTGGCGGAGTCGAAGTCTGGAAAAATCAGGCTGCCGGCAATGTCAGCGGTATCGATGACCTGGTCCCCCACTTCAACGTCACACCTCGGCAGATCATCACCGAAGTCTCGCAGGCTACCAATGAGATGAAGCTGCCTCATGCGGTTCACATCCATGCCAATAATTTAGGCATGCCTGGCAATTGGACGACCACGCTCGAAACGATGAAAGCTCTCAACGGTCACCGAGGACATATGACCCATGTACAATTTCACAGCTACGGGGGTGGCGAAGCGGACGAAAACACATTCAACAGCAAAGTCGTGCCGCTGGCCGACTATGTCAACAATCACCCCAATATTACGGTCGATGTAGGACAGGTTCTCTTTGGCGAAACGACCAGCATGACCGGTGACGGACCACTCGGCTACTTTTTACACAAGATCTATCGGGGAAAATGGTTCAGTGGCGATACCGAAATGGAAGCTGGGTGTGGAATCACCCCCATCAAGTACCGCAACAAGTCACTTGTGCACGCACTGCAATGGGCGATTGGTCTGGAATGGTACCTGCTGGTCGAAGATCCCTGGCGAGTGGTCATGAGTACTGACCATCCCAACGGTGGCTCGTTCCTGGCTTATCCTGAAATCATTCGCTTATTGATGGACCGCACCTATCGCCAGGACATACTCAAAACCTGCCCGGAGGAAGTCCAAAACCGCTCGACCCTGATTGACCTCCAACGCGAATACACGCTGGGCGAAATTGCCATCATCACCCGGGCAGGACCCGCACGAATTCTTGGACTTGTGAACAAGGGCCATCTCGGTGCTGGAGCTGATGCCGATATCACGATCTACACACCCCACGAAAACAAACAAACCATGTTCGAATTGCCACGAATGGTAATCAAAGCGGGCACGATCATGGTCGAGCAGGGAGAAATTCGTGCCGTACCACAAGGGAAAACGCTCCACGTCAATCCCACTTTCGATCAAGATATTATCCCTCACATTCAGGAATGGTTCGAACAATACTATTCAATCCGATTCCGCAACTATCCGGTCTCCGATTCCTACCTGCATAACCCAGAAGTCATTGCCTGCTGGCACGAAGCGAACCGGGGCTAAAGATGGAGTCGGCGGCCGCACCGTCTGTGACTTGATCACGCGGCCGTCGCTCACCGCCACTTTGACCGATTCCCTTCGTTCAGAATGACACGAACGTTACTGGCTAGCGGCGCTGAACTAATGGCCAGCCAGTTCCGGGCCAAGACCAGCTGCGACCAAGGCTGCCTGGTAGTCTTCCGGGAGATTGCAATTCAACAACGACTGCAGCTGAGGATCAACATCTCGAAGTGCTTCAACCGGAACCTCACAAGTCTTGCAACGATCGAACAAAAACACCGGTCGAAGCTGGTCTGCTACCAGGAGTTCTTCAATACGCGGGAGGACCGAACTCCGATAGACGGCAGCCAGCGGATGGTGGAAGCGGCCCTCACGCGGCACCACCACATCATGATCTCCCAACAGCTCAAAGAGACGGTCGATCCAGGCAGGACGCAACAACGGTACGTCGCAACTGGTCGCATAGATAGTTGTGGCTGAGTTCTTTAACGCGGCTATCCCAGCGGCCAACCCTTCCATTGGTCCTCTACCGGAAAACCGATCGCGGACCACGCGAATTTCACGCGCCAGCACGGGTAATTGCTGGCCGTCAGCAGCAACACAAACAATGTTTTCTGGCTCGATCACCTGGCTCACCAGGCGGGCAACTCGTTGCAGCATTTGCTCCTCGCCAAACGGAAGCGATGCTTTGTCGCGCCCCATTCGCGTACTTTTACCGCCACAAAGAATGATTGCACCGCGATTCACGACAATCTGCTCTTTCAATCAAGTTGGCTTTCCGAGATACCAAATAGGACTGGCATCACCAAATCGGTAGCCTGGTTGTGAGTCGACCAGCCAATACGGAACCCGTCAGGCCATCGTTGCCGGAGATTTTAACCTCGAATGCGTCTGGCTCACACGGGGGTTCCCGAATCAACACAGCCACTTCTCTGACACCAGTATGCCATGTTGATCCTAAAAATGGGCTTTCGAAGTCTCAAACAAGCTGGAATGTACCCATTTTGGTCCGCCCTTGGTTGTGTAAAATAGGCGTGATTGCTAACTTACCGGCGGTGCCTTGTGAAGACCGGCATCTCCCCACACCCTCGACGACTCGCATCCGGTTGATATTATGCCTCTTACTCTCACCTACACCGCAGAGACCTCAATTCCTGTCGAAATTGAAGGCCTCACCCCGTCCGCCCTGCAGGGAAAAACCCTGGACGAGATTTGTCAACACACCATCTTTCATGGCAATGAGAAATTGCCGCTGGGCGAGTTCTTTCGAGTGGAAGGCGAACCTGATGATTTAGCGTGGGACCTTTACGGCAACCTGGCCGGTGTCCACTGGATTGGCGCTCACATGGAGGAGGGCTCGATTCATGTGCACGGACCTGTGGGTCGACATCTCGGCAGCGAAATGGCTGGTGGCCAAATCGTGGTCGATGGCGATGCGGGCGATTGGGTTGGTGGAGAAATGCACGGAGGCCTGATTCGTGTTCACGGAGGATCTGGCCATTTGGTGGGTGCCGCCTATCGGGGTAGCCGTGTCGGGATGACCGGCGGCACGATTCTCATCGATGGCGACACCGGAAATGAACTTGGCCACACGATGCGCCGCGGCTGGATTGGGGTAGGCGGCAATGCCGGCGACATGGCTGGGTTTGGCCTGTTGGCCGGAAGCCTGCTGATCTTTGGATCCTGTGGAATTCGTCCTGGTGCAGGGATGCGTCGGGGAACCATTGGCCTGTTTGGCTCACCCACACCTGAATTGCTTCCCACATTTCGTCATGCCTGCCGGCAAAGACCGCTGGTCTTACAAATGATGCTTCGTCAGTTGGCCGAGTTGGAGTTCCCGTTCGACCATGAATTATTGCAGGCCGATTTTGAGCAATTCCACGGCGACCTGCTGGACGGCGGTCGCGGGGAAATTCTCGTGGCTGCAAACCGATAAACAGGAGCCTGCTCGCTGCGGTAATCCACTCCGTCTGGGGAAGAGAATTACCGCGCGCCGATCTGACTACAGCCCACGAGTTGACGTCCCCAAGACTATGGCTCCACTTACCGATCGGTAAGCGGCACAAACGGACGCTCGTTCGGTCCGGTGTAAATTTGTCGCGGGCGGCAGATTCGCTTGCCCGGACTGCGTCGCATCTCAAGCCAATGGGTAATCCAACCAGGAAGACGCCCAATTGCGAACAAGACGGTAAACATCTGTGTCGGGATGCCAATGGCGCGATAGATCACGCCCGAGTAAAAATCGACATTGGGATACAACTTCCGCTCGATAAAGTACTCATCTTCGAGGGCAACCTGTTCTAACTTCTGAGCGATCTCGAAAAGGGGATCTTGCAGCGATTGTTTGGCCAACAGCTTGTCGCAGGCCGCCTTAATAATTGTCGCACGGGGATCAAAGTTCTTGTAGACCCGGTGCCCAAAGCCCATAAGCCGAAATTTGTCGTTCTTATCTTTGGCCTTGTTGACATATTTGGTCACATCACCACCATCGTCGCGAATTTGCCCCAGCATGTTGACGACGGCCTCATTGGCTCCCCCATGCAATGGGCCCCACAGAGCATAAATGCCTGCCGAAATTGATGCGAATAAATTTGCATCCGAAGACCCCACCATTCTCACGGTTGAGGTGCTGCAATTTTGCTCGTGATCGGCATGTACAATGAACAGGAGATTTAGTGCCTCGATAAAATCAGGGTCGATTTCGTAGGGTTCGGAGGGGACCGAAAACATCATCCGCAAAAAGTTTTCGCAATAGGTGAGATCGTTCCGGGGGTAAACAAAGGGTTGCCCTATCGATTTTTTATAGGCATAAGCCGCGATCGTAGGAACCTTGGCGAGCAGGCGATGTACAGTACGATCGACAATCTCCGGATCGTCAAAACTCAAGGAATCCTGGTAAAAAGTCGAGAGCGCGCCACATACCGAACTGAGAATTGCCATGGGATGCGCATCGAGCGGGAAGCCATCGTAAAATAACCGCATGTCCTCATGCAGCATGGTGTGCCGCCGTAGCGACGCACGAAAATTCGCTAATTGCGTTGGCGAGGGCAACTCTCCGTAAATGAGCAGGTAACAAACCTCGACAAAATCGCAATCGGCGGCCAACTGCTCGATCGGATAACCCCGATACCGCAGGATCCCCTTTTCACCATCAAGAAACGTAATCTCGCTTTTTGTGGATCCCGTGTTTACATAGCCCTCGTCAAGCGTGACGATGCCGGTTTGGGCACGAAGCTTGGACACGTCAATTGCAGTTTCTTGCTCACTACCAACAAGAACTGGCAGTTCTACTTCTTGATCCCCAACAGCTAATTTGGCAACCTCGGTCATCAAGGGGTTCCTTTCCATTGTCGTACTCATCAAACACATCTCCGAGCGGGGGTGCCATTGGCCAGACACAACGGCCAAACACTATACAAATCAGATAAAATGCAGGCACTGCGAATGGCCCCAGTCTACTGCAACCACGGCTTGCCTTCAATTGGCCTTCTTGACCTTAAATACGCAAGTCATGACAGTTGTGTGGGTTACGTGACTGGCAGAGATTCCGTCCCACGACAAGATGCCACGACATGGTGGTGGCCTGCTGCGTCATGAGATGGTATCAGTCGGGGCTGAAAACCCCCTGATTAGCCGAGAAGACGAGAAGACGATTTTACGCGTCCTATGAAGGTGCGACGGCGCGCCTGCACACTCAATGAAGCCTTCATAAGCCTTCAACGTGCAGGCGCGCCGAACCGCGACCAAGTGGTGTCGGGAAAGTATAACTCGCGTTTCCGCCCCTGGCCGACAAAAATAAAAACTCCAGGCAGTGGTTCCCGACCATAGTGCGACAACTGTTCCAGCCGGGCAAACTTTGCGGCATCGCAGACGGGGAAACCGTTCAAGCAGGGTTAACTCGCGGCGGGCTCAAACCGATTATCAAGGTATCTGGTAGCCCAATCCGCAGAGTTCCCTTTGGACATCGTCCTGTGAAAGCAGCTGTATAAATGCTTGAACGGCAGGTCGCTCAACTCGGGCCCTCGGTACGATAAAGTCGAACCGCTCATCTTCCACCAGTAAAAAACCAAGTTCCCCTGATGTCGCTGCATCTGCCGTCGTGGACTGCCGGGCAACCGTCTCAATGGCCACTCCCCAATCAGCTCGCTGCTGACGGATCGCAGCTGCCACCGCATGGTGGTTCTTTACCTGCAGGGCATAGCCGGCAGGGGCCTGTTCCTGGGACACCTCACCCAACAGACGATCAATGAGAATCCTTGTACCACTACCTTGATTTCGATTGACCATCGTACAACTTGGATCTGTTCGCACCATCTCCAATGCCTGCTCAGCCGTACGCCCTTCGAACCGCAGATCCCCCTTGCGGTAGAGAATACCTTGCCGCCGCCCATAACCCCGCACCAACTCAACCTCGGGAGTCAGAAAAGTCTCATTGTAAAGACCGGTCGCCGGATCAAGCAGGTGGACTCCAGCCAAGTCGCATTCCCCGCGCCGGGCTGCCTCGAGTCCGGCACTGCTTCCTACCACCATAAACTTGGTTCGCCAGCCGCTTCGAGACAGTTTCCCAAGTAGGTAATCAAAACCAATACAATGGCTACCAATCACCACAAGGTCAGCTGGCCGAACATCGTCTCCCAACAGCTGAACAGGTACGCGAGCCCCCCGCGGAACGATCTCCTCATGACGCCCAATCGTAACAAAGCCATCTGCCTGGCTAAACGTCGTGACCGACCCCGAACCCTTTCCCATTGGATAAGCAATCAACTCGGTTATTTCTCCATGAGCAGTCGCTGGTAATTGGGAAGAATTGGTTTCGCTTGGAGAAATTGTCGATCCGCCTGTCGTCTCGCCCCGGGTCGAGTCGCTCTCCGCATGAACCAGCCCAACCAGCAAGTACTCGGTGCGACCGACCTCCGAGTTTACCTTGATCGCCAACCGGGCCTCGACAGTCGTCGCCGGATCTCGTGGCCGTCCACCTAGGGCCTGAATCACCGGAGCCACAAATTCATGAAATGTAAAAATTGCCGAAGTTGGAAAACCAGGCAGGATCACCACCGGTTTGCCTGAGGTTGCAGCCAGACAAATTGGTTTGCCCGGTTTGAGGGCTACCCCATGGGCGACAATCCCAGGATCTTCAAGTTCTCCAACAACGTGATACGACAGGTCGCCCTGCCCTTTACTCGTCCCCCCCGAAAGTAACACAACATCCGCCTCAGCCAGTCCGCGGCGCAACTGCTCGCGCAAACGCCCGAGGTCATCCTGGATAATCCCCAAACTGATTGGTACACCTCCTAATTCGGACACCGCGTCGGCCAGGATGCGAGCATTCGAATCATAAACCAACCCTGGCTTCATCGACTCACCCGGTGCGATGATCTCATTACCGGTTGAGATGATCGCCACCCTCGGTTGCCGAAAAACGGCAACTTGACAAACTCCGATGGCAGCCAGAATTCCCGTTGCACGGCTCGACAGTAGTTCGCCTGCTCGCAAGACCGTTTCACCCGCAGAGATATCAGTCGCCGTGTAGGCAATACCGAATCCGGGAAAAACTGACTTGCGCACTAACATAGTGTCTTGTTGCTGAAGATCGCAGTGCTCCACCATCGCAACGGCATTGGCACCTCGCGGCACCATGCCACCGGTCGCGATCGCCACTGCCGTACCCGCTGTCACTTCCGCTTGCGGGACCACACCCGGATCGAGTCTTTCAGGAAGCAGGCGAAAACTGCAAGGCGTTTGCTCGTCGGCACCCGTGGTATCGCCAGCGCGCAACGCAAAACCGTCATAATTCGACCGGTCGAAAGAAGGAACATTGGTTGGCGAAGCAATGTCGCGTGCCAAGACACGGCCCAGGCTTTCGTCCAACGAAACCAGTTCTTCTCCCCTGGGTGTAAAATCCAGAACTGCTTGAAAACGACGCTCTGCTTCGTCGCGATCAATCACGTCCAGAAACTGCTGTTGTTCAGGCATGGGTGCAGTCAACTTCCGCTAGGGTCATGAACCAATAATCTCTGCATCGTAAAGAAAGACGTCCACTTCAGCGGCAGCTGGCCAGCCTTCGCTGTTGCCAGGAACGATGACAAACCCGTCGGCACGCGTCGTTGTACTGAGCATCGAGGCACCCGAAATTGCAAGTGGTTCGACCTGCCCGTCAACGATCTCTACCCGCGCATAATCAACACGCCCCACCACCGAAACAAGTTTTCGCCGCAACGGCATGCGAACTATGCGATACGGAAATTCTCGCCCCAGCCCCCCAAAAGCGCGAATCGCCCGAGCTGCGTAAAAATCATAAGCACACAAACACGACACTGGGTTGCCTGGTAGCAAGAATATGAGTTTGTGACCAATCGTCCCAATGCCAGTCGGGCTGCTCGGCCGCATCGCAATCCCGTGGATGGGTAATTCACCCATTTCCAACACCAAACCAGGCGCATGGTCTTCTTCGCCCACGCTCGATCCGCCCGAAATGAGAATGATCTCTGCCTCGTCGGTGAGCGCCTTGCGAATTGCCTCCCGCTGATCGGGAACGATGCCCGGATTGCGGACAAGGCCTCCATCACGTGCCACCAGCGCAGCGAGCATCGGACCGTTGGCATCGGTGATTTGGTACCCGACGGGTGGTGTCCCTGCGGCCAACAGTTCGTTCCCAGTAATCACAATCCGGACACGAGGCAGGCAGAGGACGTGAACTTCTGCAACTCCAAGTGAGGAAAGCACCCCAATGTCCTGGGGTCGTAATTGCCTACCCGATGAAAAAACAGTTTGCCCTTGGGCAATGTCTTCGCCAGGCTGGCTAATGTGCTTGCCGACAGAAACCTCGCCAATCGCCCAGGGCGACTTCCCATCCGCTCCCCAATCGACCAGTTCTGCTGGCAGTACGGCGTCGACACCTTCCGGAAGAGGCGCGCCGGTCATGATCCGGACCGCCTGGCCTGGCCCCGTCTGACCGGCGAAACCGCGACCCGGCATACTTACGCCAACCTCAACCAGCTGTAAACGGTTGTACGCAGATGCCCCCTGGATGTCACTCGCCCGAACTGCAAAACCATCCATCATCGCGCGGGCGAACCCGGGAACGTTCAAGCCCGCAACGTGATCCTCCGCCAGTACTCGCCCTGCAGCACGGTCCAGCGCAACTACCTCGGAACGGACTTCTGCATCGCTGCCAACCCGAGCCTCGAGTTCAGCATCCAGCCAGGCTAATGCATGTTCCACCGTAACCCGATCGGAAAATCCCCGCATGCGAACATCGGTGTCGCGACTTTGTGGCATAAAACGACTCGGGTAAAATTCGCTCGGGACAAAAAATCTGGCAACACAACCAGGCTGCTCAAGGTACACGAGCGAGTGATGTTGATCTTAGCAGGCAGTCGCGGTTGCCGCATCCTACTAAGCAACATTTACTGTCGGTGCAATCCAGTCCAGGTCGTGCGAGAAGAGGGCATTTATAGCTGTCCTCTTGGGGAAGGCTGAACGATCTGGCGGGTAGACCTGGTGGGATGACCGCTCACTGGTCGTCTCCATCCAGCGACCCTTGTCCGTGGCCAATGCGTAACAAGCAGGTCGGTTGCCGAGTGACAAAGCTTGCAAATGACCATGCTTGCAAGTGACAATGCTTGCAAGTGCCAGTGCTTGCACGAATTGGGAGGTTGGCTCTGCTTGCGCGACGGCCCGAGGTACTTATCAAGAATACACGCGTTCAAGTCCCCGATGGAAAACCGGCGGTTGGTCGGTTAGCAATTTTTCCCAGTCGTACTGCCTGACAGGTTCTGTGCCTGCGGATAGACCAAGGTGCACAAACGATCACACCCAACAAGGGGTACGCAAAAACAGGGCTTAAACATCCTATACCAAGTCGATATTTGCAGGTTTTTTGTGGTACAGCGGGAGCCACATGACAAAAAAGATAGCCTGAAATGCCAACGACTCTCACCGGGTCGGTCCCAATGAATTTACCGATTCGAGAAGAGATCGGGCCTTGTCCAGCAAAACCGCTTCGAGCGGTCGAAGAAGCTAGCACGGCAGCCCACCCTGCGATTCACAAAGGGGTCTCAAACCGTCGATATGATTTGATGTCGAGCGAAAGATGGCACCCCACCTCGAGCAGAGGTCCTTGCGGACCGGGTGCGATGGACTCTTGGCCCGACTCAGGCATGGATTGCCAGCAGACCGCACATGGAGTGCGCACGCAATCTCAATAGAGGAGCAATTCCATGCCTTACCATCTTATCCCGACCATACTTGGCACATCTTTTGTCCTGATTTGGGCATTCATTGGCGGAATGATCCTTCGAGACGGCCACCGTGAAGTGCTTCGTCAGCAAAAGTCCAAGCATCCCCTGCCTCGGTACAGGAGCATGACACGGCAACCGGATCAGCGACACAAGCCAAATTGGGCCGGTCTGTGGACAACTCGCCGTTCTGCCTGATCCCTCAGCCCTGATTTGTCAACTTTTTCTGGGCTTCTCTGAACTGTCGGGCCAGTTCGGGATCTTCTTCCGCAAGACGACTTTGATCTGTGCTGGTAATCTGCTGAGCAAACTGGCGCGCCGCCTTCAAAGCTCCTTGTCGTACCGAGGCGATTGTCAACCCAGCTAGTGCAAAGCGGTTAAAGCGATCGTGAGGACTGCTGGTTGACCGCAGCATCTTCAACACGGGAATCGCCTGCGAAAATTCTCCGGTCACAAAGAAGTAGTGGCGAACGAGTCCTTGCCTAGCCAGATTGAGTTCGTAAACATCGGCCTTAGGAAAATAACGTGGTATGGCACGCCAGGCAGTCTCAGTATCAACTCGCTTGGCATGATAAAGTTGAGCGGTCACGTTTTCGCGTTGAGGGGTTTGCTGCTGAGCCCCCGCTAGGATCGAGCCGGAGCGGCTCATTACCGCCAGCCCTACTCCGACCAGGAAACAGACAAGGGCCACAGCCGCAAATTTCCACCAGGTAAAACGAGGGAGCCCCATTCCTGGTAGATGTTTTCATCACGGCACTCAAGTGACGGGTTGCATCACTGCCACCCGGCACCACCACTGGCCACGTAGCGGTTGACCAGCCGTACGGTCCCGATCCCCATCCTTGGGCTGCTGCCTGACTGGCGACCACCCGCAGTTCAGCCAGCAGCTCTACGGGGTTCGCATAACGATCGGCGGCTTTCTTGGCCAACATACGATGCACAACCCGTGCTAATTCACCTGGCAGATCAGCAATCCTCGTTTGCAGAGGTTCTGCGGCCTGATTGAGATGCTGAACCACAACCGAAAGCGGCGTGTCACCTTCATAGGGTGGTCGACCGCTCAGCATGTGGTAGGCCGTCACCCCCAAGGAATAAATATCACTACGGCTATCGAGTGGCTGCCCTTCAATCTGCTCGGGACTCATATAGAGCGGCGTTCCCATGGTTACTCCAACCTGTGTCAGGTTGGCACCATCCTGTTCACCTTGCACCCGAGCCAACCCAAAGTCGGCTACCTTTACCTCGCCGCTGGAAGCGAGCATGATGTTCTCAGGCTTGATGTCACGGTGCACGATACCGTGTTCCGAGGCCTTTTGCAGTGCGCCGGTCACTTGGCGCAAAATGTCGAGGGTTTGGCCAGGCGTCACGCGACCCTGCCGAAGAATCAACTCTCCCAGGTTACGCCCAGGCACGTACTCCTGGGCGATGAAATGAAAGCCTTCAGCCTGCCCAACTTCATAGATCTGTACGATTCCGGCATGGATGAGAGCAGCTGCGGCACGCGCTTCCTGGTGAAACCGTTGCACATAATTGGGATCGTTGGCCAAATGGACGTTTAACACTTTCAAAGCGACCTGGCGGCCAAGAGAACTCTGTTCTGCCAAAAAGACCTCGGCCATTGCCCCTCGGCCCAAGCGGCGCAGCACCCGATAGTCTTTCAGCATTTTCCCCGCGAGGTCGCTCATATTTTCCATTCTGACTTATGGAGCCATCCGAGCCCAGGGGAACATCAAACGGCGGATTGGCCTAGGGGGACCTCATAGAAAGCCCCATGCATGTGACCCAGAAGCGACCCACCAAACCCATCCTGGTCAACAAACATCCACGGCCAGGGATTTTACCCCGCAAAACAGAGTGGAACAGTACCGTGTGCCTTCAACCAGAAGCCCCCAAACTCGTACGGCTGGACGGTTTGTAAAACTCACCCCTATCGACCAGGTAAAGGAACCGCGCGAAGCACTTGTTCAACAGCTTCAGACCGATTGAGTACGTAAAAATGCAACCCCGGAATACCAGCCTCCAGCAATGCTTCAACCTGCCTGACGGCAAATGCCACACCAATTTCCCGTTGCGATTGTTGGTCGTCACCAGCTGACTGTAAATCCCGCACCAACTCTCCTGGCAATCGCGCACCACACAGCGAAACAATGCGTTGAATCTGGCTGAAAGCAAGCACCGGCAACAATCCCGGCACGATGGGCACGCCAATTCCAATCTCGCTGCATTGATCACGAAAACGGAAAAAATCCTGGTTGTCGTAAAACAGCTGAGTAATGACCACATTGGCACCGGCATCGACTTTGCGCTTTAAATTCTCCAGATCAACCGCCCGACTTGGGGCTTCTTGGTGTGTTTCCGGGTATCCACCTACGGCAATCCCGAACTCGGGAAATTCGCTACGAATTAGCGCAACCAGTTCGTTTGCATAAGACAAACCACCATCAACAGGGCGAAACGCGTCTACCCCTTGAGGAGGATCTCCTCGCAACGCTACTACATTCTCAATACCTCGCGAACGTGCCTCTAATAAATACGCGCGAAGTTGATCAGTGGTGCGTCCCACGCACGTCAGGTGCGTTGCCACCGGAAGATCAAACTCTTGATAAACCCGAGACACAATCTCCAACGTCGCTTCTTGAGTCGACCCACCCGCCCCATACGTACAAGTCATGTAACTGGGGCGAAACGAATTCAATCGCTCAACATGTCGAAAGAGATTGACTTTGCCTTGCGACGTCTTCGGGGGAAAAAGTTCGAACGAGAGTCCAAAGCGGCCGGCATCATATGCTTGTTGAATTTTCATGACTTCATGCCGCAAAGAGCCATTTTAACTTGCAAAGATCAACAAACCTGGCAACCACTCAGAAAATATATCAGCCAAAACGCAGAGGGGCAACTTGGTCAGCCATACCGCTCCGCTCGGTTGCGGTGGCATCAAAAATGGCCTCCAGCAGCGCGACATCGCAGCTCCGCTGCGGGATCTTTCGACGAGCAAACATTCGCCGTTGCATGGTGGCAACCGCTTCGACACTGGCGGCCGTTACCTGTCCCAAGGACCGTGCGTAGTTGACGAAGCTGGGAACATTCTCGGTGACGGTTCCGTAAAGCATACTAGCCACTCCAATCTGCTTGCCGGCAAAAAGCGTGGCGTTAATCGCCATCTTCACATGGTCACCCACGATCACTCCTAAAAACTGCATCTCGGTGGCGATGCGCTGGCCATTGCAATCGACATTGATCTTGCCATACGTATTCTTCAGATCGCTGACACATGTTCCCGCACCCACATTAACCCAACTTCCAAGGTAACTGTGTCCTAAATAACCTTCGTGTTGCTTGTTTGAGTACGGCTCGATGATCGAGGCGTACACCTCTCCTCCCACTTTTGAATTGTGGCCAATGCATGTCAAAGCCCGAATCGATGTGTGTTCACAGATCCTTGTGCCGCGACTGATGTACAAAGGACCTTCCAGGAAACAAAATGGCCCCACCACAACATCCTGTTCAATCACAATGGGCCCACCACGGGTTTCCACGGAAAGCTGTGTGGGAAGTTCCAATCCGCGTGGCACGTAAACATTCGGAACGGGTTGGTGGTAGTCACAACGTGCCAACAAGTCGTCCAGATTCTCGCCCATCGATCCGAGATGGTGTCGAATCACATCGTGAGGATATTCCAACAAAGGAAGATCTGCGTGTAGAGTCGGAAGCTCGCTTGCGTCCAACCCGCGCGAAATTTGTTCAACCGTCAGCGCACCGTACTCCGCCAGCTCCCGCGTCGGCAACAAGGCCGCGGCAACCGTCCTGTGGGTACGAACAATTCCTTCGTTACCGGCATCCCAAAGCTCCTCCAGTTGTTTGCGCACAACCGCACTCGGCACAACCCGTGCGTTGACCAGCAGAACACGGCCGTTATCCTGTTCGACGGAGCGACGCCAGGCTGGCAAATCAGCCAGTTCGGGACTGTCGGCGGCCACCAACGCCTGCAATTCGGGTCGCACGACCGTCGCCAGCAAATGGCCAGGTCGCTGGAGTTGATCCAGGAGACGACACGCTCCACAAGTCACCAGATAAGCTGGCCGCGTCAGCGTGATCGGGCTGAGCTGGAAAACTTTTGGATCTTCAAAAATAAGAATATTCATACGACGAACAGAACAAAAGCAAACGAATCTGGCAAGTGCATGCAGCCTTGTGCGTCACAACCTGTCGGTAACCGGCCAGGTAGTGGCCCAATCGGGCTGCCACCGCACCTGGGATGACCGAACGGGGCCTTTTCCGAGGTTCCACAATTTTTTCAAGGAGACTCCGTGCTACCACACCGCTGGACCAAAAATCTACCAATCGATATACCTTGGTAGGCCTGGGGTGACTGCCCCTGTCCTTATCAGGCTTGTATTCGGCAGTCGGTTTGCTGCAAACTAGCGGTGCTGTGAAGATTATATCCCCCGACCTTGGAATCGAGTATTGGGCCTCGGGATCAACGAAAGCATATTGTCTCCCCTGAAGTAACCTATTATTTCCCTCCTGAAGTCAGGAGAAAATGGAATGAACACCACTGAAATTGAAATGCAGAGTGACCTCGATCAAACAAACTGGACAGAAATTACGCCCCGTGCCCTGTACGACAAATGCTTTACATTAGCTCACAACCTCTGGTGGAGTTGGCATCCTGAGGTCGTGAGCTTGTTTCGCGACCTGGACCCAGTCAAGTGGCGCAAGTTGGATCATAACCCGATCGCCCTGCTTTCGGAGATGACTCCTGCGGAATTAGCCGCACGGGCGGCGGAAATGGTCCTCTACACCCGTATCAATCAAGCCCACCGTCGCCTGAAAGACTATCTTTCGCGAACCACCCACACCTGGGGCGCCCGCCACACGGGAGTCCTTGGTTCGAAACCAGTCGCTTATTTCTCCGCCGAGTTTGGAATTCACGAATCGGTGCCGATCTATTCGGGCGGTTTGGGGGTCCTTTCAGGCGATCACATCAAAAGTGCCAGTAGTCTCGGCGTTCCCCTGGTTGCCATCGGGCTCTTTTACGACCAGGGCTATTTCAAGCAGCACCTTGATACGGATGGATACCAACAGGAAGAATACCTCAACACTAAGGTTGAGAACTTGCCGATGAAACCGGCACTCGGACCCGACCAGCAACCCATAACCGTGGCAATCGATACCCGCGATGGCCAACTCCTGGCCAAAGTTTGGCTGATGCAAGTCGGGCGGGTCAATTTGTACTTGCTTGACTGCGACGTGGAAGGCAACAGTCCCCAAGACCGTGAGTTAACATCCCGCCTGTATGGCGGCGATCACCGCACCCGAATTCGCCAGGAACTGGTACTGGGCGTTGGTGGGGTCAAGGCGCTGCGGGCACTCGGACTTACGATAGGTGTCTACCACCTTAATGAGGGGCACAGTGCATTTGCCCCTCTGGAGGTCGTTCATCAACGTATGGAAGACGATGGCCTGACCTTTGATGACGCGCTCCGCGAAATTGCCCACCGCACGGTCTTTACCACCCATACACCGGTTCCAGCCGGGCACGATCGATTCGATGCTGAGTTAATCGAGGAACACCTGGGGCCGTTGCGCGATCAGCTTGGAATCTCCGCAGAGCAATTGATGGGACTCGGACGGGTTGAACCGCAGAATGAAAATGAATCGTTTTGCATGACCGTCATCGGCCTCAAACTTTCCCGCCGTGCCAATGCGGTGAGTTCGTTGCATGGGCACGTTTCGCGAGGAATGTGGGCCCACCTTTGGCCATGGCGTGTCGAAGAGGAAATCCCCATCGGCCACATCACCAACGGGGTCCACATTCCCAGTTGGCTCGCCTTCCCAATGCTACAACTCTACGATCGCAACTTGGGACCAGGCTGGCAGAAAGAGATGGGAGATCCAGCGATCTGGGAAGGAATCTACAACGTCGATCCGGGGGAACTTTGGGAAACCCATCACGCCCTTAAAAGCCGGCTCTTCGACTTCATTCGTCGACGCTATAGCCGGCAATGTCGCCGTCGAAACGAAGAAGACCATATCGTCGAGGGCGCCCGCAACATCCTCGATCCCAATGCCTTGACCATCGGTTTTGCACGGAGGTTTGCTACCTATAAGAGGGCAGACCTTTTCTTCCGCCTGATCGACGAGCTTGCTGAACTGGTCAACGATCCACAACGACCGGTTCAGTTTATTTTTGCCGGCAAAGCCCATCCCGCCGATGCGCCTGGCAAAGAACTGATCCGAAAAATCTCGAATCTGCGGCGTGATCCCCGTTTTACCGGACGAATGGTCTTCATCGAAGACTACGACATCAATGTCGCTCGCCACCTTGTTCAGGGAGTCGACATCTGGCTGAACAATCCGCGCCGCCCGATGGAAGCTTCTGGCACCAGCGGAATGAAAGTCGTTCTGAATGGCGGGCTGAACTGCTCAATACTCGACGGCTGGTGGGCCGAGGCCTTCAATGGAAAAAATGGCTTTGCAATCGGTAATGGCAACCAACACGTCGACGATGAAATTACCGACTCGCGAGATGTTGAAAATCTCATGGACGTACTCCGTAACGAAGTCGTATCGCTCTTCTACGATCGCGATCTAGATGGCCTGCCGCGCCAATGGATCGAGCGAATGATTGAATCGATCGCAACTTGCGCCTCGCGATTTAGTGCTCACCGTATGGTGATTGACTATGTCGAGAACTCTTACCTGACGGCCGCCGGTGGACGCAGTTCCGATATGAGCATTCGTTAGTCGCCATAGAATGCTGCCCAACTGCGTCGCATGACCTCCAACCTGAATGCAACGGGAATGAACCAAAATCACAAGTAGCCATGCTACGCAATTCCCCCACGCCCCCCCCTTCGGCTACAATGTACCGACCCAAATCTACTCAGCGATCTACTCAGCGATCTACTCAGCGATCTACTCAGCGCACCACAACAGCACACCCCGGTGAAGGTGGACTCACCAAATGCCAGTTCCCCACATCACAGCACCCGACGATCCGGCACTCAAACAGTTGTGTGCCCGCCTGGTAGAATTATCCGGCGAATTAGACAAGTCGGGAAAATGGCCTGTAGAACAGCTGCGTCTTTGTGGAGAATTTGGTGTCTTCGAATGGTTTCTTGACCCCGCGTGGGGCGGACAGGCCTGGACCGACGAGCAAGTTGTCCGCGGCTATCTCGAACTCAGCGCCGCTTGCCTCACCACCACTTTCATCCTCACCCAGCGCACCGGCGCCTGCCGCCGCATCGAAGGCTGCCTCAATGAATCGCTCAAAAGTCGTACACTGCCGCAACTCGCCCGTGGGGACACCTTTGCAACGGTCGGAATTTCACACCTGACCACCAGTCGGAGGCATCTTCAGAATCCCATTTTGACTGCCGAGCAAACCTCCACAGGTTACCGCCTGGATGGGTATTCACCTTGGGTAACCGGCGGGCAGGCGGCTGACCTGATTGTCGTCGGTGCCACAGTCACCAAAGATACCTATCCCAACGGAGAGCAAATTCTAGTGGCCCTGCCGACCGGGCTCAGCGGTGTCACCGTGCTGCCACCCGCAAATTTGGTCGGGTTGGATGCCAGCCACACCGGTTCGGTCCAACTCCAGGCTGTTGAAGTGGCAAATGAACAACTGATCGGCGGGCCGGTTGAAAACGTGATGGCAAGCGGATTGGGAGCAAGAACCGGTGGCCACGAAACATCCACGCTCGCGGTGGGACTGGCACGTGCCGCAATCGATTACCTCGACAGCGAAGCAACCCGTCGTGCTGATCTAAAGATCCCCCTTGAGGCACTTCGCACCGAACATGACCTGATTACCGAAGATCTTCTTGCCCTTGCCTGCGGCCAGGAGGTCTGCACCAAAGAATCGCTTCGGCAGAGGGCCAACAGCCTTGTTTTGCGAGCCTCGCAAGCAGCACTGACTGCGGCCAAGGGTACCGGGTTTGTCGTGGGCCATCCGGCCGGACGCTGGTGCCGTGAAGCTCTCTTCTTTTTAGTCTGGAGTTGTCCACAGCCAGTGGCATCGGCAAACTTGTGCGAATTGGCCGGAATCGACTATGTTCCGTGATTGGCTCAAGGTCCCATTTTCCTCACGTTGCAAGTTCGACGAAAACTAAAATACTGCCTGTTGATTTTCCGCGCTCCGGCGAAAATATTTCTTGATGGATAGCAGAACCTGCTACAAAAAGAATCCGATTCCGCCGTCCTTCTAACTCGCAAGACTCGAATGGGTAACCACGTGGAAATTTTTCAAAATAGCAACAAGCCGTGTTGACACGAAAAGTTCTGTGGGAATAGATTGGCCTGCAGAGATGGGGCTCGAGTTCTGCGGTCGATATCCATTTCCGGTGCGGAGTCGACGGTCACTCTGGTGACTGCCAGACGCTTCGGGCCAGAGAAGTCTGTAAATGTTTGGAGGATCGGCTCTGAACAAGCTGGGCCGACCGCATAAACTCCTGGACAATTCGTTGTTAACTCGAAATGTCTTGGGTACAATCGCTCGACTACCTGGCGGTAACCATGGGCTCCTAAAACTGATTTAAACTTGTCAGTCTGATAGGAAATCAACGGCACGCTACCAAGGATTCACTGATGCAAGGGCACGACGATCAGCTCCCCTGCAATCTCAAAGAAGAAGGCCGTCATCTCAGTCGTGACGTGTTGCTCGCTGTAGATCCATCTTCGGGCGACCACTCTGTAGCGTCCGACATCATCAATAATACCTGCTACGACAACCTGTCCGAGGCGATTTACCAACGTATCGCTAGTCGCGCCCAGGGCCGAATTCACGATTTGAATATTCACATCGAGGGAAACACGGTTGTCCTCTCAGGACATTGTGCAACCTATTACTCCAAGCAACTTGCCCAACATGCAGCTCAAGGAATCATTGACAACGAACACCTCGAAAACAAGATTCAAGTCGTTGTTCCCAGGTGACCATCTTGTACATCGCCGCTGGGATTACCCCGTTCCCCGGTGATTGCAATTCTGAGCATTCGCTCCAACGCTTGCTGGCCTTGGAGAATTTCCAGTTCGACCACCACGGCCGATAGACGAACCTCGGCAATTCTCTCAACAGGTATTTTTACCAGGTCCTTGTGTGTACAGACAACTTCCTGAGCGCCACTTGCACGAACCCAGTCCGTAAGCGCATCAAGATCGTCCGGCTCAAAGTGATGGTGATCGCTGAATTCACGCCACCCCACCAGATCACAACCGGTCGACAACAACGTGTGACGAAAACCGTGTGGATTGCCAATTCCGCAAAATGCGGCGACCGAAACTCCCGCTAATTCATCCAAGGCACGCACCTGACCATGATGGTCTATGAGCCGACTCGGCTTGTGGGACGCTTCATAACAAGGCAACTCTGGAACGATATTTTGTATTTGTGACCGGATACCATCCCGCCGGTCTGGATGGACCATATCGACACGCGTCAGGCAAACCCCGTCAGCTCGACGCAGCGAGGCAATCGGCTCTCGCAAGGTACCTCTGGGAAACAGGTGTCCGTATCCGAACGGCTCAAGGCAGTCGATCAAAACAATGTCCAAATCTCGCGCCAGGCGACGGTGCTGAAATGCGTCGTCGGCCAAAATAACCTGGGCATCCCACTGCTCGATTGCAATCCGTGCCGCAGCGACACGGTCCCGATTCTGAACATGCGGCACATCAGGCAACGACTGCTGTAATTCCAACGCTTCATCGTTGGCGGTGCCTGCAGAAGTACCGTATCCCCGACTCACAATGACGACCCGCAGGCCTTGCCCCCGCAGCCAGGTGGCCAACCACTTGACCATCGGTGTTTTTCCCGTCCCTCCCAACGAGAGGTTTCCAACGCTGATCACAGGAACTCCAACCGAACGGGCTGCCCGCTGCCCTATGTCAAACTGATAGTTCCGCCAGGCAGTCCCCCAGGTGTAGGGAACTTCGATCGCGCGGAGCGCCGCCCGCAACAGCGACCCAGTCAAGCCGCGCCGCTCTCCAGCTACAATTTCGCGAAATTGGTTAGCGTAATTCACGTTGATTTTCGCGCACTTTGGCGCCGATCGTGTCTCCTCCAACTAGGCGTAGCCTAGTCAGCCCAGACAAGGCGTGTCGACACGAGTTCATCCAAAAACAGCGATATCGTCAGGCGATAGCGTCAATTCCCGTAAAATCGGTTATCGTAGCTGGCAAATTAGGGGGCACCCCTTGGTTCCATCATCCTCCATTCCCGTCACAAAGCCTATAATAAAGTGACAAGGCAATATAAAAGTCTCACAACGGCCCGTTGAACATGAGCCCATCGAACCCAAAACCGACTGCCGCTCCACCGGTCACTGGTCAAAAAAATTCTGTCCCCTGCGAAAAATTCATCCAGGAGCGGGTTAGTCACACGCGGCGAACTCTCAAAATCGTTGATCTAACCACGTCATTGGTGGTTCTGGTGAGTGGACTGCTTGGATTGTTGTTGCTAGTTGCGATGGCCGATCATTGGGTTGTGCCAGGTGGACTCGGTGTGGAAATTCGATTTGCGATTTTCTTCCTTGCGCTGGCGGCAAGTCTTTGGTACGCCTGGAAGCACTTGTGGCCTCATCTGATTTACCAGGTCAACCCGGTTTACGCGGCACAAACCATCGAACGCTCCAGTCCTTCGTTGAAAAACAGCCTGTTGAACCTCCTGCTATTTGGCCAACAGCGAGAAACGGTTCCTGTGGCTGTTTACCAAACTCTGGAACATCAAGCTTCCGAAAGACTTAAGCGTGTAACTATTGAAAACGCGGTTGACCGCTCCAGACTGATTCACATCGGCTACCTCTTTGCCGCTTTGGTCGTTGTGATTGCCCTTTATAAAATCTTATCGCCCAAAGATCCGTTCGTCTCGGCAAAACGGGTCGTGATGCCATGGGCCGAGATTGCCGCACCCAGCCGTGTTTCGATCGAAAATGTCGAGCCTGGTACCGACAGCGTGACCCGCGGTGAAGTTGTCACCATCAGTGCGATGATCCGCGGTCTTGAAGAAGATGAGGATGCCCGGCTTCGCTTTACGACCGCTGATCGGCAGGCGGTCGATCAGCCCCTGACCATGCATTCCTCGGACAATCTTCATTTTCAATGCCAGCTCACCGACCATCATGCCTCAAGCCGTTTGACCGGTGTGCAAACGAACCTGCAATATCAAATTGTGGCAGGAGATGGGCATTCAAAATTGTTCTTTCTAACTGTCGTCCAGGCTCCTGCACTCACCATCAAGCAGGTCGAGTACGACTATCCCGAGTACACCGGCTATGCCGACCAGATCGTCGCAGAAGATGGCCATATCCGCGCGATCGAAGGCACCACAATCACACTCCGCGCCCTCGCAAACGGGCCTATTGCCGAGGCCTATGTCGATTTCGAAGTGGATGGGCGCCGCGACCTTGCCATGGAACACGACCAGGACGCGGCTCAGGCCATGTTCGCACTCGCCTTGCGACCCGATCGGCGCACGCCCAAACACACCTGCTACGCACTACGAATGAAAAATGTGGAGGGAAGAAGAAATCTCCAGCCCGTGCAACACAGAATCGATGTTTTTCCCGACTACCCACCCGAAGTTGAACTCCGTACTCCCAGCGACAATGTTCGCGATGTGCAACTGAACGAAACCGTCGTGATCGAAGTCGAAGCACGTGACCCTGATTTCGCCTTGAGCGGCGTGCAACTTGTAGGTGAAGTTGCCAACAATCGCATGCTGGATGAAAAATTATTGTCCGAATCTCACACCGGGCGATTCACGGGTCGCTTTCTGTTTACGCCCAGTCGACATGGACTGCAAGCTGGGGATCGTTTGCGATACTGGGTAATCGCACGCGACAATCGGCAACCCGATCCCAATGTCGCCCTTACACATCGACAACAATTTCGGATCGTCTCTCCAGAATCCCGTCAGGCAGGAAATCAAGATCAATTCGCCAATCGTGAAACCAAACCGTCCGACTCCCGCGAGGATCCCTCAGCGGAAGAAGGTCCACCAGAGGGAGAAGACCGAGCTGACGGGCCCCCCCAGGAGGATGGTCAACCGGACAACAGCCCCGGCAGTCGACAAAACAACTCTGGCAATCGGTCCACCAACAACGGGTCGCAACCAAGAAAAGAACAACCGCAAGACCAGAACCAGCAAGACCAGAACCAGCAAGGACAGGACCAGCAGGGGCAGAATCAGCAGGGGCAGAATCAGCAGGGACAGGATCAGCAAGGACAGGACCAGCAGGGACAGGATCAGCAGGGACAGGATCAGCAGGGACAGGACCAGCAGGGACAGGATCAGCAGGGACAGGATCAGCAGGGACAGAACCAGCAGGGACAGGATCAGCAGGGACAGAACCAGCAGGGACAGGATCAGCAGGGACAGGATCAGCAGGGACAGGACCAGCAGGGACAGGATCAGCAGGGACAGGATCAGCAGGGACAGGATCAGCAGGGACAGGATCAGCAGGGACAGGATCAGCAGGGACAGGATCAGCAGGGACAGGATCAGCAGGGACAGGATCAGCAGGGACAGGGCCAGCAGGGACAGGGCCAGCAGGGACAGGACCAGCAGGGACAGAACCAGCAAGGACAGGGCCAGCAGGGACAGGGCCAGCAGGGACAGGGCCAGCAGGGACAGGGCCAGCAGGGACAGGGCCAGCAGGGACAGGGCCAGCAGGGACAGGGCCAGCAAAGTAAGGGTGGTGCAGCAAGTGATCCATCAGGTGACTCGACCGGCAACAAAGGCCAACAGGGGCAAAGTGGTGATCCTCAAGAGGACCGGCCGCGATCACCTGTTTCCTCTACCGGCGATGACGACGGCGAAGCATTCGACCGCATCCGCCGACACCTCCGGAAGGAAGATGCCTCCTCGCAATCCAAACCAACACAACCCAATGCCTCGCCAGGCGAAAAGGGGCAAGGTGAATCAAACCGTCAGGACAATTCTGGCGCGCAACAGGAAAAACCGGCCTCCCAGCAGTCTGCACCCCCGAATGAACCGTCTGAGGCTCCATCCCAGACCGAAACCAACCGCAATCTGACAGAAAATTCGCCTGACCAGAGTCCGCACTCCAAGCAAGACGAAGGCCCAGGCTCCGCGGATCCTGGCGCCGAAACCAGGCCGGGCGATCCTGATCGCGACGGCCAGCCCCATGAGGAGCAGCATCAGGATCCAAGCTCTCCGGGCGGGCAGCAGTCCACCAGTAAAGGACCCTCCGGAGCTGGTGATCAACCGGATGAAAGTCAGGGTGCGCCGAGTTCCGATGAGCGGATGAAACCGCGCGACAAGTGGGAACAGGATCCCTCCGATACCTCTTTGAGTGACGATAGCGAGCCACCTGCCCCGGGAGCAGGCAAACGCGAGTCCGATTCCAAGGGCGATCAAGGCGGCGACCGACCCGGTGGCGGCCAGGAAGGGGGGTGGCCAAAAAGCGGACCACGAAGGAACCGGCAGCAGTGGTCAAAATCAATCTGCGGACGAGGGCGCAGGCGAGTCCTCAGAACGGGGAACCGGCAATGACTCGGCCGCCGGTGCCGGTGAAAAACCATCGAGCCAGCGCACCGGTGAACCGGGAAACCAGTCGCAAGGCCAAGGCACGCATGAGCGTCAGGGACAAGGAGACCAGCCAGGCGGAAAGCCCTCCTCCGAGGCAGGCCATCAGAATTCAGAGGGAACCGAACAACAGGCAACCGACGGAACCCCATCTGCCGACCAGCAGTCGGGGCAACCAACCGGAAATCGCGAAAAACCAGAGCTCCCCAAAGATGCTTCCGACTCCGGGGACGAGGCTGCCGAACCCCTGGGCAAGGAAAAAAATTCGCGTCAGCAATCCTCAGGCGGCTCCACCTCAGGGGGAGGTGGAGAACCAGGTTCCAATCAGGATCAGCCCCCGCAAGCTGGCTCGGGTGAGCCTGGCGGTGACGAAGCCAATCTCGATTATGCCCGCCGCGAAACCGAGCTAATTCTCAACAAGCTCTCGGACATGCTCAACCGCAAAAAAGTCGATCCGGAACTTCTCAACCAACTTGGCTGGAGCTCGGACGAACTCAAGCAGTTTGTCGATCGCTGGAAGTCTCACAAAGCAGAGGCCAACCAATCGGCATCTGACTCCACTACCAACGATTTTTGGAACAGCGCCTTGCGGAGCCTCGGCTTCAAACCAGACTCGCCAGGGAAAGGCGCTTCACAAAGGGACGATACTTTGCGCGATCTTCGCGATGCTCCCCGCCTTGCCCCCCCACCCGAGTTTGAACAACGGCTTCGCGCCTACAACCAAGGCGTTTCAAAATCAGCCGACTAACGATTTTGTGATCAGCTCGCCGTATTGGACTGCGAAAACCTCTTTGACTTTTCACGGGTCCCATACGTCGATGGTTGAAAATTCCCGCCTCCCGAACGGCTCAGCTGGGTGACATGTTGCAAGGGATTGTCGCAATTTGGCCGGTAGCTGTCCGCTGGGAAGATGGTTAAGCTGGCAGGTATGAAATCTTCAGAGGTCCCCCGGTATCTTGTTCCCTTTCATCCCAAGCGAATCCCTCACCACTTCGTTGATGTGCTCATTCTGGGGGGCGGGATTGCCGGACTGCGCGCCGCGATGGAAATCGACCCTCGGCTTTCAGTGCTGATCATCACCAAGGATGTGATGCAGGAATCGAGCAGCGCCTACGCACAAGGAGGAATCGCAGGGGTTCTTGATCCAGAAGACTGCTTTCAAAATCACATTGATGACACCCTGGCCGCAGGTGTTAATCTTTGCAACCGTAACGTGGTCGAAATGGTCGTCCGCGAAGCACCCGATCACATTCGACAATTGATGGCCTGGGGAACCCAATTCGATCGGGACCAGGGCGAACTGATGCTGGGACGTGAAGGCGGACATAGTCGTCATCGAATTGTTCACGCCCTGGGCGACGCGACCGGCCGGGAAGTTATGCGGGCCATGATTCATCGGGCCCGCGACGAACTGGAGGCGCAAATCTGGCAAAACACCTTTACGATCGACCTGTTGACCGACGCGGGCAGCTGCCGTGGGGCACTCGTTTGGAATGTCGACCACGGCAAGACGTTCGTGTGGGCAAAACAAACTATTCTTTGCACCGGTGGCTGTGGGCAAATTTTTCGCGAAACGACCAACCCCCCTATTGCCACTGGCGACGGTCACGCACTCGCCTACCGCGCAGGTGCGGCACTGGCCGATATGGAATTTATCCAGTTCCACCCGACTGTGCTCTACATAGCTGGCAGCAGCCGCAGCTTGATTACCGAGGCAATGCGCGGCGAAGGAGCTCACTTGATCGACAATCGTGGCGAGCGTTTCATGCCGATGTACGACCAACAGGCTGAACTTGCGCCTCGCGATATTGTAAGTCGGGCAATTGTCACTCAAATGGAAAAAACCCAACACCCAAATGTCTACCTCAATCTAAGCCATCTCGACGGTCCGTGGGTTCGCCAGCGGTTCCCTGGCATTGCACGAACCTGTGCGGAATTCGGCATAGATATCGCAACCGATCCCATCCCCGTCCGTCCCGGCGCCCACTACATGATCGGCGGGGTCGTGGTCGACGATCGTGGACAAACATCGCTGCCTCGACTGTGGGCAGCCGGCGAGGTAACCAGTAGTGGCTTGCACGGCGCCAATCGGCTCGCGTCCAATAGTTTGCTCGAGGGACTCGTGTATGGTACCCACGCCGGGCACGATGCTTCCCTAGCCGCCCTCGAAGAATCCGATAATTTCCAGGCTCTTCGCCTGGAAAATCCTACCAGCAAACTGCCTGTCGAACGGCTCGATTTGACAGACGTGGGGAATTCCCTCAAAAGCCTCAATTGGCGGGCTGTCGGGGTCCGTCGAACTTGCGAAAGCCTTACCGAGGCATCTCAAACCATCCACCAGTGGTGCCAGTATGCGCTCACGCGACACCTGACCGACCCGACCGGATGGGAACTGCAAAACATGCTAACCGTCAGCATGCTCATGATCGAATCGGCCCTCCGGCGCGAAGAATCTCGCGGGGTTCACCTGCGGACCGATTTTCCCGAAACGAACGACCCGGTTTGGCAGCGCCGCCTCGAGATTGCCCGAGACCCCTAGGCAGGTACTCAACTCGCCTGCCAGCCCACTTTGAACCTGCCTGTTGTCGCAGACGTATCAACAGCTATAGACAAGCCCAGGGGCACCGGTTTATCCTGTTCCCTCCGGTCAATGTCTCAGGTTTCGGCCGTGCTGATGTCGGGGCCCTGCAAGTTCGTTGGTATTCTTGCCCCCTCTTCCCGGTTGCCGCCATTGGACCAAGGAAAATGTTGAGTACCTGCCGGAAATACCAGTGAACTACCTTTGCCTTGGTTTTTGCAGGCCTTGGTTTTTGGAGGAATTTCCAATTGGCCATTGCCCAATACCAGCATGGAAAGCGGCCCTGAAAAACCCATTCCCTTAGCTTCCACGAACGATCGGCCATCCCTCACCTGCTACAGCAATTTGAGACGCGTTCGATCTATTTTCCCATACTACCACCAGGAGTCTTCAAGCTATGAATCAAGCAGCCCACGGCGGCAATGCCACCAACGGCTCCGCCATGATTGAAGCAGTGAATCTGTCGAAATATTACGGCGACTTTGCTGCCACACGCGATGTCTCGTTCACTATCGATCGGGGCGAGGTCGTAGCCTTTCTCGGACCCAACGGTGCAGGTAAAAGCACCACGATGAAACTATTGACTGGCTATCTGGCTCCTTCAACAGGAACTGCTCGGATCGCCGGGTACGATACGGCCACCGACCGGCTTGCGGCATCGCGCCAACTCGGCTATTTGCCCGAAAATGGACCGCTCTATCCCGATATGACACCCCGTAGCATGCTTCGTTTTTCGGGTGAAATACAAGGGATGTCTTCCTCTGCCATTGACCAACGGATGCGCGAGGTCGTCGAACTTTGCCGCCTGGAAAGTGTGATTGGAAAACCAATTGGTAAACTCTCCAAAGGTTTTTGCCAAAGGGTTGGGATGGCCCGCGTACTGTTGCACGAACCCGATGTGCTCATCATGGATGAACCAACGGCGGGACTCGATCCCAACCAGATTCGCGAAGTGCGCAACACGATTCGACGCCTGGGCGAAACAAAAACTATTTTGCTCTCGACCCATATTCTGCAAGAGGTCGAACCGACATGCACCCGCGTACTCTTTATCAACGAAGGGCGCCTCGTATTCGATGGCACCCCCGCTGACCTTAAGGCCAGCGAGAACAATCTCGACGAACGCTTTCATCAGCTTACCTCTGTAGAAAGCTAAACTCGCAAGCCACTCGTACACCTATTACCAGAGACTCACCACTAGCCACGTGCCACGCGCACTTTGATTCGCCATGAATTTTCACGTCCTCAAAGCGATCTTTAAACGCGATTTCATCAGCTATTTTTCTAGCCCCACGGGATACGTCTTTATCTGCGTGTTTGTCGTGCTGAGCGCGGCTGCCGCCTTCTGGCCACCCGAGTTTTTTGGCAACAACCTGGCCAACCTTGATCAACTCAGCCGTTGGATGCCCTTCATCCTGCTCGTCTTCATTCCCGCAATCACGATGAGCACTTGGGCCGAAGAACGTCGCCAGGGTACTGACGAATTGCTGCTCACCATGCCGGCCAGCGACCTGGACGTGGTCGTTGGCAAATACCTGGCGGGTGTGGCGATTTTCACCGTCTCGCTGTTGTTCTCGATGTTTTCGATCTATCTCATCTTCAGTTGGGGGCTAGGTTGGCCCGATAGCGGCTTGTTTATCGGCACCTACATCGGGTATTGGTTTATCGGAATCGCCATGCTCTCAATTGGAATGGTTGCCTCTTTCCTCACCAATAACCTGACCGTCGGATTCATTGTCGGAATGATCTTCAACCTGCCACTTGCCATTTTTGGCGTGGCTGACTGGATCATACGTGATCCCGGTTTTGCCCAAGCGATTAAACGCTGGAGCGCTTCCGAACAGTTTGCTGACTTTGAGCGAGGTGTCATCAGCCTGAGCGGAATTAGCTATTTCCTGATGATTGTTATTGTCATGCTCTACCTCAGCATGGTACTGATTGGCCGGCGACATTGGCGTGGCGGTGACGACGGCAATTCGATGTGGGGACACTATTTCCTGCGTGCCCTTTCACTTGTTGCACTCGCGGTAGGTGTCAACTTGTTCTTGTCTCACGTCGGCCTGGCGCGCTGGGATGCTACGAAAGAAAGACTCAATTCACTTTCGCAAAAATCGATCGAACTGATCGATCAACTCCGCAACGACGACGACGTCCCCACGATCAAGATCGACGCTTATGTCAGCCCACAAGTGCCGGCTGAATATGCCGCGCTGAAGCGAAATTTCATCTCTTCGCTACAAGAACTGAGTTCCCTCAGTGGAGGCAAAATCCAGGTTGATGTAAACCAAATTGAGAACTTCAGCGAACAGGCCACGCTCGCCGAGCGAACCTACGGCATTGAACCCCGAGAAGTCGATACCAACATGGGCGGCTCGCGCAAGCGCGAGGAAATTTACCTTGGCGCCGCGTTTACTTGCGGCCTCGACAAAGTGGTCATTCCCTTTATTGATAAAGGGATTCCCATCGAATATGAACTCGTCCGTTCCATCGCCACGGTTGCCCAACAGGAACGCAAGAAACTTGGCGTTCTGAAAACCGATGTGGAACTTTTTGGTGGTTTCTCGATGCAAGGGCAAACCGAAGAGTCACGTCTGGTCACGGAACTTAAAAAACAATACGAGGTTGTCGAAGTCGATCCAACCAGCCCCATCACCGAGCGTTTCGATGTCATGCTGGCGGTCCAACCCTCGTCGCTGACCCCTGAGAAAATGGATAACTTCGTGGCCGCCGTCAGGGCCGGGCAGCCGGTCGCCATCTTCGAAGACCCCTTCCCATTGCCACAGTTCTTTCCCAACGTGGTTGGCACCGGGCAGCCGAAGCGTCCCCCGGGGGGAATGATGGGAATGTTCAATCGGCAGCCCCCGGAGCCAAAAGGCGATATTAATCAACTCTGGAAACTCTTAGGCGTTAAGTTCGTTGCGGATGATATCATCTGGCAAAATTACAACCCGTACAAGCAAGCGCAATCGTTTATCGATCAGCAATGGATCTTCATCGACGAAGGGAACGGGGCCGTTCAGCCGTTCAATCCCGACAATGAAATCTCTGAAGGAATGCGGCAAGTCCTCTTTTTGATTGCCGGTGGCTGGCAACCCGATAATAACTCCAACCTTGACTTCACCGCGCTGGCGGTCACTGGACCCCAAACCGGCACCATTAACTACAGGGACTTCGAAATGCAAATGCGGGGAGGTCCCATGTCTCCGCGCCGCGTGTTGACTCGCGAATCTTACATTGTGGCTGCCGAGGTCAGTGGCACCGTTGAGACCGAGGACGATTTATTTATTGCGACCAATGGCGCTGAGGATAAACAATCAGGTGAGGAGCAAGAGGAAGAAGTCGAGGAAGAGACAGAGGCCAACGTTCGCGCCGTATTGGTCGCCGACATCGACTGGATTGCACCGGTCATTTTCATGCTACGAGAAATGGGTCAGGAAGAAGAAATGCTCATTAATTGGAACTTCCAAAATGTTGCATTCGTTCTTAACATCCTCGACCATCTCGCCGAAGACAAGCGGTTCATCGATATCCGCAAGCGGGATCGCACCCATCGTATTCTGACCAAAATTGAGGAGGCCACTGAGAAATATCGCGACAAATCTCTTCAGCAAACGAATGATTTTGTTGCAGATGCCCGTGAGCAAATCGAGGAAGCTGGCAGGGAATTCCAGGACAAAATCGATGAGATCGAAGCGCGCACGGATCTCGACCCCACCGCAAAACGGCAGTTATTGGAAATTACTCGCCAGCGTCTGGAACGAATCCGCAACGTAAAAATTGCCCGGCTCGAAAAAGATCGTGATCGCAAAGTCCGGCAGAGTGAACGCGATCGCGACCTCGATATTCGGGGCGTGCAAAGTCGTTACAAAACTTACGCCGTGCTGCTACCCCTTATCCCCCCGGCACTCGTGGCTTTCTTCGTGTTTTTTCATCGCCGAAAATCTGAACGGGAAGGTGTGAGCAAATCGCGATTGCGATACGGAGGTCCCATCGATGAACGAGCCCGCGAATCAAAATCGTAATTCGAACCAGCATTTCTTCCCCGCAATTAACTGACACCTATTCTTATTTTCCAGGTCGCTCCCATGAACGAATTTTCAAAAACCGTACTTTTCCTCGTCGTTGCGGTCGTTGTTGTGTCCTTCGCTTTTTTGACCAAACCTTCCACAGCTGACCTCGACCTTGATACACTCGTCGGCGACAAAACCATTGGAGATTTCGACCCCAATAATGCCAAGCGGCTTAGAATCGTGACTTTTGGTGAAGATACCGCCACTCTCCGTGATTTTGAAGTTGCGCAGAATGACAACGGGCTCTGGACCCTCCCCTCAAAAAATGGCTATCCGGCCGACGCCGAGCAGCAAATGGGCGAAGCAGCTGGCAGCCTGCTCGATCGAGAGGTACTCGCGGTGAAATCCAACAACCCTACCGATCACGAACAGTATGGTGTTGTTGACCCCGATTCACCAAAACTTGAAGCGGGTCAAAAAGGTGTCGGAACCCGAGTTACCATGAAAGATATCAACGACGAACCACTGGTCGATCTTGTGATCGGCAAAGCGGTTAAAGATGCCGAGGACCAACGCTACGTCCGCGAGCCTAACCGCGATGTCGTGTACGTTATCGAAATCGATCCCTCCAAACTGTCAACCAGGTTCGAAGATTGGATTGAGGATGATCTCTTGAAGCTCAATCCAATGGATATCCAGGAAATCAAGGTCAATGACTACTCAGCCAGCCTCGAGCTTGTCGGCTTTCAACCCCAAATCGAATGGAATCGACGAGGAGAATACTCCCTGCGGTATGATTCGGCAAACTCCAAATGGGTGGTCAACTCCTTGAAAACCTACCAGGCTGATGCCAAAGACTTTGTTGATGATCCACTTACCGAAGAACAAGAACTGAATCAAGACAAAATCGGCAATTTGAAAGATGCCCTCGATGATCTGCTAATCGTCGATGTCGAACAAAAACCATCCGGGCTCAGCGATGACCTCAAAGCAGGTGGTGATTTTCTCAAAAACAATGATTCTATCGGTAGCCTTATGAAACGTGGCTTCGTACCCGTTCCACTCACTGCCGATGAACTCGAGATTCTCTCCAGCGAAGGTGAAGTCGTTTGCACGATGAAAAGTGGTGTCGAATATGTACTTCGCTTCGGGAACCTGCAGGTTGCCTCCAGCGGCGAAGCCGAACAAGGCATCGCAGACAAAAAGGATGAAAACGAAGAAGATGGAGTGAACCGATATCTGTTTGTTATGGTTCGCTTCAACGAAAATGCCATCGAAAAACCCGAACTCGAAACACTCCCCGAACTTCCCGCCGAAAAAGAACCCGAGGCAAATACTGGCGGAGAGTCCACCGCGGAGCCCACTGAAGATGGCCAGGCGAAAACCGAAGATGCTTCCTCAACCGCAGAACCTGCTACCGATGAAACCAGTCCTGCAAGCGACAGCACTACCACGGACAACGAAGGTGATGCCGCAGTCAGGTGAGGAGAAAACCGACGATCCAGCAACCGTCGAATCGTCAGATACTAGTGAAGCGAAAGATACTTCCTCGGAAGATTTGGAAAAAATCATCGCCGATCGCAAACGTATCGAAGAAGCCAACCAACGCAAGCTGGACGAATACAAAAGCAAGATCGACGAAGGCAAGGAAGAGGTTGAAGAGCTCAACCAACGATTTGGAGATTGGTACTACGTGATTGCAAATGATATCTTCCAGAAAATCCGCCTCAATCGTGACGACCTTGTCAAAGCCATCGAAACGTCCGACGACGAGTCAGCCAACGCCACCGCACCCGGCTCCAGCAATTTTGGAGCCCCTGGCACCGCAATCCCCGGACTGCCCAACCTGCCTGGCAACTAGTGGCTGAAGAAGGCTCACCTGAGGAAGGAGTAAGACGTCTGGAGCTTTGCACCCTCCCAACCCGCTTTCCTACAGCGAACGGACTATGCCGACAACTCGCCAAGTTCGTAAAGAAAATCGAGCGTGTACAACCCTGTGTCGTGTCCATCGCTGAATTCAATAGAGTAGGCGTAGTTACCGACGGGTGACACGCTTTTGATTTGCAGTGGCGCAGCTTCCGCTGCCGAAATCACAGGTAATTGCGTGGATGGTGGTGGCGGTGCATTACGCACCTCCCGACATGTGGCGCAAGGACATCGATCGCGCAACTCCCGCACTTTGTAGCGATGCAAGTGCCCATCTGACCAGGAAATCTCCAGGCAACCCGGTTCGACAAGCTCAAGCTTCGTTGGTTGAGGTTTCATTCCGCTCATCCAAAAAACGTTTTCCTTTCCCCTCAAACCGAGGCAATGACATGGCCGGTACACATTGGACCTCAACGCTCAGCCCAAGCTGTAATTTGAGCTCCTCAGCAATCCGGAGGGGTTGCATCAGGCGATCTTCAACCTCAATCACCAGTTCGTCCATTGCTGTCCGACGGTGAGCGGTCATGCGATATTCAACAACTTCCGGAAAACTGTGCAAAATTTGCTCAATGGAACTCGGGAAAACATTCACTCCCCTAATGATCATCATATCATCGGCACGGCCAAGGACGCCCCCTTCGAGCAACACAAACCGATTGTCTCCTGGGTGCCCCCAATCGGGCCGCACCAGGTCGCCAGTTTGATAACGCACCAACGGTGCGCCTTCACGACCCAGGGTTGTAAGTACAAGCCGAGCCAACTCACCCGACTCGGCTCGCCGACCTGTCGTGACCGAAACAAACTCGGCAATGAATTCGCTCTCCAGCACATGAAGCCCGCGCCGCTGGGAATCGGGATAACCCCAGGCTCCCAACTCCGTGGCTCCCGCATGATCGAACACCGTTGCCTGCCAGGCCGATTCGATGCGGGCCCGAATCGACGGGACCGAGCCACCCGGCTCTCCGGCAACCACAATCTTCTCGACCAGCAGTTGCTCAAGTTGAATCTGATGCTCTCGGGCAATTTCTGCCAGGCGAAGTGCATAGGTCGGCGTGCAAAACAATACCGTTGCTCCAGAGCGGCGAATCATTTCTAAACGGGCGAGACTCCCCATCCCGCCCGCCGGGATGGCCATCACCCCACGCTCCTGCAGTGCATCGAACGCGCTCCAAAAACCGATAAACGGGCCAAATGAAAATGCCAACAGCGCGCGATCGCGGGTTTCAATATTGGCTGCATCAAGCACAAATTGCCAACAATCGGTCCACCATTTCCAATCGCGGGCCGTGTCCAACGCCACCAGCGGCCGGCCACGAGTTCCCGACGTTTGGTGATAACGCACATAGTGATCGGTCGGATACGTACGATTGGCGATAAAAGGATCAGCGGTTGCAGGTTGAAGCTCTTCCTTAATCGTCGTAGGCCAAGAGGCAAGCTCGTCGAGGTCTTGGAGCGGGATTTTGCAATCGGACAACTTGCGAGCGTAAAACTCATTCTGCGGCAAGACTTCGTCCAGGAGCCGATTCAAAGATGCCAACTGGTGCTTTTGCAGCGCATCGCGATCAAGCCCTTCGAACTTTCGGCGTTGTTGCTCCGTTGTGCCCATTGCTGTTCAATATTGGTTTCCCACACCTACACTCCGACAGGAAAAATCACCACTTCCAGAACTTCAGGTCGGCCACGTGGCGTACGCCATTCACCTCCGGTTGCTGCCCTGGAACTTCGTTGGAACAGCCCCCTGAATGACTCATCGCTGAATCTTGTATTGCTCAATTTTCCGGTAAAGGGTCGCCCGGCCAATGCCAAGCAATTTGGCAGCCTCTGGTACATTGTCGTTGGTCCGTCGCAACGCCTCGACAATCAGTTTCTTTTCCCAGAGATCGATCTGGAGTGTGTCCAAATCTGGACCTCCAGAGTCTCGCAGGGCCAAATCGCTGGGTCGAATCGTTTCGGTATCGGCCAGAACCACAGCGCTATCAATCACATTGCGGAGTTGGCGCACGTTGCCTGGCCAGCGATAGCGAACCATCTTTTGTTGAGCATCCTCGGCCAGAACCAGGTTCGGCCGACCATGCTGATGTCGATAGTGATCAAAAAAGTAGTTGATCAGCAGGCCAATATCGTCACCCCGCTCCCGTAACGGAGGTAGTTGTAGTTCAAACACACTGAGCCGATAAAAGAGATCTTCACGAAACTTTTTCTCGCGGACGTAATGCTGTAAATCTTGATTCGTCGCGGCCACGACCCGAACATCTACACTCACTTCCTCGGTTGCACCCACCGGTAAGAAGGGGTGTCCTTCCAGGATCCGAAGAAGCTTTGCCTGCCCTTCAAGGGTTAACTCACCCACTTCGTCCAGAAACAGGGTCCCCTGATCCGCCTGCTGGAAGTAACCTTGGTGGTCCCGATCGGCACCCGTAAATGACCCCGCTTTGTGGCCGAAAAGTTGACTTTCCATCAGGTCAACTGGAATTGCAGCACAGTTGACCGAGACCATCGGTCGATCTTCTCTCGGACCCGCCCGATGGATGGCCCGTGCCACCAGTTCTTTTCCCGAACCGCTTTCGCCTCGAACAAGTACGCAACCGGTGGCTTTGGCAACGCGGGCTGTTTTGGTCTTCAACTCCTGCATCGGGGCACTTTCCCCAATCAAATTGTCGTAGCCTGGAGATGTTTCCACCAAACGCTGAAAATCTGATTGCAGCGTGACCAATTCCCGGGCCCTCACCAGGGCCACAACGACCAGGTTCGCCACGGTGATCAAAAAGTCAAAATCTGACTGCCGAAATCGACCCGCCTCCAGGTAAACATGAATCGCTCCAAGGGTGATCCGCTCTCCATCCTTCGACTTCCGCACTAGCGGAGCACACATGGCATCGGCAAAATGTTCCCACGAATCACTTTTTCGGCCGGATGTCGATTGATTAGCCACCCACACCGCGTGGCCCTGCCGAAGCACGATCTCGGTGAGCGAATCGCTCAACTGGATTTTCGTCTCCGAATCCTCGGGAATCACCAGACTCGGTTTAAGTCCTCCTTCGTCGGTCACCGCCAAATACCCGATCACGGCGGCGCCTGTCCGCTTGCGCAACAGGTCCAGGGCGATTGCTACCACCCGATCTGGATCTCCACAACCGAGCAACTTGATGCAGAGTTGATACAACAACATCAGTTCTTTCACCTGCTCGGCGCCGGGTAACCCCGAAATGACCTCCTCTTGATTCGATTCCATCGCCAGCGGAACGTCTTTGACAATCGTTTGCGTGTGGTGCGGGTCGTTCCCTTCAGCCGTTGGCGGATCCTCCGACAAGTGGAACTGCAACTCGCTCTTGCCTAGCTGGATTGTGTGGGCATCATCAATCATCGCCTCGGTAATTTTTTGCTTGTTCACCTGGGTCCCATTGCGACTGTTCGCATCGCGCAAAACCCAACCCTCCTGCCCAAATTCCAGCGAGGCATGCACCCGTGACAACAACGGATCGGGGATGGCGATGTGACAATCGGTGCCGCGACCAATGAGTGTGCGCACAGAGGGATCGACCAGAAAGTTGGTTCCAGCCTTGCTCCCGCTAAGGATTGTCAAATAGGCGTACACGACCTGGTTTGTCGCAAACATAAACCCACAAGCCCGTTCGTCTCAGAATGATACTTACCGCTGGCCGCATCGTACACCAGTTTACCGCCCGTTGATAAGGCCGCACCCTGCAAGTGACCACAAAATTTTCCTTCCCAAACCTTTCCCAAACCCGAACCACCAGCAGCACCCCTGATACCACCATTTTAACTGCTGGTTTGACCCCTTGCCCATCGGCCCAGCCAACCGGAATGGGGACTTCCCCGGCGCCAATTTTCCTGCCATGGTAGTCGGTTGTCGCTCCAGGGGGCGTGTGTTACGATCGGAGAGAAGTCAGGCCGGAACCGGCCGAAAGCTGGATCGGCTGACATCACGGGCTGTAGCTCAGCTTGGCTAGAGCGCTGCGTTCGGGACGCAGAGGTCGAAGGTTCAAATCCTTTCAGCCCGACTTGAGGGGACCGGATTGGTGAGCCACTTCGCCGGCCACGCCGCAGACCCTTTGTCGTATCTGTGCAGGCAGTAGTCCTGCAAGAACGAATCCATCGTGATCCCCGCCGGGTTCCACGCCAGCTTCGTCATTAAGTGCCAGAACAATACCTGCGCATTGGTCAGTTCGGAGACGAGAAAAACTCCGGTCAGGTTCGTTGAGCGCCGATCATCCGCGGCGTCGTTCCGGCAATCAAAAGATAATCAACCCCCTCATGGTTGAACGACCGAATGACAAATCCCTCTTCGCCCAGTCCCTCCCAATCCACATCAAGGACATCGTTCTCTTTTAGTTCTTTCACGAGCGGGTTGAGCTCAGCGTTACCCAGCAGAAACACATGGGTGTGGTTTTCGATCTGATCGGCATCTCCTGTCTTGATGACCACGCCCGTCATCCGATACACATGCCGCACCAGTTCCTTGACATGCGTGTCGTTATTTGCGGTGGCAACGACAAAGCATTTATCCGGGTTGGCCTCGCCTGAGACCCCGGCCGATGCGGAAGACTTTGCGGCTCCCAACCAAACAAGCTGGCATAACAGTGCGCACAAAAAATGTTTCATTGCGGATCTCGCATGGTCTCGTTCAAGGCGACGCCCGACGTAGAGGTATGGCTAATGGAAATTATGACCAACACAAGGGCCCGGCTTCTTCTTGTGCGCAGTTTGATCACTCAACAACGACTTCAGCTGTATAGACCCCTCGTGGATCACCTCGCTCAGCAAGCGTCCGAGCAATCGTACGAATCATTCGTGGCACGACACCACGATGAACCTCTTCGCCGTTGTGAATCACCACCACTTCAGAATCCAGGGAGAGCATGTTGTCATCAAGACGTACCGTGAGCGGACCTTCACCTTCAAGTTGAATCTCCTGGCCACTAAGCCGGGCGGTCGTCGTCGAACGCCCTCTTGGTTTCTCTACCGCCAACCAATAGAACCGCGGGTGAGTCACATCATCCTGAACCCAGATGATCTTCTCTGGCCGCGAGTTTCGAGTTCGCTGCGTCATCCACGGCAACGCCGCAGCGTCCTGACGATCCATCCAATGACTCTTGCCCTTATGGATCTCAACCCAGTGGTCGTAGCCCTCGGGGTCATCTTTCTTCAGCGCTGCAAGTTGATCTCCCCACGTTTTCGCAGTCGTGTTGCGGTTGTACGGCGTGTCGTTCTCGCCCATGTGCAATGTAAAAGCGGTATTGCGCAGGGACTCGGGGCGAGCGTCGTTGGGGTGTCCGGCCATCATCGCCGCCGCCGCCCAACGGTCGGCCATTCGTGGGGCCAGTTGGTAAACCCCATCTCCACCTGCGCTGTAGCCCATGATGTAGACCTTTTCGGGATCGACGTCCTCAAAGACGATCATGTTCTCGATCAATCGATCGAAGAACCCATCAATGCGCCCCTGGTGCCAAAGATTCCAAGTATCAGTTGGCGCGCGAGGCGCGAGGTACACCCCTTCTTCAGGTGTATAGAGATGCTTCTGATTCTCCCACTGCTGTGTGTTCACGCGCTCGGGTGCTCCACCACCACCGTGCATCGAAATCCATAGGCTTCGACCACCTTTGGGCTTGTTGCCGTAGGTCGTGTACCAGAAGGGCATCTTGGCCCCATCGATGTCCAGGACTTTTGCCTCCATCTCTGCGGAACGATCCTTCTGTATGCGCTTGGCGTGAGCCGCCCAGAGTGCTCGCTGGGCTTTCACTGCATCCTGCTTGCCAAGGGGCACGTCGGCAAACGGTTGCTCACTGATCTCTCCAGTTGATCCCTGGGAAATCCAACGGCGCAGCGCTCGAAGAGCATTGGCAGAAGATCGCCGCGAATCCTGAAGAGTCACGGCAATCAATTGTTTGTCTTCCTCAACGGTGAAGGGGTGCTCCACACCGGAAACTTGAGCACGAAGTTCTGCACCCAGAGGAAGGACCGCTGCCAAGTGGTCGTTTGCGTCGAACTGCTCATCCTTACTCATTCCCTCAAAGAGCACCTCATCACCGAGCAGCACCTGAACCTGCGCAGCCCTTCGTGCATCATCAGCCCCAACCACGCGGAAACAAACACGAGCCATCCCTTCAGGAGTTGGCGTTTCCTTTGAGGTGTACCGATCGGTCACGTCAACCGCATTCACCGTGGTGTCTGTCGGGAGCCAGGCCAGCGGGAAGGCAATCGGCGTCTTCCGCCAAGTGGTTGCGTAGATCGCATTGCGAGGATCGTCTCGGTTCGCTCCCGAAGCGTTACCGCTGAACCATCCCTTATCAAGTTCATTACCGGTAGGCTCAGCAGCGCCTGTGAAATGCCAACCCTTATCCCACACTTCAACCCACGAGTGGTTCCCACTTTCATCCGACCAGAGCGGTGTACCTACAAACCGCGCTGGAACCCCAACCGATCGACACGCATCAACCAGCAACACACTCAAGCCAGTACAGGAGGCCAAACCTGCATCGATCGACTCGTAGGGACTTTGGTCGGCCTTGGGGCGTTTGGTTGAATACTTCACTCCAACCATCGGAAAGATTTTCTGGTTCAGAATCGCTGCAGCTTCGCCTGGTGTCTTTGCTTCGGCAACAAGCGGGCTGAACTTCTCGCGAAAATCAGCGCGCCAATTGTCGCGACGTTCATTGATGCTGGCATACGGCAAGATCGCATCAAAGAACATGTCTTCAGACACTGCATCGTGCCACGGAGCGTTGCGCCATGCCTCATAGGCGTGGCGGGTGTTCTCAAGGAGGTATTGCGCATCCAGGGTGGCCAGGTCTCGCGCTGGCATGTGCGTGATGAGCCAGACAAGTCCATTCCGCTCATCTGGTGGAACTTCGTCGAGAGCCTTTACCAGTTGCTTCCGATTTGCACCTGAGCGACCAAGAACATCCTCAAGTTCATCGGCAATGACTGATCCAACTGTCAGCGAAGGAGCCAATATCAGCATCGCCACGAAGATCTTCAACATCTGCATCCGTTGGTATCTCCTCTGTGAACCCATATTCTACCATGTCACCCATGGCAGAACCGACAAAACCGCCCGGCACGCTACAGACCATGGTCCGTTGTCCTTTCAGTCTGGCCCGGCTGATCAAGGTAACCAATGCTCGACAGGTTGTCTACAAATCCAAGAAGCACGCTTGTCCAGCATGCAGAGACTCAAATCGACCTCAGAGAATGCATCCGAACAGAGATTGCTTTACCGCGACGAGTTTGACTCGGCGACATCTCGCCGAGTCAAACACGCAGCGCACATCGATATTCCAGCGTGCGGCCAGCAGCCGGCATGCCGCTCAGGGCGATTCCAGCGTGACGGCCATCACGACCGGAGCCGATCGGTCGTCGCCCTTGATGAACTCGATGTGCTTGATCGGATCGCGGCGGGTGGGATACACGGCCAGATACCGCACCTGTTGACCGCGGAGCATGAAAGCGAGCTCAGATTTCGGAACATCGACTCGGCGGATGTAGTCGGAAAAATGCACACCGTTCTGCAATTCGTGGTCTTCGGTCTTCCCATCGGCGAAGTGCAGCCGGACAGTCATGGTCAACGAGCCTGCGTTACCGAAAGGATGCCCCCAGCCACTGACTCCGCTGAGCAGGTGAATCGCGCGCGCCGGACCGTTGCAGGACACGCGCGCCGATTTGGGCATCCGGGCCGATACGGCCCCATTCGGACCGTGCAACAGGATGACGTTTGCCACGCGGCCACCCTGTGGATCCAGCACATGGAACGGTACGCCCTTGAACCGCTTCGGTTTCCAATCGGGGAAGATCAGCCGTTCGACTTCCCCAGCTTTGCTGGTGAACATGCCCCGGTCGCTGGCGATCGTGGCCGCTTTTCTGAGATCGATCGGCAGGTACTGGCCTCGCTGAGTCAGAAATTCCAGCAGATCGGAAAAATCATCAGGACGGAGCTGCTTTTCAAATCCGTCCGGCATCAGCGATTTGCGCGAGCCGCGGAGCTCCTCGATGTCTTCCCTCAACAACGACTTCTTTTTGCCCTCGGTATCAAACAGTTCAATCGCCGTTTTCGATTCCGACGCCAGCATTCCGTTGAACACCTGCCCGTCCACAGTCACGACCGTGTACAAGCGAAAATTGCCTTCGACACTGCGGCTGGGATCGACAATCTGATTCAACAACTCCGCTTTGGGATGCACGGCCATTCCCGTCAGATCCGGACCGATGCGAATCCCCTCGCCGCTGTGCACATGGCACTTGGAACACTGCTTCTTGAACACGGCCTTGCCCTTGATCGCGTCCCCGGTTCGCTCAGCACTTACCAGTAGATCCTGAAACACCTTCTGCCGATCCGCGTTCGGTAAAGCTCCACCACGTTTGAGTAGAGCCTGGGCGCGGCGCCGAATCGCGGCATCCGGGTGGGCGGCCAGCGTGCGTCTCTGATCTAGCGACAGTTCGTCCAACTGCACGCTGCCCGCTTCCGCTCCGTCCAACAGCGCCATGGTCGACGCTTTGCGTCCCAGCAACACCTGGATTGCCGTCGATCGGATTGCGGGAGTCAGAACCGGGAAGTGGGTCATCAACTGCGAACCTATTTGGGGCGCCTGGCTGAGTTGCAGGACACGCAACAATCCGTCCGACATCTGTGGATCGGTCTGAGGCGTCACACGTTTTAACAACGCCTCGACAGCCGCCGTGGAATCTGGTTGAAACTCGATCAATTGCCGCGCCGCGTCCAGACGTTTTTCCTCCTGCAGTTTTACGTCATCGACTTTGAGCAGCAGTTCGTCAACAACTTTTCCGGCGTACTTCATCAGCTTCACGCTGCCCCACCGGCTGGCCAGCTTGATCAGCTGTCCCCGGTTGCCTTCCGTGGTCCGCGACAGCAGCCGTTCCAGGTCTTTTTCCGTTTCGGCGTTTAACACCGGTCGACGATCGGCCGGCCAGCCGCGGGCCAGCCGGCCCACGATCACGTTGACCAACGACACATGGGCCTCATCCAGCTGAGACAGCAACGCACCGACCGTCTCGACCGGCCCCCCCCGCGCGTAATGTTCAGCCACGACGCCCGCCACTTCCAGGACTTGGGGAGCGACGGTCGGAGCCACGGCCAGCGCCACGAGAAACGCCTGGCTGTTGGCGGCCGCCGCGCTGGTGGCCGCCTCCGGAATCCAACGGTCGTCACGGTTTTTCGGCAACGCCACGGCCGCGGCAATGGCCGGACCGCACTCAGGAATCGCCGGAAGTTCTGACAAAGCCAGAAACGCGGCGAGCCGAACCTGGGCATCCGCATCGCTGAGCAAGCCCGCATCGAGAATAGCTCGAGACGAGTCGTTCGTCGACGGCAGGACCTGGACCGCGTTGCGACGCACTCCGGCTGACGGATGACCCAGCGCCGCGACAGCCGCCGCTTGAGCGGTCGGGTGACCGCCGTCCAGCACACCCAGTCCGTGCAGTGTCCACAGTGCGTGAATCGCACCCACGTTCAGATTGACCTGATCGACATGCGTGTCGGCGGTCGCCTGGATCAGGGCCGGCACAACGTCCCGCTGACCGCGTTCCACCAGCAGTCGCTGAGCTTGCCGCCGCCACAGCCGTGTGGGATGGCCCAGTGTGGTAACAAGTTTCTGGGGAGTCGCGCCGCGCAGCGAATAGGACTGAGGCGGCTGATCCGAGTCGTAAACGATCCGGTAAATCCGTCCGTGCTTCTTGTCCCGAAGATCGGTCGCGTATGCGTTGCCCTTGCCACGCTCAAAGCCGTGTGGAGTCGGGTTGTGCTGCACGATGTAGTTGTACCAGTCCAGGACCCAGACGTTTCCGTCGGGGCCGACTTCCGACATGATCGGTGCCGACCACTCGTCATCGCTGGCCACAAGATTGAAGGGGCTCGTCGAACGAAAATCCGAACCGCGGGGGCGGAGCACGAAAGTGCCCACCAGATGGCCGGTCGGCCCATTCACGAACGCCGTCCGGTTCCAATAGGCCTGCGGATAACGCCGCGCCGTGTACAAAGCGTGACCGGCGCCCGCCGTGTAGCCGCCGAACTGGTCCACCTGGCGTACGTTGTCGGTGATCGGTTTAAACAGGAACGTGTCGGCGATCGTGCCCAGTGTCAATGATGGCTTCCAGCCGCGGACGCGCTCGTAGTAACGGTTGGCGATCGGCAGATAAACGCTCGGGTTCCGGTTGGCCGTCGAACCGAAAATGATGCCCTCTTCGCTGATGCCTAATCCCCAGGTGTTGTTGTTCGTCGAACGCATGAACTCCAACTCAGAACCGTCGGGACGAAAGCGGAAGAACCCCATGCGAAACGCCTGCTGATGGCGGCCGTTGAGCATGGGCTGCGAGTTGTTGTAGCCCTGCATCGCCCAAATCCAGTTATCCAGACCGTACTGAAAATTACTGACTCCCCCGTGCGTGTCTCCCATGGACCAGTTCGAGATCAGCACACGACGCACATCGGCCCGATCGTCGCCGTCGCTGTCCCGTAGATACAACGTTTCGGTGCCGTTCTGCACGATCAGGCCGCCGCGGTGAAAAGCCATGCTGCTGGGGATACTCAACCCCTCAGCGAAAACCGTGAAACGATCGGCGACCCAGTCCCCGTCGGTGTCCTCACAGATGCGAATGCGATCGCGGCCCTTTCCCGGTGGCTGCAATGCGTTCGGATAATCATAGGTCTCGGCCACCCACAGCCGCCCCCGCTCATCCCACGTCATCGCCAGCGGCTTGCCTCCCAACTGCGGCTCGGCCACAAACAACTCGGCATGAAAGCCCTGCGGTACGACCAGGTGCTTCAGCGATTCGGCTGGGGCCAGCGGCTTCTGCATCCGACTGAGCGGCTCGCCCTGTGTGCCCCATTTGTTCGATTGCGTGTAGTTCGGAATCTTTTTGCCCACATCCACAAACGCGAACGGTTTCAGGTCCGTACGCCGAGCGGTCATGCGCGGTACGGGGAATGGACGGTCCGCCAGATAGTCTCCCGCCTCAGCCGGATCCCCGCCCGCCGACCAGCGGATGCCGCGTTCCACCAGGTTCTGGAACCCCGGTTGGCTCCACGTGCGCTGGTCGTGTCCCCAGGCCGTGTAGAACACGCGGCCCTTGCCGTGTGTGCGGATCCAGGTCCAAGGCTCACGCCCTTGGTTGTCGACGCGAAAAGCCAGCACCGTGCGATTCCGCTCGTTGTGCAAATGATGCACGTAGGTCTCGTCCCAACTCTCGAAGCCACCGAATCCGCGCATGATCGGATGTTCGGGCCGATCGATTTCGGTGCGAAACACGCCCGTACCGTGCCGCTTGAACTGACCACCCATCAAGGCGACAACTTCCGGGGAATTGCGAAAGCAGTATGTGGCGCAATGCAGCGGCACGAAGCCGTGGCCGTCGGCGACGTAGGCCAGCAGGGCCTGTGACTGACCCTCAGAAATGCGATCGATGTTGGCATACAACACCAGCACGTCATATTTCGCCAGCGTCTGTGGATTCAAATCCCGCATCTCGTCGGTATAGACCAACTCGATGCCCCGCGCAGCCAACACCGGTTGCAACTGGGCAAACCGTAGCCGTGGCTGGTGAGGTCCGTTGTCTCCCAGAAACAACCCACGCAGGTCCGCCGCAGGACAGGCCGCCCAACAGCAGGACAGCAGCCAGCAAACGATCCACAACCAGGGACGGGGCAGACAGGTCATGCAGCCCGGCGGGTCGCAGTATGGCAAAGTGTACTGTTTCACGTGATTAAGTCCTTCTTCGACGGCCCATCCCTGTGATCCTGATCCGTATGTCGTCGTCTGCACGACACGCCTGTGTCACATGTCTCTGCTTCCACTTCCACTTCCGCGCTGGCCAGGCCCCTGATCAATGACTGTAGCACCGCCGGCGCTTGCCGAACCCCATCGGCTCGACCGGCCCGCGCGGCCCGCGCGACCTCGAAGCCGGTCCCCCCAATCATCCCAGCCGTCAATCCAGTGTGAATTCCGGAAGTTTCACGATCGCGCCTCCCTGTTGAGTCGATTGATGCGCGCAGATGCCAACACATGTCCAATTGGCGCTGGTCGTCGCGTTCGGCCACGCATCACGATCCTCGACCAAAGCCGTGATGAACTCGTTCACCAGGTGTGGATGCGAGCCGCCATGTCCGCCTCCCTGCACGAAGGACAAGTGGTCCGAGTCTTCGATCGACTGAGTAAACGGCTGGATTTCGGCGGGTAGCAAATGCGCGAAATCAGGGACCGACACCCGTTCGGGAATTTCGGGCTCGGGCTTCTTCGCCGTGTGCAGCACGTGTTCCTGGCCCTCGACCAATGCCCACTCGAACGATTTCTTCGTCCCATAAACATCGAATGACTCGCGGTACTGCCGCGCCGTGTCATACAGAAATCGCCAGATGTGAGCTGCGATGTCCGAATCCTTGAGTTTGAGATGACAGGATTCGACGGCGTACGCGTTGCCCGATTTTTCCTGAATGTCGGGCCGCACGGTTCCCGAACCAAGACAACTGACGTATTCGGCGCGGCCGTCGACCAGACCCAGTACCGGGCTGACCACGTGCGTCGCGTAGTGCATTGGAATCATTCGCTCCCAGTAGTCCGGCCAACCGTCCATATCCTGTGGATGCGAGGCCTGCATGTACTGAATCTTGCCCAACTCGCCCTGATCGTACATCTGCTTGATGAACAAGAACTCGCGGCTGTAGACAACGGTTTCGGCCATCATGTACTTCAACCCGGTCTCGGCGACCAGCGCGCAGATCTTTTCGCAATCTTCAACGGTGGTCGCCATCGGGACCGTGCACATCACGTGCTTGCCCGCCTTCAGGGCCTCCAGCGACATCCAGGCATGATCCGGAATCGGGCTGTTGATGTGCACAAAGTCGACTTGCGGGTCCGCCAGCACGTCTTCAAACTTCACATACCGTTGATCGATTCCGAACGTATCTCCGACCTCATTCAAAGCGGACTCGTTCCGGCGACAGATCGCATGCACATTTGCCAGAGGATGTCGCTGATAAATCGGGATGAATTCCGCGCCGAAACCCAGGCCAATCATCGCCACATTGACTCGTTTGTCGCTCATCGTCGCTGTTCTCTCCTGTTGTCACGGCCGGCATTTACCGGTTTGACGGCGGGTGTCCAAGGGCCGCTCGGTTCGAAATCATGTCACCGGCCCTTTCAGTCTGTCTCGGCTGGTCAAGATAAGCACTCCTCGACAGGTTGTCTACAAATCCGAGAAACAAGCTCGTCGAACAACGCCTTTGCATCAATCCGGTTGCGGTACTTGATATTGCTGTTTCAAGGCCTCCAGCTTGCCTTGCATCCGCTTCACCACCACGGCATTCCGCGGTGCTTCGTAGACACTGGTTAGCTCCTGTGGATCGGCTTGCAGGTCGAACAGTTCCCAATCATCTACGTCATAGTAGTGAATGAGTTTGTACCGGTTATCGCGTACCCCTTCGTGGCGCGGAACCAGTTGTCGCACCATTTTCGGGTGAATCACATTCGCCTACCGCAGCACCGGCAGCAACGGAAAGCAGCAGCAGTTCAGACGACGTTCGCGCTTCCAGTCGCAACGCGAGGCCGTCTCGCGCAAGCATCCAGCCTGGGATTTCTACCGTATCGCCGGTCAGGCCAGGATTCCGTTGATGACCTGGGCGTCGAACACGTGGGTCAGCTTTTCCTCCAGGCCAACTCGGTCAAAGATGAGCCGCTGATGGTCCATGCCTAAAAGATGCAGGATCGTGGCGTGCCAGTCCTGCACGCTCACCCTGTTTTCGACCGCAGCAAAACCAAGCTCGTCAGTCGCCCCGTACTGCGTACCGCCTTTGATTCCGGCACCGGCAAACCAGCTGACCATGGCATTCTTGTTATGGTCTCGGCCGGCCAGCTCCCCAGGAGTTCCTTCCGGGAGTTGCGCAATCGGCAGTCGGCCAAACTCTCCACCCCACACTACCAGGGTGCTATCGAAGAGACCACGTTGCTTGAGGTCTTGCAAGAGACCGGCGACTGGCTTATCGGTAAATTCGCATGCCGATCTGAGGCTACTTGAGAGGCTACCATGACTGTCCCAGATTTGGCTGCTGATGTAGAGCTGCACGAACCGAACACCACTCTCGATCAGCCGGCGAGCAATCAGGCAACGGCGCCCATACGACTCGGTTCTTTTGTCATTAATGCCATACATTTCCAGCGTTTCGGCGCTCTCCTGCGAGAGATCCAGCGTGTGCGATGCTGCCAGTTGCATGCGGGCAGCCAGTTCGTAATTGGAAATTCGCGCATCCAAAACCGGCTGACCAGGCCTCTGATCACGGTGATTTTTGTCGAGCCTGGCCAGTAGATCCCGCTTCAGCTCAACCACTCCCGGTGGCCTTTCTACCTCAGGTTCGAGATCAAGGACCGGTGAACCGGTCGACCGAAAACGGGTTCCCTGGTAGACGGGTGGCAGGAAGCCGGCCTGCCAGTTTTCGACTCCGTTGACAGGCAATCCGGCCGGATCCTCCAGAACCACATAAGCAGGCAAATTCTGGTTTTCCGATCCCAGGCCGTACGTCACCCAGGATCCGAGCGTCGGGTAGGCCGATAACGCGCGGCCAGATTGTATCTTGTAGAGTGCCTGCTCGTGGGAAAAGGTCGTGGTGTGCATCGAGCGGACCAGGGCAATGTCATCGACTTGCTTGGCCAGGTGGGGCATGACTTCCGATACCCACATACCACACTGCCCATGCTGCTGGAACTTGTAAGGGCTCTTCATCAAGGCCCCGGCGGAAGGGATAAACTCAATTTCGCCCGCGATCTTGTCGAAATAAGGTTCGCCATGCCGCCGGGTAAGCTCCACCTTGGGATCGAACAAGTCCATTTGACTGGGACCCCCATTCATGAAGAGGTGGATCACCGCCTTTGCTTTCGGCTGCTCAGTTGGCTGGCGTGGCCGGAGGTCGTAGATACGCCGGTAGTCTTGCTGCTCGTTAGCGCATAATTCCCCGCCGAGCAGGTGTGCCAGCGCAGCACCATAGACACCATCTCCAACGCGATTGAAAAAGTTTCGCCGGTTTATTGTTTCAGGTCGTTGGTCAGACATCGTTGTGATCGCATTCTAAAAAATTACGTGAATCTTGGTTCTTCACCTGCTGGGCCATGCCCATCCTGTTGGCCACGACTCTCTATAATCCTCAATCGATGTAGATAAATTCGGCCGAGTTGACCAGCACATGGCACAAGTTCGCCAGGGCCTCACGATCCGGGTCCGCTTCTGTTTTTCCCCACTCTGCCTGCAGTCGGTTAAGGGTCTCGGTCGCAAGCTGGTTTTCTTCTGGTGTCGGTAACCGTCCCAGGGCAAGTTGGTAGATTCTGTCGATCTGCCTGGTACGATCCGCACCGGCATCCCGGCTCACGCGGTCGGCAAACGCAAGCATCAGCTGGTAAATGGTTTCGTTGTTCAACAGATGTAGTGCCTGGGGAGCGACCGTCGAGAGTTTTCGCTCCAGGCAATTCGGAACTGGGCGTGGCAGGTCGAAGCACTCAAGAATCGTCAGGTTTTGTTTGCGGTTGTGTTCAACATAGATACTGCGCCGCCACCCCTTCTCGGTACCGACAGCGGTCACCAGACCGTCGGGTCGAACCTTCACTCCGTTGGCAGCACCAAAAGGAGTCTCGTCCAGAGACCCCGAGATGAGCAACAGGGTATCCCACAGCACTTCGGCTTCCATCCGTTTCATCGGGAATCGAGACAGGAGATCGTTCTCCAGGTCGAGCTGCTCATGCGCGCGCGTTACCCTGGACATTTGCCGATAAGTGCTGGAGGTCATGATCAACCGATGCATGTCCTTGATACTCCAATCACACCGGATGAATTCGCGTGCCAGCCAGTCCAATAATTCCCGATGGGTCGGAGGGATTCCGATGTGGCCAAAATTGTCCACCGATTTTACGATGCCGTGTCGGAAGTGATGCTTCCAGATGGTGTTGACCATAACGCGCGCCGTAAGTGGGTGGTCTGGTCGAATGAGCCACTTCGCCAGTGCCAGACGACGTCCCGTTTTTTTTGCTCCCGGCCAAGGTGGCTTGATGTCGAGCTTGTCGGTTGAGAGCACCGAGAGGGCTGCCGGTTCGACAAGCTGACCTGGCATGAGATAGTCGCCGCGGCCCAGGAGATAGGTGGGCGAAGGTTCACCACGATCCCAAAGGGCGCGAATCATCGGTTCCGGAGATTTGTTTTTTTTCAGGGATTCAATTTTCCCTCTGGTCTCTTCGGCCGTTTTCTTAAAGGCCTCGTCCGATTCCTTGAGTTGCTCATCCGTGAGAAGAAGGGTCGCGGCAAACTTCTCACTCAAATAGTTCTGAATCTCATCCCGGTCGTCCGCCGCGGTTTCGACCGCCTGGCGGACATCACTCCGCAGGATTTCCGGAAGCCCGGCAAGACGCTCTTCAAAATACTGCTGCTTGAGCGACGCGGCCCGTTCCTCCAGAGACTCCTTTAAAGTAGCAATCTCTGCTTTCCGTTTGCTTTCACGGGCTTCCCACTCTCGGAATTCCTCGGCAGGAACGTACCGCAGGTATCGATACAAATGTCTCCCCGGAGATCCGTTATTGATAGGATTCTGTAAATTCGGTTTCATCCAATCGTGCTCGTCATAGGCGCCCTTGAAGATCGCAAGCAGCGAGTAGTAATCTTGCTGGGGAATTGGATCGAACTTGTGAGCGTGACAGCGGGCGCATTTGATGGTCAAGCCCATCACGGCCGATCCGAGCACATCAACGGCGTCGGCAACGACATCCAGCCGATTGGGGACAAACCCGGTGACGTTGTACCAGGTAGGGTCCGGGACCATTCTTAAAAATCCGGTCGCCACCAGATTGTCATAGATCTCCGGAGTAATCTCTTCGGCATTTTCGTAGTCGGCAAGTTCGTCGCCTGCAAGCTGCTCGAGAAGGAAACGGTCATACGGCTTGTCGGCATTGAATGCCCGAATGATATAGTCGCGATACCGATACGCTTGAGGTCGGAGAAGGTCCTGCTCCCGCTCGCCCTCGGTGTCTGCGTAACCGGCCCGATCGAGCCAGTATCCTCCCCAACGTTCGCCGTAGCGGCGCGAAGCAAGTAGTTTCTCGATCATCTGTTCGTAGGCATCGGTCCTGCTGTCCGCCAGAAACGTGTCGACCTCTACCGGATCGGGTGGCAAACCAGTCAAGTCAAAGGTCGCCCGTCGGATCAAGGTTCTCCGATCCGCCTCCGGTGAAAGACTCAGTTCGTTGGCCTCGAGCTTCTGGAGAATAAAAGCATCAATGCCGTTCCGACTACGCTGGGCATGCTGGACATCCGGCACGGGAAAATCGCCAGGTGGCTGAAACGCCCAGAACTGACGATCTTGTTCGCTGATCGCCGATTTCACCTTGGCCTTTTGCAACCCCGCTGCCGTCTCCGGTGCCGTCTCCGGTGCACCCGCCTGGATCCACGCTCTCAATAACTCGATCTCACTGGCGGTCATTGGCTTGACGCTGGCTTCGATGAGGCGCTTGCGAGGTGGCATTTCCTCTGCCACAAGCCGCTTGAGAATCAAGCTGTTCTCGGGATCTCCGGGGATCAGCACTGGCCCCGATTCTCCTCCTTTAAGCATCGACTCCCTGCTGCGCAAATCGAGGCCACCATCCTGTTGCTGTCGCCCGTGGCAGGCAGCGCAGCGCAGCAAAAGGATCGGGACCACATCATGCAGCGTGACCTGGGGCTGTTTCCTGGTGACGCCGCTGGCGGTTGGCAATCCGGCAGCCACCCAAATAGCCACCATCAGTAGATGGCAAACGCTGGTCCGGCGGGGGTGAGTCAGAAACACGCGAGATTCTCAAAAGTGTTTTATGGGCGTCGCACACCTATATATCATAAATCACACTCACCTAAGTTGAAATAGCTTGCCCAACGTACTTAGGTGCCATGACGAACGGCATGTTGGGGACTTCGTCGCTGTAGAGACAATCCCTGTGATCGAAACGAGTTGTGAATAAACTCCCCAATCGGGGCGAGATGAACTTCCACCATTACCGCAACAAATATCTATCCGGTACTTGTCGTTGAGTTAACCTGGATCGAATCGCACCGGTCTCATTAGACCTCATGACCGTACCAGTATGTCTCTTCGGCCCGGTTGACGAAGTTCGAAGTGAGGTACCACGCGGTCGTGTGTCCCCCTCTAAGGTCGGCCAGCAGAGACATCCGTTCGGTGCAGGTCCTTGCCGTTAGCAATGTGTACTGGTAACACCACCCGCTGATGAAGGTCGTGGTCGAACACGGTGCAGCAAAACCAAACAGCAGGGTTTGGTGGTGCAGTTGGCGCTGCATCTTCGCTTGGTGCAGTGTAAAACGCATGGCATGGCCTTTCGTCCCAGGACCATGTTCGATTCTACCCATTGAAATCTGAGGAAGAAGATGACACCCGGGGATAAAAACACCGATCGCGTCCAACGGCGGCTTGGACTGTGGGACACGGTGAGCATCATTGTCGGCATTGTGGTTGGGGTCTCGATTTTCAAGGCCCCGCCACTGATCTTCGCCAATGTCGAAACTCCGTGGCACGGCCTGTTGGCGTGGGTGCTTGGTGGAATCTTGGCGCTGGTGGGAGCGTTTTGCTATGCGGAACTGGCTGCTACTTACCCACGAGCAGGCGGCGACTACATCTACCTTTCGCGTGCCTACGGACCGGCAGTCGGATTCTTCTTCGCCTGGGCGCAGATCGTGGCGGTGCTCACCGGAAGTATCTGCGTAATGGCGTACGTCTTTGCCGACTACGCCGTCGAGTTTTTTTCGGCGCATGCCGAAAACGGGGTTGGATTTGCCGCTGCCGCGGTGGTGGTGTTGACGCTGCTGAATTGCTCCGGAATGGTCGCCGGAAGTACTGCCCAAAACATCCTCACCGTTGCCAAAGTCGTGGGCCTGTTGGGCGTCGTTGTTTCCGGGTTTTTTTGGACAGGTGGAGCCCCCGATCCGTTGGAGGTCCGACAACCCATAAGCGGCCCTGGGTTTGGCCTGGCGATGGTCTTTGTACTTTACACCTACGGCGGCTGGAATGATGCAGCTTTCGTCACCGCGGAGATTCAGCGACACGCGTCGTAATATTCCCCGCGCACTCCTGCTTGGTATTGGAGCCATCTTTCTACTCTACCTACTCATCAACATGGCCTATCTGAAATCGCTCGGATTTGAGGGCCTCCGAAACTCCACGACTCCGGCAGCCGATGTGCTCAAGCTGAGTATGGGCAAAGGAGCCTCGCAGTTTGTCAGCCTGCTGGTCATGATTTCGGCACTTGGGGCCATTAATGGCATGATCCTGACTGGTTCGCGCCTCTATGCGGCCGTTGGTGCCGAACACCAGATGTTCTCCCTGCTTGGCCGTTGGAATGAGCGATTCGGAGCGCCCGTTTGGTCGTGCTTGGTTCAGGCAGTCATGGCTTTGCTGCTTCTGTTTGCCGTCGGTACGGAGACGGGACGAAGTGCAATCGATGGAGGTTTTCGTGCAGTCGCTGTGGCGCCGCCCAGTTGGGACAATTTTTCCGGGGGTTTCGAAAGGCTCATCGCCGGCATTGCACCGGTGTTCTGGTTCTTTTTCTTACTGACAGGCATTTCGCTGTTCGTGTTGCGCAGCAAAGACCGGCATCTTCCGCGCGTGTACAAGGTCCCGGCCTTTCCGATCCCACCAATTTTGTTTTGCGGAATGTGCCTCTACATGTTGTGGTCGGCCGTGGCCTATGCAGGAACCATGACCCTCGTCTGGATCGTACCGGTCGTTGCCGCAGTGCCCTTTTACCTCATCGGCAGGTGCCGGCTGAGGCGGGACAAAACGAAAAACTGACCCGCAAGGTCGCCATGGACGCCAGCTGCGACCTTCTCGTAACGCGGGAAATCCAGGACACTCCGCACCAAATGATTGACACAGGGCCATTTGACACAGGGCCATTTGACACAGGGCCATTGACACAGGGCCATTAACACAGGGCCATTAACACAGGGCCATGGGTTTTCAGGCCTCCTCTCGGAATTCCCATGGGGCAGCCCTGCGGTTTGCGGTATCCTGTCAGACGTCGCCCCCGTCAAAAAAGCAACCTACCCTACCAACTGCAATGGCCCTGCTCTGCCGCATCCAACTTGCCCCCCTCGACTACCTCACCGTAGCTTTGTACGGCCTGGTCGTAGTCGGATTGGGAATGTGGTTTTCCCGACAGCAGCACACGACGTCCGATTACCTGCTGGCAGGTCGGTCGATGGGCTGGATCGTGGTTGGGATATCGCAGTTGGCCAGCCTGTTGTCGGCCATCAGTTATTTGGGCAATCCGGGTGAGGCCTACGCGCACGACGCAAGCTACATGCTTTTCACGATTTGTGGTTACCTGTCGGTTCCAATCGTGATCGCCCTGTTTTTAAATTTCTTCTACCGCCTCCAGTTGACATCGATCTACGAATATCTGGAAATGCGCTTCAACTACGCGGTACGGATACTGGCCAGTCTAATTTTTATCGCAGCACGCCTGGCCTGGATGGCCACCATCGTAACGGCCATCTCGGTTGCCCTGGAAAAACTCATTGGAATGGATCCGGTGGTCTCGATCCTGGGAACCACCATCATCGCCACGGCCTACACCCTGGTTGGCGGTATGAAGGCTATCATTTGGACCGATGTGATCCAATTCTTCCTGTTTACAACCGGCCTGGTGTGGACCATCGCCATCATCGTGTGGAAAGATGGCGCTGCCCCACTGGTCAATGAAGTTGTGGCGGCCGGCAAGTTGAACATGTGGAACTTCAGCCTTGATCCTACCGTCCGGATCACGGTCTGGACGTGCGTCCTGGCCGGGGTCATTACTGGTATTGCCAACCTGACCGACCAAGTGAGTATGCAGCGTTACTTGTCGACAAGTACGCTGCGCAAAGCGCAAAAGGCAGTCTGGCTGAAACCGGTGCTTGCGATTCCGGTTTTGCTGTTAACTTTTGGCCTGGGGTTCTCCTTGTTTGGCCACTACCAGCTCAATCCTGAACTGGCCGTGGGGATCGAAACACCGGATCAGGCCTTTCCGCATTTCATCCTGAACGAGTTGAAGGGAGGGCTGGCAGGATTGATTATTGCCGCTATTTTTGCCGCGGCCATGTCGAGCATCGATTCGGGTGTGCACACGGTCAGTACCGTGTGCGTGGAAGATTACTACCGTCGGATCATCAATCCCAACGCCTCGGACCATCGCTGTTTGATGTTGGCTCGAACCTTGGTTCTCGTGTGGGGCATCGTCATCATCTTAATCGCCCTGACCTTTGTCGGCAAAGACACCATCACCGGGATGATGATGTCCGTCGTGGCACCATTCTTTGGCTGCGCTGTGGGAATTTTCATGCTGGGAACGGGCACCCGCCGGGTGACATCGTGGGGTGTCTTTTACGGCGCGTTGATTGGATACGCGCTGGTGTTGTGGACAAAATTCGGCCTCTTGAAAGTGGATGACACCTGGTATGTCATGCCCTGGTTGATCGACGAAGAGGCCCGGTCGTCGGGAGTCACGATCTCGAAATTCTGGCTCGCCCTGGTGAGTTTCGGAGGTACCGTGGTGGCAAGCTACCTCATCAGTTATTGCTTCCCGCGCCCAGACCCGGAAAAGCTCAAGGGGCTTACCGTGTGGGACCAGGGGTGAATGACTGACATGACAACACCGCGGTATTTTTGACACAACTTTCTTTGGGTATGCCTTCGCCAGAGATGGAGGATCACGGATGAAAATCACCGACGTCGAGTGTCACACCCTGCTCGTACCTGACCTGCGAAAGGATCACACGTCCTCGGCCCAGGACGATATCGTTGTCTTCGTCCACACCGATGAAGGAATCACCGGAATCGGCGAAACCGACGTCAATCCCTGGATTGCCAAAGCATGCATCGAAGCCCGTAGTACGCACACAATGGGGCTCGGGCTTAAGGAAATGCTCCTTGGCGAAGATCCCCGCGAGCCGGAGCGAATCTGGGAAAAGCTCTACGTCGGAAGTGCCATGAACGGGCGCCGAGGTGCAGTCATTTGCGCCATGGGTGCACTCGACATGGCACTCTGGGACATCAAAGGTAAAGCCGCGGGAAAACCATGCTGGCAGTTGCTGGGCGATAAGGCCAAGCCTCACATCACTCCCTACGCATCCTTGCAACCGAGCGGACAGAAGTTCGAAGAGTATCGCGACTCCCTGGTCGCCTGGGCCGTGCGGGCCAAAGAACTTGGTTTTCAAGCCGGAAAAATGGAAGTTACCCTGAGCGGGCCTTACAACCATAGCGGGCTCAACGAGCCGGATGAAAAAATGACCGAGGTTGTCGCTGCCTGCCGGGCGGCGGTCGGGCCCGAGTTCGTCATGATGGTCGATGTACAATACACCTGGTCGGACGTTGACATCGCCTTGCGTACACTCAACGATTGGAAAAATTTTGACATCTACTTTATTGAGACCCCCCTGGCCATTGATGACCTGGCTGGCTACGCCCGCCTGCACCAAGAGGCACCCATGCCTGTTGCCGCCGGGGAGTGGCAAAACACCCGCTTTGAATTTGCCGACTTGATGGACATCGGCCAGGTCGATGTCGCCCAGCCCGACGTTGGCCGCGTGGGTGGCCTCACCGAAGCAAAACGGGTTTGTGAAATGGCCGCCCAGCGCGGACGCCAGATTGTCCCCCACTGCTGGAAAACGGGTATTAGCATCGCCGCCACCGCACACCTGGCCGCCGTCACTCCCCACTGCCCCTACATTGAATTCATGCCCACGAACCTCTGCGATTCGCAACTCCGCAAAGATCTTGTCGACGACGAGTTGCAGATCGTCAATGGTGTCATCCCCCTTCCCGAAAAACCGGGCCTCGGAATTGAGGTGAACATGGACGCGTTACGGGCCTTCGAAGTCGATCCTTAGCCTCCTGGAGACCTTCACCATGAAAATTGCCGTTGGAGGCATTGAACATGAAAGTTCAAGCTTCACTCCCGTAGAAACACCCCTCTCGTTGTTTTTGCAAGAGCACCACTATTTCGAGGGCCCGTCGCTGCTGAACCGGGCCGGAGACACAAATACCGTGATCGACGGATTTCTCTCCGGCGTGCGCCACCATGGCCAGACCGTGGTTCCGCTGATCTGGGCCAAGGCGCCTTCCGGGGGTCAGCCCACACTTGAGACCCACAATCATCTTAAAACTCTGCTGCTCGAAAGGCTGACAGACCAACTGCCCGTGGATGGCGTTTTGCTGAGCCTCCATGGTTCCTATTCGGCGCAGGGGATCATGGACGCCGATGGCGACATCACCAGGGCTGTCCGCGGTGTCGTCGGTCCCGACTGCCCGATCATCACGGTCCACGACATGCATTGCAACATCGGACCAGACATGGTGAACAGCGCCACCGCCCTGATTGTCATGGAAACCTACCCCCATACCGACATGGCCGAGCGAGCCCTTGAAGCAGCCAACATGATCGTGCGCACCATAGCGGGCGAAATCCAACCGACTTGCGGCTGGTGTTCTATTCCCATTTTCTGGAATGCAGCCAGGATGATCACGGCCGAGCAGCCCATGTCTGGCGCCATCGAGCAGCTCTGGAAAATCGAGCAAGAGCCCGGTGTGCTCACCGCCAGCGTGGGCGTCGGTTACCAGTGGGCCGACGTGGACGTCGCCGGGGCATCGACTTTGGTTGTCACCGACAACGACCTGCCAGCCGCAAAACAGATGGCCAATGAACTGGGACGCTGGGTCTGGGACCACCGCGAAGACTGGCTCTGCCCAACCCTCTCTGCAGTCGAGGGCCTCGAACAAGGAGAAAAACTTGGCAAGTATCCCATCATCCTTGCTGACCAGGCCGACAATCCCGGTGGCGGCGCACCGAGCGACTCCACGGAAATCCTGCGGCTGTTTGTCGAGCGCGACCTCCAGGATGCCGCGGTACTCTACATCGTGGATCCAGAATCGGTACAGCAGGCAAAAGCGGCTGGTGTCGGAAGCACCGTTGAGCTGAAAGTCGGTGGTAAGTCACACGAGTTGGTGGGCCCGCCGGTTTCGATGACCGCCCAGGTGTTGGCGCTTGCCGACGGCCAGTTCGTCTACGACGGCCCGATGTTCAAGAACCTCAAAACCTCGTTAGGGGATTCTGCCCTCGTTCGACAACGGGGAGTCTACGTCGTACTGATTACCGAACCGAACCAGCCGATCGACCTGGCCTTTTCCCGAACCGTGGGGCTTGACTGTCGCCAAATGCGATACCTGGGCCTGAAATCGACCGGTCATTTTCGCAGTGGCTTCGGACCTATCGCCGGATCCATTTTCAATGTCGACACGGCAAGCTTGCTGACCCAGGATTTTGGCAAGCTGCCGTTCACCCGCCTGGGACGAAAAATCTACCCGATGGAGAGTGACGCTGCGCTGAGGATTTGAGTAGCTGCAACAAGTCACCCTTTTTTCTCTCCCAGAGGCTTCCAAGCTACCTAAGGTAACGATCATGTCTTTGCTCATTGGGATCGACATTGGTACCACCACAATTACTGCGCTGGCAGTGAACGGGGAGGATGGCCGCATCCTCCATTCAACGACCACCGTCAACGATGCCAGGTATGCCGATCGTCCCCAGGGCCGCAGCGAGTGGAACGCGGACAGAATTGTTGCGCAAACCATTCTGTGCCTCAAGAATGTAGGTGCCACCTTGGGACCGCGGAGTTCCGACGTCATCGGGATCGGTATGACTGGCCAGCAGCACGGCATGGTGCTGGTCGATTCGAATCTCCACGCAGTGTCCCCACTGATCAACTGGCAAGACCAACGTGGCAACGAACCACATCCAGACGGGGGAAGCTACGTCGAAGTGCTTTCCAAGCGCCTGGGTGCGGACCAATACCAGCGACATGGTTGCTATTTGCGGACCGGGTTTATGAACGTCACGCTCAAGTGGCTCACAGACCACGACCTGGTACCGGCAGGCAGCACAGCCACTTTCATCATGGATTTGGTTGCCAGCCAAATGTGTGACGCTCCCTTAACCAGCGATCCCACCGTCGCCGGCACCGCCGGCTTGCTGGACATTCACAAAAACCAGTGGGATGCAGACGCCCTGGGCACCCTCGGTCTTTCTATCGATATGCTCCCCCGGGTCGGTAGCGTTCGAGAAGAAGTCGGAAGACTGACACCCAAAATGGCTGCCGTCACAGGATTACCCACTGGCATTCCTGTGTTCACCCCGATTGGGGACAACCAGGCTGGTTTTCTGGGTAGTGTGTCAGATCGCCACTCCCAACTCTCGATTAACGTGGGTACCGGGGGACAGGTTTCTGCCTACAGCGAAACGACCGGCGAGCACCCGGCGCTGGAAGTTCGTCCGTTCCCGTACGGCGGTTTTTTACTCGCGCATGTGGGTGCTTGTGGTGGTCACAGTTTTTCGGTTCTCGAGAATTTCTTCCGGGCGGTTGCCACGGATGTCTTTGACATTGAAGTCACCGATACCGCTTACCAGCGGATGAAAGAACTGGCATCTCAAGCAACGCAGGGAAGCGAAGGATTGAACTGTTTGCCATTGTTTACCGGGACTCGCCACGATCCGACTCAACGTGCCAGCTGGTCGGGGATGAGCCCGGAAAATTTTACCCCTGCGATGCTAACCCGCGCTTTGCTGGAGGGGATGGCCGCGGTGTTCAACGATGGTTTTTCGGCCTTGCAATCGTGTGGTGTGACGGGAATCACCGAAATTGCCGCAGCAGGCAACGGCATTCGTGAAAATAAGGTGCTGGTCGAATGCATTGAGCAGCAGTTTGGAATGTCGGTTCGCAAACGGGCGGAGAAGGAAGAAGCAACGCTGGGAGCCGCTATCACGGCAGCTGTTGGCTGTGGTGTGCTTTCCGATTTGTCGGAATCATCCCGCTGGCTACGTTACGAGTGACCTTTTAAAAACAGCAAGGAGCATTTCCAACTCGCGCCGTTGACACTCGCGCCAACCGCCCACCGACCAGTTCAACCGAAAATCGGTCGGAATTGAACTTATCTACCTCGGGTCTACCTCGGGCAAATCGACGGTTTAGAGCAACGCTGCACCGCCAACTGGCGGAGAAAATTCGGCGGAGAAGGTTCGTAGTGCTGAGCCGGCCAACACGGTATGATCTCGGCTTGTAATCCGCTGAACAACTTCTAAGATCGGCTCATGGTAGAAGAAGGACTCAAAGGACTCACATTACTCGATTGGACCGTCGTTGCCGCCTACGGGGTGGGCATGCTGCTGTTGGGTGCGTATTACGCCCGCCGCCAACACTCGACCGAGGACTTCTTCGTTGGTGGCAGGTCGCTCAATTCCACGGCCATCGGAATTTCGCTGCTGGCCACCCTGCTCAGCACAATCTCCTACATGGCCACGCCGGGCGAAATGATTGCCAATGGCCCGATCACTGGCCTGGTAGTGGTGGCAGCCCCCATTACGTTTGGGATCGTTGGTTACATATTGCTCCCGAGGATCATGCGCCACCGGGTCACCAGCGCTTACGAATTTCTGGAATACCAGCTTGGATTGGGCCCACGTTTGTTGGCCGCGAGCATGTTTCTCGTATTACGGCTCAGCTGGATGGCCGTGATGATTCACGTTGCCTCGGTGGCCGTTGTGGGCGTACTTGGTTTGACCGAAGAGCAGCAAAAATGGGCCGTGCCGGTGAGTATCCTGATTTGTGGGGTTGTGGCTGTTGTGTACACGGCCATGGGTGGTTTGCGGGCGGTGGTCACCAGCGACGTGATCCAGTTCTTCCTGCTGTTCGGTGGTGCCCTGCTGACCATCTATCTGGTCACCAAGGAGTTGGACGGATATGGCTGGTGGCCCACCGAGTGGCACGCGCACTGGCACAAACAACCTATTTTTTCCTTCGACCCCACGGTTCGCGTCACGATGGTGGGTACAATCCTGGGGGGCTCTCTCTGGTGGATCTGCACGGCAGGCTCGGACCAAACCGCGATCCAGCGATTCATGGCGACCGGCAGTGTCCGGGCAGCAAGACGATCTTTCCTGGTCAACCTTATCGCCGACGTGGTGGTGACGACCATGCTGGTTCTGGTCGGACTGGCTCTACTTGGATTTTACAGCAGCCAAGCCGCAGCCTCTGGTGACATCACAGACCTGGTTCAAGAGGGCGACAAACTGTTTCCCCGGTTTATTGCCACCCAGATGCCATCGGGGATTGCGGGATTGGTGGTGGCTGCCATGTTCGCGGCGGTGATGTCCAGCCTCGACTCGGGACTCAACTCAACCGCATCGGTCATCATCGTCGACTTCATTCGCCGGCTTGGAAAGCAGGCCAGCAACGCAGCTGAAGATCTACGGCTGTCGCGTTACTTGACCTTGGGAATGGGTTTGATCATCGTTTTGCTGGCGATGCTGGTACAAAAAGTTCCCGGGAACCTCCTGGAGGTATCGCAAAAGACGCTCGGTTTGTGTGTGGCTCCACTGTTTGGAATCTTTTTTCTGGCCTTTTTTGTCCGTTTTGCCAACGCCTATGGCGCCATGTTTAGTGGCTGGTACGGCTGCACGGCCGCTTTTCTGATTGCCTTCTGGCCAGCAGTGACCGGAGGCCCGGAACTCAGCTTTCAGTGGATTATTCCGGGGTCCCTGCTGGTAAGCATCGTCGCCGGAATGTCGATCAGCCTGCTACCAACCAACCGGGTCATGTTACTACTGGCCGCCCTTCCGATTGGCGCGTGCAATGTGTGGATTATTTGGAACCTGGTCTGTCGAGGACTGGGGGTTGGATAAGTAGCCGCCTCCAGAGACATCGCCCGTTTCCTCAGGTCACCGGCCGCAATGGGCTGGTCGCAGGTTCCTCCCAATCTAGAAAATACCTGGGCGACCAGTCGCAGGGATTGAATTGCTGGCAACCGGGGAATTCCTGACAACCGGGCAAAGGAAACGGCCCTGCACTCCTTTTGTCGGCGCGCTCATTTTGGGCTGTGCTCGATCGTCTGCCAGTTGTGCGCCTCTGCAGAGGCCAACCCCGCCAGATTGACCTTGAGCGTTTGCAACCCTTCCTCGAGGGTACAAAGCACCTTGGCTTTACCCTCGACCGCGTCCAGGAAATTATGGGCCTGGAAAACGTACAAATCATCCCGCTCGCCTGGTGCATTTTGCTCAACGTGCCACTGACCATCGGGCTTGTCCTGCCACATCCAACGCCTGTTGTGAAACTCAACCTGGAGCGTTGCCTTTTCGCACACAATTTTAACCGTTGTTTCGGCAGGTGCCTGGTACAGGTTCAAGCTGTAGCAACCAAGACAATCACTCTGTCGCGTAAGCACGTGGACGGTATCTTCCACCACCACACCCTCCAGGGCCTGGTGGGCCGCGTCGGTCGTCAGGCGATCCACCGGTCCTGCGAACCATTCACCCAGATTAATCAAGTGCGTAATGGCATCCTGGATTGCGCCGCCTCCGGTCTTGTGATCCTTGAAATAAATGTTGCGATAGGCGGGTCGGTTGAACGCAAAATCGCCACCCGTCATCACAACCAGTTCAAGCGGCTTTCCGAACCGACCGGAGTCGATCGCCGCCTTGATTGCCTGGGACTCTGGATAACTGCGCCAGACGTAGGCCACCGCAGTGGTAACGCCGGCCCGGGCGACGGTGTCTATCATTGGCTCAACCCCGTCGAGACTCACGCTGAGTGGTTTTTCGCACAAAACATGGATCCCCGCCTCGGCCAGACGGGTCGTCATCGGCACATGCACGTCGGCCGGGGCACAGACCACGGCGATTTCAGGTTTCCACGCGAGCCCGTCGTCAAGATTGTCAAACGCTCTGTGAACACCATAGCGATCGGCAATAGTGCCGCGGAGTTCGTCGTTGATTTCAGAGAATGCAAGCTCGGCGCGATCGGTACTTCCAAAACAACGCAAATGTCGTTCGCCAATCGATCCGACGCCAATAACAAGAACGCGGTGTTTTTTCACGGTTGAGATCCGTTTAAGAGATAGTATAAAACCAGGCTGGAAAGAATTTTCTCCCACCATACACCTTCATACCGCAGCTGGTCTATGCTCGAGTGGACCGAAAGCACTTTTAAAGGTGCCACAACCAACTTTCCGCGGACTAAAATAACCACCTTGTTTCAGCCGACCTGTATTCCAGCCGGCCGGGTTATTCCCGGAAATCATGTTGCAACCCCATCGGCCGACAACCACCACACCCTTTCTTCGCACTCGGCAAGACAACAACGGCCTGTCACCAGAACCTTCACCTCCATAAAACCCCGGCGCAAAGGTTGGCAAAGCTGATGAAACTCTCCCTCTCGGTACGCATTGCCGAATCGCTTTCGAAAACCGAACTGTTTGTCCCGTTTGAAAAAATTATCAGCATCGCTGCCGAGGCTGGATATGACGCCGTCTGCATACGGGCAAGTGCCGGTGGCGTAGAAACGTCCCGCGACGCGCTGAAGCAAATGCGCGACTCTGTAGAGCAGGCTGGCCTGCGGGTCTCGATGGTAACGGCCGACTTCGAGGTACCGCTCAACAACGAGCATGGCCCGGAGAGCCTGCGGAATATTGGCCCCAGTCTTGATGTTGCCGAATTGCTCGACTGCGACCTGGTGCGCGTTTGCCTGAAGAAGCGTGCCGATATTCCCCATGCCCAAGCCGCCGCCGACCAGGCCGCTGACCGTGGTGTGCGGCTTGCGCACCAGTGCCACACGTCGTCGCTGTTTGAAGAAGTTCAGCCGATGCTGGAAGTTCTTCACGAAATCGATCGGTCCAATTTCGGCCTTATTTACGAACCAGCCAACCTCTTGGTGTGTGGCCAGGCATACGACGAATCGACGCTGCGGGCCTTAAAACCGTTTCTCATGAACGCCTATGTGCAAAATCACCTGCTCGATCCCAGTGGACCCGATCGGTTGAATACGTACTGTCGTGGCGAGGTACGGTTCCACCACTTGGACCTGTGGGAAGAAGGAGGCGTCGATTTCAACCGCGTTTTTTCCGGTTTGCAAGCGATCCAGTACGACGGCTACTTCACGATCCACCAGGCCCAGGGAATTGAAAATGTGGAAGGTGCAAAACACTTCGCCCAGCGGTGTGCCGAGTGGATCCAGCAGACAGACAAAAATTTTCTGTAGTGCCAACCGGCTACGCACAGCCGCAAGGGGTACCTCAGAACACGAGTCTTTCGCAACCCCCTATTGATGTTCCAGACAATTACAAACAACTTTTCCGCACCGAGAAAACGGTTACTCGTCGTCCGTATCAACGCTTGCAACCTGGTTTTCGACCAGTGTAAAAATGCGATCTGTCCTTACCCAGCCACGGGAAGTTGATCGCTTGTAAGTAAACTTAACGCGGAACTGGATAGCCTCGGAGTCTGCTGAATTCTTCAAATTCCCCCATTCGGTCAGCCTGTAACCTTCGGGATACTCTTTGTCCAACCATGCTAGAACTGCCTTCTGTTCCACCGGACGCGCTGCCCATAATGGCTCGAAAGCCCACAGGCTGGCCAAGATTACTGTAAATACAAGACTAATCTGAAGTGCTACAACAGCAACCTTAAACCGCGATGATCTCATCTCCACACTTCGTCGCATTAAAACAGCCAGGATCATCTCCCGCGATGTGTCGAAAACTGTGGCCCGCAATTCTGGTTGGTTTAGTTCCAGAAAACGCGTTTCCCGCGAACGGTTTTCGGTGGGTGGTACAGCGTTGTCGGCCACCTTTGTTTTTGCTGTAAACTTTCTGTGTTCGGTCCCCGGTCGATGTCGGGCTGCCTGCTTTTGAGCCGCCTCGCATGCCCGGGTCGCGAGAAAATCTGAAAGCGACTCGGTAGAAACAGCCCAGTTCCCACTAGACACACCATTTCGCTTGGCTCGCAAAACTCCCTTTTCAATCGCCTTCTCCAAAGTTGCAATTTGCAATCCGGAAGGATTTCTGGACCGAAATACAATTTGGGCAGCTTTGGATAGCGAAAGTTGAGCAGATGGCTGTTTGACCATGTTCTTTAAATACTTTTCGAATGGACACTGTTTGCTGATGAAGTGTTATGATCACCAGCAAAAATCAAAAGGACGCTTCTTTCATAGATAACGTGTCTTCCGTCTCTGGATCACAAACACACTTGGCCTTGGCTGTGGATATCCATTTTCAAAAATGAAATGTCTTTCCAAGGGAACATTCCAAGTTCATTTGAAAGACAACCACTACAGCCCCTGCCCTATCTTTTCAGTAGGACAAGGGCTCGTGGCGCATTTTTGGGTAGCTCAGCAGAACTAGCATGACTAGTTCGCTTAGCGCAGCTGATCTTCCCCTTCAATGATTTCCCGTCCTGCACGGGTTGACATGGCTCGCCATACACCAATATCCACTCTGTCAGAAACCCAGTGAGCCGATCCATCCATCATCGTGACATGGACACCACCGTCGTAGTAACTACGGGCTGTCACCGCGGCATATGTCGGCGAGGCATTGCCAGCGTTGATTGCCTTACCTTCCTGATGGTTGGTCCAATCTACGTCGTAGAGCGTGCCATCAATCAGTGCCGGAACAGCCGTGTTCGGTCGAAACACGGTGGTGAAACCAATTTGGTGAGCACGACCGTCAACCCATTCGGTGTGACCACTATTGGATTTAAATTGTCCGCCCCAAGTTGCAACGTCGGCCGGCAATGGTGTGCCAGCCGTTATCGTTGCTAACGTTGCATGACCACTGGCCAGGTCAGCATTGCGATAGTAGGGATTCCAGGCTTTCACCTCAGACATTCCCAACGTATTGCTCAAACCATCCTTGAAGGCTCCGTCGGCCAGACGACTATTGGGATAGGCTGCTCCGTTACCACCCTGACGACTGGTTGGGTCCCAAACAAATCCAGTTCCCAGGTTTACAGCATAGTCAAGCGGATAATGATACGGCTGACCACCAGAAAGACGTACTTCATCCTTCGGATTCGCCGGGTTAACGAAAATAGGCACCCGAATGGAACTAAGTGCCACTACCGATCCATCCGCCGAAGTCACCTTACCGGCATCAGAAGAATAATAGGTGTAGGGCAGGTCAAAGTCGATTTGATTATGAACCGCCGATTGTTCCAAATAAGGTAGCAGCTGTGCGTGGAACGACCAGCCAGCAATGTCATCGTTACTGGTGGGAGCATGCGCCTGCCAACTCGATGGGAAAAATCGGTTCGCAGCCTCAAAATTGGCAACGGCTAACCCGATCTGTCGCAAGTTGTTCATGGATGACGAGCGGCGCGCTGCTTCGCGTGACCTTTGGACTGCTGGTAGCAAAAGTCCAATAAGCACAGAAATAATTAAAATCACGACCAAGAGTTCGACCAATGTAAAACCAGGCCGCCCCTGGTTAACTTGTGACGTTCCTCTTCGACCACAAAACATGTTCTTCAAATAACTTGTCATTCTTAGCTCCTAAAAAACAGATAATCATTATTTCAACCACGCCTCAATTAAAATCTTTCTACTGGCTGGTCCTGTATTTCAGAAAACTAGAACTGGCTTGCATTTAAAATTTCTTGAAATCTAGCTGATAGTTGGTTGGCCTGTGTTTCCTTACAAACACAAATTCACTCCTATCACGATTGCTAACTTATTGAATTAGGGCCCCCTTTCGATAATTTCTCGTATTCTCTCAATCGATTACACCACGTTCACTTTTTACAAATGGGGATTTTCTGCCCGTCATTTTTAGTGAACCACACTAACGGCCTCCTTCATAATCCGTTGCCTGGCTCTCTTTTTACCCCAACCCGACCGAACCTAGTGTTTCTTGCCTTTGCAAACAGGGACTCAAGCACAGCACATCGCTCGCTGTCTCCTGCAACAGCGCATATTTCCAGCAAAGCATTGATCATGTAGGAACACCTGGGCCTGTTTAAAACAGAAGGATCAACAGCCGTTAGCAACTCATACGCAGCGACCGGAAGATCCATTTTGTTAACTGCACCGCTAATGACATCCGGTAAAAGTCGTTGTCGGGTGCTAACTGCAAACATTTTTCCAGCACTCTTGTAATCGATTCGGCCGGGTATCCGATCGCACCCATTGCGTGTGCCATCCCATAGTGTGCCTGATCATCGTCGGGAAATTGCTTCAACGCCTTGCGGCATGTCACGAGCGCCATTTGCGGGTCACCCAACCGCCGAAACCCCTTGTATAGAGCAGCGTAGAGACGGCGCGACAACAAACAACGCTCCAGTAAGTGCAGATAACCAGCGTGGGCCAAATCCTTTTTCCCCAATAGTGAGTAACAGTCGGCTAAAACCATCTGGCCTTCTACCGGCAGACCTATAAGCACCGATGCTCGTTCGGCTGCCGCCATGGCAGGGGCCCACTTGCGCCGGGAGTGAAGAATGACTGCCTGCAAGACAAGTAGCCGACCCTGGTCCGGATTTTGTCGCAGTTCGACTTCGATCACGTCATAAGCCGGTTGCGAGAGACCCAGCTTAAAGAGCTCTTCTGCACGCTGATAAACAGATTTTGGTGGTGGTACCATCTTCATTTCTAAAACCGCCCAAGGAACAATGAAGCAGGTTTAATTACTATATGTCTTATATTTTTTCTTATATCCATCTGGTGGCTATTGATATTAATTCTCGTCTTAGGACTTATCAGGAGAAGGCCTATTCACTTCTGCAAAATCAGCTTGTCATTTTTCGTGACCATCAGTCGATACATCTCCTCATTGTGTAAAATCACAACCTCTCGTTCACCCTGCAGAAGAGCTTCTGAGCGAATGCCTTTTGTTTTAAAATCGCTGAAAACAAGACTTTTTTCGCCCGTTGGTTCGACTTGCGTCATCAGCCAGAAATTCGTCCATCTTCTTGGTCCTGCGGGATGTAGAACTCATCGGAAGAACTGGCTGGCCCTGAGGGTAAGAAGCCCTCTACGCTGGCTATAATTGAGAATCAATCTCATTTAAAGGGTGCATTCTAATGGACCCTTTTCACACGTCAACCGCTGATGCCGATAATTTTTGGGAATTTTTCACCCGGGAGCGGCTGGCAACTTTTGCGCTCCCGTTGATGAAGGTTCCCCCTTCCGAACCGGCGGACGACGCCGCCCCCAGGAGACTAACAGGAGACTAACAGGAGACTCCCCCGTGACCACCAGGTCCAAAGCAATTTGTGGTGTCGCTGCCCCATCCTGCCCGCAAAACCGAATTGCAAAGAGGGTGTATACTACGCCGATGGAGTATCACAACCAACAAAGGTCACGCGTCGCGCCAATCGCCCTGGTTAGCCTGGGTATTTTTGTTGCTGGATTGCCAAACCAACTTGTTGGCGCCAGTCCAGCCGGGCTAGTCAGCGCCGAATATGTTTTTACCAAGGCACCGCATCCGGAGTGTCACGCCTCAACCATTGTGGAATGCCCGCCAGGGCTGGTAGCCGCATGGTTTGGTGGAACTTATGAAAAACATCCTGATGTGGGCATTTGGGTCTCGCGGAAGATCGCCGGCAAGTGGGAGGCTCCCCGGGAAGTTCAAAACGGAGTGCAGGAAAATGGAATCCGCCACCCCTGCTGGAATCCAGTGCTCTTTCAGCCGATGACTGGACCGCTCCTGTTGTTTTACAAAGTCGGTCCCAGCCCCGAAACGTGGTGGGGAATGTTGTCGACCTCCACCGACGGGGGGAAAACGTGGTCCCCTGGCAAAAAGCTGCCCGCAGGGATCTTGGGCCCCGTTAAGAACAAACCAGTCAAGCTCGCCAGTGGCCAGCTTCTTTGTGGTTCGAGTACCGAACACAACCGATGGCAGGTCCACCTGGAATCGGTGATGGACCCTACCGGACCTTCCTGGCACAAAACAGAACCGCTTGTTGACAACCTTCGGCTGTCGGCCATCCAGCCCACGATTCTCCAGGGAGCGGAAGATACCCTCCAAATCCTTTGTCGCAGCCGCGCCGGAACGATCGTCACGAGCAGTTCCAAAGATGGGGGGGAAACCTGGACCGAGTTGAGTCCAACGGCGCTGCCCAACCCGAACTCAGGACTCGACGCCGTCACGCTGGCCGACGGGCGTCATCTGCTGGTCTACAACCACACACAAGAGGGACGTTCACCGCTGAATGTGGCCATTTCTAAGGATGGCAAAACGTGGCAAGCAGCCTTTACCCTGGAAAATACGCCGGGTGAATATTCGTATCCGGCCGTCATTCAGTCGGCCGATGGCCTGGTCCATATTACTTACACCTGGAAGCGGCTCCGGGTGAAACACGTGGTCCTTGATCCGAAAACACTCCTGCTGCATCCGCTCGACGCCTTCAACAAACCTGGTTAGAGAGTAGCAGGTTTTTTTTGTGGCGGGGATTTTTGCCTTGTGCCACGATTCAACTCCCAAAGCGGGCTGGCAAAAGCAAAACCGGCACTACAGAGAAATTCTTAATTCTGCTGGCCAAGCTTGCGTTTCCCCGGAAACAACCAAAATGACAACGCGCCTAACGGAAAGGCAATCAAGTGCGCCACATCTGCCGTTAATCGCTCGGCCTGATCCGGAATCTCGATCCAGGTCCAAGAGGCTCGCACCAAGAGCAGGAGCAGAATCCCCAGGAAAACTGTTTTGCGCCAACGCCAACCACTGGCCATCACGAGTAATCCCAGGCAACCGTAGTAGCCGGCCGAAGGTCCCACGTCGTTGGTATCGAAGAGCAACTGGCCCCGTTCAAATTCCAGCTGCACCAACGGCCATGCCACCAGTATGGAGAGCATCAGCAGCGTGACCACGTGCACTCCCAAAAAGGTGAGCAATGTCCGCAGCGTACCACAGCGCCGTTCGGTAAAACCAACGCAAACGGCTAACATCACAAACGAAGTATAAAAACTGAATCGTCCCGTGGTCAAAAGAAGAGAGCTGAACAACGGATACCAATCACCGGTCCAAAGATCTGCCGGGGCAAAACCAAACAAGTTTTGCCAGGCGGGGCGGAGCAACTCGGTAAGGGTTTTGGCCGCCACGTTACAGGCAAGCATCAACACCAGAAGTGTGAGCGTGAGCGGAAACTGCCTTAACAACACCAGTGGTCGTGGGAGAGACATGGCCATTCAATGGGGGTTTTCCAGAACTCTTTCTGTTTGCCCTCGGTCCGGGAACAAACTGCAAGCGGACACATTGTGCCAAAGAATCGGGTCTGTCTCCAGATGTTCCAACGGCCCGCTGTCTTGCTTTTCTGATACGGAGAGAGCGTGCGCATGTTTATAACTCTGGCGCCAGGTTCACATCCTTGGCGTAAAACATGGCCAAATCGATGACCTACCGCCCGCAATCCTCCCCAGCTCGAAAACCAGAGAAGTGCCTGGAGATTGCAGTTCTCCCGAGGCGTTCCGATGAGCGGCAACGGACACGGCCTAGGTAGAACCATCTTTTACCACGCGCTATAATTCACACCGAAACCACTTTGCATCTCACACTGGGTCACCACGGTAGAATTTAATGGATCTTTCAACACTTAATCTTCCTCAATCGGATCGAACTACAACGCTCGAAAAAATTGAGCAGCGGGTACTATGGCTGGCGATCCAACAAGTCCACTACGCAAATCATCATCGCCCTAAAAAAGATAAGCTCAAGGTTGGCGGGCATCAAACCTCCAGTGCGTCGGTCGTGACGATCCTCACAACGCTTTACTTCAACTACCTGCGCCATGGCGACCTGATCTCGATCAAGCCACACGCGTCGCCCGTCTTCCATGCCATTCAATACCTGCTGGGAAAACTCGACCAGTCCCAACTAAAAGGGCTGCGTGACTTTCATGGACTGCAGGCGTATCCGAGTCGTACCAAGGACCCTGATCGAGTTGATTTCTCCACCGGGTCGGTAGGACTGGGGGCAGTAGCTCCTAACCTGGCCGCGCTTGCCAACAGTTATCTCCACACCCATGGCCTCGTTAGCCACGACACACGGCGCCGTTTTGTCAGCGTGTTGGGGGATGCCGAGTTGGATGAAGGATCGGTCTGGGAAGCAATCGCCGAACCGGCAATGGAAGGAGTCGATGACATTCTGTGGGTCGTCGATCTGAACCGCCAGAGCCTCGATCGGGTGATTCCCGGAATTCGGGTCCGCTGTTGGCGGGAAATGTTCGCGGCCAACGGTTGGAAAGTGATCAACGCGAAATATGGTGGACGGCTGCAAGCAGCGTTTGGGGAGCCCAACGGCGAGTTGCTCCGAATTTGCATCGACGAACTATCCAACGATGCCTACCAACGCCTTCTGCGATTGTCACCTGCGGAACTCCGGGAGTGGCTACCGCAAAAAAGTCGGTATCCTAAGGAACTTCGCCGCTTGCTCGACCGGTGGACCGATGCCGAACTTCACGACCTGTTCTGGAACCTGGGTGGCCATGATATCGAGACGATGGAAAATGCCCTCGCAACCGCTACCCAAAATCCGGGGCCTGCCATTATTTTTGCATACACACTCAAGGGCTGGAGATTACCTTCGGTTGGGCACCCTCAAAATCATTCGGTCTTGTTGTCCGACGAACAAATGGAAATCCTTCGCAACGATTTACAAATTCCGGATGCCGAGCAATGGGAACGGTTTGACCCGCAAAGCGCTGAGGGTTTGCTCTGCAACCAGGTTGCCGCCCGGATCGATGGTCCGGAAAACGACCAGGTTCACACCGAAGGTCGCCAAACAACCCAACCACTGGGAAAAATTCCAACTGAACTCTCCATTCAATACCGGGGTAGCCGCAGCACCCAACAGACGTTTGGAGCCATTCTCAACGCACTCGCCCGCGAGTGCGCAGAAACCGCCCGTCGCGTGGTGACCATGAGCCCCGATGTCGCCAGTTCGACCAATCTTGGTGGCTGGATTACCAAACAAGGCGTGTGGGGGCTGGAGACTGCAGAACCACTGCCCGAAGATAATGAAGAGGGAATCCTTCGCTGGAGTCTTTCACCCCAGGGCCGGCATTTGGAACTGGGGATCTCCGAGAACAACCTGTTTATGACACTTGGCCAGTTTGGTCTTTCCCACGAGTTGTTTGGCGAAACGCTGTTTCCGATTGGCACCCTCTACGATCCCTTTGTCCGCCGCGGACTCGACGCTTTTTTTTATGGCATCTACTCGGGCGCCAAATTTATTACCGTGGGTACCCCGTCGGGGATCACGCTTGCCGGGGAAGGTGGCGCCCACCAGTCCTTGATGACCAGTTCGATCGGAGTTGAACTACCCGAGTTGGAAGCGTACGAACCCTGTTTTGCCCAGGAGCTCGAGTGGATTATGCTCGACGCCCTGACACGTATCCAGAACCGCACAAGCTCCACCTACCTGCGCTTAACGACCAAGCCGGTCGACCAAGAGCTCGGCCCCACTCCCACCAGCGAAACGGAAAAGGAACAACTCCGTCGCCAGGTGCTGGCAGGGGCCTACGTTCTGCGGAGCGCACGGTCGCAGGCTGGTTACGATCCCAGCCAAAACGTCGTCCATATCTTTGCCTGTGGTGCCATGGTCCCCGAGGCCCTGGCAGCCCAGCAGCAACTCGAAGCAGAGGGAATTTTTGCAAATCTCATCAATGTGACAGGCCCTGGACCGCTCTATCACGATTTCCAGCGAGCCCAACATCGTTCTCTTGAAACCAACACCGCAGAAGAGACGCTGCTCAATCAGCTCATACTGCCCCGAGAGCGGGTCGCCCCGATTGTGACCGTAGTCGACGCCCACCCACATTCGCTCGCCTGGATCGGTAGCGCCCTGGGATCACGGTTGTGGCCCCTGGGAGTTGTTGGCTTTGGGCAATCGGGAAGTACGGTCGATCTTTACCAGGAGTACAAGATTGATTCGGCCAGTATCGTCGCAGCGTGCCGTTCAGCACTTCGGGCCTGATCTTAAGGTTCAACTGAACAGCAATTTGGCAGCCATGGCTAACAGGGCGGTGTAAAAAATAAATTTAATCGCCCTTTCTCCTCGCTTCACCGAGAAATAAGAACCACACCAACCGCCTGCCGCATTACCTGCTGCCAACCCCAGGCCAGGTAGCCACTCGACCTTGCCTTGCCAGGCAAAAATACCCAAGGCAAAGAACGTATAGCTGCCAATGATAAACACCTTGTGCATGTTGACCCGAACAAGATTTTCGCCCAGCACGCGATGCAACACGAACATCAAAAAGAATCCCAGGCCTGCCTGAATAAAACCTCCGTAAAAACCAACCAGGACCATCAACAGGTGGGCGGCAATGAAACGGCTCGAGCCAGGAGGAGCCAGCTCGGTTAGATCCTCAGAGTCCTGGGACCGCTTCTTCTTAAACAGCATCAGCAGCATCACACCGATCATGATGCCAGCCAGTACCCGGTTGAACCACACACCGCCTAATCGGGTTCCCAGGTAGGCACCTGCAAGGGCCCCCGGTAATGCGCATAGAGCCAGCGTCACACTCAATTTGAAATTGGAAAAACCTTGCCGGCGAAAGCCCCCCACGGCGGCAATATTCTGCGCCAGAATCGCAATCCGATTTGTACCGTTTGCCTCCGGACCGGTCATCCCAAGGAAAACCATAACCGGCAGCGTCAGCAGCGAACCGCCACCGGCGACGACATTCAAAAAACCAGCGGCAATGCCGACCAGTGTTAACAACAAGATGTGCCACAGTTCCATGGTAGATCCGTCTGTCTGGAAGATTCAAATCAAAGGTTTGTTGTGGAAGATTTCCCCTGCAGGCAACCCGTCCGCGCCGACTGCGTTCGTTCGACTCGGTGGGCCCATCGCATGGGAAAATCTCCTGCCTGGGGAACGGGACTAATTCTTGCAGATACCCCGCACTTTGTCAGCCTCGTATCAAGTAGTGCGCGTCGACAGAAACCATTCCAAAAGACAACTTCAATTGCGGAAAGAAGACCTTATACTCACTGGGGTCCTTTTTCCCGTTTGATGACTACCGGTGTGAATTCACCGCCAGGATCCTTCGATGCGCCCTACCGCCAAAGCGGCCACTATTGTTGAACCCGGAAAAATCGAAGTGCGGGAATATGAGGTTCCCCCGTGCCCTGCGGGTGGCCTGATCATGAAGACCGAAATGAGCGGAATCTGCGGCACCGACAAACACACCTACCGGGGCGAAACCACGCAGTACGGCGGAACCGTCAACCAGCAAACTTCGCCCTTCCCGCTTATCCCGGGACATGAGAATGTTGGCATTGCGATCGAAGTTTCTCCCGGAAAGACCGACTTCTACGGCCAACCCATTCGCGAAGGTGACCGTATTACAATGTGCCCCGACGTGGTGTGTGGCCAATGCTACAACTGTCGACACATCTTTGGTTACTCCTGGTGTGAAAACTGGCGAGGTTACGGCAACTCGTTTCGTGCCGACCAACATCCGTTGATGGGAGGTTGGGCAGAAAAGATGGTGATCATCCCGGAAGCGTTTGTCTACAAAGTTCCGGACGGCTTGGAACCGGAACTGGCAGTCTACACTGAGCTGATGGCCTGTGCTTTTGCCCTCGATAAACTCAAAGACTTTTCCAGCCTTGCGGCAGAAGGATTTTTGACCGGCGGGAGTGTCTTAATTCAAGGGGCTGGCCCGCTGGGAATTGCGCACCTGATTATGGCCCGCATGATGGGGGCCGGCACGGTCATCGTGCTTGACAAAATCCCCTGCCGACTCGAAGCGGCCAGGTCGTTTGGTGCCGATCATGTCGCCAATGTCGAGGAACACTCCGATGCCCAACTGCTGGAGCTTGTCCAGCAGTGGACCGACGGACGAGGCGCTGACGTCGCGATCGAGTGTGTTGGTGAACCCGAAGCCGTGCCGCAAGCGCTCCCCTGGATACGACGTGGCGGAATGTATTTGCTGGAAGGGGTTTTTGTTGACATGGGGGAAATCAGCTTTAACCCCCACCTGATTGTTAGCAAAAGCCTGCGCCTGATTGGCCTGAGTAACCATCCATTCACGGCCTACCAGCCCAGCATGGAAATGATGTTGCGCTATCAAGACCAGTTGCCACTGGACCGCTTTGTCACCCACCGGTTCCCTTTGGACAAGGCGCAGGAGGCCATCGACACAGCCCTGGCGGGAGAATGTCTGAAGGTAGTTTTTGCGCCCTGAAAGATCGTTTGTCTGGCAACCGCCAAGCCAAGTCCTGCGGTCCACAGGACAAGGCGCAGGAGGCCATGCCTGAGACGGTCTGGCCGGTTCTACATCGGGTACGGATTCATCATGCTGGTGCAAACTGGCACAGGCCTTGTTGCTCCCGCTGGCCCGATTCGTTGACTGGAAAAACGTCTCCCATGGGGCCACTTCACAAAAACGCGGCAAGAGAAAACCCTCCCTCTAACGGCTTTGCGCTACTTTCCGGCAACCGCGAATAAACGGGGCGTTTCCGGGTTGCCATTGACGAAGCATGTTACAATGGAATTCTCGCGATTGAAGCATGAATTCGGGTTACTCGGCCCCAAACATCGGGACCAGGGGAATCGTCTGTGCATGCTCGCGCCATAGGGCTTTGATCTTTATGCAAGAACCCCTGGTCACCAACGATCAAATCCTCTCTGGGGGTCACCTTCTCCGATGGGTGTGCCTGTTCGCTTCGCTCTCTTCAAGACTTGCTCTGGGAGACTTTACCGACGTGACCGCGACCGTCGTGCCAGACCTCGCTTCAACCAACCAGTTGGCCTGGGGAGACTACGACAACGATGGGTTTGTGGACCTCAGTTTCTACGGGACACTCCTGCGCAACAACAGTGGCAGTAATTTTTCGGCAGCGACTCTTGAGCCGGGCTCCAAGTTAAACGGTAGTGCCAATGTGGATGGACTGTGGGGAGACTACGACAACGACGGATGGCTCGACTTCTATGCGTTCAGCGCCCAGGAACTGTATCGCAACAATTCGGGCAACAGTTTTTCGGTCGCCGATTTCCCCTCGCTGCCTACACAGATGAGCCGCGGAGCCAGTTGGGCTGACCACGATAATGACGGTTATCTTGACCTGTACACCGGTGGTTATGAAATTTGGGGCCATGCTAACTACAGCGACATTATTTTGCACAACAACCTGGGAACGGGATTTAGCAACACGTGGACCCAGCCAACACCCCGACCAGGCCGCGGTATCACATCCGCCGACTTCGACCGTGACGGCGACATCGATGTGTACGTCTCCAATTACCGGTTGCTGCCAAACCAACTGCAAGTCAACGACGGCAGCGGAAGTTTTTCGGAGCAGGCTGGCAGCTACGGCGTGCAGGGTGGCGTGGCCAACGGCCACTGGGGACATACGATCGGGTCGGCCTGGGGAGATATCAACAATGACGGAGAAATTGATTTGTTCGTCGGAAACTTCGCACACGACGCAGGCTACTCAGGACCACAGCGACAACCAGAATCCCGCTTTCTCCGCAACCGCGGACCAGCGCAAGGCTACACGTTCGAAGACATGGGCCAGGGCGGAGTTGGCTGGCAAGAGTCGTACGCATCGCCGGCCTTGGGTGATTACGACAACGACGGGGATCTTGATCTCTTTTTTACGGCCGTGTACCCGGGAGATACTCCCCGGCTTTATCGTAACAACGGCAATTGGAATTTCACCGATGTCACTGCTGCAGAAGGATTGAGCGGCATCCACGTTACCTACCAGGCTGCATTTGCAGACTACGATAACGATGGTGATCTTGACCTGGCAACGGGAGGCACACTTTTTCGCAACGACACCCTTAACAGCCATCATTGGTTGAAGCTGAAAATGGTCGGCGATGGAGATACCGTCAATCGCGACGCGGTAGGAACCCAAGTCCGCATCACCTCTGGTGGCCAGACCTTCATGCGCCAGGTTGAATTTGGCACGGGAGAAGGAAACCAGAACGAACCTACCTTGCATTTTGGACTGGGGAATATTGCTGGCCCGGTCGATCTCGATATTCTTTGGCCAGGGGGAACCACCAGCCAGGTCGAAGATGTGCACCTCGACCAGTTGCACCTGATCCATTTTTCCCCTGCAACCGACTACGCATGGAACACCTCTGGGGGAAGCTGGCACAATTCGTCCAGTTGGTCCCCCGCAGGTGTTCCCAATGGAAGCAACAACAGCGTGGCGTTCAGTGGTGCGGTGGCCTCTGTCACCACCGTCACTGTTGATTCACCCGTAACCGTGCAAGAAATCACGCTCGATGGGTCAAGTTCCTACCAGCTTGAAGGGGACCAACCCTTAAATCTTGACGCCATAACGGGAACTGCCCGGTTAATGGTCACCGGTGGTAGCCACAGCTGGACCACTCCGGTCACGGCCGAGACACAAACCTCGGTCGAGGTGCATGCAGGCGCCGAACTGACCCTTGCAGGACGGCTTGATTTTGAAAACCAGCAGGTTATCAAGTCTGGTCCAGGCAGGTTGTATCTGGACTCGGGTTTCACAGCCCAAGCCGGCACACTGCAACACGATGATGGCCTGCTCGGAGGCAACGGCGTTGTGAACGGCAACCTGACGGTTGGCAGCGCAGCCGTTGCACCTGGTCACGACCTCGGACAATTAACCGTTGCCGGTGATTTTACGATGGGATCCAATAGTACCCTGGAAATCGAGATCGGGGGCGCCTCCGCCGGTCAATTTGACACGTTGCACGTGGACCAGAGTGCCTACCTCAACGGAACGTTATCGGTCACACTTACCGACAATTTTTTTGCCGACCTCGGTGAGCAATTCCCAGTTGTACAATCCACCAGCGTGGCCAATCAGGGGATCACCCTTGGAGGACCCGATGCCGGAAAATTCAAACTCGTTTTTGGCGCAGGACAATTGCTCCTCGAATCGATAGCCCCGCCTCCTCCCACCGATTACCAGTGGGTTGCGTCCAGCAGCCTCTGGCACAACCCGGCCAACTGGTCACCAGAGGGGATCCCCAACGACAACAAGCACCGGGTGGCGTTTGCAGGCGGCGGATCCCCGATCACCACCGTACAAATCGACTCTCCAGCAACCGTGCGCGAAATCACCCTTGATGGGACAAGTTCCTACCAATTCGAAGGGGACCAGATGCTCACACTGGCCACCGACACTGACTCTGCCCAGCTCACGGTCACCGGTGGAAACCACCGCTGGTCCACCCCGGTTACCGCCGCCACATCCACCACGGTCGACGTTGCCACAGGGGCCGAGCTCACACTCGAAGGCTTGTTCAACTTTGAGAACCAGACCGTGACCAAATCAGGTGCAGGCCGTTTGGTTCTCGACTCTGGCCTGGCACTTCAGACAGGTACCTTCCAACACGACGCCGGCTTACTGGGCGGCGAGGGCATTGTTAACGGTGATGTCACCGTGGATGCAGCGACCGTCGGCCCCGGCCACAGCGTTGGAACCCTGACTGTCAAAGGCGATTTTACGATGGGATCAGAAAGTGTCCTGGAAATCGAGATCGGGGGCACCTCTGCAGGTGAATTTGACACGCTCGAGGTTCTCCAAAACGCGTATCTCCGCGGACAATTAGCAGTCACACTCACCGACAATTACTCTCCCAACCTGGGCGACCAATTCTCCATCCTGGAAGCCGGCAGTATTGCCAATTACGGCATAACACTCGATGGACCCGATGCCGACAAGTTCACACTGGTCTTTGCCCCAGGACAACTGCTGCTGGAGTCAACCCTAGCTGGCCTGCCTGGCGATTACGACGGCAATGGTCTTGTCGATGCGGCCGACTACACTGTGTGGCGCGATCGGCTTGGGACCACAACACTCCCGAATCGAGACCCCACTGCTACAGGCCCGGTTGGCCAGTTCGACTACCTGGTGTGGAAAACCAATTTTGGTGCCACCGAAACAGGTCGTAGTGCTACCATTCCCGAACCGATAACCTTGGCGCTCATGGCCCAGCTGGCCTTCATCTCGGCGCTCGTTTCGCGTCGCCATGAATGATCAGCAACAGGAAGCAACTCGTTGGTGACAGATACCAAGTTTCTGTGCATCGCTGAGCCAACCTTTCTGTTGGAAGAAGCGCTTAAAACGCGTGTCGAGACAATTCACCGCGTGGCCCGTGGTGAAACCAATCCGCTGGGCTAAAACGAAACCTGGAAATTGCCCGATACTTATAATTTGTTAAGGGGTGGTAATTTGTTAAGGGGTGGCCAACTCCTGAAAAATTTCGTCAAACGCACCCAAGATTTTGGGAACGGTTCCCTTGGCCAGCGGCAGGCGGAATCCATCGAAAAACATAATCGTCCAAAAAGAATCGGTTTCATAACCGCCTCGATCTATTTCCCGATCGTCACCGATATAACCGAACAGGCCGTTGGTATCTCCGCAGACAAGCGTATGGACAAAAGGAGATCGTTCACGGAGTTGGCGTCCGGTTTGCGTAAAATTTTCTCCCGCTGAAATGGCTGCTACCACGTCTCCAATACGAATGCCACCTATCGGCAACTGGAGCGTCGTCCGGACTGGCTCAGCTGCTTCCAATAGGCGAAGCGCTTCTTTGAAATAGCCGATTTGGAGACTCACACCCTTGATCTTATCTTCCACAGGGAAATTTTCAGGATAATTTACTCCGCAAAACCAGGTCGCCTCAGGATCGTGTCGAAGGTCTTCGATGAAACTCTCACGTCGGTCAATATTCTGCTGGATCTCTCTACGGCTATACATGGGTCGACAAGCCAAATCGATCGTCTTCCAACTGGAACAAAGTGGCAGGGAGCGAGCCGGAATCGAAAGGGCCATCGCTTGAGCGGCCGCTTTGCCGAGTTTGTCACCGCTATGCCGCGCCTGGTCCGGTGTCCCAAAGATGTGGTAACAATTCACATCGCCACAAAAACCCTGCACATACATCGCTGGAGCACCGGCAATGACCTCCTCGATATGTTCGCGCGCCGTCCCCACCCAATCGGGTGAAACCATCACATCATTGATCATCGTGGCAGGGTGGCAGCAGAAATTGAAAATTGCACCCAGTGGATGGCCCTGCTTGTCTTCAAATCGCATCAGGCCAATGGTCGGATCGAAATACTTGCCCCCTTGCAAACCCTCCGCATAATTGCGGCTGAATTTTACACCGCCACCAGGCATCGGGAAGCGCGTGTTGTAACTCATCGAATCGCAGTGCCCCTTGCCTACAAAAACATTTGCCGGCTGCAAACGCTTGATGGCCTCCCTCGCTGCTTCCTGGTAGGAAACCATGAGGTTGCGAAACTGCGAATCACAGTATTCCGTGCTATACGTTCCGCGAGTGGTAATGCTCGAACCGCCAGGCATCCCTGAACCGGGAATGGTCGGGCTTGAATGGGTCTGGCTGGTCGACCATATCACCTGTTGCCGTGGCATATCCAGCGCTTCGGCAACTTCGTCCCGGAACCGATCTGTTTCATGGACTGGGTTGCCACACAAATCCGACCCGAACCAGACGATGCGTTGAGCGCCGTCGTCCAAAACGATACACCGTGCCAACAACGGCTTGTCGACCTTGGTCATTTGGGGTGTCGTACCCCAGGCACCATATTCGGGATGAATTTCAGGAGTGATATCAAAGCCAACAATTCCAACACGCAACTCAGTCACAACGTACTCACTTTTGTCGAGAGATTTGGCCTGATTCAACCCGCGATGATCGGCCCAGTTATGGTTACCCTCCTTGGAATTCTAGCGACGGGTCTCCGCAGCGGCCAGGGTCGCATGGCAGCGTTCCAAACGGGTGGTACCACCAGTCTGATCGACTGCAAGGTTGCCATTTTTTTCCCCAGGGAGAAACCTTTTTGAAGTAGAATGGATTTGGAACTATTTTTCGGCGGAAAACTTTTTCCGTAGAAACTTCCCGTAGAAACAGAGTAGACCGTAGAAGTAGAAACAGAGTAGACCATAGAAACAGAGTAGAACCGCGGATTGCTGATGGTGCGACAGATCATCACAGGGTTTTTTATCGTATTTATCCTTGCGGTCCAGCCGGGATCGGCGATCACGATTCGCCACGATACGCCCGATTCGTCCTACACCCACCTGGCCAACTCGACCCATCCCCAGGGTGGCCTCATCTCTGGCAGCGGGTGGATCGGCAGCGGCACTCTCATCTCCCCCAATTGGATTCTCACCGCCGGCCATGTGCTCAGTGGAAACATCTCCTTTTCAACAGCGGCCGGGACCAGGAGCATTGTCGAACAACATCACCATTCCAGTTGGGGAGATATTGGTGTCGGAAAACTTTCAAGCCCCCTCACCGGGATCCACCCGGTTCCCCTTTATGACCTTGATTTTGGCATCGAAAACGGACAAGAAGCCATTGTGCTTGGGGCGGGAAATACGGGAACTGGAAACAGCGGACAACAAGGGGGCACCGGGGGTACCCGCCGCGCCGCCGAAACCTATGTCTACGCCAATGGCGATGCCTGGGGTTGGGGAAACAATAAACTGTTAACCTGGTTCCGCAAGCCCTCGGCAGGTGCCCAGCCGCTCGAAGGAGGAGGTGCCCAGGGCGACAGCGGAGGGGCTGTCTTGCTGAATGTCGAGGGCACCTATGCCATAGCGGGTGTCATGAGCCAGGCCTGGTCGGGCGGAGGTGGCGGTGATGTTATTGGAAAATACGACACGGGTGGCGTTTACATCCGTTCGGCACCTATCAACGATTGGATCCTGCAATACGCGACCGATGCAGAGGTTGTCTCGGTCGGTCCACCGGCAACTGATTTTCAGTGGAACACCTTATCCAGCGGCAACTGGCATAACTCAGCCAGTTGGTCCCCCTCAGGTATTCCCAACGGTGATGACCACACGGTCGTGTTCACCGGCGTCGGGCCGTCGGCCACCACTGTGGTGATGAACTTCCCAGCAACCGTCCGGGAGATCACCCTCGATGGGTCGAGTTCCTACCGGCTTGGAGGCACCCATAAATTGACACTCGCTGCCAATACCGGCGCTGCCAGCCTGACGGTCACCGGTGGAAACCACAACTGGACAGCCCCAGTCGCCATTACAACATCTACCACCATCGACATCGCCACCGGCGCCGAACTGACACTCGAAGGCACCTTCGACTTTTTGAACCAGACCGTCACTAAATCAGGTTCGGGACATCTGTATCTTGACTCCGAAACCACAACCACGTTCGGTACCTTCCAACACAACAACGGTTTTTTAGGAGGCAATGGCGCCCTCAATGGCGACCTGACCCTGGCTGCCGCAACAGTCACTCCCGGTCATGGCATCGGGCAATTGTCCGTTACCGGTGATTTCACGATGGGATCGGGCAGTGCGCTAGAAATCGAGATCGGTGGCACCTCTGCCAGCCAATTCGACACGCTGCAGGTCGGCGAGAATGCGTACCTCAACGGAACCCTGGCGGTCGCGCTCACCGACGATTACTATCCCGACCTCGGCGAGCGGTTTTCTATCTTGCAAGCGACAAGCATCGCCAATAGCGGTGTCGTCCTGGGGGGACCTGACGGAGACAAGTTCAAACTGGTCTACAGCTCCGGAGAATTGCTGCTCGAGTCGACGGCCATGCCACTGCCGACTGATTTCCAGTGGGCTGGGTCCAGCGGCAACTGGCACAACTCAGCCAGTTGGACGCCTGCAGGTGTTCCCAACGGTGATGACAACACGGTTGTGCTGACCGGTGCCGGGTCGTCGGTCACCACGGTAACAATGAACTCCCCGGCAACTGTGCGGGAGATCAACCTCGACGGGTCGAGTTCCTACCGGCTTGGAGGCAACAGAACGCTCACCTTTGATGCTGATACCGGGTTTGCCGCGCTCACGGTCACCGGAGGAAGCCACAACTGGACGGCCCCGGTCGCTACCGACAGATCCACCACCATCGACATCGCCACTGGAGCCGAACTGACACTCGAAGGTACCTTTGACTTTGAGAACCAAACCGTCACCAAGTCAGGTGCGGGACATTTGTATCTCGACTCCAACACCACCACCCAAAGCGGTACCTTCCAACATACCGGCGGCTACCTGGGTGGCGATGGCGTGGTCAACGGAGACCTGGTCACAAGTAGCGCAACGGTTGCACCTGGTCACGGCATCGGGCAATTGTCCGTTACCGGCGATTTCACGATGGGATCCGGCAGTGCGCTGGAAATCGAAATCGGCGGTACCTCTACCAGTCAATTTGACGCGATGCAGGTAGGCCACAACGTCTACCTCGACGGCACCCTAGAAGTCACACTCACCGACGATTACTATCCCGACTTCGGCGAGCGGTTTTCTGTTGTACAGGCGGTAAGCATTGCCAATCGTGGTATCGTCCTGGGGGGACCCGACGGAGAAAAATTTAAACTGGTCTACAGCTCAGGAGAGTTGCTGCTCGAGTCGACGGCCATGCCACTGCCAACGGATTTCCAATGGGCCGGGTCCAGCGGAAGCTGGCACAACTCGGCCAGTTGGTCCCCTGCAGGTGTTCCCAACGGTGATGACAACACGGTTGTGCTGACCGGTGCCGGGTCGTCGGTCACCACCGTGACAATGGAATCCCCAGTCACCGTGCGGGAACTGACCCTCGATGGGTCGAGTTCCTACCGTCTTGGAGGCAGCCAAAAATTGACACTCGCTGCCGATACCGGGTCCACCCAGCTGACGGTCACCGGTGGGAACCACACCTGGACCGCGCCGGTCGCCGCCGCAGCAACAACCACCATCGACATCGCCACTGGAGCCGAACTGACACTTGAAGGTACCTTTGACTTTGAGAACCAAACCGTCACCAAGTCAGGTGCGGGACGTTTGTATCTCGACTCTGACACCACCACCCAAAGCGGCACCTTCCAACACAACGACGGCTTCTTAGGGGGCGATGGGGTGATCAATGGAGACCTTCTCACCAGTGCCGCAACGGTTGCACCTGGTCATGGGATCGGACAATTGTCCGTTACCGGCGATTTCACGATGGGATCCGGCAGTGCGCTGGAGATCGAGATCGGCGGTACCTCTGCCACTCAATTTGACGCGCTGCAGGTCGGCGAGAATGCGTATCTCGACGGAACCCTGGCGATCACACTCACCGACGATTACTATCCCGACTTCGGCGAGCAGTTCTCTGTTGTACAAGCAGTAAGCATTGCTAATCGCGGTATCGTCCTGGGGGGACCCGACGGAGAAAACTTCAAACTGGTCTTTAGCTCCGGAGAGTTGCTGCTGGAGTCGACGGTAACTGGCCCACCTGTCCTGCCCGGCGATTACAACGGTGACGGCATTATCGATGCAGCCGACTACACCGTGTGGCGCAATCAACTCGGAACGACGACACTACCGAATCGCGACCCCAGCGCGACAGGCCCCGTCGGCCAGTTCGATTACCTGGTGTGGAAAAACAATTTTGGCGCCACTGGCACCGGAAATACGGCTGCTGTTCCTGAACCGGCCAGCCTGCTTGTGGGCCTGTGGATCGCGCTGAGCGGAATCTCCGTCAGAAGTCGCTGCTGGTAAAGCTCATTCATCAGCGACCAGCTGAACTCCACAAATCAAGGGTTGTCCCTTTTGCGGAGTGAACCCAATCACCAACTGATCTGTAAGTTTCACTTTACCGACAGGCAGAACCAACGTTTTTTGTGCGCCGCCTGCCGCCTCTGCAATATCGATGGACTGCTTGACCTCTTTTCCCTGCAAGGCAATATCGAAGCTCCGCTGACCTGCCTGGCGAGGATCAGGCTCGACAAAGATCAGCGTCACTTCAAACACTTTTTCTTTGGCGTCACCTGGAAGATTAACAACGAGCGACGACATGCCTTCGACACCCGAGGCGGCAACCCACGGCAAACGCGCGCCCTCAATTTGTTGCGTCGGCAATTGAAACCAGCGAGCCGATTCCCCGACAACTTGCACGTCCGCCGCGATTGATGGCTCACCGTTAAACGGTTCGTGCGTATCCGGATAATTGAGCCACAGTGTGCCCTGATCATCCTGCCGGTGCCCGGGAGCACCAAGATTGATACCTAAACGCTTGACCGTTCCGGCCGGCGCTTCGAATGCGTTGTACGACCAGAAATCGTTTTCGGGCACGTGGACCAGTGCCAACGAAGTAAACAAGTTGTAACTACAACTGCAACCATGCGCATAGTTGGGAGCGTTGAGAACTCCTCCAGCTGGAATCAAACTGTTGCGACAACCCGACCGAAAACCTTCCAGTCGCCCGGTGCCGCCACTCTCAATATCAAAGAAACCTGCGGTACCGGCGCGAAAAGTGAGCAAATGGGGACTTGAAATTGCGTAATTGCAGTGATGGCCCGTCTTGGTGAACTCCCACGGAACAGGTTCGCCCGAAACAGGATGGCTCCGCGTGATCGGCTCTCCGCTGTGAATGTCGTACGCCAAACCGGGCCCCCGCTGATCAATGACCCAGTTGTCACGCAAAATCACCTTATCCCAGACATTCTCCGGATGCCCCCCAAAACCGGGCGCTTCGTTCTCTTTGGTCCAGTAGGTTTCACCTGTCGCGCCACTAACCGCATCCATACCCGCCTTGTTCGACGCGATCAAAAGCTCATGCTCCTTGGAGTAGGAAAGCCAGGTGACCACGCGATCAATCGTGTTGAGCCATTTCTGGTTTCCCGTGGCAGCATCCAACGCAACAAGATACCTGGCAGGCTCAGCCTCGGGGACCTCGCCCTTTCGACCCCAGGCATCATAAAATCCGTGCATCAAGCCATCGAAATAGAAAAGCGTATCCTCACCCAAGGCAACCAATGGAGCAGCAGACTGGGCCTCGCGCGCCCAAACCACCTGCCCGGTTGTGCGGTCCAGGGCCAGAATCAACTGTGGCTGACTCTCTCCGTCACCGGTGGTGCGGAAAACGGTCGTCAACAAGAGGTTTTTCCAAATGCGCACATCTCCCCATTGGTCATTGGGTTCGGGCAGTTTGAATTCTCCCAATTGGTGACCCGTGGCAGGATCTAACCAGACACACCGATTGTTGGAAACAAGGTAAAGTCCACCATCGCCAACCGCATAATGATAACCTGGCTTCTCAACCTCGAAGAAAGTACCACGTCGTCCTGCACCGCCTCCGGCGACTAACTCTTTTGACCAGATGAGGCGACCCGTATAGATATCGACACAGGTCAGCCGCTCCGGACCTTGTATAAACATCCGACCCTGTGAGACCTTTAAGCTGGGAGGCCAGGAATGCCTGTTGTAAAAATGCTCGCCCCTCGATGCGGGGCCACCAAACCAGAGGATTCCCAGCGGCGCCCTCACAAGCTGGTCCTGAGACATCAGCGTGTTGCTTGGGTCGGAATATTCATGGGTCCAGTCTGCAGCGCCTGGCAATGCGCCTTGGCGCTGCACCATGGTCCATTCTCCCTGGGCGCTCACTTCTGAATTGGCCAGTTGCTGACGGGCAACCTGTCGCACAAGCTCAACCCGCCGACCATCTGACTGGTGTAATGCCAGCGCCCCACCGTAGGGTCGTAATACCTGATAAAGCTGGTGATAGCCTCCCTGCGGATTGCTTCCCAGGATCACTTCGGGCTGTTGGACAACCATCAACTTGGCAAGATACGGAGGCAAAGAGATTTCAAGCGGATCTGCCGCAATTGCGCTGATCCGTATTCCATACAATCCTGCCGCGTCGTAATAGCGGCGCAACTGCTCAACCTTCGCCGGATCGGGATCGATCACAATCAAGCGAAGTTCCGTCTCTTGAAGCAGCGCGTTGACCAGTTCCGGCGAACCAATCCCCAGGATCAAGCCATAGCCGGTCGAGCAGTCTGTCGCCTCTATCCAACCGGCCACGGTATTTTTTGTGGTATCGGCTGGCTGTGGCAGGTTGGCTTGAGCCACTGACCAACTTTGGGATGGACCTGGCCGCTTGGCAAAGCAGTTAATCTTTCCTTCTTTGGTGACCACATAAAGTCGATCGTCGGCCGCCAGCAGGGAGCCGGGCGTGCCGTCGATTACCTTCGTCCAGGCAAGCCGTGCGCTGTCCTCTTCAGACGGCAATTCGAGGGCAAAAATCGTCGATCCGAGATAACCATAGAGACGGGAACCTGCCTTCACTCCCAGCGCAAATTCGCCGTTCTCTGAGGCGGGATCGAGTTCGAGCACGTATTCCCATGCCGGCAAAAGGTTGCCCCGATCGACCGCTTGGCTTTCCCCCTCGGTGGGTCGACGGTCCTCGCCTTGATTGCTGTTAATCCCGAAGATTTTGTAACTGACGACTTCACCCTGCTCGTTTTCAAGAGCCCGGGCGGTATAAATCCAGCCCTCCGCGGCCACAGGACGAGGTGCCTCTAGGTTGTAAGTCTGGCGGGCCCGGTTGTCGTAGATACGCCCACCATGAAAAAGCAAAGGGCCCGACGCAGCCACATGCCAATCGGTCTGGCCCGGTGCATCATAATCAAGACTTACCGGACGACCTGTTTGCATCGACCCTGCTTTCGCACGTCCACCAGGGAAAAACAGTTTGCCATCACTGGCAACCAGGTATCCCTGGGGGGAAAGAGAATTGGGAACACTGGTTTGAAACTCGGGTACCTGATTTCCTGTATCCGAAACCGTAAACTGGTATGTCTGAAGGCCTTCGAATGGCCAAACTCCGACGGTGAAAAACATTTGGTTCCCGACCAAAACTGCCCCACCTCGCACGGGCCACAAGGAAATTAATCTCTCGTTGCCCAATACGCGACGCGCTTCCATCGCAACATCTGCTTTCCAGATGAGCTGGCCGTTGTTTGCATCAATACAATAAAAAAATCCGTCGTCCGCACCAAAATAAATTCGGCCAGCATGCGCAACCGGAGCCAGCCGGATGGGACCGTCGGCAAAAAACTGCCACTTAGCCTCACCGGTGCGCGTGTCGAAAGCCCCAACCGTGTCATTGCGGGACGAAGCTACGAACATCGTTTGGCCAACCACAATCGGCTGATAACAGGCATCGAATTGAAGACGCACATCTTCCGACCAGGCAATGTGGTTTGGCCCAAGATCGCGGGTCCACGACCGCTGAAGATCTGCAGGCAGTGACTCGGAGATAGCTCCGCTGCGGGAAGCATCGTAGCGCCACATCGGGCAGTCGGCTGCGATGGCGCAGCTGGCAATAAGTACCGTTAGCCAAAATTGAAAAATGCAGACTTTACAGATGACCATCTCGAACTCCACGAAAAACGGTGGGAAGATAACTCTCGCTCTTGTACTTCACAATGGTGTATACTCAATCGTACCCGGTGAGTAGGTTTACTCCTACCCGGCGACGTTCTCGATGGACATCCGGATGTCAAAACACCAGATCTATTTTAAATCTTTCCAGATTCCTTTTGAGCCTTGATTATCGGAGATTTCCGGCTGTGCGCAAACTGGCTGTTATTGCCTGGCTCTTTGTGGGATGGGGACTTTCTGCGATGCAACCGGCGACGGCTTGTCGCTACAACGTCCGTGATACGGGATTCGTTGACCTGGGGGTATCCAACTACGAGTTCTCCTGGAGTGGCCCCGTTTCGACACCAGAAAACCTGCTCTCTGAACCAGGTGCGGAAAAGTTAAAACCTTCCGATTCACTGCGCGAGGCCTTGCGCGATACCAACCTGTTGTTTGCCCAAAATATGGCCAAACAGGAAACGCCCGGTGGCACCAACCAGCTACCCGCAAGCGAAACAAATCCAGCGGTGCAGCTCACCATCACCGCCCCCGATGGGCGCGAACTGAGCCTGCCCTGCCCGACAGATGTCGATTCTCCAGCGATGGTTGCCAAGCTTGTTGACTCACCCTTGCAGCGGAAACTAATCGATCGGACGCTCAATTGTCACAGCATCGTGTTACTCGTCGAAGGCGTTGATGAGGCAGAAAATGAGGCGGTACGTGACCTGATCGAGCAAACTCTTGAGGAAACTCAAAAGGCCAGTGAGTTCTGGCCAAAACCGATCGATCACCCACTGGAAATAGTTTCGCTTTCCCAAAGCGAGAAAAACGAAGAACGACTCTTATTGTGGTGTCTGGAAGTTGATGCCGAGGCCTCCGACCCCCAGGTGGTCGTGCTCTTTGGACGCGGTCGGAAACTGGGAACGACACTCACGCTCGACGAAGTACGTGAGGACAAACTCTTCCAGTTGCTGAATATTGTGAGCATGGACTGCGAATGTGAATACGACGTCTCCCCTCTTGTTGGACCGATGATTCCTCATCGCTGGACCACCAAACACGAAACAGAAGTCGCCGGGCTGCTGGACTTCGATCCTGGCAACCCCCTGGTGCAATCGGAAGTCCGGCATATCCTGACCCGTGGGCCCGGAAACGGAAGATCGATTCTCGAGGCCCGCACGGATCCTGCCCTGGGGTACGAAGAAATTTCGTTTCCCGATGATCTGGTGTCGACTCCCGAGATGAAAAACCTCACCGACGACCCCTCGGCAGCCGGCCCCGCAGCCGAGGCCAGCGGAACCACCGTTGCAATGACCACCACCAAATCTCCCGAGCCACCAGTCGCAAGTCCTGCCACCAAATCGACGTCGGTGACACCGGAAAGCCACAGCCCGGACGACGAAAACGAAACCGTGACCACAACTTCGTTGCAAAGTGGAATTTGGCTTGCCGTTGTGATGGTTGCGGTGGTTGCGATCCTCGGTAGTGTGGTGATTCTCAGAAGTACAACCCATTAATCGCGCCCTCATCCAATGCGAACCATCAGCCTGATTTTCAAAGAAATTACGCACCGCTGGCCCGGCTTTTTGCTGGGTGCCTTAGGGGTTGCCCTTGCCGTGGCAGCCTGCCAAGGCATTTCGGCGCTGCACGGGGCTGCCCAGCGGGAAACGCGGCGGGTACAGCGCGACATCGGTTTCAACATGCGGATCATCCCCCGCGAAGCAGACCCGGAACGATTTCTCATTCAGGGGTACTCTACCGAAACGATGCCCGAGGAAATCATCCAACGCCTGGCCCAGCACGACACGGTGGCCTACAACCACCTGGTCGCCACGCTCCAAGGCGAAATCAACTTGGATGGTAAACCCGCACTGCTAACGGGACTCTCGCCCACCATGTTTCCGTCGGGAAAGAAAAAACCCCCCATGAGTCCAACCATCAAGGAAGGAACCGCCCATCTTGGACATCGACTCGCCGATCGCCTGGGTCTCAAAAAGGGGGAGACACTTCTGCTCGCTGAACTCCCGTTTGAAGTCGTGCGCGTTGCTCCCCAGACAGGCTCCCTGGAGGACCTCCGGGTGTGGGTTCAACTGGGAGATGCGCAAAAAATCTTAGGTAAAGCCGGGCAAATTAATGAAATTCAGGCCATTGACTGCCTCTGCCTCGCCCCCGATGAGAACCCGGGAGAATTGTTGCGGGCCGAGGTTTCCAAGGTCGCTCCGGAAGCGCAGGTTGCCTTGCTCAGTAAGATTGCCACCGCCCGTGCCCGCCAACGTCGCATGATGGATAGCCTGGCACAAACGGCAGTACCGGCAATCATCGTGGCTGCAGCCGTGTGGGTCGCCGTGTTCGCGTGGATCAACGTACGTCAACGAAAGTTGGAGATTGGTGTCCTGCGGGCGCTGGGACACCCGGCAAGCACGATTGCCAGCCTGATTCTCGGCAAGGCATTTTTGTTGGGGCTGGCAGGTGGTGCCATAGGTTGCCTGCTTGGAAGTTGGTACGTCACCAGTCGCGTCGCAGAGATCTTTCCTGTGACCGGAGGCAAATTCCAATTTGAAACCAATGCCATGCTCTTTACGTTGGTGGCGGCCCCGGTTATCGCTTGTGTCGCATCGTGTCTCGCCGCATCGCTGGCACTGGTGCAGGATCCAGCCGTCGTTCTCAGGGAGGAATAAGCTGCCATGCTTTCATGCGAGCAAGTTTCCAAAACGTATCGCACGTCACGCGGCCAGGTGTCGGTGCTCCGTGGCGTATCGCTGGAACTTGGCAAGGGAGAATGCGTGGTAGTCTCTGGCCCAAGTGGCTGCGGCAAGACAACCTTGATGCTCACCCTGGGGAACATGCTGCAACCTGACGAGGGTCGCGTTCTGTTTGAAGGCACAGACATTTATGCGATGTCAGCCCCCCAGCAGAGCAACTTTCGCAATACCAAGCTCGGATTCATATTTCAGAACTTCCACCTCATTCCCTATTTGAATGTTTTGGACAACGTAGCCGTTGCAGTACGCAATCGGCAAGTTGAACAGGCCGACTCCACAACGCTCCTGACAAGACTCCGGCTTGATCATCGCCTGAATCACAAACCGGCTGCCCTGAGCACCGGAGAACAACAGCGGGTAGCGATTGCGAGAGCCCTGGTCAACCAGCCACGTGTCATCCTGGCTGACGAACCAACCGGCAACCTGGATGAAGAAAACAGCGAAGAGGTTTACCAGGTGTTGAGCGAGTTTCGTGACCAGGGAGGCAGCGTCGTCATCGTCAGCCACCGGACCGATTCGCACCCAATTGCCGATCGCCTGCTGAATCTTCGAGATGGTCAATTTGCGGCTTTGGATCAAGACAACCACCCGGAACCAAAAGAAACCCAACAACCAGCAAAGACTTCGTAGTGAACCGGTAGTTGCTGGCTCCGCATTAGTGCTGCAGATGGACACGGGGAATAAACGCAGGGACGTTAAACCTACCGCATCAAGGCAACCTCAGTAACCATCCCAACGGCTACTCCATAATCGCCTCGATAACCGCTCCGCAACCACACTGCCTGGACAACTTGAGTACTCCCAACCGCCCTGTGAGACAAATCCTCCAGACCTTTACATCACTACAAGATAATGCCTCAAGCAATACAGGGTGATCACCAACAACCTGATCTTGTGGACTGCTGTAATCGCTTTCCAGAAAACTTCTATGCTTGCCAGAGAACAGGAGTCCTCCTAGGCTTACTGAGTTCCTTAATTGTCTGCCAACGCTTTGGCCTCACTGCACCAGGTGGAAATAACCATGCTCGTCGGAATGTGGAACTACGCCGTTAAGGCGCATGATCTTGAGGAAACTACGAATTTCTACGTCGAGCAAATGGGTGCGGAAGTGCGTCTGCAAGGTGTTATATTCGGTTGCAACTACAACCTCATTCGCATGGGCGAAACTCGAGTCCTTATTTTTGACAAGGCGCCGTACGAAGAAGAGCATGGCTGGGACTTACCACCTGGATTCTTGCATGTTGTCTACGAAGTCGACAATCACGAAGAACATGTCGCACGGTTACGCGAGGCTGGCGTCGAGTTTTTAATGCAACCCCAGGAAATCGAAACCGCCCTGGGCCGACGCAAGATCGCCTTCTTTGAGGCCCCCGGCGGCATTCGCACCGAGGTGATGGAAATTCTCGAAGACTGGGAGGAGAACCACGACGGTATGGACCGGTCCAAACTAGACAATACGTAACTAGAATGCGCCTCCAACAAACAAACGTCTGTGTTCACTAGCAGACATAACCGCCTTCGACCATCCACGGCGATCCGGTAACCCATCCAGACTCGACGCTCAAGTTTTGCACTGTCCTGGCCTGTTGAACCACTGGCCTTCCAATCACTGGAATCAACGGCGCAGTGCGCAGCTCTGGTTCACACCCGCTTCAATTCTGTTGAACCACCCCGCAAAGACAATCGCCAATTAAATGCTGGCTGCGCCAATTGTAAAGCGGCATCGAGTTAATCTATAATGCCCGGGATTTTCAAGTTCCCCCTCTACAACAATCCTTGTCTTGATGACGGGCTTGGAGGCGTACTCATCGACCACCAACGGTCACCATTTTCGGTTGATGGGAAAATGAGCATGATTTGACGTCTCGGCAGGGGAGATTGATTGCGCCCTTGGCACTTCGCGACTCACCCGACTCACGGCAATTGCAATCCAAAAAAGTACCGTACGAAAAATAGGAGTATGACAAATGGGACCTGTGAATCGAATTGGCGAAGAAATGGCCTGGCACATCCCTGACGATGGCGAAGACCGTGAAATGGGCATCCTTCACGAACGGGATATTACCCCCACCCAAGGCATGGCTGCCGGAAGTGTTCGTATGCCTGTGGGAAAAAAACAAATCAAACTTAGTGTGCACGAAGGCGAAGAAATCTATTTCGTACACCGGGGTCGAGCCCGGTTTTACCTTGACGACGAAACCTATGATGTCGATGAAGGTGGCTCAGTCTACATTGCACCTGGAACACGACACCGGGCTGAAAATATCGGTGACGAGGACCTGATTCTTTACTTTGTTGATTCTCCCTCGGTATTTGGGGAAGTAGGAGCCTATCAAGAGTTCACCAAAAACTGGAACAAAATTCGATGATGAACTCTCCGCAACGCAAATCCACCCTCCTTCGCCAAGCGCTCGATGGGACAAGCCCTGTTGTCGTTCCATGTGCCTACGATTGTGTGTCGGCACGAGTTGTTGAACTGGCTGGGTTCCCTGCCGTCATGCATGGTGGTTTTAACACGGCCGCCAGCCTGTTGGGACTTCCCGATGTTGGGACGATTACCCAAACCGAAATGATTCAGGCCGCACGACACATGGCGGAAGCGGTCGAGATTCCTGTCATTGCCGATGTCGACGATGGCTTTGGAAAATCGCTGAACGTTGCCAGAACCACTTCCGAAGCGATCCAGGCACGACTGGCAGGAATGTACATGGAAGACCAGCAGCTGCCGAAACGTTGTCCGTCACTTGGTGGTGGTGGCGTCGTGTCGGCAGAAGAAATGGTTTCCAAGCTACATACAGCACGCCGGATATGTGACCAGCAGGATCCCGATTTCGTAATCATTGCACGAACTCACGCCAGTTTAGCGATAGATTTTGAAGAAGGGCTGAAGCGTGGCGAACTTTATGCCCAAGAGGGGGCCGACCTAGTCTGGGTCGACCTCGGATATGACGAATCGGTCCTCGATGAGCTCAAAGCGATTGCCAAAAGGATTGGCCCCCATGCGCACCTTGTGGCGAACATGACCGAAAACGTTGGTCGGCCGTTACTGACCACCGATGAACTTTACCAGATGGGATTTAATTTGATCACGTATCCGATCACGCTCATCCTTACGGCAACTGCAGCCATGACCCGCGTGATGCGAGAACTCCAGGAAAAAGGGACAACCCGCGCCGTCGCTGACCAGATCATGCCTGTCGGTGAGTTCCGCGAAATCGTGCGGTTTTCCGAGTTTCTCGATTTTGAGAAACAACTCTCCCAAACTAACGACTCTTAACCTCCTGATAAAAGACCCTGGAAAGCTGCCTTCTCATGATCAACCAGATTCACCATGTTGCGATTCTCACTTCCGACATCGAATCGGCAACCAATCATTATGTCGAGTTGCTGGGTTGTGAGTACCGAGACCCGATCGATGTTGAAAAACCAGGCTTACGTTGGCGCACTGTTCTGCTTCCCATAGGTAACGGGAGCACGGCGCTACAGCTTATTGAACCGACCGAAGGACCTGGGGTAGAACAACTTGCGAAACAGGGCGAAGGAGCTTTGTTCGAGATCGGCTTTAATTGTGCCGACGTCGAATCCTTTGGCGAACATTTGATCAGCCACAACGCAGCACCAGCAGATCTCACGGGAGAGCAACTCAACGAAAAGTTCCTGCAGTCAAAGTATGGAAATCGCTTCTACATTGTCCCTCCCGATAAATCACGCGGTACCAGACTCGAATTTGTGCAATTTAGCGAATGAAAAAGGGGCACCATGAACGAAGGTCCATTGGAAAACAAAGTTGCTATCGTCACTGGTGGCGCGTCGGGTCTCGGGGCAGGGATTTGCCAGGAATTTTCCCGGCAAGGTGCTCGAATCGTCATTGCCGACATTAACCCGGCAGGGGCCGAGCCAATTTGTGCCGAAATTACCAAAAACGGTGGGAGTGCCCTGGCGGTGGAAACCGATGTAACAGACCCCACTTCGGTCACCGCCGCTGTCGAACAGGTTTTAAACCACTACCACACCATTGATATTTTAATCAATTGTGCCGGCTGGAATCAGTTAAAACCGGTCGAAGAATACACGACCGAAGATTGGGAAGCCATCCGCTCGCTAAATCTCGACGGGCCCTGGCACATGAGTCAGGCCGTACTCCCGACACTCATCAAAAAACGCAGTGGAAAAATCATCAACATTGCCTCTGGTTCGGGAATCCTGGCACAACCTCACATGGCTGCCTATGGATCTGCGAAACACGGGTTAGTCGGGATGACCCGGACATATGCGGTCGACCTTGCCAAGTACCAGATCAACGTCAATTGCATCTGCCCTGCCACCGTCGCCACTCCCCTGGTGATGGAATGTACCACCGAAGCGTACCGCGATTTTCAAATCGAGCGGATCCCGATGGGACGATTGGGGCAGGTTTCGGACGTTGCCAAGGCTGCCCTTTTTCTGTGTTCGCCTGATTCCAACTGGATTACCGGCGCAATCTTACCGGTCGATGGTGGCTTGACCTGCTGTGCCGTTTCCCAACCCATCACAACTTAGCAGCCGAAAATTGAATGGCGGCGGTTGCTTTCGTTTTGCTGCCCTGTCGACCGGTCTTCGAGTTATGACTTCAGGGAAGTAGCGCTAGAATCGGTTTCCGGATTCAGCCATCCGGCATTGGCCTGATCTGGATCACACTGTTTCATCCCGACTGCCTTGATGGCATCGTCGGAAACTTTTTTGAGTGGAGTATAGCGCGGATGATGCGAGTCTTTATAGGGATCGTTCGACCTGGCGTTGTAGCAACATATCATCGACCAGCGGGCATGCTCCGAAAGGTTTTGGTCGCTCCGGTGGAGCAAATTCGGGTGAAAGAAGAGCGTATCACCGGGGGCCATTTCTACGTGGACTAATTCGTTACGTTTCAAAATCTCCTCAACGCGTTCCATATCAGCACCTGCCTGATCACCCTTCAAAGCGTGATCGACTCGACCACAGTGATGCGATCGCTTGATGACTTGCAGGCAGCCGTTCTCTTTGGTTGCTGCATCGACTGCGATAGAAACACTGACCAGATTCGCCGTTTGAGGCACTCGCAAAAATAGATTCTGGATTTGAAGACGCACCCAATACCGACGTAAACAACTTGCCACTTGTGAGTGTTGAAACACTGTTGAGCACACTCAGTAAACGCGCATTGACATCGAGCAGCGCCGACTTCTCTGCCTGTAAGACTGACATTCTTTCTTGCAGTCGATACAAACCTGTCGACTGAAGAGCGATTAAATTGTTGATCAACGATGCAGTATCAATACCGCTAATCAAACCAATGCCCGTTGATATTGATCCCATGGGATATCAGCCTCCTACTGTTGGTCGATGCACCAAAAGCGTTGCGTGGGTTTCTCTTGCGCCTTACGGAATATCGAACCGCGCGCACCTTGACCATGCATATCTCTTGATCACTATGCAATTACTGGTCCAAGCACCTCAACCCCAACCAATGCCACACCAATAGATCAACTGCTAAAAAATGCGCTCAACCAGCGCATCAATGAGCGCATCGTCGCTCTCCGATCAGATCATCTCTGCGCAGCCGAAAACCCATCCCCTGAGAAACATCCCTCAAGACAATACATAACTCCTATGTTAATAAAAGGCATTTACGTATCTTTACATATGCGTCTACGTTGAAGTGCAACTTGCTCAGAATTCCATCGAACTGCTCAAGGTCAAAGAAGCTGATGATAAGCTGGCCACTGCCCTTCTTTGAACCACTACGGATATCCACGCGCGTGCCCAGGTGCTCTGCAAGTCGCCGCTCCAGGTCATCGAGATGAGCAGGTCGCTGCGGTGCAATACTTGGATGAATTGCAGTGCCTTCACGAGGCGTAGGTTTCCTACTGGCAATTTGTCTCTCCAGCTCACGGACCGACCAATTGTGTTGAGCCGCAGACCGGCTCATTTCTTCTCGGCGATCCTCATTTGCCTCGGTGAGAAGCACCTTGGCATGCCCAAGAGAAAGCTCACCATTTCGCACTGCTGCTTGGCTAAAGGGATCTAGTTCAAGGAGTCTTAAGTGATTGGTTACGCTTGAACGGTCAATGCCGACAAGATCTGCAACTGCCTTGTGTGTCAAGCCGAAAGCGGTTCGAAAGACGATCGAATGCCTGAGCCCGATCCATTGGGTTCAGATCCTCTCTATGCATATTCTCGATCAAAGCTAATTCAGCACTTGTTTGATCATCAGCTTCCCGAATGACTGCAGGGACCCGGGATACCCCAGCGAGTTGGGCCGCACGCCAGCGTCTTTCACCAGCAATAAGCTCATAACCACCCGCATTATCCGACTTCCGGCGTACCACAATTGGTTGCATGAGGCCGGCCGACTTGATGGAATCCGCTAATTTAGACAGGGAGAGCTCGATCAAAGTCCTGCCTGGGCTGATGTGGGTTGGGCTTCAATGGTCTCGACCGCGAGCATTATGAGACCGCCCTCTTCTGAGATCTGCTCCGACGTTTGCCCCTGTGTTGTATTTACTGCGTTATCAAAGCCATCAACAGAGCTTGCTGATGCAATGGTCACATTTGAGCTTGGCCGAACCTCAACGGGCGCTGTCGAACCAATTAAGCTGCCAAGGCCCCTCCCAAGGCGCCTCTTTGGTGGTTTGATCTTTGGGGTTGTCTTATGTGCATCCATGCGTTTTATCCTTCTATCCGTAGTTCAATAGGCCATTTTCAGTGGCATACCGTGCCTACCTGAAATGAACCCATCAGATGTTCCACGTGGAACATACCCGAAGCTGATTCAAATATGTTCCACGTGGAACATTGTCCAGAAACTTAAATGACTCAATAAGACTATCGGACCACTTCCCTCAGGTACCCCCAAATATGTTCCACGTGGAACATGCTCCTCGCATCCACGCCTCGAGGCACTGAATCAATAGAAATCAACTTAGAGTTGAATTCGGCTGAATTGCCCCCCTTCCAAGGCCGATCAAGATCGCGGCCCAGCATTGTATTGGGCCCAACCCGGGAGGCACCCGAAGCATGGTAAATAGAGATCCACAACCCATTACCCATGGGCAGGTCCTGGCCCGCCTTTGCGAAACAGAGACGCAACTAGAGGCGATGCGCCAAGCGTTAGAGCAATCTGATCGCCTGGCATCCATTGGATTGCTCACGGCCGCATATGCCCATGAAATTAGCAATTGCCTGAGCCCAGCCGTCGCAGCATCTGAGCTTATGGGCATATTCGACCTCAACAGCGATATGTCGGAGACCCCACTGGCCGCTGCCCTTGCATCACTTCAACAGGCCGCCGCCCTCAGCAGTGACCTGATAGATGCCACTACGAAGCCGGCTCAACCACAACCAACCCTACTAAGAAACCTCCATTGAGGAAGCGGTAGCAGGCTTACAGCCTATGCCTAAGTACCACGGTATTACCGTGGAACAGCGGATTCCAGCTGATTTACTAGTTCTCATTGAGCCAGAGGCACTTGGCACGCATTGTCATCAACCTTGTTCAGAATGCCTGCAGAATCCTTCGCTCTCAACCAGCCGGTCGGCCTCGTCGCATTGTCGTGTCATGCGAGTCTGCGCCAGATGGTTTGATTGGACTCGTCATTTCGGATACTGGGCCTGGCTTACCTCCAGATATTCTCCGCCAATTCCGAATCAGTGGATCAGCTCATAACTCCAGCACCCTGCCTCCGAACCCAAGCCACAGCTTCCGGATTACCAAAGGTCGAGAATTCTCGACAGAAGCAGGGGGCCAATGGCGTAGGACTCATTCTCAGCCAACGGCTCGTAGAACGATCTGGCGGGGAGCTACTTGTTGCACATAGCAGTCACAAAGGAACCTCTTTTGTGGCTCGACTCTTAACCGCTGATGGATCCTGCGATGGTCACAATAAATATCGCCATATCTAAGATCTTTATGAGAACATTTCAGATCTGATTTTCGATACATTTAAGACTACTTATCGAACACAAACAGCGTATATGCACTGTTTGAAATTGCGCAATTTATAGGCACCCGCGACTATCGCATGATCGCTGCAATTAGCGTTATTTAAGGCATATTATCACGACAATAGAAGTGCAGTATTGACACTTCATACGCTGTTTAGTGTCGAAATAGATGGCGATCATGCATCTATTTGTTGCGATCTCTGCTGGCTTTACTTCACAGGGGACGAGGATCACATCATCTGGATGTATATAGAGACGCTCTCGTCGGGCCGTTTTTTTCGCAGGACCGTCTACGCCTTCAGAACGGTGGCCGTGGGGACCCGAGGGGTTGAGCTCCAAGACCTTCAACCTTGAGCCATCAGATAAGACGACGAGGTGCTGAGCTGTTTCACCAAGGTACATCGTTTCGGCTCTCTGTCCTTCTAGGATATTTTCAGGGCATTCCCGAGTTGAAGCATCGGTGCTGTCATCAAGTGCCTGAAGTGCTTCAGGACGAATACAACAGATGACTGATTGTCCTTCCTGCGGACTGCCACTGGGTTGCACCAGAGGGCAGGCACTTTTCAATGTCCCCGCAGCTGTCTGCACAGAAAGATACCTATTGCCTACTGGCCCCAATGTTGCTGATAGAAAGTTCGCCTCACCAAGAAACTCTGCTACGAACTGACTGCATGGCCGTCGATAGATGCCTTCAGGTGGTCCGATCTGCTTCGCTTTGCCATCCTTGAGAACAACCATTCGATCCGCCATGGAGAGCGCTTCCACCTGATCGTGGGTCACATAGATGGTGGTAATACCAGACTCCCGACAGATGCGTCTGATCTCACCTCGCATCTCAAGACGAAGCCTGGCATCGAGATTGGAGAGGGGCTCATCGAGGAGGAGCACGGTTGGCTCTACGACCAGCGCCCGAGCAAGTGCAACCCGTTGCTGTTGGCCACCAGAGAGCTGGTTTGGTTTACGCTGCGCATATTGCTCCATCTGGACGCTTGTAAGTGCTTTTTTTACAAGGCCTTGCCGTGATTCCTTGGGTATCTTTCGGACCTTAAGACCGTAGGCCACATTCTCATGAACTGTCATATGTGGCCAGAGCGCATAGCTCTGGAAAACCATCCCCGTCTGCCGTTTATTTGCCGGCAGATGTGTGACATCGCGATCTCCGAAATGAATGCTGCCTTCACTGGGATCGATAAACCCGGCAATCATGCGCAGTAGGGTGGTCTTGCCGCAACCCGATGGTCCCAGCAGAAAGAACAGCTCGCCGCTCTTGATATGCAGGTCAACCTTGTCAACCGCAGTTGTCTGTCCAAAACATTTTGTGAGGCCGGTGATGTGTACGTCAGTCATAGAGCAAGCAGGATAGAGGCGAGAGGCGTCTCGCTGCAATTCGGGGCCTGGTCCAGAGCCACAGATTCGCCTTCATTGCTACTGAGCGGGGTTAAGCATCGCCAATGAAGGTGGGGGACCTGGGGAAAACATTATTCATTTCGGATTGATGGTATCTCAATAGGCATGCCAAAGGTACGATCGATCCGATGTCAATAATCATGTCCAATCATCAACGAACAGACCAGAGTGCTGTTGAGGAACTACAGCGTTTGCGCCGATTTCGGCGCCGAGGAAAGCCCAATCTCTCCGTTGAACCGTTGATCCAGGGCATTCAAATGACAGCCCAAAGACAACATCGACGCTTAGGCAAGTGTATTGATGCCTGGGAAACATTGGTACCCGACCAGTTACGCGAGAAAACCTGTATTGAATCACTCCGACAAGGTACGTTACATGTCACTGTCACCAGCTCGGCTGTTGCCTTTGAACTGGATCGCGCTGTTCGCTCAGGTTTGCTCACGGCCCTAGCAGCACGGATACCAGGGCCTCTCCAACGCGTCCGCACGCGTATCGGATCGGTTGAATAGCCCAACCCAACCATCAATCAACTTATTGAGAAAGCGACTTGGCTTCCGTCGCGGTGATGAGCTTCATAAGTAAATCTGGAATTGGCTGTACTTCGCCACTGCGCGTCAGGCAGGCAAGGGTAGAGCGGCCAGTTGCCAGAAGGTCTTCACCGTGCTTGAGTTGATAGCTGTGCTTGATTTTGACTCGGCTCCCACCCTCAATAGAGGTGTGCAGCACCAAGAGGTCATCGTATCGGGCGGGTTTCCGGTACTTAACAGCCAGGTCGATGACTGCTAGAAAAACGCCTTCCTCCTCAAACTGGCGATAGGTCCACCCAGTCGCTCGCAATAGCTCAGTACGACCCATCTCGAACCACACGGGGAATCGACTGTGATGAGCAACACCCATTGGATCACATTCGTTGTAACGAACGCGTAGCTCCATTGTCCCATGATCGAGAATATCTGACTCCGGTGTACTCATTCGCTGCGCTCACAGTTGATTTGTTGAGACATTAAGATAACACCACCGCTTTCCCATGCTACTTACCAATACAAAAGCTTGCGAACACATGATCAAGCACGTCATCTGGGGGCACGTGCCCAATCAGTGGCATCATAGCCGTCAAAGCGTCACGTAGTGCCGCAGCAACAAGCTCTGCATCCTGCAGTTGTCGGCTCTCACTTAGAGCAGTCATCGCTCCAGCTTCTGCCAAAGCTTGACTGGCTTCTACCAACGCTTGTCGATGCTTTGCCATAAGGCTTGGTGTTGCACGCGTTAAACTTGTTGATGTCTCACTGAGCGCTTTTCCAATTGAACTTCGAAGCGATTCAATACCAACACCAGACAACGCGCTCACCGCGAGCGGCTGCCGAGCACCGCTAGACAGATCAGCCTCACCAATTTGATCGGCCTTCGTACGAACACTAATAACACTGGACAATTCACTACCGTGGTGTGGTGATGGCTCACATGCAATCTGAACCGTCGCTCGCTCTAACGCCGTCGTTGCTGCTATTTGCATTTGTGAATCAAGTTGACCAGTGCGCTTATCCCAACCTGCTACGTCGACGAGAATACACGCCACAGAACCTGTTGCACTAGGCACCGTCAATCGTTCTGTTAACACATCGCGGGTTGTTCCCGCAACCGGCGAACTCACCGCACGCGTTTTTCCCAACAGTGCATTAAACAACGTTGATTTGCCTGCATTCGGTGGCCCAGTAATGACGACCCATGGCGTCGATTCTGGATGCTCTTTCGCTGCATGATGCCCCAGCCACTGCTGCCAGCGTTCTTGAATGGCAAGAATACGCTTATGTAATACATCCGGTTCAATAGCGACCACGTCTTCTTGATCAGTAAAGTCAATACCAGCTTCAACTAATCCAAGCAGCTGTGTAAGTTCGTCACCACTACTTCGCGCCCAATCTCCAAAGTCTTCGCTCAACAGTAGTCTGGCTGTTTCTAACTCTTCATCTGATCGCGCTGCAATTGCTGCTGCAACACCCTCTGCTTGTGTTAATGTCAAGCGGCCATGCCAATACGCTCTCGCTGTGAACTCGCCAGGTTCAGCGCGGCGCACAAGATGCTCTTCATCTATTGCTCGCTTCGAACGATCAATAACTTCCTGAACAATACGATCAAGAAGCATTGGGTTTCCGGGACACCTCAACTCAATCACATCTTCGCCCGTGTAAGAATTTGGCGACGGGAAACTCATCACCAGTATTGGCAATGTCGTATTGCGAGAACCATCAATAATAAACCGCATTGTCCGCACGCCACGCCATTGCGATTCAATAGATGATTCACAACAGTTATTAACGGCAACAACTGAATGCGCTCCACTGAGTCGTATAAGACCATGTGCGGAATGACCAGGAGGCGAAGAGATTGCGATAATGGTGGCTGATGTGTCCATGAGTACCTACTACCGCACTATCGGATCACAACAATTCACTGAACGACTAAGAGCGCTTTTTGTATCGAGGTGATGGACCGCGGCGTTTATCTTTGACACGCTGCATTGCAGCCTGGTATGCCCTTGCTCCTGGATCCTTACCTTTACCATCGCCTCCCTGCCTCTTCTTACGAGGTTTCGAAAAGTCCATGGTCTCGATCTGCTTGCGTATATGCCGGCCTTCCAGAATGCCGATCGAGCTTGATGTCAGGATATACATCGTGAGTCCGGACGGCGCGCTATACAGCATGATCGGAAAGATAAAGATAATCATGACTTGCATAAACTTTTGCTGACGCAACATCTCTTTCGACATCGATGGATTTGGTGGCGGCGCCAGGTATTTTTGCTGGATGTACCACATGACTGCCATCAATAATGGCAAGACATTGATACCAGTGATATTCACCCATCCCCAAAGTTCAATTGGCTCTTTGAACTCACCAAAGAAGTGATCTGGTGTCGCAAGGTCTGCTAGGAATGGCCAATCCCAGAATAGCTGGAAGAAACCAAAGAACGCAGGTTGCTGGCGAAGATCAAACGCAAAGTAAAGCATCGCATATAACGCAACCCAAATCGGCATCTGAAGGAACAACGGCAAGCAGCCAAGCATCGATAGGGGATTGATGCCTTTTTCTTGCATCAGTCGCATCTGCTCTTGCTGCTGACGCTTCTTGTCGTTGGGGAACTTCTTTTTGAGTTTCTCTAACTCCGGCTTCAGCGTGCCCATCTGCTTACTAAAGCCCTGCATACTGATCTGTGATCGCTTCGTCAGTGGATGCAACAAAGCGCGTACCGTAATCACCAGCACGATAATTGCAATGCCCCAATCGAAGACCACATAGTTATGTAGAAATGTCAGGAAGTCGAGCAGAAAGATGGCCAGCCATTGAAATGTGCAACAGGCACACATTGATGACATGACATAGAGAATCATGTTGTTCATATTGAGTGCGGCATATGGCTGCTCATCACTCAAGATATACCGATCCAATGGACCAGCATAGACACCAAAATGTAACTCTACTGTTTGTCCACCGGCAACTTTAACTGTTTCGCTAAGTAGTGCAGTAAACACTACCTCTTCTGGCACACCTTCACTACTGACATGTGTTTGAACTTGCGCATTAATCGCGGTCACTTCAGGCCGCAGACCCCGATCACCTTTACCCTCTGGGCTCAGTAGCGGGTGCACTGCAAGCGCGAAATATCGATTCGTAGAAGCAAACCATGAGAGGGTATACCCCTCCGCGATGGCTTCCTTTTTGGGCCACAAACTAAAATCCTGGTTCGGTGTTTCAGAAATGTGATCTTTGTAATCACCAACAATTGTGGAATACTCTTCGAGAATCTCACTACCAACCACGCGTCCGAGTCGTTTTGGATCATGTTGTAGTGCAAGCTCGTACCCATAACGGATCCGGCGGCGGTCCATGTATCGGGCTCGATCTCGATCAAGATCCGTCGGACCATACTGAATCCAAGAAACGTCGAGTTCTTGTTGCGTCAGGTTTTTAAGATCCTGATGGAGTGTGATATCGAATTGATCACCAAGTACAAACCTCCTGGTAATCTCAAGGACGGGTTCGTCCTTCTCATTCACAATCTCAAGCCGGAAAACGCCCGGTGATATTTGCGCCCAATGAATCTTGCTGGAAAAAACCGAAACCCGCTGGCCGTTAATCTCAACAGCACTACTGCCAAGTATGGGGACCTCTATAGACTCCACAGAATTATTGTTATTCCAAGTGAATGTCTGTGAGCGTTGGAGCACGTAGCGACGGTTTTCTGGAAGTGGCACGGTAGGCGTCTGGCCTTCCGCAACTTCTTTCATGTGCTCATCTGCCTGGCGGTGTGCTGAGGCTGTTTGCCAAATATCACTAAAGACAATAGATGTGATCCCAGCGCCGGTACTCGTAAACTGCAACTCCATTGTTGCCTTGGTGGGATCAAGACTCCCCAAGGAATCAATGGTTGCATTTGGATCCGCTGAGCTGGCTACCTTCAATCCCGAAAGTGAGACCAACGTCGCATCGGTGGTCGTTGCTGGAGTCGCATCGGTGGTCGTTGCTGGGGTCGCATCGGTGGTCGTTGCTGGGGTCGCATCGGTGGTCGTTGCTGGGGTCGCATCGGTGGTCGTTGCTGGAGTCGCATCGGTGGTCGTTACTGGAGTCGCATCGGTGGTCGTTGCTGGAGTCGCATCGGTGGTCGTTACTGGAGTCGCATCGGTGGTCGTTGCTGGAGTCGCATCGATAACACCATTGACATCAGTGCCAGTGGGCGGCGCCGTCGCTTGTTGAGCGGTTGAGTCAGCTGCGATGTTGTTGGTGCTTGTCGCTGAAGTCGCAACATCGCCCTGAGCAGTAGCCGTCTCAGTTGGCGGGGTCTCGATCTCAGCTTGGTCTTCTGGTTGCGACTGAGGCCCGCCATAAATCACCGCAAGTACGATCCCTGCAGCAACAAGCAATACAAAAAGCGTAATGACGAGTCGGCGCGCCTCTGGATTCTGCGGTTTCTTCTTCATGAGGGATGAGCCAAGGCGGTATCAATAAATCCAAGGAAAGGGGGGCATGGGAGGCTAGCGGCCTTCTCGAAGACGATCTCCCAACCAGTTGGTTAGTTCTGCAATATCGTAGATCTTCTCAACAACGGCTTCGATGTCATATTCAAGGCGATGAAACTCCACTGACTCTCCGTCCAAGATGGCATAACTCGCTCGTGGATCAAGATCTCGTGGTTGCCCTACAGATCCAGGGTTGATAATCGCTTTTTCTTGATCATTCAGCTTATAACGGCCTTCGAGATCACCGGGTGGGTAGAAGTCAGGTTCATCAGTAAAAACACCAGGCACATGGGTATGTCCGACCATACAGAACCGCTCCACGCGGTCAAATACCTGTTGCATCTTGACGGGACTGTTGATTGCATCTTCTGGGAAGATGTATTCGTTAATGGGTCGACGGGGCGAGCCATGGATGCATAAGAAGTTGTCGAAGCTGACCCGCACCTGAAGCCGCCCCAAGAACTCCCAACGGCGGGCTGCGTCATCTGCATTGGACTCACCCTCAAATTGAGTTCGGGTCCAATAAGCAGCCTGCTCAGCTGCCACGTTGAAGTTGGTTGGCTCATAGAGAGCTCCAAAATCATGGTTACCCATCAGGCACCATTCGCAGTGCTCAGCGACAAGATCGACGCATTCGACCGGATTGGGGCCATAACCCAAAATATCACCTAAACAGATGACCCGATCGACCTTACGGTCGGCAATATCACCGAGGACAACCCGAAGGGCCTCAAGATTTGCATGAATGTCACTGATGATCGCAGTGCGCAAGGGGTACTCCTAATACAACGTGAATCCTCGATGCTACGGGGCCACCTATCGGTCGTCAATGAGGGCCCTGTCAGGCCTGCTCGTTACCCCGCTATGAGGCTTTAGGCGGCATCACCAAAGAACCGGCCTCAGAGCGTTACAATGCCCCTCCTCATCTCGCACGGGAAGAAGATGAGCCTACACCAATGAAAGGGAAGACTGCTGTGGCTGATACCAAACACTATGACCTTATCGTCATCGGATCAGGACCGGGTGGCTATGTCGGCGCTATTCGAGCCGCCCAGTTGGGTATGAAAGTGGCATGTGTCGAACGCGATAAGTTGGGCGGCGTTTGTTTGAACTGGGGTTGCATCCCATCCAAAGCACTGTTGCACAATGCCCAGTTGGTCGACGAAGCTGTCAACCATGGCAAAGAGTGGGGCATCAACTTCACTGGCGCCAAGATTGACTTCAAGACCATTGTTGGCCGCAGCCGTGATCTCACCAAACAACTGAACGCTGGCATTGCTTATCTCTTTAAGAAAAATAAGGTTGAGCACATTGCTGGGCATGCCCACATTCTCTCGGGCAACGATGGATCTTCACCCTGTCAGGTTGAGATCAAGAAAGTATCTGGAGATTACTACCACGGTAATGGCACCGATGTGACCGAGGTCATTACCAGTGATAAAGTAATGATCGCCACTGGAGCCGCACCCAAAGAGCTGCCCTTTGCAAAGTGTGATGGGAAGACCATTGTGAGCTCATATGATGCAATGAATCTGCCCAAGCAACCCGCATCGATCGTGATCGTCGGATCTGGCGCTATCGGTATGGAGTTTGCATACTTCTACAACTGCCTTGGCACGAAGGTCACCGTGATCGAAATGGTTGACCGCATCCTTCCAATCGAAGATGAAGATGTCTCGAAGGTTGCACAGAAACTCTTCTCAGCTCAAGGTATTGAATTCCGCACCAACCACACGGTGCGTGCGGTCAAGAAATCGGGCAAAGGCCAAAAAGTCACCATTGGCCCAATGAATGATGAACAAAAATCTGAGGATCTTCAGGCAGATGTCGTCCTTGTTGCGGTCGGTGTTGGTGGCCGCTTTGAGGGGCTTTTTGAAGAAAGCCTTGGCATTGCTGTTGACCGGGGCCACATCAAGACCGACTACCAAGACGCTGAAGAGCCCACCTATCAAACAAGCGTGCCGGGCATCTATGCCATCGGCGACATCATCGGCCCACCTTGGCTCGCCCATGTTGCCTCAGAAGAAGCGGTCACCTGCGTTGAACGCATGGCTGGACACCATACGCTTGGCGTTGATTACAAATCGATTCCAGGTTGCACGTACTGCAATCCACAGATCGCATCAATTGGAATGACTGAACGAGCGGCTAAGGAAGCGGGTTTGGAATACACGGCAGGCACCTACAGTCTTAAGGCCCATGGCCGAGCGATCGCCGTTGGCGCCAATGAAGGCATTGTCAAAATCATTGCCTCAAAACCGTACGGCGAAATTCTGGGCGCGCACATCATCGGCGAGACGGCCTCGGAACTGATCTCGGAGATCTCACTGGCCATTCGACTTGAGGCAACCGCTGATGACATCATTTCAACGATGCATCCACACCCAACAATGGCAGAGGCGATCCACGAGGGTGCACTGGCAACTGAGGGTCGGATGATTCACAACTAAGAACAAGATTCGATCATTACTTATCGATGGAAATTGAATTCAAACAATCTCAACTCGCCAACGGACTCAACATTGTTGCCGAGATTAACCCCGCCGCTCACTCCACAGCGATGGGCTTTTTTGTCAATACCGGTGCCAGAGATGAAGCCTCTCGCATGATGGGGGTCAGTCACTTTCTTGAACACATGATGTTCAAGGGCACTGACACCCTCAATGCCGAAGAAGTTGATCAAGCCTTTGATGATCTTGGCGCGATCCACAACGCGTTCACAACCAGTGAAATGACCGCCTTCTGGGCACATTGTCTTCCTGATCATCGTGAGCAGGTGTTTGCGACGCTCGCCGATATTCTTCGTCCCGCCTTAAGGCCTGACGATCTCGAAGATGAACGAAAGGTCATCATCGAAGAGATCGCAATGTACGAAGACAATCCATTTTGGGTGTTGTATGAAAGGGGCATTGAGTCTTACTACGGCAATCACACATTGTCTCACCGCGTCCTTGGCACCAAAGAAACCGTTTCAAACATCTCACCGCAAGACATGAAACAGTACTTTGATGAGCGATATGCGGCGGATAACACTGTGCTCGCCGTCGCTGGTTGCCTCGACTTTGATGAGGTCGTTGCGCAGGCCAACGCTCTCTGTGATCATTGGCCTACTTCGGGCACCACTCGGTTATACCAACCAGTTGTGCCTCAATCTGATGATTTTACGATGCGTCTACCCACACTTGCGCAGGCCTACGTTGCACTCATTGCGCCGTTCCCGGGTGCGAATGATGACGACCGCTATGCCGCTGCACTTTTATCGCACATACTTGGTGGAGCTGATGGCTCACGCCTTCATTGGGCACTCATTGAAACCGGTTTGAGTGAAGATGCAGCAGCCTACTTCGATCCACGCGACCGGACCGGTGAATTCTTAGCCTATGCCGCATGTCAACCCGATCAGCTGGAGCAAGTCGAGTCATTATTGCGTAGCGAAATTGACGGGTTAATAACGTCGCTGACAGAATCTGATCTCGAGCGAGCAAGGGCGGTATTTGCAACCGCATCGACGCTCAGCGAAGAACTCTCCAGTGGACGCATGCGTCGCTTAGGTCGGCTTTGGACCTACAGTGGGGAATATCGATCTCTCGAAGATGAGCTCAAGCGTATCAGTAGTGTCACGCTGGACAATCTAAAAGAAGTAGCGACTCGCTATCCAATGGAACCAGTTGTTTCAGCTCGCCTCATTCCCGAACACAAATGAACTTGAGTTGACTGACTGACTCTGAGCAGCATCAGCGCTCACTTGAACACAACCACCACCTGCGGCTTTCGCTGCATAGACGCCAAGGTCAGCACTACGAACAAGTGTGCCTCGTTCTCCTTTGCACACCTTCGCATCGATCGTTCCAACACCCATACTTGCAGTAACACTCAAGAAAAGTGGCTGCCCGCTTTCGGTTTCACACTCTATTGGTGTCGACGAAATCATATCGCAGATATTCTGCGCAACGGCGACCGCTTCTTGAGTTGGCGATTTGAATAACAGCACGACGAATTCATCACCGCCGTAACGTGATACATGAGCGCCATTGGGCAAAGACTTGGAAAGACGTTGAGCAACATCGCTTAGAACGACGTCGCCAACTTGATGCCCATGGGTGTCATTAATCTGTTTAAAACGATCCATGTCAATAAAGATGAGTGACAATGTGACGCCTTGACGGTTCGCTGCATTAACACCATCTCGTAATGCTTGTTCAAAGCCTGCCCGATTTGCCACGCCTGTGAGCGCGTCTGTACAAGCTTGTTGGCTAAGCGATTCGTTTGCTTCACGAAGTGCTGTCGTCTCACGTTGCATCGTCAGTTGGTGTTCGATCAAACGCTCTTCAGCCTCGGCCATGATGCCATCAACACTGTTTGACTCCTCTGAAGGAATCCTGAAGAGCGAAGCGACCTCACTGGCGACCTCAGTGACACGACGTAAGACTTGCTTTGCCTGTTCGGCATCCAAGCTGAGGCGATTTCGTACTTCACTTTGGAAGGCTGCTGCCGCATCATGTGGATTCCCTGAAAGAAGTCCGGTTGCGGCAAGATTCGCCGACTGAATGAGTCGAAGAAATGATCTCCATTGATGGGGACTCTTTCCAGCATCATGGTGCCAACGCATGGTGACCCCGAGTTGCTCTGGCAGATTCCAATGCTCCGCAATGGCCGCACCAACATCAGTATGCCCATAGCCAAATTTGGCCTTTTCCAATGCTTCTAGCTTGTCATGATTGCCTTGCGTTTTCTGTATACAAGTTTGATATTCACTGCCACAGATACGCGAGAGAGCGACCATGCCAATATCTTGCATGAGCGCTGCTAAAAAAGCGATCTCAGGATCACATATCTTTGTGACCTGGGCGAGCTCACGGGCTGCAACAGCGCCGTAAATATCTCTTCGCCAATAATCGACAAAGTCGAAACTCACATGGTTCTTGTCCTCAGCTTGAGGACGCATTGTTTCGACAAGACTAAAACCGAGTACAAGTGTCTTGACAGTGTTAAGTCCGAGATACACAAGTGCCTGTCGAATCGTCACACATGGACGAGCCAGGCCGTAATAACTTGAGTTGACCGTCCGTAGAATCTTAAAAACAAGGCCTTGATCGAGCTCAATCACACGAGCAATTTCCTTGAGATCAATATCCTCAGAAGACGTCAGTTCCAACACACGAAGCGCAATCGTGGGTAGGGAAGGCAGACGCTGGCTGCTGATAATTTGATCGATATCCAGACTTGTCATCTACTTAACCTCACATCAGGAGTTTGCTTTTTCGCCTGTGAAAGCGCTATTTGAGGTGCACTGCAAAATCTGAGCACTTCAGCCCCAAGCCACAGGTTCAGAACCTCATTTCGCTAGACCACTGCTGATATCGGCTTGGCAGAAGGGCGAATTCAGCCAGATGGGCGGCTTGACGACGAACGCCTACTTTGATGTAAAGATCAATGAAATGAGCCCGGAAGGTCCGAGAATGCCCATCGCATTGCTGCCGTTTCGCGACCAATGATCTCACGCAGATAGGCCGCTAAAAGGCGATTGGCTCGCTGAATCACTTCTTGATCCTGTGTTGGCGTTTCACCAGCCGCAATGGTGCGAAGGGCATGCACGGTCGCCACTCGAACACGCCAACGATCGCCCTCGCCAGTATCAAGCACCAAACCGCCGGCCTGTGGACTGAACGCTAAAGTCTCAGCATCGGCGGGGAACGGTTGTCCAGTCACAGCATCACGATCGATGACAGGCGTAAATCCCCCTGAACTAAGCAGACCCCATTGAAACGCCAATAGGCCTAAATCAACGTGATCTGCCAGTGCCTCCAAAGCCGCGGCCATTCCATCGAAGACCGCTGGATGGGGGTCATGGTCGGTCAGAATCCGCTGGACTGCATCGGCCATATAGAGTGCCGCTCGATTTGCCGCCAAGTGTTCATGCACATGCCTAAAAACACGCTGTAGCTGCCACTGTGTAAGCGTCGCCAAATCCGTCGATGGCTTGGTGATTGCGGTGATCTCACCCATCGTCAATACATCAAATCCGCCCGAGAAAGGGGCGTTAGGCCGCTTTGAACCCTTTGCAATACCGCGCATGAGGCCATGTTGACGTGTCAGCAGACAGATCGTCTGTGAGGTCTCAGAGTAATCCCACTGGCGGATACAAATAGCTTGATCAGTAAGGGTTGGCATGGGTTTACGCCGGTTCATTGCTTTTAGGCGAGTTCAGGCAGAGGGAGGATAGCACGCCCTGTCAAACATGGGCCATCAGTGGCCTCTCATGACCTGCGATAGCTATACTCTCTTGAATGCCCCACTGGCCGCGAACAATCGCGATGCTGAATCAAAAGGGCGGCGTTGGCAAGACCACCTCTACAGCCAACCTCGGCGCTGTTCTTGCTGATTCAGGTTGTCGAGTCCTCCTGATCGATCTCGATCCTCAGGGACACCTTACCCTCCATCTTGGACTCGCTCCTGGCCCCGATGATCCAACTGCTTATGACCTCTTGCTTGATCCTGAATGCCAAGCAAGTGACACCATCATGCATGCCCGGGACCGACTCGATGCAATCTTCTCCGAGGTTGATCTTGCCATTGCCGAGAGTGAGCTGCCAGCAGTCAAAGATCGTCAGAGCATTTTGAAACGAAAAATGGCGACCATTCGAGATCAATATGATGTCATCATTATTGACTGCCCACCAAGCCTTGGGCAGCTCACGCTGAACGCGTTGGCAATGGCTGACGAAGTGATCGTGCCAATGCAAGCGCACTTTCTTGCTCTCCAAGGTGTAGGAAGACTGCTTGAGACCGTTGAGCTCATGACACAATCGGTGAACCCGGATCTTCGTGTCACCGGAATCCTTCTTTGTATGTATGAAAGCCAAACAACTCTTGCTCGTGAAGTCGTGACTGACATCAATGAGTACTTCGAAGCTGTTCGAGATCAAGCCGTACCTTGGAACAACTGCTGCGTGCTCCAACCACCGATCCGGCGAAACATCAAGCTCGCAGAAGCGCCAAGTTTTGGACAGACCATTTTTGACTATGCACCAAATTGCAATGGTGCTCGCGACTACAGGGCTGTCGCAGATCAGTTACTTGCATTGTGGGGTGGACCACCGCCACCGCCACCAATCAGCGCTACGGTCATGCTGGATCCACACACGGATGCCTAGCCCGAAACCCTGGCGTGTTCTCTTTATCATCTATCTGATCCTCATTATTGCTGGGACTCATTGGCCACAGCTTGCCATGGGCAGCGAAGTACATCCACCACCCGACAAGCTCATCCATTTCTTGGCTTTCGCAACAGCGCCCATCCTCCTGGTCCTAACCCGCTGGCTCCCACTGATATGGGTCATTGTGCTGAGCCTTCTCTTTGCAGTTACAGATGAAATCACACAACACTATTTTGCATTTGGGCGCGTCTACAATCCATTGGACATGATCGCCAGCGTTTTGGGTGTTTTCATCGCTTCCATTTGGATCTTGGCTTTACGACCAATAGGTCATGACCCGCGTGGTGTCTGTACGGCCCGAACGATTTATCAACTTAATCTGCTGAGCTGGAAGCCTTCTTTTTGGTGGCGATTTGGGCCTGTGGTTTTACTACCGTTTTTTCTCATTACGATTGTTGTTTGGATGATCCTGTGGTTTGGATTCAACCAAAGCAATATGGAGATTGCTGTTTTAAGTGGAACGCTTTATGCGACTTGGGCAACGTACGCGCTCGTCATGAAACTGGTCCGGCATACCCCCATGACGCAATGCTGTTTCAACTGTGGCACGCTTTGTGACTCCGTCACTTTTAATAAACAAGGTCACGCACAATGTCCATCATGCGATACACCACTTCATGCTGCTCAGTGGGACAGGCTGCCACTCCCCGTGGGGCTATTGCGCCGCGCGATTCCACCATCTTTCGCAATGGCATTCGTTTACACATTGGCCATCATTGCTTTGTCCGCCGGTTTTTGCTGGGCATTTGCGGCGTGTTACGCGCATTTCTTAGATCGAAATTTTCCTTGGAATCGTGTTTTTGTTTCACTCGATGTGGTTGGCATCGTGACAGCCATCTGTCTTCTGTTTGGTCTCACAGTTTGGCTGACCCGATCAAAAATCGCAGCCCAGCTCAACAAACGCCAAAGTAGCATTTGTGTCATATGCGCCCATCAACTTGAAGATTCAGTCGCTGATCAGGGCCAGGGGGCATGTCCTCAGTGTGGAACCACTTTTCTCGTTCTTCCCGACAGCGCACCTAAACATTGCACCCTATCCTGACCACGGATCAGGCATCCTGTCGATACATCACCTGAACAATGAATGATCGACTTGAGAAGAATGCCCGTACCGTTTCTTTCCTCACTGGTGTGAGCCGTATCACCGGGTTGGCTCGTGATAGTGTGCTGAGCCGCTTGTTTGGGGCTGGCTCACTGATGGACGCATTTTTCTTCGCCTTCCTGATACCAAACCTCTTTCGCAGGTTGTTTGGTGAGGGTGCGCTTTCTGCGGCCTTCCTTCCAATCTATACGCAGCTCGACCGGGACGATCCAGATACCGCTCGTCGTCTTGCTGCACTTACTGTTGCATTATTAGTCATAGCGCTCGGTAGTTTGGTCATTCTTGGTGAGTTCATACTCTTTCTTGTTTCGCACAATCAGGGCCATGCGTCTCCAACCATTTGGCTCCTGATGCTGCTGCTTCCATACATGCCGATGATTTGCACGGTTGCTATCTTTGGTGCCATGCTGCACGTGCATGGTCGTTTTGGCCCCACAGCCGCAGCACCAATCATCCTTAATGGTTGCATGATTATTGCGGCTCTCGCCGTGGGCCTCTCTGTCGATCAAACACAGTCAAACATGCGTCTCCTGACTGTTGGTGCAATCGCCGCTGCTGTATTAGTCGCTGGCATCCTTCAAATTGCTTGGTCGCTCTGGGCGCTGAAGCCATATCTTGGAAATGGCCCATGGCTCAGTGGATCTTACGAGAAAGCCATCACCGCATTTGGCAGTGTCTTGCGTCAAGCATTGCCAATGCTGCTGGGACTTGGCGTCCTGCAACTGAATGTCTTTATCGATGGACTGATTGCCAGTTATCCAACCACGATTGGCCCAACTCTTTTTGGAATTGACTATCCACTGGCTGAAGGGTCGATGGCAGATCTGAGCTTTGCTCAGCGGCTCTATCAACTTCCACTTGGCGTCTTTGGCCTGGCTATTGCAACCGCAATATTCCCTTTGCTCGCTCAACAATCTGCAGATTCAACAGCCTTCAATTCAACCGTCCGACGCGGCATTCGACTATCTCTTTTTGTGGCGCTTCCAGCGGGCGCTGGACTCATACTCGTTGCACAGCCACTGGCCGCAACCCTCTTCCAAGGCGCACGATTTACTGCTGAAGACTCGAGCCGCGTTGCATTTGTTTTAGTTGGATATGCCTCTGCTGTCTGGGCCTACTCACTTGTACATGTGCTCACCCGGGCCTTCTATGCGCGCGGCGAGGTGATGGTTCCAGTAAAGGTAGCACTCTGGATCGTCGGTCTCAATTTCGTTGGCAACATCCTGCTCATCTGGACACCACTGGGCGTGGCTGGCCTGGCCTGGTCAACGGCGATCTGCAGTGTCTTGCAAGTTGCTATTTTGTTGCGATTACTTGCTCGTCATACCGGCACCCTTGTTGATCGCCCTGTGGCGCTCTCGTGGATGAAGAGTGTTGCGACCACAGTTGTGATGTCATTGGTCGTGTGGCTTGTATCGTTAGGCGTTGGCACATCCACACCAGATTGGATAGACGCTTTGATTGAGCTCGTGATACTGGTCGCTGCCGGCATCATCACTGCCGTCTTCGCCGCCATATTATTCAAGCAGCCAGAATTGTGGTGGTTCTTACGAGGGCGAAGCGCCGAAGCGAACAACCAAATCAGCTCGCAATAGACCACTGTGATCCGTCACGGATCACTGGGCGATATAAGGTATCTCGCTCTACTGGTCTAAAACCAGATTCACGAATAGCTCTTGTCAGGTCACTGACAGAACATTCCTGACTGGTACCAGTGCCTCCAACTTTTGTAATGTCATACCAAACAACAGTGCCGTCAATGTCATCGGCACCTGCTTCAAGTTGAAGCTGCGCCATCGCAAGTGTTTGCATAATCCAAAACGCTTTAACGTGTGGAATGTTGTCGAGCATCAATCGAGAGATTGATAGTGTGCGTAAGTTCTCTAAACCTGACGGCGCTGGCAGGTACTCTAGATCACTCTCATCTGGGAAGAATGGCAATGGAATAATAGTCTGGTGGTACCCATTGGGCGTGTCGCCTGCTTGTGGCTGTATACCGTTGGTTTCCGGCCCTGTTAGCACGACCGCTTTTGCGGCTTGCCCATCATGGTTCGTTGCATCCTGGAGTCCAACTCCGAAATTCAGAGCCCAGTCATGAAGTGTCCGATCTTGTTGCTCGCGAAGCAATTGCATGTGATGCAGACGATCACTACGTAATTCCAAATGCCCATAGAGCATTGTTGCGTTGGTATTGATGCCGAGCTCATGTGCTGCGCGATGAACCTCAAGCCATTGCTCACCACGAATCTTGCCCTTAAATGCTTCGTCGTGCACACGATCATCAAATACTTCCGCACCACCTCCAGGAAGAGAATCTAGACCTGCATTCCTGAGATCCTGAAGCACCGCCTTAATTCCCTCTTTCTTATCTCGGCCGCGTTTTGAAATACGCGCTAAGTGGACGATCTCAACAGCGGTAAACGCCTTGATGTGCAATGCCGGTGCCGCCTCCTTAATAGTGCTCATCATCTCTGTGTAATAAGAGAAGGGCAGCCAAGGATGTAAGCCCCCAACGATATGGATTTCAGTCGCCCCTGACGCGGCGGCCTTAATTGCTTCTTCACGAATCTGATCAATCGAATACTCATAAGCGCCATCCTCACCCTTCTTGCGATAGAAGGCGCAGAATTTACAACTCAGAGCACAAACATTGGAATAGTTCAAATGTCGATTGACGTTGTAGTAAGCCACGTCTCCATGAAGACGTCGTCTGCATACATCGGCCAAGCTTGTGACCGTCCAAATATCACCCGTGGAGAAAAGCAACGCTCCTTCTGCCAATGTCAATCGTCGGCCAGAGGCAACTGCATCAACGATTTCAGTGAGCGCCGGATCAAATCCAGGTCGCTGGCGGATTCGATCAAAAGCAACCATGCCAATCTGCGCTGGCGTCACATGACTCGGCCCATTGACCGCCACTTGAGGTGATTCAGAATCCGCACAGGCGGGTCGGGGATCGGAGGATGGTGACTGGGTCTGGCTCATAGAGTGCTCTTTTATAGAAACAAGCAGGCAACATTATTGCTCATCTGACCAAGCAGTCTAGCGTCCAGAAGCCAGAAGAGAGGCTATCGGACCTTCACCAGGCCTGCGAGAGGCACCAATTGACCTCACCAGTGTTCTTTTCTATTTGCCCACTGAAGGTGATCTCATTCCAGGACGATATTCAGGTGCCGCCAAATCACTTTCCAAGCGGCATGGTCAGACCATCCAACTTAACTGTGCCAGAGGGTTCAATGATGAACGAACATGAAGACCACAATGCCCATAATGAGCAGTCCCAACAGCACGATGCTTGTGAAGACCACACCGATCACGATGCCGACGGAGTAGAAAGTGGCCATGACAGCCACGATACTCAAGAAACGCCCTCAGAATCAGAGGCCACCAGTCATTCACAACAGAGTGGTGAGTCGGTCCAGGTCGATACCTCTGAAGTATCAGAAGTAGACACCGGAACTCATCTCGATGATGCCGCTGGCGAAGAAATGATTGCCATTCTCGAAGATGTCGAAGCTCAATTCCAAAAGCTACGCAATGTTCAACAATCCAATGATGCGATGATCTCTTCGCTCTCCGATCGAGCACGTTCATTGTCTGAAGCCGAATCTGAGCTCGCCAATGAGCGTGATGGTTTACTCAGCAAACTCAATCACTTTGAAGAAGATCGAGCTGCCTTAGAAAAAGAACACCAGCACAATACCGAGAAATATCAGCTGGATCGCCAGGCTCTCTCTGAAGACAAACTCTCATTTGACCAGCATCAAACGACCGCTAATGAAGAACTCAAAAAGACCCAAAGCGAACTAGAAGCTGCTCAGGCTGATGTTGAAGAGCGTTCTATTACGCTTACAAAACAGCACGAAGAAGTGAAGGCCCAAGCAAGTGAATTAGAAAGTGAATCTAAGGCACTCAATAAACGCAGCGAAATGCTTGCCGCTCAGGCTCGTGAACTTGGTGACACTGCCCAGAAAATTGCCGAAGCCGATCGCACGATTTCAACACTCAACGAGACGTTAGAAGCAACGACCTCCAAGAATGAAGAAGAAGTGAAATCGCTTTCCTCCCAAAAGGCTGCCTTGGTTGAGAAGATCCAAAGTGGTAAATCCAAACGTACCCATCTACGCGAGCAGCTCGCTCTTTCAGAGAGCAATGTCAGTGATCTCCAACAAAAATTTAATGAACGCTGTGCTCAAATCGATGAACTTGATAGTTGTGTGGATTCGTTAAAGGAATCCCTGAAACACAACCAAGAACAAGCAACCGCATCCGAACATGATGCGCTCGAAATTATCGGTAATCTTGAGGCAGATCGTGACACAGCAAAAGAAAACCTCGCTTCATTGCAAGCCGCACACACTGAGAAAACCGAAGAAACTCAGACACTGACACTCCAGTGTGCTGAGCTAACAGGCCGCATCGAAAAATTGCAGACTCACCTTAGTGAACGTGAATCAAGGCTTGAAGACAATCAATCAAAGCTAAGGGTTGCTGGTGAAAAGCTCACTCATTTTGCAGAGTCTCTGAAAGGGCAAGGGCCACTACTTGAACGCGGTGCTGCTGCTATGGCAATGGTTGAAGAACAATCACGGCAGATCAAATCCCTCACAGGTGAAGTGGCGCAATTGAAGGTACAAGGTTCACCAGATGAGCTGATCAAAAAAGACGAACGTATCAAATCTCTCACAGAAGCACTGCGGCAAGCTCGCGGGCAAACCGCTGGGCAACAGGATCTTGACGCGCTTGAACAAAGCAATGCGTCGCTCTGCGAAGAATTAGAGTCAACTAAGATCACACTTCACGAAACCCAGATCGAGTTAGAGCAGGTCGAAACAACGCTTGCCAACCGGACAGACGATTCTGGCTCCACACAAGTCCATGAATCGCGTGTCGCTGAACTAGAGGCAATGCACGCCGCAATCAAAACTAAGCTCGACGAAGCAACTGCCAATGAACAAGCCGCAAGAAGTCGTTATGAAGATCAAATTAAAACGCTTGAAGAAGAGCTTGATCTTGTAAACAGTACCGCTAAATGCACTGAGGGATCTGAGTCCGGTATGGTCAAAGAACTTCGTGATAAGGCACAACGTATTAATGGTGTAGCGGTACACCTTCGTCGCCGCCGCCAACGACTTGGAAAAGTTCGCCAGCTTCTTGAATCGAGTGCCCAAGCATCATCACCTACAGGTACTGTTGATTTCGAGAAACACTCCCAGCAGCTTCGTTCTATCGAAGATCAACGACAGCAACTCACTGAGTTGCGAACCGTACTGGAATCTTCGGAACGCAAAATGATCCGACGGTGGGCCCATTCAAGAGCCGTGTTCGCATGCCTTTGGTTGCTCGTCATTGCGACCGCCATCGCTGGCGTTTCGTGGGCAGCAACTGACCACTTTCATCCAGCATTACGATCTGCGGCTGTCACGCTCAAAGCGAAGGGCACCACGCATACCAAACTGGATGCCGATCAAAATGCAACGTGGGCAAGTTGGCACAAAGATCTACTCAAGAATGAGAATTTCACTCGCACCCTTGCAAGACGAATGGGCGATCGACGTTTCGAAGAATATCGCACACCACAAGGGGTTGCTGATCGAATCGCACGAGATCTGACTGTTGACAGTTCAGTTCCTGGTGAACTCGCACTAACACTTGTTGGCACCGCTCCAGGCGAGACAGAAGCGTTCCTGAATCTTCTTACCGCAACCGTCATTGCGGAGTCTGCTCGCAACACTGGCAAACATCCTGATGGCGCCAAGGCCATTGCACCTCACCAGATAAGTGATGGCACTGGCATTCGCTATGCGAGCCTGAATCCAACGCCTGTTGCTGATGAACGCCTCGTCAAGGCACTGCCAATCTTTGGCGGCGCGCTGGCTGGTGCGATTCTATTGATTGCACTGATCTACACTTGGCTCAGTCGAGCAAAGCGAGTCTTTGATGAAGCTGATCCCGTCAGCGAGTATGAAGAAATGAACATACAAACAACCTGAGTCTCTTCAAACACCGCTGAATAAGTTGTTTTTAACCGTTCGAGAGCATTTGTTCTCGGACGGTCCTTTCTTAAACCAGTTTAATCGGGCCTTTGAGCTGTACAGGTTGTTCCATCTGTAGCGGTTTGCAGGCCAGAGGACTTCTCGACTCTCTCAATGGACACAAAATACACATCTCTGATTGGCCGATGTCTTTGGTGGAGACCCCTTGAGAACACTGTTCTGTTCTCACTCTTAGATGCCATGATTCAAATCGCCAAACATCTTGTGTATGAACAGCATCCGGCAGCACCGCTTCCATTTCCGACGGAAATGCTCGGTCAGCCTCTTAGCGATCGATGCCGCGATTTGGTTCCTGAGAAACATCAAGAGAATCGTCGGATGGAATCGCTTGCAAAGCGTTTTCATTGTCTTGGTTTTTTTGACGACGACGATCATCAGCCTCGAGCTGCTTGAATCTACGCAGACGTGATGCTTGAAAAACAAGTTGCTTAAGCCGGCGAGCCTGCGCATTTTCAATAGTGCTGGGTCTACCTGATAGAGACGACCATCGACTGACCCGAAGATCGAGCATCTCATCTGCATCTTGTAATCTGATTCGACTCTGTAATGGCTGCGGATAAATACGTTGTCGTATACGTCCTTCCAATGGACGCTGGGCTTCCGGCACTTCTGGACGTAAGCCTTGCCGCAAACCTTCTCCAGTCAGCTGGGGATGAATCGGACCAATATAGAACGTCGTGCCGTCAGGTATTGGCGTATAAAATTGCCCCTTCTCGCCACGCTGGATCCACGCCCGGGGAAAGACCGCGGTCAACCCGCCACTGCGTCTGGCAAACATTGGGCGTTGCATCCCACGCACGCTATAGATCTGGCGAACATCGCTTGCCGGTTGCAAGCTGTCATGGCTCTGTTGCATCTTCAACGCAAGATCGGCCGCAAGATCTACCTGCTGATCCACTCGAGGATCGATCTGTTCAAGCTCAACACGTTCGATTCCAACCGCTTCCTGAGCCACTGCTGTGCCCGGTATAACAACAAGAGAAATCAACATGAGTAACCAAAACTTCATACCTATAGCCATCGGCATAGCACGGCAATCCGCTTGAAGAGCGTTTGTCAGAACCAACGATCAGACTCACCTGGAACCAAGCTGATAACCTGCTTTACATGAGCACGATCGAATCACCACTGCAGCAAGTGACCGGGGCGGTCCTCGCCGGTGGTCTCAGCACGCGAATGGGAACATCGAAACATGATCTCAAGCTTCCAGATGGACGGACAATGCTAGAGACGATGCTCAGTTTGCTTGGTGAGGTATGTCAGGAAATTGTGGTAGTAGCACCCAATATTGTGATTGCTGACCTGCCACATATCCATGATCCAGAGCCGGGCTGCGGTCCACTTGCTGGTGTCACGAAACTTTTAGAAAGCCAGATTAACAACCATTACTTAATTGTTCCTTGCGACATGCCGCACCTCACATCCAAACTGCTTTCGGAATTATGTCGCCCACTACCAAATGATGCTCGGGTCTTTCGCCTCGATTCGGAAATCCATCCAAGCCCGCTCCCATTGGTTATCTCAAGCAACGCGAAGCTGCAGATGCAACTGGCGCAAGAGCAGGGCATAAGAAGCCTGCATCGTGCACTTGCACACATTGATCTGGAAGTTCAAGTACTCCCAGATGAACAAAGAACTTGCCTACATAACGTCAATACACCTCAAGACCTTTAATCAAACCACCATTGACAGGGCGATCAATCGTGGTCGTGCCCCGCATGGCTAACAGGTGAGGCTTTTGCAATCATGATCTTGTCTGCATCGAGCACAAACACGCCATCACTCGCTTGATTGACCTTTCCTGAGACCACCAGTGTTGTGAGCGGTTCCAAACCATCTTTGCCCTCAAGGCCAAGTGGAAGTGGGCGCCCATCCGCACCAACAACCTGAACCGTCATAGATGATGCCAGAATCTGCTCCGGCGGCTCACAACAGTAATCCCAGGGAGCAGGGCACCCGCCGTTCGTCAAATCGCATGGCTTCATAGAGGCATCGATTAATTGAAAAACAGCTCGGTTCTTTGCAAAGGGTTCCATCTTCCCACCAATAAGGCCAACAACTAAAGCCGTATCACCAGCTTTCTTATCCTTCAGCGTCTCGATCACTGTTTGTGGTGATCCATCAATTGAAGTCGCTACCAAATTGGCCGGTAGTGTAGGTCCACTTGATGTACTAGCCTTGTCACCTTTGTTTCCACAAGCTGATGTGACGAAGAGGAACATCAACAGTGTTGGCACAAATATGAGTGTACGCATGACTGATATCTCCATGTATAAGTGTGTATTTAACTTAGATTGACTTAAGTGCCTCATTTATTGGGCTCCTCAAACAACGTATGGCTGGGGGTAGTACACCAAATACTGCCACACAAACGGCTGCGACCATCGCAATCATAATTTGAATTGGACCCACCAATAGTTCAAATGCCCCCATCGTAAAACGTACTTCGAGGCCATCAAGAAAGACAACACCAACCAAACAACCAAGCAGGGCCCCAGCCGTCACAGACACCACTGATTCTTGCATTAAGCTCAAACCAATTGCTGAAGGGCGCCATCCGACACAACGCAGCATTCCGAATTCCCGAATGCGCCCAATAAAGGCTGCATACATCGTATTAATGCCGCCAAAGAGTGCTCCAACTGCAACCAGAATAGCGGTCAACCAGACAATCAACTTAATTGGCTTATAGAAAGCATCAACGCGCTGGTAATACTCTGATACCGGCATGGCAACAAGCTCCAAGTCTAAGCGTTGGAAGGCAAAGGTCTCCAAGTCAGCTAAGTCGCCACCCTTACTGGGATCCATCTCAACCAACACCGAAGAAATTCCTTCCCGTTTGGTTGCCACCATAAGATCCGTCAATGGCAGCCAAATCTCAGAAGCAAGTACTGAACCAGGTGCGACAAAGTGCCCAACAATGGTCCACGTCGTATTGTCAAAGAGAATGGTCTTACCAATCGCCAAGTCCTCGACTGAAACACCCATTTTGATCGGTGCCAGTTGCCCAACCATCAATTCATTGTAAGCCGGCCGCGGTGCCCGCCCCTCAACGATCTGTACATTCTTATGTAACAGATAAGCTGTTTCAGTAATACCCCGTGCAATAGCAAGTCGCTGCTCCGTCTGCGACTCAAGATCGACTGCAATTGCCATAACAACTTCTGGTGAGATGAACTCTAGTTCATCATTAAGTCTTCTAATGCCCGGCACTGACGCCGAAACGAGTGATGATGTACGTGCATCAATATCGCTTCGCTCTAAGCTATCTTCACTACCGGCCCCATACACGACACCTACATTTGGAGACACATCTGCTTTGAGTGAACGCTCCAAGCCATGAACGACACCACTGGCTGCGATTGCAAGTAATGCAATAAGCGCGCCAGAAAGTACGCATAACACTGTGCGCACCTTTGACCGCGAAAGATTGCGAATACCATAATCCCAGGGAAGAAGCTTCATTAGATTGCCCTAAAACAACTGACAAGATCGCGGCGAGCCGCTCGCATCGCAGGAATGATGCCTGCAATCAGTCCAATACCAGTGGCGATGCCCGCACCAATAAGAAACTGCGTAACACCAACTTCAATGGGAATCGAAATTCCCTCAACGCTCAAATTCACTCGAGACAACCAAAGCAGAATAAATGCACCAAGCGAGCCAACAATTCCGCCACAGACGCCAAGCACCAAGCCCTCTCCAACAACCAGTTGAAATACCCTTGTTCTGCGATACCCGAGTGTCTGGAGCACCGCATTATCAACAACACGATCTTGAACACTCAGTGCCATCGCATTACAAATCAATGCAAGTACTGCCGCGAGACATGCCCAACCCAAGTACCGCACGACCCCAATAATGTGCACAATGTCCCCGGCGATATCAGCAACAAAAGCACGCTCTGCTCTCGTGTGTGTTGGTGCTTGATCGCTATGAAACATCTCATCAATCTGTGCTGCGACAGCGTCCATTTTTTCCGGCCCATCAACAACCACATTGAATTGAGTGACTTGGCCCTGCTTGGATCGATTGGCATATTGAATATAAGGCAGGTGAACAAAAGCCAGATTGTCATAGCCAGATCGATCTGATTCCAAAATACCCGCAACAGTAACCTGATAGCCTGCCGCTTCAAACCGATCACCTACTGACAAAGATCGTCTAGAGGCCAGTGAGCTACCAAGAAATGCCGCATCGTTACGGGCTAACCATTCATCCAGTGAACCATCAATGACAACCGCATCCGTCTGCAATACGTTTTTGAAATCATCTTCCTTCATGCCGCGAAATGTCACGACATCAAGACTCGCGCGGCAATTGTTAACGACGACTTGTATAGGCATGACACGAAGAACGCCTTCGAGCTCAGTAATCCGAGATTGATAGATCTCTGGCAGCGTGCTTGTTGCTGGACAATATCGATTTTCACGATACACCACTAATGTCGTATCGTTTTCATCGGGCTGCGTTGCTATGGTCACGCCATATTGAAGACCTTCGATGAGTACGAAGAGCAGGAGCCCAATAGCCACTCCGGCAATGGTTAATCCACTACGCATCGGGCGGCCTTTAATCTGCCTCAAAATCAATCGCCAAAATCGCGTTGGAAGCCAAATGCTCATGCCATTGCCCCCGCAATCTCTTTATCACTAGGAATGACATGACCATCGAGCAAGTGAACGAGTCGATGGGCATGTCCGGCAATAGCATCATCATGGGTGACCATCAGAATCGTCATTCCGAGTTCCTGATTAAGTTCAGCAATCAAATTCATAATCTCTATCGCCGCATGTGAATCCAGATCACCAGTTGGTTCGTCTGCCACAAGGAGTGTGGGCTTTGAAACAATAGCTCGCGCAATCGCAACACGTTGCTCTTGTCCACCACTGAGCTGTCTTGGATAGTGATCAGATCGATCAGCAATACCAACTCGAATCAGCGCCTCTGAAACCGCATTATGTCGCACCTTACGAGACATCCGTTGCAAAAGTAATGGAACCTCAACGTTCTCATAAGCACTTAACACCGGAATCAAGTTATACAACTGGAATACATAACCAACTGTGCGAGCTCGCCAATCAGCCAGTTTCGCACTCGACAAACTGGTTATATCAACACCGTCTATGACAACACGGCCAATGGTGGGACGATCAATACCCGCGATAATATTAAGCAGCGTCGTTTTGCCACTACCAGAGGGTCCCATGAGTGCGACGAATTCCCCCTTATTGATTTCGAGAGCAACACTTTGCAATGGCGTAATCTCAACGTCACCACGATAGTACGTCCGACCAAGTGCCTCACATTGGATCATGGCGTCACTCATAAATCGAGCTCTCCATTCCATTCAGACTCGATCGCCACCGCTTCACCGGCTTCGATCTGGTTACCCTGAGTCACAATGACACGATCTCCGGGCTGTAATCCTGAACGAATAGTCACCCACCCATCGCGTACTGGTGCACCCAGCTCAACAATACGGCGCTGTGCGGTCTGACTGGCTGCATCGACAATCAAAACAACACCGCTGGCATCAGTTTGCTGATCAATCAGTCTATTTGGCAGCGTCATCTGGCGACCGATACTGGACTGTGGCGATTCCTTCTCGGACGCCGGTGAACTTTTAAAACGCACTCGTGAGAGCATTTCTGGTTTCAGTTCTTTTTCAGGATTCTTGATCTTTACCTTCACTTCAATAGTGTTTTTCTGTATGTCTGCCTGATGCACCAGTCGCGTGATTTCGCCTTCGAAAATTCTCCCAGGCAGGACATCAACAATCACCTCTGCTCGTTGACCTACGCCAATTCGAGCTGCTTCATTCAGTGGTACATCAACTCGTACCTGTAAAGATGTTGGATCATAAAGTCGCACGATATAACCCATATCTGTGTGATTCATGTTTGGTGATCGAGGCATTCCGGGCTCTGCGAGACGCTCTAAGACAACGCCATCAATGGGTGATCTGATCACTGTGCGCGACAGAGCCAATTCAGCGGTCGCTAATTCTGCGGAAGCAATTTCAATCTCAGCATCAGCAATGGCATCAGCAACTACTGCAGCTGCGTCACATTGCTTTCGATGTGCTGCAATCTTGAGTCGCTGCTGCACAACATTACGTTCAGTAGCCGCGCCCTTTTCATAGGCCTCCTCAAGTCGACTGAGCTGGTCTTCCATGACAACGCGCTCGGCATGGAGCTGCTCCATCAACGCCAATGCCTGTTGTTTTTTTGCCCGCTTGAAAGCCAAGTGTGCCTTGGCTCGCATGACATCAAGTCGGGCATCATCAGGAATCAATAGCGCCAACTCATCACCCTTGGAGACAGTATGGCCTTCAAGAACATTGATTTTCTCAACCACACCTGGAATAAGTACGCTTGCGTTGACCGCAAATGGATCAGGCTCAACCCAACCGGCTGCTTGAAAGAGAATGTCTCCATCCGGCTGCGTTCGCTGATTGGCGAGGCCCACTTGCCCCGTTACTGGAAACACTTCAACGGATGTGCTTGTGCGGAATGTCGCTCGCCCACTCATCACGAGTAAGACACCGGCAAACGCCAAAAGACACGTGGGAAAGACAACCCGCGACCACCAGTGTTTAGGGGGTGGAGTCACCGTAATAGACTGAGGCTCAAGATGCTTAGATTTATATGACATGCACAGATTCCTGACGCAACTGTTTAAAAGAACAGGCTCGCTAAAAACGAGCAATATGCATAGCGCAGCTTGCTCGTCAATACACTGAGTTTTCTTTTCTTAGATGCGAAGGATCTGAATTTGAATAAGCAACTGCCGGCCAAGTGGATCACCTGGCGGCTTGGGGCTCAGTCCAAGCTTCGATTGCTGCGTGCTGGTGCCGTTCAAAGACTGACTTACAATCGAGTGGTTCACATTGTCTAGTTCGTCATACGACTTGATCACGGCTGATGCCATCATGGGCTCAATCGTTGGAGCATCTGTCACGCTACACCGACACTGCGAACAGCAATCTTGGCGCGTTTGTTTTACTTCAACCGCGGCGTGACAAACAGTTGCCTGTGAGCTACAGCATGAAGGCGCCTCTTTAATCACTGGCACAAAGGGAACAGAACAGGTCTCTGTACAGCGATCACAGTCCTGGCAACACAGCGCGATCGCTGGGTTCAAGAACCAGCCGAGCACTGCCAGAAAGGTCATGATGGATGCAAGTCGTTTCATGTGTTACCTAAGTATAGCTCTCAAATGGATACGTAGAGAACTAGTTCTTGGATCGTTCTAAGGCCTGGGCCGCTTAAAATAGCTTTATTGAGCTTGTTATTGCCCCTCGATCAAAATGATCCGGTCGGCACGATCTGGATTGACCGCACTAACGCAACTCAATTTCGGCCTGGGCTGCCGCCTGGCAGATAGACGCCCACGCCTGGTCGACATGTTCCTCGGTCGTTTTCGATGAGCCAATGGCCATGCGAAGCACATATTTGCCTGACAATTTGCAGTGGCTCAAATACAGCTTTCCAGATTCATTAAGGATGTCTAGCAAGCGCTCATTGATTGCATCACCACCGAGATGTCGAAATGTAACAAGCGTGAGTGGGTGAGGCGCCATTAACTCAAAGTGATCGTCGGCCTCTACATAGGCAGCAAACTTCTGCGCTTGCTGAACATGCTCACGTGCGAAAGTCTGCAAACCTTCAACACCATAGTGTCTAATGACCATCCAAAGTTTTAATGCCCGAAATCTTCGCCCCAGTGGAATCTGCCAATCACGATAGTCGATCACAGCTCCTGATTCAGTTGCCTTGTTAACGAGAAACTCTGGCAAGATCGACAGTGAACTAATCAGTTCTTCCTTATTACGAATCCAAAAGCAATTACAGTCGAAATTGGTCAACATCCATTTATGAGCATTGACGCTGTAGCTGTCTGCCAGTTCAAGTCCCTCGTTTATCCACCGACACTCTGGCAGCAATGCTGTGATTCCATACATCGCCCCATCAACATGAATCCAAATTTGATGACGTCGAGCAATGGCTGCAATTGCTGGCAGTGGGTCTACCGCGCCACAAGATGTGGTGCCAAGAGTCACTGCCACAAAAAATGGCTTTCGACCTGCCGCTATATCTGCCTCAATCGCTGCCTCAAGCGCCTCGGGGCGCATTCGGTGATCTTCATCAGTCGGTATGAGGCGAAGGAGCTGAGATCCAACACCAATAATCCGCGCGCCCTTTTCAATACTCGAGTGGGCATCAGCAGAGCAGTAAGCCGCCAGTGGCTGAGCTTGTCCACTGAGACCGAGTTTATTGACATCTCCAGCGGTAACACGTTCTCGAGCTGCAATCATGGCGCAAATGGCAGCACTCGAAGCAGAATCTTGGATGACTCCACCACCATCAGTGGAGGACAGAAAAGTCTTGGGCAAGTCGAGTAGGTCGACCATCCAATCAAGCATCCGCGTCTCAACCTCTGTGCACGCGGGACTGGTTGACCAAAGCATGCCCTGAACACCAAGCCCCGCAGAAAGTAGCTCGCCAAGAATTGATGGCCCAGAAACGTTGGCTGGAAAGTAAGCAAAGAAGTTTGGTGACTGCCAATGGGTTATTCCGGGCAGCACAATCTCATCAATATCTTTCATGACAGCTGACATGTTTTCTGCCTGCTGAGGTGGATGCGCCGGAAGCTTGTTATAGATATCACCAGGACTGACTTGAGACAGGACCGGATATTCTTCAACCTGCTCCATGTAGTTGGCGATCCAATCAATCATGGCATAGCCATGCTTTTTGAATTCGCCTGATGTCATATGCCCTGTTTGATCACTCACTCAGGCAACTCCGTAAGCACTTGTCCCACGGTATCCATTAACTTGCCCATCATTTCTGTATCAAACCTAAATTCAAGTCCTGCCGCTTCGAAGAGCTCTGGAAGAGGGCGGCTACCTCCTAACGAAAGAGCCTTTGCGTAGTTCCGAAGCGCTCGCTCCGGATCCTCCCGAAACTGCAGCCACAACTGCAACGCACCGAGCTGAGCAATGCCATATTCAATGTAATAAAACGGAACTTGGAAGGGATGGAGTTGTCGATGCCATGCGCAACTCTGAAAATGCTCGAGACCACTCCAGTCAAGAGCTGAACCAAAACGATCCTCAAGATTAACCCACGCTTCTTCCCGCTCTTGTCTTGAATGCGTTGGGGTGTCGTAGATCCAATGTTGAAATGCATCGATCGTTGCAATCCAAGGCAACATTTTAGCGAGACTCTGAAGCTGAAGACGCTGCGCCCGACTTGCTTCTTCTTCAGTATAAAACTCATCAAGATACGGAAATGATGTCAGCTCCATTGTCATAGAAGCCACTTCTGCAAACTCGATTGGCGGGTTACGGTAAGCAATCAATGGCTCATCTCGAGAGAGTAAGGAATGGAATGCGTGACCTGCTTCATGAACCATTGTCTCGACATCACGATGAAGACCCGCTGCATTCATAAAGATAAATGGAATGCGCTGGCGCTCCTTAAAGACCTGATAGCCACCTGGCTGTTTATTCATTCGAGAGTCAAGATCGAGGCAATCACCTTCACGAAGCGAATCAAACAGTTTGCCAAGAGTTGAATCCATACGATGGAAGACGCGCGAAGAGCGCTCAATAAGATCATTTGCATCAACAAATGGCCGCAGTGGTTCACGCCCATGCGGATCAACCTCAAGATCCCAAGGTCGCAGCTCGCTTAGATTCAGCTGCGATGCACGCAGCCTGTCAAGTTTTCGAAGCACAGGAATACAGGTCTCTTCAACAGCTTCATGGAAAACAAAGCAGTCCTTCGGTGTATAAGCGAAGCGATGCATCGCTCTGAACATATAGGAACGGTAATCGCCAAGACCCGTATTGACACCAATCTGATGACGGATTTGAACCATACGATCGAAGATGTCGTCAATACGGTCTCGATCCTGATTACGTCGCTCAGCAACTGCCAACCAAGCGCCCTCACGGACAGATCGATCCGTGTCCTCAAAATAGCGACCCATCTGTGGCAAGGTGCGCTCTTCACCGTCAAAAACGACGCTCATGGCACCACGAATCTCCCCATACTCCTGACCGAGTTTGGTGTCCTCTGTAAAGAGTGGAATATTTTCCTCACAGAAAATCTCTACATCGCTTCGTATACCCTGAAGCAATACGCCATAGCGTTCTGAATCAAGTTGTGAAACAGCTGGCGATGAGGCCACCTTATTGTCCAATTCAAAGGCTGCTTTTTTGAGCGCCGGTTCAGTCTGCTCAACAAACCTGAGATAACCCTTCTTCGCCACTTCATCATCTGTGTGTCGAGTCATACTGACATAAAGTTCGACATGCGCTTCACTCGTGGCAGAGTCAAGCTCACTACGATCAAGTACCAGCGTCTCTAAAGCCTCCGGCTCTTCGACATCACGATTAATCAACGCATCGACAAGCGGTTGAACATCTTCGATTTGAGCGCCATTCAAATTGGCTGGAACAAAACCATCGGTTGCGGTAGCCATAGTTGACCTTTCTACTCATGAGAATTCATATTAGGAACGCACTAGGATACCGCACCAGCGAGAATCCAAGCTGCACGATGGATCAGAGTCACTGACTCGCAGTAAAGAGGGGGCTTAAGAGGTCGCTGTGGCCAATCCAGGGAGGCTCAACTCCTGGTTGACTGCCGCTACGATCGCCTCAGCATGCATTAAGTCATCACAGATCACAAACAATGTAGACCCGCTACCACTGACAGCAGTGGGTCGATTGGCCAGCGCAGTGATCTTCTCTATGTGCTGCTCAAGAATCGGAGCAACACAACAAGCTGCGGCAGTCAGATCATTGAACATCGCTTTTGGATCAATGGGTGAGTCAATCATGTCATAAATTTTCTGTGGGCACGTGGCGTTCTCTGGCAGTTCATCAAACTTCTGATAGACCTGGCCCGTGTGACAAGAGACCGCAGGGAAAAACACTGCCAAGTAGATTGGCGCTTTGAGTGTTTTATGAGTCACTCTCTCACCTAAGCCTTCTACGAGTGCGCTCCCGCCATTGATAAAGAAGGGAATATCTGAGCCGATCTCGGCTCCGATCGCTGCGAGCGTCTCACGACTCACGTTCAAGTCAAAGAGAAGATTGAGACCACGTAATGTTGCCGCGGCATCAGACGAGCCACCGCCAAGTCCACCGCCAACTGGAATGCGCTTTTCTAATTTCATTTGCAACGGCAATGCTCGACCTACATGTTCTTGTAAAGCAAGATGAGCCCGAACAGCGAGGTCATTCTTAACAGGCCAGTCGATCTCACTTTTTTGCAATGCATCTTCATGCCAGAGAATTGCATAGCGACTCAGCCGCCCAGGCTCGAGCCGATGAAGTGTCAATTCATCGCACAGATCAAGGCCCACCATCCATGAACAGATGGGGTGCATTCCATCGGCGCCGACGGCACCGACCCAGAGTGCAAGGTTGACCTTGGCTGATGCGGATGTCTGAATCACATTTGGCATACCTACCAGCATAGCCGACACCGCAAGAGGGGATCGCTAGCCGATTCAGCGGCAGCAGCATACAAATCCCACCGTGGCGTCTAAACTACGGATTCATCAATAGCGTTTCAAAGACCTCAAAGGCGGAGATTCAAATGACCGAGACCACCTTACGAAAACGCCGCCGCTGGCTTGCTTGGGTTATTGCGCCCATCGCTGCCCTTATCATCATTCTCATCCTCCTTCCGTGGATTCTCTCGTGGGGCATCGCGCAAGCAATTGTTCGTTCACAAATGGATAAATCCATCAATGGAACTGTCAACGTTGAAGGACTTTCATTAAGTTGGTTCGGCTCACAGGAGATAGAGCACTTTGTCATTAACGGTAAAGATGGCGTTACATCAGTTGATGTCGGCGTCAAGCTCAACCGCGGCTTGTTCAGTTTACTGCTGTCGGGCATCGATCCGATTCGCATTGATCTGACTGGCGCCATCTCTACCACGCTCGATCAAGATGGCGCTTTGAGCTTAAGCAAACTTCTTTCAGATCGTAATGACAAAAAAGAAGATTCGAAAAATGATAAGGGTGGGGACAAATCAAGCAGTGATCCCATGCCTCGTATGGATATCAAGGTGCATGACTTTGCTATCACCCTGACTGAACTACCCGACAAACGCGTGTTCACTTATGACATCTCACAGCTTGACGTCGACTACCAACCCGGAGGACGCTTCTTATTAGAGGCGAAAGCCACGACAGCCGCTGATGGGCAGGATGGAAACATTACCCTCAAGGGCACCATTGACAATCTCATCAGCAAGAGTGGTGCCCTGACACCAAAGCAAGCCAAATTGGCTTTCGACATCGGCATGAACAGTGTGGGACTACCACTCACGCCTCCGAACAGTGAGCTCAAACAGTTCACACTGCGCATGACTTCAGACGATTTATCGCAACGTTTGGTCATTGATGGAAACGCATCAGCACAATTGGCCAATTCAGGCGCGAGTACCTTCAAGACAAACTTAGTTGTAAACGATCCGATCGTCAGAAACAGCGATTCAAAGGATTTCTCTTTCTCACCAACCAATCTTACTGGCACGATCGAGGGGAAAAACCTGCCGACTGCGCTCGGGCAGCCATTTGTTGCGGGTTCTCAACTGCAACTTACAGATGACATTGGAGAGACAATCGATTTCAGCGGCACCTTTGGATCGGCAGATGCACCAACAAATGAAAGTACTGAAACATCAACGAGCACAAGTGGCAATCGCTATACGATCGCTATCAGTAGTTCTCAACTCAAGGCGAACTTAACGGGCACCCAGAACATTGCTAGCGGTGGGGGGTCTGGGAACGGCTCTATCGATCTTAAGATCAGCCCTGCCACCATTAAGCGACTCGCCAAAGTAGAAGTCAGCGAAGTCTTACGTACCAAGCTTGAGATTAGTCAATTCACGATTCCGACCAGCGTTAGCAGTGGTGGCATTGAAGAGATCACAGGCACAGGCACGCTTGCCATCGAAAATAATTTCCAGTTGACCGCTTCGCAAGACAATGACGTTTCGCCAGTACGGATACGAGATACGTCTATCTCTTTTAATGCCAAGGGGCTTGGGAAGAACCTTGAACTCAAGGGTGGCGCAGGCATTGGCAGTGGCTCACTGGCCATCGATCTTAAGTTCGATGATTTACTTAAAGAAGATGGCTCACTACAGCACATGCCGGGTGTTATTCCGATCGGCACCATAGCGCTCAAGGATATTCCCGTCGATGTTCTTGAGAGTATTGAGTCTCTTGCCGCATCCATAGGCAACGTCAACACCGAGCAACTTTTGGGCAAAGCGATTTCTGTTGATCTCACTTCAAAAGGGCCAACAGAAGCGAGAGAGATCATTGCATCAGTTCAAGCTGCCGCCGGCACAGCTAACGGACGCGTCCAAGTTGGTCCCATTGGCGTTTCAGTGCTTGAGGCCAACGCAGACCTTACATTGACACCATCGATGGCTGCGGGTCTACAGAAGACACTTGAAGAACCAACGCTGATCCTTGCTGGACCTGCGCACCTGACTGCTTCGATTGAACCCTTCTCACTTCCCGAGAAGCTTGGTGGTGGTTTAGCGCCGCCTGAAGATCCAATCAAAGCATCATTGACACTTGACCAGGTGACATTCTCTTTAGCGAAGTCATTACCCAATGGGGTCGAGCTGCGCCGAACCAAAGCAACGGTTTCATATGATGTCGCGCAAGGTGGCACCATGGCAGCGGATGTCTCAACACGCATGCGCGCTGCCCAAGGTGGGCAGGTGGCTGATCTCGCAACAACGCTCTCACTAGATCATCAATCTGATGGCTCAAAGAGCCTCACTGGATCAGCAGAACTTACCTCTATTAATACGCCCAATCTCGAAAAAGCGTTGGGTATGCCTAAAGGAAAAATCGGGCTATGGACCGGCGACAGTGGAAAGATCACCGTCAAATCCACTATGACACTGGCGCCGAATAAGAAAGAAAAAGATGCGTTGATGTTGTCCGCAGCCGAGCTGGTTGTCACAACTGCAATGCAGAATCTAAAAGGCCGCGCAGATGTAAAGGTCACACCTAAGATCATCAAGGTGACAAGCCCGGGCTTGGAAACGGTGTTCAGCAGCCAAACGCTTGGTGACATCTTAGATAGAGATGTGCGAGGTAGCTCTGGTTCCTCTGGTCAGCTCACTGCAATTACAGTGACCAATGATGTACCACTGTCGCTTCAGGTCGATGCCCTTGAATTGCCACTATCCATGTTCTCCACAGAGAACGAGCAACCGGGCGACGTACATATTGATCTGACGGCAAACATGAGCCAAATTAATATTAAGTCTGGTGATGGAAGCGTTCAGTCACTGAATCCAATCAAAGCGCACTTCGCAACAAAGAGTTTAGTTGAAGGCGTTGTTCTTAAGGCCGCCTCATCTGGTGGAAGCGGATCGGGCACCGTTGATATTTCCGGAACCATCGAACGACTTACCAATCGCAAAGGTATTTGGACTCCAAAGAAACTACAAATTGATCTTCAGGGATCAATCACCCAGGTACCAACCGCACTCTTAGATGCAGCGGCTGATCTTGGTGGTGTCCTGACCGCCTCCCTTGGAGAACTTGTCAGTGGCTCATTGACCATTGACAACTTTTCAAGAGAGACTGGAAGCTTAAACCTAGATCTCAAGTCAACGAATTCACAAATGAATGCCGCTTTGGTCAACAAAGGAGGCGTCCTTCGCACTGATCCGGACTCGCCACTTAAGGGCCAAGTGATCATTACACCACTATTACGCGCCGTCGTGCTGTCGAAGATGGGACCAATTCTAGGAGACATTGATGCTGGGCAAGAACCACTTCGACTGAGTTGGTCTGATGCGGCTATTCCTATCAATGGCGAAATGAAAAATCTTGGTGGCCAACTGAAACTGACTGTTGGAGAGGTCACGTTTGATAGCGGGCTTCCACTCATGTTAGCGCTGAGCGCCGCACAGAGTTCCCACGCCAAGCAGATCAAGGGGTCAATTGATCCAATCACAGCCAACATTACCGATGGGGTTATGGTTTACGAGCCCTTTGCAGTGCATGTTGATAAGTTCAATTTTCCGATCTCTGGCAAGATCAACTTTGTAACCAATGAAATCGACATGACCACCAAACTACCTATCTATGCGCTGGGTGATGTGATCTCTGAACTGCGTCCGTATGTCAGTGATGAAGAGGTGCCCATGGAATATGTTGGCCCTATCGGAAACGCCAAATGGAAACTCAGTTCAAATTTCGATCTCGCGAAGTTTATTCTCCGCGCTACACTTCAAAATACGCTGCGACGGCGTAATGATGGAAACTAGCGCGTCTGCCAAGGTATCTGATCAGCATTGGCAATATCAACGGTCCATGACCCCATCGCACTGAGGCGTTGATCAAGAATTGGTAGGTAGCCTCTTTCCGTATTGGTATGCCCAGCAAGTACAACGCTCATGCCACGTTCAGTGGCCGCCAGTACATCGTGATGACGTGCCTCGCCAGTCACAAAAAGCTGGCAACCGGCAATCATGGCATCTTTCATGAGTGATCCACCAGCACCACAGCAAACACCAACGCGTTTGATGTCTTTGGTATCAGCTGCTGCAACGCGAAGTGAGTCGACACCAAGATGAGCTTTGATTGGATCGATCAGTTGTTCTAATTTTTGAGTGTGGGCCAGGTCAATCATCCGACCAGGCCCAGTGGTGGCCTTTGGTAGTGCCAGCAACGGATAAATATCAACCGGCACCTCTTCATAAGGATGATTTTCTCTAAGCGCATCAACGGCAGCAGACAAGTTGTCCTTTTGACACACCATCTCAAGTCGATGCTCATCAACCATCTCTAAGTTTCCAACCCCACCAACCACGGGATTGGTTGACTGGCCAGGCAAGAAGGTACCGGTTCCTGAGATCTTGAACGAGCAAGATTCATAGTCTCCAATGGCACCACAGCCAACCTTATAAAGAGCGGCGCGTATCTGATCAGTGTGCCCTTCAGGAACAAAGGTCACGAGCTTGCACATATCACTACTGGTATCGAAGGATGTTGAGACAAGTGGTGTGATCTGCCCTTCACCAACACTTGCGGCGAACCAATCAGTGATGCCATTGGCAGCGGCATCCAATGCGGTGTGCGGCGCGTAGATTGCCAAGCCTGCGGTAGCGGCTGACAACACCAGTCCAGCTGTACCGTCGCCACTCAAACGGCTCATGGGCGCAAAAATTGGCGGATGATAACTCACAACTGCATCGCACTTCTTTGCAATCGCCTCTTCCAATACCGCTGGCGTCAAGTCAATGGTCAACAAGAGTCGATCGGCGCTCCAATCGCCTTGGCCTACCAAGAGGCCAGTGTTGTCCCAATCACAGCTACCCTCAAGCGGCGCTATCGATTGCATTGCTGCGACCAGATCACCCACGTTCATCTCTTTGACTCCTGGTTTGACTCTTTTTGCATCATACGTTGCCATGGCGACCTTCGGAGCGATCCGGCCCTACGCGTCTGATGAGACTCCAGGCAAGAGCAACATACACCGGCACATAGGCAATCAAAAAGACCCACCACGACACTTCCCAGTCATTGGGACGAAGCCATGCGGCATATCCAAAGCTGATTGTCAGTGAGGCAATCCACAAGGCCGCGCTCGGCACGATCGGCATCATCACCAACGGCCACAGCAAATACCAGGGGTGGGCCGCTGGTGAGAGAAGCACCATTGCAAACAAAATAATGCGCGCCGCTGACCATTTGGGCAGCCCTTTGAACTACCACCCAGCAAATGATCGCTAGCAAAAGAAAAATACAACAGCCCCGAGCCAACTGTTCTTGGCTGTCATTGGTCCAACCGTTCCCAACCGATCCAATACGCTCAATCAGCCAAAGCAGTGGTTCATAAACGCTGCCAAAGTGCGCCCACTTCAGGGTAAACCGTGATGTCGTGGCCCAAAGGTTGGTAAAGAATTCACTTCCAGCAAACACAAATGGGCTGGCGACCAAAAAACAAACGATGATGCCCAGCACCAGCGCGCCCAACCAATGAAGTGGTGGACTGCGTCGCAGCAGCACCGGTGCAATAAAGACAGTGATCGGTTTGACGAAGACTGAAAGTGCCAGTGGCACAACCCATATCCACCAACCGCGTGGAGTTATCTCTACAAGGAACAGAGCAAGCACGAGGAAGAACAGCCCGATTGGTTCTTGGTGTCCCGAACCAGCCACTTCGGTGACCACCAAGGGATGCCAGGCGTACAACGCCACCCACCAAATACTTCGTTTGTGCCGCCAAGCGATGACCAACAGCAAACAGATCACCAACACATCAATGAGACTCAATACATAACGCTGGATCTCAACCTGTTCAGATGCAGAAACCGCACCTGTATTATTGGCAACCGTGGCGCTGAAACCAAACACCCACTGACTTGTCGGCAAGTAGATCGTGTGTAACTCTGGATTGTTCACATGAGCAAGCACTTCATCCTCACCCGGCCACATCGGCGCCCCGTCATTGATCAACTGCTGAGCACGCTGCAGTGGCGTTGCAACATACGGGCTGTCACCATGAGCCACCGCCTGGCCATCGACCACATACCGATACACGTCGTCGCTTAACTGCGGTTGACTGGTGGCCACAACCACCACACGCACCGCGATGGCAACGAAGACCAAGAGCAGCACGTCGCGCCATCGAAACAAAACCGGACCATCGCGCCGCCACAACCAGCGTGCCAAACCTGTGAGGCTTAGCCAACCCACGCCCAGCGCCAGCCACCATCGCCAAAGTCCAGCCGAGCCGCCATGACCATCAGTCATATCCATCTTGGCCAGTGCCCAGGCCGTGAGCCCTAAGCCAACTGCGGCCCCAATCAGTGAAAGCCAGTACAACCATCCCCCGCACGGGGGCAGGCAATCGGAATCTGGTTGGTTATTGGGATGCGGCACCTCAGCATGGTAAGGCAGGGCTACCCAGCACAGGAGGGGGCTCACCTCAAGTCGCTTGGTAATGCCACTTCATCTGCCTACTATAATGAGCTCTCAGGTTGCCTGGACTGGGCCGCGGCACTGTGCCGATGAGCCTTTCAGACGACTCACAATTCAAACTCTATTCGTGGAACAGCACCAAACCATGCTCAATATGCGATCAAGTAATCCAGCCCTGACCAAATACGCCCGCTCCGGACCTCAAATGGCTTCCTATGAGCAGACCGCGACTGCAGAGATCTCTGGCATTGTCAACAAGACTGCGATCTTGGTCACCATCACCATCATTGGCGGTGTGGTTGGGTACGCGGTGACACCGACCATTCCTTGGATTTTATGGGTCGCCATGATTGGGAGTTTAATCTTTGGGCTGATCGCTGCTTTTGCAATCGGTGCCAACCCCGCCAGAGCGAAGTGGCTCGCCCCGCCCTATGCAATTCTGCAAGGGGTCTTCTTAGGCGGCTTTACCTACGTCATCAGCAACGCTCTTGAGCAAGGTGGGTATCAAGTCTCTCATGGTGTTGCCTTACAGGCATTCATCATCACGTTGTGCATCATGGTTTCAATGCTCTCGCTTTACAAGGCCAAGATACTCAAGCCCACACGTCTCTTCCAAAGCGTTTTCGTGGTCTTAATGGGTGGCATATTCTTGACCTTTATCGCTTCATTCATTGTGAGCTTTATCGAGCCTTCGATTGGTCTACCTTTCATCTCACCCTTTGCTGGCATTGAAGGTGGCCAGCCCACGACATGGGCATGGGTCGGACTGGGTTTCAACATCCTGGTACTTGGTGTTGCTGCGATGGGCTTGATCATGGACTTCAAACTCTGTGAAGACATTGTGGAAAAGCGACAGCCCAAGGCCTTTGAATGGTTCGGCGCCTTTGCACTGCTGGTCTCACTGGTGTGGATCTACTTTGAAGCCCTCAAACTTGTTGCTCGAATGACGGTGCTGACAGGTGGTAACGACTAGGCCGTTGAAGCAAGTAGGGCCCCAAAGGGACCGGGCTCAAAGAAAAAGAGTTTGTCAGGATCAATCGCCAGTGGCATCTGCGCCGCCTGCGTGGCTAAGCGTGCATCAACACGGGCGATCATGGGCTGACCGGCGCTGGTCACACCAATCAAGTCGGTGCTTTCGCCAAGCGATTCCGCCACTTCTACTTGCAGCGTCAGCATCGAGGGTGCTTGCCCGGGCGTCAGCCCTTGCGGCCGCACCGCCATCACCACTTGATCGACATTAGCCTTTGATAACGCCGCTGCATGAGGCTCGGGAACCACAATCTCAGCACCTTCTGCTCGTTCACAAAAGAACATCTTGCCATCGCGCTGCACCAGATGTCCATCAAGAAAATTCATCGTGGGCGAGCCAATGAAAGACGCCACAAAACGATTACATGGCTTGGTGTACGCTTCCATGGGCGTACCTAACTGCTGTAACTGTCCCTGCTCCATAATGGCCAAGCGATCAGCAAGTCCCATGGCCTCTTCTTGATCATGGGTGACATAAATCGTGGCGGTACCGATACGTCGCTGCAAAGCTTTAATTTCTGTGCGCATGGTCAAACGAAGCTGGGCGTCGAGATTCGATAGCGGCTCATCAAAGAGAAAGGCTGCTGGTTGACGTACGATAGCGCGGCCCAACGCAACCCGTTGTTGCTGCCCACCAGAAAGTGCCTTGGGCTTTCTGTTGAGTAAGTCCTTGATACCCAACATCTCTGCAGCCTCTGCCACACGCTTTTCAATGTCTGCCTTTGGGATGCGACGCATCTTCAGTGCAAAGCCCATATTCTTAGCAACCGTCATGTGGGGGTAGAGTGCATAGTTTTGAAAGACCATCGCCACATCACGTTGACGTGGTGGCAAATCACTCACCTCGCGGTCGGCAATATCAACGCGCCCACTGGTCAGACGTTCGAGCCCAGCCACCAAGCGAAGGGCGGTTGACTTCCCGCATCCGGATGGTCCAACCAACACCAAGAACTCACCCTGATTGACATCAAAACTGACATCATCGACGGCCAAGACGCCGTTGGCATATTCCTTGGAAACGTGATTGAGAACGACTTGGGGCATAGAGCACTGAAGTAGGTTTGATTGGGGCCGCTGCTATATGGTCGAGTATTCATCCCTGCACTGCAATGGGCCGCGCAGGTAACATGCCTTCTGACCCTAGCCTACAGAAAAGACATGCCCAGCTCCCTCAACCGACAACATCTGACATCCGCACATTGGCAGCTTGACGCGCCAGAGGCAACCGAGCTGCCCCCTGAAGTCGCCAACGCACTACCGATCGCTGCCACGGTCCCAGGATGCGTGCATCTGGATCTTCTGGCTGCTGGCCTGATCGAAGACCCGCGCCACAACCAAGCTGAAGATGACCTGGCTTGGATTGGACGCACCGCATGGCGCTATCAATGTGATTTTGATGCGGATCCAGAATTGCATGACCAGCCACAGGTTGATCTTGTCTGCGAAGGTCTTGATACGGTCGCCAAAGTATCTGTCAATGGAAAGCCCGTTGGCAGCGCCGCAAACATGTTCCATCGTCACCGCTTTCATATCACCGAGGCGCTGCAATCAGGGCGCAATCAACTGACGATCGAATTTGAGTCGCCGGTGGCATACGCCCAATCACTTTCTGAACAACTTGGTCCGCGACCAGCAAACTTCCCTTGGTCACCTTACAACTTCATTCGTAAGAGCGCCTGCAACTTTGGATGGGATTGGGGACCTCAAGTAGCCACCAGTGGTATCTGGCGTGATCTCTATCTTGAAGGACTAAGCAGCGCTCGAATCGACTCTGTGCGCCCCTTGATCACTGACGCTTCGTCAACAGCAGCGACCGTCGATATTCATGTGAGGCTCGATCATCGTCTCAAGCACAACGAACCTCTCCAACTGAAAGCCACGGCCACGATTCAAGGCAAGTCGGTGGCATCCAAATCAATGGACTGCCAACACGACGCATCTGATCATGTCATCACACTCGACTGGCTGCAGCCAGAACTGTGGTGGCCACGCGGTCATGGATTACAACCTCTTTATGACTTGCACATTGAGCTCAGCCAAGACAGCCAAGTGCTTGACGCATGGCAAGGGCGGCTCGGTGTACGCCAAGTTGAACTCCGCCAAACACCAGATCAGGCAGGCACCTCGTTTGCATTGATGGTCAACGGCAAAGAGGTCTTTTGTCAGGGGGCCAATTGGATTCCTGAAGATCTCTTTCCAGCAGCCATGACCACACAGCGTTATCGACAGCGTATTGAGCAAGCCTGTGATGCCAACATGAACATGTTGCGTGTATGGGGTGGCGGCATCTATGAAGATGACGCGTTCTATGACATCTGTGATGAGCGGGGCATCTTGGTCTGGCAAGACTTTATGTTTGCCTGCGCCACCTACCCTGAAGATCCACCTTTTGAACAACTGGTTAAAGAAGAAGCCATTGCCGCCGTCTGTCGCCTGGCTGCCCATCCAAGCGTTGTGTTGTATTGCGGCAGCAATGAATGCGTGTGGGCCTATCAGAGTTGGGGGTTTGCTGATGATCTCAAACCGGAGTTGTCCTGGGGCGCGGGATTCTACACGCATGTGTTACCTGACATTCTTGCCGTGTGGGATCCAACACGTCCATATGTACCCAGCACACCTTGGTCTGGTGATCTTGAAACACATGCACAGGAATTAGATTGTGGTCCCCGCCATAACTGGGATGTGGAGATGGCTGGCTACCGAACACTTCTTCCTCGCTTTGTCGCAGAGTTCGGCCATCAATCACCACCAAACTTAGCCACACTTCAAGAAGCGATCGACCACGACCCGCACACTTTGGACCACCGCTGGATGGAACATCGCCAGCGCGCCGCGGGGGGCAATCTTGTTCGTTATGAAAAACCAATGGCGCAGGTATTTACGGCCACTGACAATTTCTACGTCTGGCATGGCCAGGCACAAGCACTGCAAGCTCGGTCAGTGAGCCTCGGGTTGAGTTGGAACCGCTGCCACAACAAGATCTGTGGTGGTTCATTGTTCTGGCAACTCAATGATTGCTGGGCGGGTCACTCATGGTCGGCCATTGACGTCGCTGGTCGACTCAAACCACTTTGGTATGCAGTGCGACGTGTTCTGGCGCCGCGCACCCTGGCGGTTCACGATGTCAATGGACAGCCCGTGCTCTTTGTCATTAACGACGAAGATGAAACATGGTCCATCACGCTGGTCGGCCAGCGACTCGACTTTGACGGGCGAGAACTCAATTCTGCTTCTCTCGCAATCCGAATACCCCCGCGCACCGCAGAGCCAGTCGCAGCGCTCGATTCGCTGCTTGGACAACCCGACAATCCAACGAATGAACTTTTGCGGATCGAGGGTGATGGCCTAGAAACAGTGTGGTTCTTTGCAGCTGATAAGGCACTTTCTTATCCCGAGCCTCAATTCGACGCAACAGTAGAGCACACGAATGCAGGCACACTCTTGTGGATCAAAGCCCACACACTGATTCGTGACATCATCTTGCGTGTGGACCTCGTCGACCCCTTGGCCACTTGTAGCGAACAGCTCGTCACGCTAGGACCTGGTCAGTCACACACCTTCGCAATCACCAGTGAGCACAAACTAAAACTCAGCCAACTCACCACAGCGCCAGTATTCTGGCATGCTCAGATGTCCTGAGGTAAGCGCTACTCTTTGACGCCCTGTGTGGCGATGCCTTCGATCAAGGAACGCTGGAAGAGTAGGAAGAGCACCAAGACCGGAATGATGATCATGGCACTTGCAGCCATGATGAGATTCCATGGCGTACCACCATGTTGAGACTGGAACATATACAAACCTAAAGCCAAGGTGTACTGGTGTTCGTGGTTCAGGAAAATGAGTGGCCCAACAAAGTCATTCCAACAGAAAATAAACTGGAGCAAGGCAACAACTGCGAGTGCTGGCTTTGCTAATGGCAGAGTAATGCGCCAAAACACACCGGCATGTGAACAACCATCAAGCATGGCTGCCTCATCGAGCTCACGGGGAATACCCATAAAGAACTGTCGCAACAGAAAGATGCTAAAAGCGCCGCCAAAGAATGAGGGCAACCACAGCGGGAGGAAGGTGCCGATGAGACCAATCTGTTTAAAGAGCAAATAGAGTGGTGCCATCAGTACTGGAAATGGAATCATCATCGTGGCCAGTACCAGACCAAAGATGATGTTGCGACCACGCCAACGCACACGTGAAAATCCGTAGGCAATGATGGCGCTCGAGATGACCATTCCAATGACGCTGAGAATGGCAATGATCAAACTATTCTTCAGGTACAAAGGAAAATCTGCTTGTGATGTTTCCACAACACCAGCGTAGTTGTCCTTTGTAAAGCCCCAGAGCCCCACCCAATATTCTCCACTGAAGTAGCTATAGATATGTTCTTGACTGCGCAGCTGATCAATCTGCTGTTTAAAATCTGCACGCGCCTGATTGTTGTCAGTCGCAGACCTTTCCAGTTCCAATTGCGAAATCTGACGGCGCCGCGCCAGGGTCTCTTGCTCCAGCAGCTCTACCTGCAACGCAAGGCCAGCCGCGCCGGGCATGCCCGCTTGTTCCTCTTGCTGGGCACTTTGCCGAAGACGATCAAGCGATGTCACACGCGGAAGAATTGACTGATCACTTGAAAGCACTTGTTCAGTTGGCTTGAGTGAAGTCGCACCAACCCAAATGATTGGCAAGAGGAACACCAGGCACACAATCAGTAAACCGCAGACAATCGCCCATCGAGCCACAAAGCTCAATGAACCAGCTCGGCCATCACCACGTGAGCCACGAATTGTTGTTTGACTTTGTTTCATGCGGCTCGATAGTGAACAAACTTACGTGCGAGAAGGAACATGCCTCCGGTCAAGACAACGATTGCTAAAAACTGAATCCATGCCATGGCGCTGGCGTATCCCATGCGACCAAAGACGAATGCATTGTCGTAGAGATACATGGTGTAGAAGAGTGTCGCGTCATCTGGTCCACCCTTGGTCATAATGTATGGAACTGCGAACACCTGAATCGACCAGATGATGCCCATCACCACGTTGAAAAGAACCGCTGGTGAAATCATCGGTAAGGTCACATGCCAGAATCGGCGCATGGGGCTTACACCATCAATAGCTGATGCGTCATAGAGTGCTTGTGGCACATCACGAAGCGCTGCGAGATAAATAACCATGGCGCCACCGACATACCACAACCCCATGATGATGAGCGATGCCATCGCCCAACCTTCAGCGCCAAGCCAATCAGGTGTCGGCAATCCCACGGCGCGAAGAATAACGTTAAACAAGCCAAACTCATCGTTGTAAAGCCACATCCATCCTAATGAGGCGGCAACCAATGGGACAAGCGTCGGAAGAAACACACAACTGCGGGCCAAACCAATCGCCGGTAGCTTTTGATTGAGTAACACTGCCAGTCCAATAGCTAAGACGGTCCCCAAGACGACACTCACAAACGCATAGATCGCTGTATTAATAATGCTGCGCCAGAAACGCGCATCACTGAAAAGCTCGACATAATTTTCCGCGCCGATATACGCAGGTGGCTCTAAGAGTGAATATTCCGTCAGGCTGTAATAAAGGCTCATGCCTACAGGCACCGCGAGAAAGATCACAAAACCAACGATCCACGGCGCAATCCAGAGCAGGCCCGTGAGCGTCGTATCACTACTCTTTGATCGCAGCGCCTTGCTCATGTTGACGCTCCTGAAGATTGTCGCTGCTGTTGTCGGCGATTGGCGACATCGATCAACTTCTGAACCCGCTCTTGTACCAATGTCAGTCGCTGCGTCGGATCTGCACCTTCCCAGATACCCTGAAATGCCGAGGTCAATAAACTCGAATACTGTGGCCAAACGCGCGTTTGTGGCAGAATCTGTACGCGAGGGCTTTTGGCAATGGCATCATGGACCGCCACATATGGATTTGGATGACCTTGATCAAATCCAGGCGAGACCTCACTCATAGGCGAACTCTTACAGTGACCCAGCGCCAATGTCTCTTGCACATCCGGCTGCTGCATATAACGGAGAAATGTAAACGCCTCTTCTGGGTGCGGGCAGCCACGCGGAATCATGATGACGTCTGCTTCAAGAAGGCCACGTGGCACATCTGGATCAGGAAGTCCTTCGTCGATGGGCACTGGGCCGCATCCATACTCAAAGCTGGGAGCAAATAAACGAGCCACGTTGGCCATCCAAGGGCCTTGGATAATCATCCCCACCTTGTTGGTAAGAAAAGGATTTTGGGCAGTGAAATAGCTACGACCAAAGCCCGACGCAAAACTACGGGCCGCTGCCTGTCCCATCTTTTTGGGGTAACCCGCCACCCAGTCGTACGCCTTTATATTGGCAGGGTTTGTGGCGGTTGCTTGATCTGTTGTTGGGTCATACCAGCTGCCATCAAAGAGAACCGGCCAAATGTACGGCCACCAGTCAGGCACTGTTTGCATGAATCCTGCACGGATTAATTTTCCTTCAGCATCATGCTTATTCATTTTCATCGCAAATGCATCAAGTTCAGCAATGGTCTTCGGCGGCTTCTCCGGATCAAGTCCAGCTGCTCGAAACAACTGTTTGTTGTAATACAGCGCCATTGTGTAACACGTGTTGACTCCAGCCCACTGACGCCCGTGATACGTCAGCAACTTCCAGATGCCACTGGGATAGTGGTGCGCGCCAAGTGGATCACTGTCCTTAAATTCATCTAAGGGCATCACCGCCCCAGCCTGTGCAAACTGAGAAACGTTGTAACTAAACAACCCAACCAGATCTGGTGGATCACCGCCACCGATCGCCACCATAGACTTTGCCGCAATATCGCTGACTGGCAGGCGCCGCACCCAGATGCGATCCTGCATTTGATTGAAACGATCAACAACGCCTTGAACGGCCTGCCCCTCTGGCCCTGTCCACTTTTCCCAGTAGTCGAGCACCGTTCGGTTCTTGGGAATATCTGCAAGGCTGCGGGGTCGATATGGCCAAACGGCATAGGCAACACCAGCTGCAGCCATTGCACCAATGGCTGTTCGCCGAGTAACCGTTGTAGTGGTGTGCAGCACGCTCATAACGAAACCTCACGTGCATGCTACTTGCTAGACGTCAAAGAGAAAAACAACGCATGCCAAACCGATCCTTCAGAGCAATCACAACCACGCACGTGCTCTAGTGAGCGAGGAGTGTCACGATCTCAAAAGGCCGCATCGAGAGGCTGGTTTGATGTGATACACCATCATGATTGACAACCCCAGTCAATGGCCGTTCACGAAGATCAACCAAGGCAACATCGCTAATGGGGGACTGCCAGTGTACTTGCACCTCCACATTGCGGCCTCGGGTTTCAACAAGACGAAGCACTGTTCCATCACCTTGCTCAGCAACCTTGAGACATGCAATTTCTACTGGGCCACCATCAGAAGTACTTAGTTCGATGGGCCGCGCCGAGGTGCCGCCCGCGTCTGTTTGGGGTGTATGACTGTTGATTTTCTTGACTGTTATTGGCTCATTCAACGCAGCAGCTTGACCATCAACATTCGCCTGGCGCCAATCACCGCCATGTGGCAAGAGGCTATAGGTCAAACTGTGAACACCGAGGTCAGCTGTCGCATCAGGAAACTGAGAACCACGCACCAGTGACAAACCCATAATGTTGTCATGACATGAGTGGCCATACACCCCATCATTAAGTAAGGCCACTCCCAAGCCAGGCTGCGATACATCCATCCATCGATGACAACAAAACTCGAATCGAGCTCGCTGCCACGCGCTCTTGCGACCCGTCATTCGGCGCATATGACCAAACTGAATATCGCATGTGGCCCAACGAGCATTGACCCCAACGGGCATCAACGCTCTCAACAACTTCTGTGATTCACCCCACTGAATCTCTGTTTGGATATCCAATCGAGCACTTGCTGCATCTAAGATATATCGCTGCACAATGCGACTCGATACTCCGAATTGTCGCTCTACTCGGATACACCCTCGCAGTGGATGGTTCACCTCGACCTCTATTTTTCCAGGCGAATCATTAAGCGGCTTTGGATGTTCCAAGTAAGACTCATCAATATCCCATGCTTCCCAGTACTCAGGCTGATCGTCATAGAGCACCAATTGATTCAGGCTTTGATCCTGTGCGCACGCATTACCCTCAAAAGACGCGCCAGTCAGAGATGAAATCTGCCCAAGATCATTCAACACCACACGAAGTACGCCGTTGTCTAATGAGCGCTCCGTTGTGACCACCGGTTGTGGTAACTTTGGATTGATCTGATCAACGATCGTCACGCTCATTGGATCAAGACCAGCGACATAAGATAATTCGCCTTCATATTCAACAACCGCCTGCTGAACATGAGAAGTTGAATTCACCACTGCTAACTGCGTGTTCTCATCGCTCACTGCCAACGTACTTATGAGCCGATCCAACTGGCTGCTCACAATCTCATCAGTGCGATTTTTAACTTCTTCATGATCACGATGAGCATCGACATACACATTGGCAATACTGCTTCCAGGAAGTATGTCATGGAATTGATTCAGCAATGTTAGACGCCATGCTTCTTGCAGTGAGGTTCGCTCATCGACATGAATGCCTCCATTCATCATACATAGCACTTCAGCAAGTCGAAGGCGTTCTTCCGCTCGCCGATTGGCTTGCTTGAGTCGGCGATGTGTTGTGAGGGTGCCCCGGTGAAGTTCTAAATATAGTTCGCCATCATGCAGTGGAAGTGTGTTACTAGAGGCCACTTGAGTTAACAGTTCCGAAGCGAAATGACGCATGTCCCCAAACTCGACATTAGGCATTTCGGCCAATTCATTTGCAAGACCAACCCTTGCGATCATCTCAACAGTTGGTCCACCACCACCATCACCAAAACCAAACGGCTGTAGATACGGAAGACCTCTGCCGCCTGCCTTGCTACGAGCTCTCTGTTGTCCTGCTAAAAGACGTTCGGGATCAAGCTTCGCGTTGTAGTCATGCCCCGGCGTTTGTTGAGACACCACTTCTGTACCATCAATGCCACGCCATCGGAATGTCATAAAAGGAAAGCCTGTGGTCTGACTCCATGACAGCTTATTGGTAATAAAGAGATTGATTCCAGCCAGCTTCATTATTTGTGGAAGTGAGGCAGGAAACCCAAATGTATCAGGCAGAAAAAGAAATGATGGCTGGTGTTCCTCGCCAAAGTGTTCGATGTTGAACTTCGCGGCATGCAGGATTTGTCTAATGAGCGCCTCGCCAGACGGCACATTACAGTCTGGCTCGATCCACATCGCACCACTCACTTCCCATCGTCCCTCTTTGATGCGCTGGTCAATCTGCTTGAACAACGCGGGCGCGTCTTGCATGACCCACTGGTACTGCTGTGGCTGTGTGGCCGTAAAACAGAAACGCTGACTGTCCTTGCGTTCCATTAAACGCAGGACATTTGCGAAGGTGCGAATGCACTTACGTCTTGTTTCTCGAATTGGCCAGAGCCAGGCCGTATCAATATGAGCATGACCAGTCGCAATCACGCAAACATCTTTAGACAACTGATCTTGAGACCCAAGCATCGATAAGACATCAATTGCATGGTCAATCTGCTTACCAGTCAGATGCGATTGATTCTTCTCAACGATGTCACACACACGATGAATCAACTGCGTCGCAAGTTTTCCCAATGCGTGGCCATGACCTACGGTCATTAATGTGAGCCGGGCAAACTCGAGTCGTGTACGGAGCTGCCATGCGTGCTCATTCCGGTGTGCCAGCGCACACTGTTTGAGACAGCCAGGTTCAGACTCTTCCCACTGGGTTTTTGTTTCATCACTGTCCCACCAAAACGTAGTGGTGCCCAAGGATGCATTACAGGCCGCTTCGATAAAAAGTGACACCTCTGCCTCTTCAACACCTGCGTCAGAGATCAGCGCCCAATCACGATTGATATCGAAACCTTGCCGAGGCACACCATCTTGCCAAAGTAATGCCTCAGTGCTGCTTGAGAAACGAAGGTACACCGGCTGTCCCGCAAGCTTGCTTGGTTGGCTTCCTGTGACATGAAACCACGCGGTTGACCACGCCGGTCCCCATCGCTCACCCAGCTCAAAGGGAAGATAGGATTGCTGAGTTGCTGTTTGATATGAGATCGGATCTTGGCACTGGTAAATAGACACGTCCAACGGCACATTGACTGACCAAGCCGCCGAATCAAGGATCGCCTCAACTTCTTGGCAACGTGCTAGACAATCGTCATGGGCGTCAGACACTTAATGTCCCTGTTCGTTTTTTTTAGACAGTGCTGGCCTTTGATGATTCACTGCTATGTACCTCTACCTGCTCAACAATCTCAAGGCCAAAGGCACCAAGGCCTGTCATATGCTTAGGTGTATTGGTGAGAATTCGCAGCTTGGTCAGACCCAACTCACGAAGAATTTGCCCACCAATACCAAACTCACGGTTTTCCATAGGCTGCACGCGCGACGCGATTGAATCACTTCGGGTGAGATCAGGGGCATTGACATCATCGTGATGAGGCCGAGAGATCTGCAAGATGCGCTGACGTAAACCATCGCCCGCAAGTTCGGGGCGCAGATAAATCAGGGCACCATGACCTGCTTCCTGAAGGGCGCGCATCGATGCATGCAAGGTCTCCGCTGTTGGATTGTGACCCTCATTAAAAACATCTCCAAGTAGATCACGGCGGTGCATTCGAACGAGTACGGGCTCCTGCCTCGGAATGATATGTCCAGTTGGGCTGAGCTTGCCTACATCGCCGACGCAGAAAGCAAGGTGTGGCAATGGATCAATCACACTTCGGAATGCGACTAAGGTGAACTGGCCTTCAGGCGTATCAACCTGCACGCCTTCCTGGGGTGACATGCGTTCAACAAGGCTTTCACGCGCCAAACGATATTCAATAATCTGCTCCACCGAACACATCTTAATGTTGTGTTCTCGACAGAGAACTTCAAGATCTGGTATCCGTGCCATTTCTCCGTCAGGCCGAACAATCTCAATAATTGCAGCGCCTGGTTTGAGTCCGGCAAGCGTACAAAGATCAACCGATCCTTCTGTTTGGCCGGTGCGAACAAGCACGCCACCTTTACGAGCTTTAAGTGGATTGATATGACCGGGGCGAACGAAGTCATCCGGCTGACTGTCTGGATCAATGAGCAACTTGATGGTCGCCACTCGATCGGCAGCTGAGATGCCGGTACCAACACCATGCCGTGGATGACCATCAACGCTCACCGTCAGTGGTGTACCTCGAAGTGAATCATTGGTCGATACTTGAGGCGTCAGATGTAATCGCTCGCAAGATGCCTGATCGAGCGCCACACAGAGGTAGCCGCCTCCGACCCGAGTCATGAAGTTGATTATTCCAATATCAATCTTCTCAGCAGCGCATACGAAGTCGCCTTCGTTCTCGCGGGATTCATCGTCCACAAGAACAATCAGTTTGCCGTCGCTCAGATCGTCGAGAATTTCCGGTATAGAGCTCAGTGTCATGAGCCACATATTGTAGTCAGCAGACAGACTCATGCGCGATGAACCTTCTGCAAACCTGCTCAAGGTGACCTCATTGGTCAATGGGGCCGAGCAAAGGTCTTATCAACATGGCATTGCGGCACGCCGGCGACGAGATACCAGCGTGCGAGCGTCGTTATGATCTGAGTCACTCAGGCGACTTGGCGACTTGCGTCGGCATGCGTCAGAAATGAGACGTGTTGGAGAAGAGGGGGTGGTCTTCACGCACGAACACGAGGTCGATCTGGTTCATGGCTGCGTCCAGGGGTCGCCGATGGAGCTCGATCACCTCACAAGCCCGAAAGTCACGCGCAGCCAAATAAGTGATCACCGTATCCACAAGGGGACAGCCCTTGTTGATCTCAATCAATGACACCTCGAGCAGCACCATGTCACACTTTGAGAGCACTCCCTCGCCGCCTGCCAGAACCTCCAATTCGTAGCCCTGGGTGTCCAGCTTGAGTAATACACTGCCCTCCAACCTCTCCAAGTCGATCACGCTGTCCAGCGTCTGCAACATTCGCTCTTCGACCTCGCGAGGCAGCGGGCTGTTTTCATGAAAGACCGAGGAGCCCGACTCCATGACCGCGAACTCCACTTTGGCCCCGGCCTCCTTCCCAAGGAGCTCCTGAATCGCTGTCGCGCCCAGCTCCCGTGCCGCCTCCGCGAACTCCGGAATGATCGCGGCGTTTGGCTCGACCATGACCTGCTTCGACGCTGGCCAGATCTTATGAACCCCTCGCGACCAGTCCCCCTTAAAGGCGCCCACGTCGATGATGGTCGCGGGCTCGTATCCACGATCGCGCAGCAGCCTCAATCCATGAAACATGTGCGGCGCTAAGGCGTAGCGAAAGGCGAAGAGGTCGAACTCCTCCCGCGCGATATCAAAGCCCAGGTGAAGAATCGCGTGGCGAATCCGTGTAGGGAGGGCCTGACCCACATCCTTGATGAATTTCTTTAGCATCTGACTCTTACCCAAATCTGCTTTCCCAGGGCTGCTCCCGCCGCGTCTGTTATTAATAGTAAGGTCTTAACGACTGGCTCTTCGATCATTGCGACGCACTGCAGAAAAGCCATGGGCTCGACCTGAAGTGCGGCCAATCGGGACTGCTTCGCGTCCCGTCGTCGCCGCACTGTGGTTCCAGTGTGACGTAACCTTGGGCCTTCGCTTACTCTTGCTCAGTGGTATTTTTCGATCTCGTTCCATTCATATTCTCCTCGATCATGGACATCAGTGTGGCCTGAGCCTCATCGTCATGGCCCATTGCTGCCTGCGTCTCCATCAAGGTTATCAACATGGCATTGCGGCACGCCCGCTGCCACCTCATTGGAGTTCTATTTTCCGTGGAGGCCAAAAGCTTCGACAACATATCTACGCGCTTCGCTGGCTCCACATGCTTCTTTATAAGGTCGATACCCCAGAGTGTGACCAACGCCTCATTTTCCATAAATGACAAAGCGATTTCACTCTCCTCAATGCGTTGCCACATTGGATGATCGTTTAGTTCAGGATTTTCATGTTCATCAGAATGCAAATCAATAAACATCTCAAGATGTTCGCTCTGCTGATCCTCCGAAGCCATGGCCTTATTAACAAGATCACGATACGTGTTCATGCCTTGTTGCATGAGCATTTCACGAGCTTGAGGTGGAAGTGGCTCATCGAGATGAGAACTATCAACGACTTCACCATTGACAATCACTGTATGGGAAGCATGATCACCACTATTCCAGTCATCGGGCATCTGCCCATCAAAGATCATCTCGATATCAACAGACGTCATCAGATCACCTGGTTCAGATAATGTTTCTGAACGACGAGTCACCACAAACGTTTGGCCGTCCATGGAATGGCCTTCACTCCCACGGACGATGTATTGCTGCTCACCTGCTTTGGCATGAGGCTGCGACGTTATCACTTCCGAAGAACTCGCCTGGGCCTTGGTTCGAGGCGCTGATGTCTTTTGGTTTTTACAGCCAGCAGCGGAAACTCCGCCCACCAATACGACCGTAAAAATCAACCCAGAACACCGAGGCATCATTTTGATTCTCCTGAAAACTTGCTGCGCCCCAACGCCTCTCTGCAAGCCGATGAACTGAAGGTTGAATCGGCACAACTGTATCTGCGCAGTGAACGAATCATAACTTATGCAAATACACCATAAGTGGCATTGTGCAATGCGCGCTGAGTTTCTTTGCTAAAAAGTTGAATAACCCTATAAAAAGACGCGTTTCCTATAGGTTACTCATGTAATGAATGCATTATTCATCATCATTCGGCGCATGTTCACCATTTGTTAAAGGCGCCTCAACCAATGCGACCGCCACTCGTTGAATGTGTGTAGGTGTCGCTTGCAACACCGTAAAGTGGGTATGAGCAGCTTCAATAACCTCACCAACTTGAGGCACGCGGCCAATATACGCCAGTAGGTATCCACCAACAGTGTCGTACTCTTCATCCTCCGGAAGGCTCAACCTGAGCTTTTCGTTGAGGTCATCAATATGGAAGCGACCATCGACTTCTGCATGGCGTTTGTCGATCATTCGAAGTTCAGGTTCTTCATCGCCATTGGGCTCATGCTCATCGTGTATTTCACCAACAATTTCTTCGAGCACATCCTCAATAGTAACCAGGCCCAAGGTGCCACCATACTCATCAATAACAATCGCAAGATGCACCTCACTGCGTTGAAAATCTGCGAGCAGTTCACGAACTGGTCGAGACTCTGGCACCACGATCGGCTGGCGCAATAGTGGCGATAACTTAAAATCAGAAGTGTCTTCCCCGAGGTACGGAATCAGATCTTTGACATAAAGAATGCCCGCGATCTGATCGAGGCTGCCTTTGTACACCGGGATGCGTGAATGACCAGCATCCACAATGAATGATCTAATGAAAGTTAAGTCGTCTGTGAGTTCGATACCTTCAACATCTGTACGCGGCGTCATCACTTCGCCGACATCTGTCGAATTAAACTCGACGACATTTTCCAACATTGCCGCTGCGTGCTCATCCAGCCCACCCTCACGATGTGTATCTTCGATACTCTGAAGAAGCTCAGCCTCCACCTTGTCTTCTGTCTCAAGATGAACGCCCGAAAGTCGCCGAACCACTTCATCGACGAAACGAAACAACCAAGAAAATGGGCATCCCAAAAAGATCAGAACTGAAACAGCTGGAATCGAATGTGCTAGAAATTTAGTCCCTGCATGCACAACAAGTGCCTGAGTGACCATATCTCGCACAATCCACAGCAACAGCACTGCGACTGCGCAGGCGCCCACCAACTCAAGCCAAAACGTCCAATGTTCTGCTTCAAAGTCAACAAAGTAAAAGAGAATAAAGCCAAAGAATGCTATTGAGGCAAGTGTGCGCAGAATGGTCGCCATCAGTACGGCGCTTCGCGCGTTTTTACTTAACCATGCGGCCTTGTGTTCACGATTACTTGACTCCAATGCGCGGGCAAGTCCTGCCTGGGATATATCTGCTAACGCAAGTTCTATTGCGGAAAGATACGTAGCTAAGATGAGTAGAATTGAGGGCACAATCCATGCAAAGATGGGCATCATGAGTCTGGCCCCCCTGAAAAGAGGGGACCAATGCCAATCGCTGTCAGAATGCGATCTTCCTCATCATGCATTTGAGTAAATGCTTCTGCATTGGTGTCGTCATGTCCATCACAGTGCAACATGCCATGAATGGCATAGAGCAGCAACTCACTGTCAACGGCGTGTCCACGTTGGGTTGCTTGTCTCTGCGCCTCATCAAAGCAGATAGCGATATCTGCCACCTCTTTACTCGACTCTGTATCTACATCGAATGTCAATACATCTGTCGGCGTTGGATCACCACAATGCTGATCATGCAAGGCACACATCGCAGCATCATCAATGATGGCGATCGCAAAACTCTTGTCTTGTGTCTTGAGATAAGTAGCGGCTTGTTTGAGTTGAGTTGTAACAAGCTCAAGGTCAATCACGCAGGGACGATCAATTGACCAGATCACATCCACTTCACAGACGCACTGATGTCCTGGGCAATCCTCTTTAGATTGCTTTTGTGTCTTTTCCGGTTCAGGAGGTTGGTCAGGATCTGCCAGCGGCGCTTCTGATGAGCCGGGTGCAGATTCTGACGAGGCGGACGGTTCCGCAATGGGTGCCATTAAATTTGATGACCTCAAAACGTCTTGAATGATGGGCATGGTTGATTGACGCCGCCCACCGCAGCGATGCAGACCGAATCTGCTAGACGACACAGCATAGGCTCGCACCGCTGTGTGGCAAGGGTAATTCCTGCCACGTTGCATCAGTGGCCAGGAAGGGGCCTTCCAGACGTTCTTGGGGCCCTTGATTACCTTTATTCGGTTTGACCACCGACTGTTACCGGAACATAAGATGCCCGTACGCGAGATTCAAATTCACTGCGATATTTGTTGACGATGGTTCGTACCGCCCAGTTGGTACCGTCTGCCAAACCACAAATGGTAGTGCCTGGCATTGAGCCCATTGATCCCGCAACTTCAAGAAGCAGGTCAAGATCTTTCGTTGTTGCATCACCAGCCTCAATTCTGCACAACAACTTATAAACCCACGGCGCACCCTCACGACATGGTGTGCATTGACCACATGACTCGTTACTAAAGAATCGAGCAATATTTCTTGCTACCGAAACCATATCGGTATCTTGGTCGAAGACCGTGGGGCAAGCTGTACCAAGACCCATGACCTCGTACCGGCGACCAATGTCAAAATCCATTTCGGCGCCAAATTGATCGGCGCCGAGTATGCCCATGCTGACGCCTCCAGCAATCGCGCCCTTATAGGTCTTGCCACCTCGCATACCGCCACAGTACGTATCGACGAGATCATTGAGAGGAATACCCAGGCCAACTTCAAAAACACCAGGACGCTCGACATGACCTGAAACGCCAACAAGTTTCGGTCCGTAACTCGGAGGGCCACCAATCGAGGAGGCAACCCCAATCGACTGAAACCATTCTGTGCCGCGTGTCAGAATAGAAGGCAAGCATGCCAGCGTTTCTACATTGTTAACAATCGTTGGTCGCCCAAAGAGACCCTCAACTGCTGGGAAAGGTGGTTTGACGCGGGGCCAACCTCGTTTACCTTCAATGGCCTCTAACAAACCAGTTTCTTCGCCACAAATATAAGCCCCGGCGCTGCGATGTAAGTAGCACTCGACTGCAAAATCTGTCTTACCGTTCAAGAGGCCTTTGGATCCAAAGATCCCTTTGTCGTATGCCTCTTGAATCGCTTGCTCAATCACACGGGCTTGGTGATGGTATTCGCCGCGGATAAAAAAGTAAGCCGTATCAAGTCGGCACGCCCAGCAGGCAATGGCGATACCCTCAAGTATCAGGTGTGGGTCGTAATCACAGAAGAGTCTATCTTTGAAAGTGCCTGGCTCGGCTTCGTCACAGTTCACAGCAAGATAGCGCCGCTTCCCATCAGGTTCAGGAAGAAACGTCCACTTCAAACCACACGGAAAGCCAGCGCCACCACGACCCCTTAGTTGTGATTCCTTGACCAAATCAACAATCGCCGCTGGATCCATCGTGAGGGCTTGATCAAGTGCTTGGTAGCCACCGGTCTGAACAAACTCGTCATAACCAACCAGATGCCTGTCACGTGGATCCCCCCATGGCGCCGTTGGAATGCGCTGGGTCAGTATGGGTTCTTTCATGTGGTAAGTAGACATTGATTGCGATCTCAGCTGGACATGTTTTAGGAATCTTGATTTGTTCGTGTGGCCTTAAACTCAACTTCTTCAACCGTGGTGCGTCGTAGTGTTACATCACCTTGTTCTCGCTCCTCAGTGGTGCGGCTGATCTCACGGCGCTCTGAGTTTTCAGAAGGCGTGGTCTTGATCGCACGACCAACATGGCCGACGAACTCGCCGATGCATCGCATGATCGACTTTTTCTGATTTGAAGCCATCAATCTGGCAGACTTTCGAGAATTTTTTCCAGCGATGTGATACTCAAGTTGTCATAGCGTTGGTCATTGACCAAGGCACATGGCGCTGTATCACATGCACCAAGACACTCCATGGTCAGTAAGGTGAACTTACCGTCGTCGGTTGTTTCATGCGGTTCGATGTCGAGCTTTTCACGCACATAGTCGACGATCGCCTGGTGACCACAAACCTCACAGGCAATTGACTGGCATACTGCGACTACATACTTACCAACTGGCTCTAAATGGTAATCCTCATAGAAGGATGCCGTGTCAAGCACATCACCTGGTGTGATCTCTAAAAAGAGAGCAATCTCAACCATTGCTTGAGCAGCAATGTAACCATAGTGGTGTTGCACATCGTGGAGAATGGGCATCAACGCACCCATTTTTGTTTCATACCTGGGTAACACGTCTTTACGATAGGACTCAAGCATCTGCGGCGTGAGATAAGGAATATCACGCTTTTCAATCTTGGTAGTTGCAGATGGTTTGGCTCGCCAAGTCATGTTGTTGTTTCCGAATTGCTACTGCGCACTCTCGTGCAAAGAAAAGGTAGGGGGGTTTCAATCTAACGATCGAGCTCCGCCGCGATCACATTAATCGAACCGAGTACCGCTACAAGGTCGGCCAGTTGATGTCCTTCAAACATCTTGGGAAATGTTTGGTAGTTAATAAAGCTTGGTGGACGCACAGCCACGCGCCAAGGGCAGCGGCCACCATCACCCACGATGTAATAACCAAGTTCACCATTGGGTCCTTCGATGGCACCATAGCACTCTCCAACAGGTGTATCCCAACCTCGGTTGGTCATGACCAACTCAAAGTGTTGAATCGTCGCTTCAATAGAACCATAGACATCGCCTTTATCCGGCAACCGAGTCTTCCCTTCAGGATCTGAGTCGATTGGGCCGTCAGGAATGTTGTCAATCAGTTGATCAATAATACGCCGGGATTGTCTGAGTTCTTCAAGTCGCACCAGATAGCGACAAAGGCAGTCACCGTGGGTTGCGATGGGCACATCAAACTTCACAGCTTCAGCGCCCTGGCCGTCCCAATTGTCTTTGTAGCACAGGTACGGCTCGTCCTTTCGAAGATCTCGCTTGACGCCAGAGGCCCGTGCCAGTGGTCCAGATAGTGACCATGCAATCGCATCTTCTTCAGTAATGATGCCAACATCTTTAACACGATCAATAAAAATACGATTGGTATTGAGCAACGTCTCAATATCATTCATGGCTTTCGGAAGTCTGACATCGATGAATTTTCGAACCATGGTTCGGAACACTGCCATATCTGGAATGTCACGCATCATGCCGCCAACACGGGTTCCATCTGGATGGAACCTTTGTCCAAACAGAAAGTCGAGAATGTCATAGATGTGTTCTCTCTCATTAAAACCATAGAGAAAACCTGTGAAAGCACCTAGATCAAGCGCAGCGGCGCCGACACAAAGCAGGTGGTTTTGAATACGCCCAAGCTCTGCAAGAATCGTTCTCACCACTTTGCAACGTGGTGTCAGATCAATCCCGAAGAGAACTTCAGCCGCGTGATGCCATGCCACATCGTTGACGATGGGGCTGATGTAGTCCATACGACTAATGGTGCACACATATTGGTTGTAATCGTGGTGTTCGCCTAACTTCTCAAATCCCGAGTGCAAATAGCCACAGTGGGGAATGGCCCGTACGACACGCTCCCCATCAAGCTGCAAAATAATTCTCAGCGTGGTGTGGGTCGCTGGATGCTGGGGGCCAAAGTTCAAAACCCAGCGGTCGCCACCATCAACGAGCGTCTCGTCAAGATAATCGACGGAATCAGCATCAACGGTATAGCCCTCATCGGGATGGATGGAATAGGGCATAGGTGGTCAGTTCCTGATCTAATCTATCGCCAGTGGATGGGTCTGGTGATGCCCAAAGCCCTGCTTTGTGACATCTTTCACGAAGGGAAAGTATACCCAGCTGCCTGCGTTATTGACGGTTTATTAGACCCGGAAGATGGCACCCATTTTCTTACCCATCATCACTGAGGCTCCAATGAGCGTGGCCGCCAGGAGTGCCATGCCCCAAACGCCCATCGCACTGGCAATGGCGGGACCATCGCCCAATCGCTCAAAGAGCACATAAATCGCCTTGGTCATGGGGAAGTCAGCCTCACGCTGAGCCAGAATGATCGAGTCTGAAACCTCGAGCATGGCAAAGCTAAAGGCCAAAAGAGCACCTGCAATCAAGTTCGCCATGATCAGTGGCACGATGATGGTCCGAATAGCCCGGAGCTTGCTTGCTCCCATATTCAAAGCTGCTTCTTCAAGCTGCCCCGAAGTCTGTTCCAAGCCTGAGGCGGTCGCGCGAACGACATAGGGAAGACGCCGAACCGCATATGCGATGACTAGCAAGACCGCTGGATTGGGCTCAGCGCCGGTCACACTGAGCACGCCTTCGAGCGGATCGCCCTCTCCGAAAGGCCAGCGTAAGGTCACGGCCACATATCCAAAGGCCATCACCAAACCGGGAACGGCCAGTGGCAACATGGAGAGGCTATCTAGCAACGTGCGTCCCCAGATGCGGGTGCGAACAATTAAGTAGGCAATCAAAAGCCCAATGCCAAGATCGATGGCTACGGCACAAACTGAATACACGAGACTGTTTTCAATAGACCCCATTGCTAAGGGATGTGTCAGCGCATCGTCATAGTATTGAAGCGTGAACTGCTGTGGGAAGATCGACTGATACCACGAACCATCCACCGCAAGACTCGAAAGTACAACACTGATATGTGGGCTGACCGCCATGAGCACAACAACCGTACATAGTGTTAAAGCACCCAGCGCAGCAATACCTTTTAACTTCTTAGGTATCGCCTGAACCGAGGCTTTAGCATACATTTCATGGCCTCGGCGGCCGAAAAAGAATTTGCCAACGACATAAATTCCAATCGCGATCGCAAGCATGACCGCAGTCAGCGCATAGGGTTGCTGCGAATCAGACATTTCCTTTATCAACTGAAAGATCTGTACTGGAGCAACTTGCTGATAGTCGAACATCAGCGGTGTACCAAGCTCTGTAAATGACCAGATGAAGACAATCGTGCTACCAGCAAAGAGTCCCGGGCGAATCAGCGGAAGCGTGATCTTCGTGAAGCGACTCCAGGGACCAGCACCAACATTCTCTGCCGCTTCAGTTAACGCTGGATCCAGATTGGCAAGTGATGCCGTGGCGTTGAGATAAATGATTGGATACAGGTGCAGCGCTTCGATCACGACAATCGCCCAGAAGCCACCTTTACCAATAAAGTCAAAACCAGTTTCGAGAAGACCTAGATCTATCAACAGTGTGTTGATAGCGCCACTACGTCCAAGCAAGTGGGTAAGACCAATCGCACCAACAAACGGTGGCAAGATTAAGGGCACTAAAATCAGTGCGCCAAAAACTTTTTTCCCTGGAAAGTCATAACGCGCAGTGAGCCCTGCCAGTGGTAATGAAATGATGATCGAAAGCAGTGTGGTACAACCAGCAATCGCCAATGCATTGAGGAGGCTGTTGCGCAACACTTCATTGGTAAACACCTCACCGATGTGATAAAGCGTAAAGCCACCGTCATAAGAAACAAACGCACCTTCGATCGTCAGCCAAATCGGGTAGATCAGGCACACAGCAAAGAGCACCAGGAGGGTGATCATGAGGATGGAAGGGCCCACAGAGCGGCGTTTCATGGGGGAAGTTTACTGCACCGCCACTCACATTCGTGAAAGTCTCGTTTATCGCTCTTGTTTGGCCAGTATTTCGTAGGAAAAAAGAGCCAAAAAGGCTATGCTCGAGGGCTGAAAAGTTGGCTAGTCAACATGTTTCTAGCCATGCAGGGATTTCTAGGTGACTATTTTGGGCCCAACTCCTAGAGGATCCTTGCCAAATAAAGAGGGGGAATTCAGCTCGTGTATCGACCACTATCCATCTATATGACGTTGAGTTGCTCGGCGCTCTTGGTCGCATCTCACTCCAGTGCCCAGGATCGAGGCCAAGAGCCATTCTCTTGCACTGATGCCTGGCTCATGCCGGTTGATGTTGAAGATCCAGATAGCCATGAAAGTTGGGTTCGTTTTGGGTGGGATACCTTTGTCGCCATCAACTGGCCGCACAAAGAAGACGGGCTTGGTGGTGAGCCTGACAAAGAGCGAAGTATCTGTACCGATCCAGCAGATCCACTGTGGTTCACGTACATGCAGAAAGATCAGACTTTCCTTCCACTTGGTGCTGATCCCGGCACATGGGCCGATCCAACTGTTCCGTTGAAGTTGTATCCACCTGACTCATCAAGTGCACAACTACCCATCGTCGGTGGTTTATCTAAAGTACTAGGTCTCTTTGAAGAGTTGGTCGACACCTTTGCTGAAGCAGATGTGGGTAGCCCACTCATCGATCAGAATGGTAAGTATGTGATGTTCGAAATCTACTTAAACCAATCAGAGTTTGAGTATCTCAAGCAGACGCAATATTACGACAGCAACACCCAGCTCCAAGCCTTTGAACCAGAGATCCCGACTTTCGTTGGCTTTCCTGAAACTGGTGCACCCGATGAATTTAACCCACCACTAACACTGCCGGACTACGCGCAGCAAGGTGCCATGGAACTCAAGGCGTCTTGGAAGCAGCTCACACCAGATGAAATTGCCAGCGGTCGCTTTATTATGCGGGAGGTGTACTACGTCAGTAACTACAGCGACACCAATCCACCCTGCGGTCCAGTCACGATTGGCCTTATTGGTATGCACATTCTTCGACTCACGCCCGATTCTGCCAGTGCTTGGTACTGGACCACGTTTGAACAGGTGGATAACACATCAACAACCCTTCCACCACCAGCGACACCGCTGCTGAACCCAGGAACACAAGCAACTGATTGCCCGCCGCCATATGCCGAGGGTTTCACCTGCGCTGGTGAAGCATGTGACGAAGAAACCGTGGCGGGGTGCCCACCAGACCAGGTTGTCCCACTTGAAGGACCTGATGTCTGCGAGGTGAATCTCGATGAAATTGTGAACGTCTCACGAATTCCAGAAATGGCACCATCTCCAATGATTCAAAGTGTTAACACGGAATACCAGGACGCGCTACCAGCACCTTGGAAGTACTACGAGTTAGTCAACACACTCCAACCTGATCCAGATGGTGAGTGCTGCATACCACCGTTAACATCAAACACGGTCAATACGTGTTACATGACCAATACCACCATGGAAACTTACACGCAGTACTTTCCACCAGAATTTGATTTTCCAAAGTGTGGCAATGCTCCAGCCAACAGCATGAACTGTACTGATTGTCATGCCGCTGGTTTACCTTACGGGGCGCCACTTGATGAGTTTGGATTTCCCACACCCAGCCCGGGTAACCCAACTGGTACCAAATATCAGGTCTTCACCTTCTTGCTCTATGCGGCCAAAAGCTCTTGTGTTGGTGATCTAGACTTAACCATGAACGTTGGCTACGAGGACTTTGTTGCTTTCGTTGAAGCCTTTGGAAAACGGGGCCAGATACGAGCAGATTTCAATGGCGATGGAATTGTTGACCTTGAAGATTTTTCACTGCTCCTGATTAACTATGGAAGTGAATGTGATCTGGCCAGCGAAGAAGCTCGAGCAGGAAGTAGACGTGTTGCGAATACCAAGCGTCACCGCGTTTCTTCACGCAATGCAATGAACTAGGCCTCCGGTTCATCCATCAAAAAACCGGGGCGTCTTCGCTCAGACGGCGACAGGTCTTGGCGAGGCGATTATCCACTTAAGTCCTCTCGGATAGCGTCATCGTGGGTATTGATCGCGATGAGCCATAGAACTGCGCAGCAACCTTTGCTTCTGCTAGGCTCTGGGTCGGTAAGTGATGTTTGAGAGGGAAGTTGTGAAAATCGTGTCGCAGTTGTGGGAAGACGACTGTTAATTCACACGAGTCACACAACCACGTTCGTACAACTTGGAGATCAGAGATGAAGACCCCCAACTGCTTCGCAGTCTTTGTCGCGTTGTTTGGCGCGTTGTTCACTATTTCAACCAGTGCATCAGGGCAAGCCGTGCAGTGGACCCAAGCCGAGGGGGGCAATGGGAACTGGTATCAGCTGATCGCGACCGATGATGCATTTGTCCAAGACCTACAGAGCGAGCTCGAACTGGTTGGTGCGAACCTTGCTTCCATTGAGAGCGAAGGCGAGCAGGTCTTCGTCGCCGCCCTGAGTGCAGGCATTGCACAATGGACCATGCTTGGTGCCGAGCCGACCAGCCCACCGTGTGATGAGAACTTCTGGCAATGGTTAGACGGAACCCCCTGGAACTACACCGCCTGGGACCTAGCGGCGACGCAGCCAGACTGTGGCGGCGCGGAATATATCGGCACATGGGGCGTTGACCAACAAGCACCTCCACGCACCGCTGGACTGTGGCACGACATAAGCGTTGACGATCCCCGTGTTGCTCATGCTGTGGTGGAATGGTCCGCCGACTGTAACGGTGACGGCATGGTCGACTACGGACAGATCTTAAGCGGTGAACTGACTGATAATGATGGCAACGGTGTACCGGACATCTGCGAGCCAATTACTGTCGACGACGACGGGCTCGACGATCCTGACGCCGACTTCGACAACATGTCAGGATGCGATCAATGCGTCCAGTGACGGCGACGCGATCCTCGTCATGCCAGGCACGTATACGAGCAACGGCAACAGCGTCATCACACTGCCCAATCACGGCATCAGCATCATCGGCAGCGGCGGCGCTGCAACCACCATCGTTGACGGCCAGGACGCACGCCGAGGACTCATCGGCAATGGTGGCGGTGACAACGGCACGGTGATCGAGGGACTGACGTTCCAGCACGGCACGCGCCGACAATGGTGGCGGTCTGTACCTGCTTGACTGTGACCCGACTATTCGCAACTGCATCATTCTCGAAAACAACGCCACTCGGTGGTGGAATCTTCTGCCGACGAAGCGATCCAGTCATCGAGAACAGCACGATTGAGAAAAACATCTCAACTCAGGGTGGTGGCGGCTTCCTGTGCTGGGAAAATTGCTCCCCATTTATTGCAAATACTACGTTTGCTGAAAATACTTCCACCAGGCAGCGGTGGACGGCGGATTCTTTGCTGGAAATGACAGCAGCTTTACACTGACGGACTGCACCTTCGATTCCAATACCGCGAGTACTAGTTCAGGTGCAGCATCCATACAGGATTCGACCGGGCAGATCGCCACCTGCACCTTCAATGCCAACTCGGCCCCAATGACGGGCGGCGCACTGACCATCTACGACGGCCCGGTTTCGGTCACTAACAGTGTCTTCACTGGAAACACCTCAGGCGATGGCGGTGCCATTCGCTTCTTCACGGATTGTGACGTCACGCTGGATGGCTGCACGTTCAACAACAACCTGGCAACTGATCGGGGCGGGGCATTGTTCCTCACAATCAATCCTGGCGCAATCGTTGATGTCAAGAACTGCAACATTCATCACAATGTGGCCGATGGCCATCCAGATGGGTTCGGCGGTACGGCATTGCCGGAGGTGGCTGGAACGGTGATGACACTGAGCCAAAACTCGAGAATACGGTGGTCTGCCAACGGTATCCCCGACCAGATCGATGGCGAAGGGTCATACCAGGGCTATGTCGACAACGGCGGTAATACCGTGTGCGAGCTGCATTCAATGGCGCGTCGAAGATGGCGGGAACGGGAATTGGTATGAGCGCTTCTCAGTCGCTCAGATTGATTGGACCGAGGCGGCGGCAGCTGCTGACAATCAGGGTGGTTACTTGGCGACCATGACATCTGTTGAGGAAAATGCCTTTATCACCAGTAGTTTCCCCTTGGTTGACTCAGGACCCGGGTACTGGCTTGGTGGAACAAAGGAAGGTACCGGTCAATGGCAGTGGGTCACCGGTGAATCTTGGAGCTATGAAGCTTGGAACCAGGGCGACTGCCATCCATCGATGCAGCCATCTGATGTAGAAGGTCGAGATTACCTCGACATGTTCTGTCAGCAAGGTGATGTGGCGTACTGGTCAAATGATTGGGATGACTGGACTGGTAGTTTGGGTTATGTTGTTGAATGGTCTGCCGACTGCAACGGTGACGGCATGGTCGACTACGGACAGATCTTGAGTGGCGAACTCGCTGATGATGATGGCAATGGTGTGCCAGATGTTTGTGAGGAATGCCCAGGTGACATCATTGAAGATGGTGTTGTTGACCTTATTGATTTCACGGCGTTCCTGGTGAACTTCGGTGCCACCGGTGAGAACATCGCAGATCTCAACGGCGATCTGGTTGTTGATCTCAACGACTTCTCAATCTTCTTGGTCAACTATGGCAATGTGTGTGAAACACGCAGCGCTGTCGCAGAGACCGGTCTAGGCAAGGTTGCCCCAACGCACCACATTGGAGGCGTTCCACGCAGGTGAGGAATTTAAAGATCATTAATGATTTGCAACATACTGAGGTTCACTGACCTCAATGACAAGTAAAGAATGGAGCGGAGAGATGAAGAACACGAAGTGCTTAGTCGTTATTTTTGCGTTGTTTGTCGCGTTGTTCACTATTTCAACCAGTGCATCAGGGCAAGCCGTGCAGTGGACCCAAGCCGAGGGCGGCAATGGAAATTGGTATGAACTCTATGCTGTGGGGAATGATGGCATCATCTGGAACGACGCCTCCAATTTAGCGCAATCTCGTGGGGCGCACCTTGTCACCATTACTTCAGAAGAAGAATCTGATTGGGTCTGGGACAACCTCGCGTCAAACCCCGCAGGTTGGCGCACCGATATCAATACCGTCGGTCCACACATCGGATTATGGCGCGAAGAGAGCGACCAACCCTGGCAGTGGGTCACCGGTGAACCATATTCCTTCAATGACTGGGGCAGCTGCTTGGACGATAGTGGAGGCGTCGAAGATCGAGCTCAATATGGTTGCCAATCAATCAGCAACCTTTGGAATGATCTTGAAGGATTTTCCAATCCTAATGCAGGCGGCGCTATCTTTGAATACTCTGCCGACTGTAACGGCGACGGCATGGTCGACTACGGACAGATCTTAAACGGTGAACTGACTGATGATGATGGCAACGGTGTGCCGGACTGTTGTGATGAAGGCACCACATGCCTGGCAGCTGTCCAGTGGCGCGTCGAAGATGGGGGCAATGGGAACTGGTATGAGGCTGTCGATATCGACAGCACGTATCAAGCGGCCCGCTCATATTGCGAAGACCTTGGCGGGCATCTCGTCAGCTTAACTTCTGCGGATGAAGATACCTGGGTGTATACCAACCTCGATGGCGGAGACGCCCGATGGATTGGCGCTTACCAAGACATCAATTCACCAGATTATTCCGAACCAGATGGTGCATGGGGTTGGGTCAGTGGTGAGGCTTGGTCCTATACCAATTGGAATGGCGGAGGACCTGATAATGGTGGCCTTACTGTGCCTGATGAAGAGGTCGGCCACTACTGTTGTGGTGGTGCTTGGAATGATCTGTATGAAGTCACAAACGGCAGCCCGGTTGAAAGAAAGTTCATTATGGAATGGTCCGCCGACTGTAACGGCGACGGCATGGTCGACTACGGACAGATCTTAAACGGTGAACTCGACTGATGATGACGGCAACGGTGTGCCGGACATCTGCCAGCCAATTACCGTCGATGACGACGGTTCTGCAGATTTCACAGCGCTTCAGGCTGCAGTCGATGCCTCTAGTGACGGCGATACCATCCTTGTATTACCTGGTACCTACTCAGGTTCGGGTGGCCAGGTTGTTCGACTCAATGGAAAAAACATCATCATTACGAGCTCAGAAGGTAGTGGAACCACCATT
>CBDEWC010000038.1:0-20957 GCA_965243695.1 Lacipirellulaceae bacterium | reverse complement strand
GCGCCTCGAACCCGGTCACATAAAGATCCAAAAACCCATCGCCGTCGAAGTCGGCCCAAACTGCCGACCAGGGACGTCCGATCGGGCATGGCGGCAATTGCGAACTTTTATCTTTAAACGAAGTGCCAGCGATATTTTGATAGAGCTTTTGATCCCGTGCACAAAAGATATCGAGGTAACCATCATTGTTGTAGTCACCCCACACCCCAACACCGCCCAGCAGAGCCACGAATTGAAAGTGGCCACCCACGTTCCGCCAGACGTGCTTGTATTCGTGGAGATCAACCTCACCATCGTTGTCAAAATCTCCCCAGGCCACGTGGTACGGATGCATGCCATCGAGACCAGCCTGCTTGGTGACATCCTCAAAAATAGGGTCTTTGGTTTCACCATTGACGACCCCGGTGGTGAACAATGCCAGCAGAAACCATGCCGCCGGCAGATTGCCAGCAGCGAGGCCTAAAGGATGCCGATCACCACAAGATTGCAAAAGCTTGATTTTCATGATTCCCCCCGGGTTCCATTTCCATGGCCGCCTGCAGGATCGATTTTACCCATTAATTGGGCTTGTGTACGCAATTACCTGTTTCGCTAACGTATTTTTCCCGCCTCAGATCGGTGGGCGCGGGGGCACAGCGAAACCCTGTTGTATGAATCACACCGCAGGAACCAATCAACACCCATGCCTCCTATCCTCAAAGCATGCGCGACGGGCTCTATTGCTGGAGCCGACCAAGACGGCTTCGGATCGCAAAATAGAACATTGTCACGTTTTTGCCTCCTAAACCGCCACAACACTACCACTCCGTTGACGGTCCAACTTGGCAGCAACCAGGAAGTGTGGGATAATGGAAGTCGATAGTTAAGGTGCGCCAGCCAAACAGCATGGTCCACCACTGAAGGGTAGCTCCACCTGGAACCAAATACGGCAATGGCTCGCAATCATCTTGTTCGAGTTGGCGCAATGGGCCATGTAGGTCGATTTCAAGCGGTCGATGCCGTCCGCTATCGACGGGCAACCCGGGTGGTGGTTCGCACCTGCCGGGGACTCGAGGTGGGTGAAGTCTTGACCGCACCCGAAAATGAAACCGAAGGCACCCATGCCGACGGAGCCATTCTGCGGAGGATGACGGTCGAAGATTCTCTACTGGAAGCCCGGCTGGAAAAAAATCGTCAGGCAGCCTACGAGGCCTGCTCCGGCCTCCTGACCGAAGGAAACGTCCCGGCTGTTTTGATCGACGTAGAACACCTGTTCGATGGGCAGGGACTGTTCTTCTATTTCCTGGGCGAAATCACTCCCGAACTTGAAGCGTACACAGAACAACTGGCCGGCACCTACGAAACCGAGGTGAAATTCCGCCAGTTTACCGAAACGCTCATCGAAGGATGTGGCCCCGACTGCGGGACCGAGGCGGCTGCTGGTGGCGGTGGTTGTGACTCCTGCTCGTCGTGCAGTGTTGCCGCGGCATGCGGAAAACCGAAATGATGCGGTCGGTTACATTGGTGTTTCCCGCCCGAGCGACGCCAGGAATTCGGCCATTTCACCTGCTGCGTGACTATCACCTTGTCGGCGCGCCTCTTCCACGCCTTCCCGAAGTACCTCACGCGCTTCGTCAGCCCGTTCGAGGCGGGCCAATTGTTGGCCAGCCATAAAAAAGGCCGGCACGTAAGCCTCTTGGTCCTGAGTGAGTTCCTTCAATGCCAACAGGCTCTCGTCATGGCGGCCTTCTTTGTCGAACTCCATGGCCAGGCTGTACCGCAGGAAGACATCCCCCGGTTCGTCGGCCAGCATCGCCTCGATTTTTTCACGTCGTGACATAGGTGTTTAGGCTCTCAATGGACATTGTGTTTTTCCGAAGATAGCTCACCGGCACGGACAAACGCAAGCCATCTGATGCCGCTCTGTGGGCTTACCGGAAGAAAAAGTTCCCACAACTGCCCCCACACTGAACCATCCACCTCGGGTGCACGGCAGCCACTTGACTCACTTCATGGGGTAAACGACCCACCTCATTGGCCAATGCCTCGCCGATCGAAGACCAGGGTCTCTACAAAGGGTCCGCCACCCGATAGAGTCCACTGCGGCCAGACAGTTCATCCTCCACTTGATTGCCGGCAATGACGTAGAGCATGCCATCCGGGCCAAAGGCCATGGCCCTTGGCCGTACGAGCGGCGCGACCAGATGGGCTGCGCATGCCTGGCGGCCGCCGTCCAATCTCGCATCAAGTCGATAAATTCCTCCCCGCGCTGGGTCGGTGCGAGCCGCATCGATCGCGTAGAGTAGTCCCGAGTCGGGACCGTAGGCAAGACCGGCGACCTCCAGTAGGGGAATCTCCAAACTGAGCAGCCGTTGTGCCGTGCCAGGATGGTAAAACTCGAGCCTGCTTTGCTGCGGGCTTTTCGCGGGAATACCCACAACGACGTAGCTCTTGTCGCGGCGCGGGTTGACCGTCACACAAGCGGGCCCCCGACGGCTTGTCGCCTGGCTGCGCGGTCGCCCACACGCCAATATCCCCCAGCCTATTTCCCTGAAGGGAAGCTTCCGCAACGGCAAACTGGCTACCCTCACGGCAAAGATACACCCGCTCGGAATCCAGGGCGATCCCGAACAAGGACCGCTCGCCTTCGCCTAGTGGTTGACGGTGAGGCGTAGACAAAATCTCCTGATGCGGCTCACCTGCGGCCATTGACTGCCCATCGATGGGCAACTCAAAACTTTTTAGCACGTGCTGGGTCCCATCCAAAGAGCCACCCATCACCAGTAAGTGACTACGGTTAAGAAATGCCATTGCCCACCCACCGGGTGGTCGATCCTCGCCTGAACCACTCTCGGTGAGCTGAATTCCTGTAATGACATTCGCCCTCTTGGCAGGCTCATCACTATAAAATCGCACAAGGTTCCCCGTGGCTCCGTCGAGGACAAACACCTCATACCGTTCACCCGTGCCGCCGGGCCGTATGGCGACCCCAACGAGATCCTCCCAGTTGTCTTCAACCCTCTCGACACGCGCCTGAAAGGAAACCGACGCAGGAGCAACTTTTGGCAGATCCTGACCGACGCACTTCCAGCCCATGTTGCCCAGCAACAGGGCGAACAGGACGAGCCAAACGCGAATTATAATCATAGATAACTCATGACGTTGGCCGGAAACGCCTTCCGTGGCAAAATGTCAACTTGAAGCCTGGCCGTGTTTCTCGGCCTCGTAGAGCGAGATCTTCTGTTCATGCTCTAGCGTAAGTCCGATGTCGTCCAATCCATTCAAAAGGCAGTGCCGTCGAAACGGCTCGACTTCAAACTCAAGGTCCAACCCGTGCGGGTCAGTGACCTTGCATGCATGGAGGTCAATCGAAAGCGAATATGCCTCGTAGTTTGCTGCCCGTTGAAACAAATCTTCCACCTGCGGTTCGCTGAGCTCAATGGGGAGCATCCCGTTTTTAAAGCAGTTGTTGTAGAAAATATCCGCAAAACTGGGCGCAATCACAACCCGAAAGCCCCAATCCTCCAGGGCCCACGGTGCGTGTTCGCGGCTGGATCCGCAACCAAAATTCCGCCGCACCAAAAGAACCGTGGCGCCCTTGGCGCCCGGTTGATTGAGTTCGAACTCTGGCCGCGGCTCACCGGTTTCAGTCCGGGCCCAATCCCAGAACAAAAACTGACCGAAACCAGATCGCTCAACCCGCTTGAGAAACTGTTTGGGAATAATCTGATCGGTATCAACGTTTGCCCGATCCATCGCGACCACCCGGCCAGTATGGGTTTCAAAAGGGTTCATCGATTCCACTCCCGCACATCCACGAAGTGTCCCGCAATGGCAGCGGCGGCAGCCATCGCGGGTGAAACAAGGTGCGTCCGACCACCACGTCCTTGACGCCCTTCGAAATTACGATTGCTGGTGGAGGCGCACCGTTGACCCGGCTCGAGTTTATCGGGATTCATAGCCAGACACATGCTGCAACCTGCTTCCCGCCACTGAAAACCGGCCTCCTGAAAAATTTGATCGAGCCCTTCCTGTTCTGCCTGTTTTTTGATCAGGCCACTTCCCGGTACGACCATCGCATCCACATACCCGGCGACGCGCCGCCCCTGGACCATCTCTGCAGCAGCCCGCAGGTCTTCAATTCGCGCGTTGGTGCATGACCCAATGAAAACCCGGTCGATTTTCAAGTCAGTCACCGACTCTCCACCTGCCAGGCCCATGTACTTGAGGGCAGCCGCAGCGGTCTTTTGCTCCGTTTCGTCGCCAAAATCACCAGGCACCGGAACCTGCCCCGTGACCGATGCCACCTGCCCCGGATTGGTGCCCCAGGTAACCTGCGGACTCACATCACCCGCAGCGAATGTCAGGGTTTTGTCATAAGAGGCCCCCTCATCGGTGGGCAACGTTTGCCATCGCGAAACGGCCTCGTCGAATTGTTTTCCCTGCGGGACTTGGGGACGTCCCCGAAGGTATTCGTAGGTTGTCTCGTCAGGGGCAATCAAGCCGGCTCGCGCGCCGGCTTCAATCGTCATATTGCAGACGGTCATCCGGTTCTCCATCGTCAGCGATCGAATCGCTTTTCCGGTGAACTCCACACAATAACCCGTTCCGCCGCTGGTGGTGATTTGGCCAATCAGATAGAGCACAAGGTCCTTGGCTGTGACACCAGGCGGCAAATCTCCCTCGATCCGCAATTCCAAGGTTTTGGGCTTCGTCTGCAGTAGGGTCTGTGTTGCCAGCACGTGAGCCACTTCGCTCGTCCCAATCCCAAACGCCAAGGCACCGAAGGCACCGTGCGTGGAGGTGTGACTGTCTCCACACACGATCGTCATGCCGGGTTGGGTAAAGCCCTGCTCAGGCCCGATGACGTGGACAATTCCCTGGCGGATATCGTCAATGTCGTACAACTCAATGCCGAATTCCTGGCAATTGCTCCGCAACGTTTCAATTTGTTTGCGGGAGATCTCATCGGCAATCGGCAGGCTCCGATCGGTGGTCGGAACATTGTGGTCGATCGTCGAAAAGGTCCTCTCTGGCCGCCGAACCGTGCGCCCCGCCGATCGCAGCCCTTCGAAGGCCTGCGGGCTGGTCACTTCATGCACCAAATGAAGGTCAATGTAAAGGATGGTTTGCCGGCCCTCTTCATGGTGGACGACATGCTCATCCCAAATCTTTTCAAAAAGGGTGCGAAATTGAGTGGTCGGCTGCTGCATGGTGCCTTCGCTTCGTCAAGGAGTCTTGGGCCCGTTCCACCCCAACGGGTGATGGTCTTGAGGGCCGATAAACTGGCTGCTTCAACCTCTATTTTACCGTATCGCAAAGCCGTCCAACAGGTCGGCGCTGGAAGATTGCCCGAACTCACGAGTCGACCCACTGTTGATGCCACAGTTCAAGCACCAGCAACGACCACAAGCGGCCCGCATGGTCAAAATGTCCATCCATATGCTCCGCCAATAACTGGCGAATGCCACTGGCGCGAAAATAGGGCCGTCCCAGCGCCTTCTGGCTCAACAACGTGTCGTGGAGAAGCTCCCTCAGTTCGTGGCGAAACCAGTGGTCCAAGGGAACTCCGAAACCCATTTTACGACGGCCGAACACCTCCGGCGGCAGCATCTTGCCAAAGGCCCGTTTTAGAATCTGTTTTCCGCGCCCTCGGCGCAACTTCATTCCGATCGGCAAGCTGGCCGCCAATTCCACCACGCGATGGTCGAGCATCGGTTGACGGCATTCCAAGCCATGTGCCATGGTCGCAATATCGACCTTCTGGCAAAGGTCGCAAGGCAAGTAGGTGACAAGATCCGCCAGCGTCGCGGCGGTCGCCCCATCGCGACATTGGCCCATTCGGAGAGCATGATCTAAAAAATCAACAGGGTCACTTTCGGGGAGGTCTGCGAGAAATTCATCCGCATACAAGCTGCCCCGCTGTGCCTCGTTGAAAATGCCCACCAGTTCCGCGTACCGGCGCCCGGCTGGAACCGCCAGCACCTGGCTTAGGCGTTGTATTTTGCGGAGCAAACTTTTTTGGCGACCGCCAGTCCGCAGCGACCGCAACCACGAATTGGTGAGCACTCGCCTGAGGGGCCATGGGAGACGATCGAATCGACTGGCCATCTGCATTGCAATATAACGCTCATAACCGCCAAACAGTTCGTCACCACCGTCTCCCGACAAAGCAACCGTAACGTGTTGCCGCGCCTGTTCCGCCAGGCAGTAGGTAGCAATGGCAGAGCTGTCGCCGAACGGTTCATCGTAGTGCCAAATCAACTTCGGCAAGAGTTCAAGAGACTTCGGCTCGACTCGCAACTCGTGATGTTCCGTGCCCAAGTGTTCCGCTACCCGCCGCGCATAACCGCTCTCGTCATACTCGGCCTCAGGAAAACCAACGGCAAACGTCTTGACTGGCCCGCTCGAAAACTGCTGCATGAGCGCCACGATAATGGACGAATCAACACCGCCCGAAAGAAAAGCGCCCAAGGGAACGTCGCTATGCATGCGGACCCGAACCGCCTCACCAAGATCCTGCCTCACACGATCCACTGCAGATGTTTCTTCAAGATCAATCTCGTGCTCGACATCGGGTTGCCAGTATTGCTCCACCTCCAGTTGGTCATCGTGATAAATTGCCAAATGGCCAGGTGGCAATTTGCGAATACCACGAAATATTGAATTCGGGTGCGGAATGTATTGATAGAGCAAGTACTCATCGATGGCAGTCGCGTCTATTTCCCTTGGGCAACCAGGCACCGCCAGCAAACTCTTCAGTTCACTCGCAAACGTCAATCGTCCTGATTCAACCCGATAAAGCAGCGGTTTTTGTCCCAGCCGATCCCGTGCCAGCAACAGGCGACGTTGGGGACGGTCCCAGATAGCCAGGGAAAACATGCCCACAAGCTGATGGACGAACTCAGGACCTTCATCCTCATACAAGTGGAGGATCACTTCCGTGTCACCCTTGGTCCGAAAATGGTGGCCACTGCCGTCAAGTCGTTTTCGCAGATGCTGATAGTTATAGATCTCTCCGTTGAAAATCAACTGGATCGTTCCGTCCTCATTGGCCATCGGCTGCGCACTTCTCTGAACATCCATGACCGAGAGCCTGGTGTGCCCCAGAGCGACACCCGGTTGCGATGGGTAGGGTGCCTGCAACACCAACTCGCTGGTGTGGGCCCCCTGATCATCTGGGCCGCGATGGGTCAACAGAGCCGTCATCGCCGCCAGCGTCTCCGCTGACACGCCAAGCCGCGGATCGGTCCAGGCTGCTCCGGCAATCCCACACATAAGAAATTGGGCCTCTTTATAATTCTTTCAATCACTGCCGGACCCCGGCAATTCCCTTGCACGATTGGGGCAGGGCGACAAGCTCCGACACCTTTTCGAAGACCCGTACCCCTCTGACAGTCTACCGCCAGACGTCCGAAACAACACCCCAGCTCGATCGGCGAAGAGTCGCCTCAAGATCGGCATCGCGTTCCATGACCGGATACTTAATGGCCAGACACAAACCGCTTAGCTTTTATTGTCCTGATGGACGTTGTGCACGATCACGGGAACCGCTACCGCAGTGGTGAGTACCGCCCCAAAAACCAATGGATTTCTGGCACCAAACTTTATTCGCCGCGCCAGATTATTGAGTCGTCTTGGAGCAGCCCACTGCGCTCTTACAACACTCGCCTCCTGCACCAACAACACCTCGCGAATCGCGCTCGGGGGTGCGGTTCCATCCGACCACAGTCGCAGGAGATGGGACTCCGTGCCGACAACCAACTGGTAAACACCTCCTTGCAAACCATGCACCGTAACCAGACCTTGTGGATCCGCACAACCGCGCGCAACCTCACCTCGGTTACTGTAAATGGCAAACGCAGCATTCGGCTGGGGCTGACCGTCACTGCTCGTCACCCGACCCACAAAACATCCTTCCGATTGAAGTGCGACGTCGATGATCGGCAAATCCGTATCGGCAGATCTGGCTGTCGACAGCGACCCAGCCAACAAACCGGCTGCCGAGATAACACCTACAACCCGGCTTGCAATGCGAAAGCGTAACATCAACTTCAACTCCCAAATATAAGGCATTAAGCCTGGGCGACTTCACCGATAATACACGCACTCCCCTGACTCTACGTAACCAGAACTAGCTGGCATCGTCATCGGATGCAATGAACGCAATAGGAACGGCGATCGCTGCGGCAATCCCCGTCAGCACAACACCAGGATTGGCACGCATCCATCGCAACATCTGCTGGCGGTGCGGATGTGACCGTCTGGGAAACCCTCTTCGAGCGGGTGGCCCATCGCACCCTACGCTATCACAACACCCGACCTCACCGCCGCAACCACACGCCTGCTGGCCACGAATGATGTCACCGCCCACGACGATTACCGCTGCGGGTCGGGCAGCCGGTGGCGCCGTGTGGGACGCCCACGCCCTGACAATATGAACCGAACCCACAGCCGCAAGTTGATAGGTTCCCCCTCGAACTGCCTCTATCCTAAAGTGACCCTGCCGATCGGTAGTGGCCAAACTCAGCAACTCCGACCCCCTCAACAGGCCAATTTCAACATCCCCGACCGGCCTCCCGGACTTATCGATCAGGACTCCTGACAAGTAGCCGTCCCCAGTCAGGGCGACGTCGATCGTTGGCGGCGCTTCGGAGACAATCTCCGCAAACGCCGCGTGGGGAACGCAAAGATTCAACGCACTAAGGATCGCCAAAATCTGCAACTGAGAACGTGAAATGAGCACCCTGTCCTCCTCCACATAGACGGTAGATCGATCACTGATCTGGCAACGCGCGACAATCAACTATCGCAACCCTACCTGGGCGCAGTATACAGCTACCACAGCACAACATTTAAAGAAGAGACAAACAACGTTGTGGCCCACCTAGGGCAGATCAGTATTAGACAAGCATATCTATAAATCTTAACAACACTTCAAACGACAACATCCAACAAGCTCTCCCGACTTCGACGAAGCGCTATCGTCGCCGCTGGCCAAAGCAATCGGCACCGCAATCGCCGTCAAGGCTGCAATCGTGGTAAGCCACGGATGATTCCGCGCCCAACTAATAACCCATCCAGGTGAATTGGAAATCTGCCCACGGACGACCTGGTCGCCCACGACCAGCAGACTACCCTCTCGCGCCGCCGGCGGCGCTGTATTTGGCGCCCAAGCTCGAATCAAGCTGACCCCCTCCTCGGAGGCAATCCGGTACTGCCCGCCCCGCAGGCCCGCTGCAGCAAATACACCATTTTCATCGGTGGTAGTTCGCACGACCTCACGATCACCAAACAAAATGGCAACCTCCTCTCCGGCTCGAACCGACCCATCACGACCCATCACCTGGCCGACTAATAAGCCACCTTGCTGGAGTCCAATGTCAGTTACCGCATTAGCCTGGGGCCCGGCAAAGGCAGCGGGCGGAAACAATAAGCTGACACAGGAGAGAAAAGCTGCACAAAACTGGATCCGCTGAATTCGCATGATTAGCCTTTGCTTTCTAGCCCATCCACCCACTGGGTTGTCCGAGCGGAAAACCCAGTTCGCGGCCACTGCACCAGCAGCCAATCAGGACGGTGCGATTTAACAGTACGAGCCATACCCCTGTAACAAAGTATCGGCCCTCAAAGAGAAGAAACTTGAAACATCCCAGCCTGAAAAGTCCAATTGCGCCGGGAGGTTAGCAAAAGGGGCCCCCTAAAAAAAGGGCAATTCAAACCGAATTGAAGCACGCACGTCCCACACGGTCCTTTTCAGGAAAGGTCGCACCCCGAAAAGCTAGCCCCTTTGCAGTTACGGGCCCTTCCTCATGCCAGTGGCATGCCACTTTGGGCACCACCGCATGCACAGACACGGCTGCGCTTCGCCTGCCGAGAACTTGGCCTCCTGGGGCCCGTGCACGAAAAGATCAGACCTGCCCCCAATGCTTAAAGTGCCGGATCATCTGCTCGGTGGCATCAGGCATGGCGAGGGCCAGGCGACCGGAGAGCTGCCCGGGCACCGCACCCCGGCGAATCGCGTCCAAAAACCCCAACAGTTCATTGTACGCGGCCTGTGGTCCATGAAGCATAAAATGGGTCCAAGCCCACGAGAACCGGTAATCGTAAGTGTCCATTTCAGACAGGTCGCTCCGCTGCTCTAAAGCATCGATCGTCCTCATCATTCCTAACCGCATATTCCACTTGAGCGAACGGAAATGGGGATGATCAAAAGCCCGCTCTTCGGGAGCAACCTCAAAATATTCTGCAACCCCTTCATCCAACCACAGGGGAACGACGTCCAATCCTGAATGCAAAAGCGCGTGCGTACATTCGTGCCGCAGATCAATGTCGAGCGACTCCTGGCGGTACACATAGACGCGCGACTTCCCGTTTTTCTTGACAAACAAAGCCCGCCGATACGGAACGTCGGGGAAATTTTCCTGCAAAAAGCTGCCGTACTCCGCCTGGTCGCCGAACAAAAAAATGTCGACCGGCTCTCGGGGTGGCGCAATCGCAAGCACGCGGTTTAACTCTCGCTGCAATTCGGGCAGCCCCTCCAAACCATCGACCTCGGTGTCGATGGCAAAGGTTGCCCGACAGACAAAAGGTCCAACTTGACGCACATCCGACCAAACTGGCGACGCCAAAATTCGCTTCGCTACCATGGTTGCTGAACTCGCCCCGACCACAGCACCCGCAGTCCTCAAGAACGTCCGCCGACAGAGCAAATTCATCTCCCGGCCTTTCGCAAACCCATCCATGCACTGCGACGCTGCGGCCATAGGCGACCATGCGTCACTGAACGGCCTTCGGCAACCCGGGCAGGGTTGTGGCAGCAAAGAACTTCGGCGACCTCACAGCCCACCAATTTGACCACTTGCCGAAAGGCCCGACTGAGCCTGGGTCGGCGGACACGCATTCCGTGGGCATCGGTGGCGACGAAATGGACCAAACCGTCACAAACCATTTGGCACGCAAGCTTTTTACTCGCCTTCCCAAAAGTCCCGCACAAACTGCCTGCAGTCACTTGCATCAAACAACCAGCCTCAACCAGCGAACCCAACAAAGCTGGTTGCCGCAAAATGCCTTGATTCCGTTCCGGATGGGAAAGGATGCCCACCATGTCCTGCCGGGCCAACTGGGCAAGCACAGGCTCGAGCGAAAAATAGAATTCATGGGGAAGCTCCAGTAGCACGTGTCGACGCCGGTCTGCCAGCGTGACGACCTCCCCACTCCGAATCGCCTCTGCCATACCGTCTTCAATCCGCACATCACCACCCGCCAGAATTTGTAGCGGAATCTGTCGGCGGTCGAGTTGCTCTTGCAGTGCAGAAACCCGCTGACGGATGTCGTCACCCCGGTTTTCAGGAAAATTCCCGAGCTGATGAGGCGTTGCAATCACGGTTCCAATACCATCCTCGACCGCCATCTGGGCCATCTCCACCGCTTCATCCAGATTGGCTGCGCCATCATCGATAGCTGGCAGTAAGTGGCAGTGAATGTCGACTAGCGGAAGAACCATCCGTGCGTATAACTCCGGCAAAAAACCAATCCTCAGATCAACGACCATCCCGCTTCTTGGAGTCTCTATTTCTGAACTCCAAGAAGCTTTTGGCGGCAGCAGGCCTCCCCCACATAGAACTCCAATGATGAGCGGCGGGAGTATAGCGGAGAAAGTTCGACGGTCAAGCTCACCTTAGAGACGTTCGCAAAACCAACCGCCAGGGGCCAAGCCGTTCGCCACCGATTGCCGCTAGCAGCGTTCGACTTTGGTGCTGGCGGTCCCGAGCGGACAGCGCGAACCTCCAAAGGAAGTGGCCCTCGATTTGCGACTGCACGCGAGAGAACCGGTGTCACCTGGCCGGCAAACGGCTGACGAAAATCAAGAGGCAAGGACCGGCCCCCCCTTTTAGAGGGTGTACGCAACCTCCCTGTAGCGGGCTAGAAGCCGTCTCATTCTCAGATTAGCGTATCAATTCGAGACTGAATAAGGAGATTCCAAGCTGATCTAGAACCTCTTCACCTCCTCTTTGTCAGAAACATTGATTTAACAAACCCCTAGAAACCAGCACTTTTCGCCTATTCGGCTCAAGAACTCCTCATAAAGGGCACAAGTGGCACGCTGGTTGCAATAACAGTTTTACCGCAAAACGCGACAGCGACACTCGCTGTAGAAGTCACGCTTATCCAGCACGGAGAAGGGAAAACCAACCATGCTCGTACTCAGTAGAAAAGTCGGCGAAAAGATCCACATTGGCAATGATGTCCTGGTTGAAGTTCGCAGGATATCAGGCAACCGAGTCACACTTGCGCTACGGGCACCACGTGATGTTCGCATTTTGCGGGCCGAACTCGAACCGGCGGCAAATGCGTTCGAGCCTACTAGTGAGCCGGTCGCAGACCAGCCAAACCAGACGAATGGCCCTGCAGCAAAGCCACAGGCCAGCATTCATCCCATTGACAGCTTTGTAGAACGGCCATCGACCGCTGAGTTTGCAACTTAAGGAAATTCATGACCCGGAGTTTTTATTGAGGCGAAAGAGGAGACCCTAACCTATCGTGTTCTTATAGCTTTCTCTCCCTCCCCCCTCCGCCTCGTTCCGCCCAGTCAGGTGGCCAACATTTGGTATACCTCCCCCAAATTGTTGGCTACCTGACGTATCTTTTCTTCCTCCTGCAACAACACTGGGTGGTGTAGCAGAAGAGTCCCTTCGGCAGCTGCCCGACTATGCGGTAGTTCGCCTAACTTTCGACACCGCCGTTTCGTCCGCTCAACAAAACCGCGAAACCCAGTGCCGATTGGAATCCCACGAGCCTGCCAGGCCGCCACAAGTTCCGTACGATTCACCGCCTCTACATCCGATGGTTGATACCGCCAGGCAACCTTGTAGAAAACGGGGCGATCATTTTTCCGATGTTCCAGGGGTACCAGGTGGCCGACTTGCTGTCGCACCAGGTCAACCAGCAGGCTGGCCAACTCGCGTCGCTTTTGATTACGGGAAGCGAGCTTCGAAAGCTGGGGGCCCAGGACGGCAGCCTGGAGTTCGCTGAGCGGGAAAGCATTGTTTCCCCGTTCGGCAAAAATTTTGGCGCGTTGCATGACCGACTGCTGATTGGTCAGCAGGGCACCGCCACGACCTGCAGTCAGTAGCTTGCTCCCACCGAAGCTCAACACGCCCACATCTCCCCACGACCCGGCTGGCTGCCCATCCACCGAGGCACCTGGTGCCTGGCAGGCGTCTTCGACCACCGCCCATTTTTGACGACGTGCCAAGTTGGTAATTTTCTGCATCGGTGCCAGGCCGCCATGCAAATGGGAAATAACCACGGCCCTCACTTTGCTGGAAGACTTCTCTTCCTCTTTGGCCAAGCACTCTAATGCCTGAAGATCCAGACACCAGTTTGCTGAATCAATATCAACCAAAACCGGGAAAGCACCGATTGCCTCAATCGCGCGGAAATTTCCAGGGAAATCGTAACCAGCCAGGAGTACCTCGTCACCCGCTTTCACGCCAACGCCCCGCAGGGCCATTTCCACCGCAATCGTCCCGGAAGAGGCCAGCACCACGTGCTCCGAATCAAACTGGTCCGAGAGAGTTTTCACAAGAGCTTCGCTGTGACGCCCATGGTAGTGGCCCCACGAACCATCCTGCAGGGCAGCCTCCAGTGCAGCGCGGATCTCTTCGTCCTCCGGTGGCCACGGTGGCAGCGTTTCCTGAAACGGTCTTGAATGCTGGTCGTTCATAAGACTTCTCGTGAACTACGACGGTTGCCATGACCCGTACACCGCACCAAGGAGCAAACCACCTGGACGCGCCACCAATTGATTTTGCGTTCACCGCATGGACGCATCACTATGTCCAAACAGTTCGCCAGTCTTTATATTAAAGGGCGACGGGTACCACCACCCTCCAATCCAAAGCCCACCATGTCCCAAGTTCGTTTCCTTATGATCGGCGGATTTCTCGGCGCAGGCAAGACGACTGCGGTTGCCCGTTTAGCCCGCCACTACATCTCGCAGGGACTTCAGGTCGGCCTGGTGACGAACGATCAGGCCTATGACCTGGTCGACACCGAGTCCCTGCGCGGCCAAGGCTTTCGGGTTGGCGAAGTGCCTGGCGCCTGCTTTTGTTGCAAATTCAACGAGTTATTGGAGACCCTCGCACAACTGGCCGATGACCAGCAACCTGACATCCTTATCTCCGAGCCGGTGGGCAGTTGCACCGATTTGGTGGCAACCGTCATCGAACCTCTCCAGCAACTTCACGGTGACCGGTACGAGATTGCTCCGCTGACAGTTTTTTTTAAACCAGAGCATGGACAAAAAATTCTCGCCGCTGGGAAAACCGGCTTTTCCCCAAAAGCCGCTTACATCTTCCTGAAACAGCTCGAAGAGGCCGAGGTAATTGTCATTAACAAGATCGACAAACTTCAGTCCCACGAGGTCGACAACTTGGCCGAGGCAGTACGCATCCGGTTTCCGAACAAGGTGATCCTTGCCGCTAGCGCAAAAGAAGGAGAGGGCTTTTCCGAGGTCATCCAGGCCATCGATGGTCCCCGACCCAGCCTGACCCATCGTTTGGAAATCGACTACGACCAGTACGCCGAAGGCGAGGCGGAACTCGGCTGGGTGAACTGCCGTGCTGAATTAACAAGCCACGGCCATCCCTACCAACTCGACGCAGTGGTACTCGCTCTGGCGGATCGCCTTGCGGAGGCACTTTTCGAGGCCACTTTTGAACCAGCCCATTTAAAAGTCCTCGGACAAACTGCAGGGACGACCAGCATTGCAAACCTGGTCTCGAGCAATTTGCCTGCAGAACTTTCGGTGACGACAGGCGCTACAGCCATAACCGCCGATTTTCTCATCAATGCACGGGTTGCCGGTGACCCCGAGCAACTGGCTGCCATGGTCCGCCACCAGGTCCAACAGCTGGCAACAGACTTCAAACTCTCGGCCACACTCGGGCATATGCAGCAGTTCCGCCCAGCCCGGCCAGAACCAACCCACCGCATCAAGGCCGACGGTCAGCTGGCAAGCTAGCAGCAGCATCGGAATTGACGGCCAGGCGACTGTTGATCTACCCTTCCGCCCCTACTCCACCATTTCCTGCTTCACCATTTTTTTGGTGGCCGGCAATTCTTTGGTGGCCGGTTGACCAGAAGAGACGTCCACCCTGCGAAACAAACTGATGCTTCTTTCCGCAAAAGGCCCTCCTCTAGACCACCGCTGGACCCAGCAGCGCCACCGGCTCGCCTTCATATTCACCCTGGTTCTCGCCGCTCCACTTGGTTGCGCAACTTCCAATCCCTGGGTCTCGGTTCGCGACACGCCGAAAAATCCTTTGGCAGCACCCCTGGGTCTTTTGTCGCCCGGCGGTCCGCAGCCAACGCCCCGAACCAAGCAACTCCTGCGCCGCTTTGATTTACTCGATGCGGTCGATGGTGATCGATGTGCCTTGCTTTACCAACTCGAACAGCTGCAACAACGGGAGCCAGACGCCGAGCACGAATACGCCATTGCCGAATTAGCCTACCTGGCCGCAAAGCGTGCAGATACTTTCGATCGGGACAAGGCATTGGAGTTGTACAGCACGGCACTGATCCATTCCTATCGATATTTGTTCGCTGACGAACAGGTCGATCCTCCCAATTCGTACGACCCGCAATTCCGAGGCGCGTCAGATCTGTACAACCAATCGCTGGAAGGATTGCTCAGAATTGTGCACCGTTCTGGCGAGTTGCAGCCAGGCAAATCTCGAGAGTTTAAAACAGCAACCCACAGTTGCACACTCGACGTGGTCGTCCGGAGCAACAACTGGAAGAATGAAGAATTTGCCAGTTTCAAATTTGTCAATGATTACCGAATCAAAGGCTTGCGGAACCACTACCACTCGTTTGGCCTGGGAGTTCCGTTAATTGCGATTCGCAAAAACCGTACGAGCGACGATCCGGCAGAAAAATTTTATGCCCCAAACCTGGCATTTCCGGTCACCGCCTTCTTGAAAGTCCACGACCACGGCCACACCTCTATTGACCGAACCCAATCACCAAGCGCCGACGATTCGGAGTCCACCAAAGCCTCTATCCCACACATGGTGCTGGAACTTTACGACCCTCTTGAACAGTCGACGATTGCCATTCACGGGAAACAAATCCCCCTGGAAGCCGACCTCAGCACGCCGCTCGCCTATTTCCTCAGTCAACCAGAGTTTGCCGAAACCGATCTCGGTACCTTGGGACTGCTTTTTCCCGAACGGGTCAAACAAGTCCAGGGGCTCTACATGTTGGAGCCGTTTGATGAAAACAAGATGCCCATCGTCATGGTGCATGGGCTATGGTCAAGCCCGATCACGTGGATGGAAATGTTTAACGACCTGCGGAGCGATCCACTTGTGCGGCAACACTACCAGTTCTGGTTTTACCTCTACCCGACTGGCCAGCCATTCTGGACAAGTGCGGCACAAATGCGCCATGACCTGGCAGCCATGCGGCTTCACATCGACCCACAGAAAAACCATCCTGCCCTCGACCAAACCGTGCTTGTAGGACACAGCATGGGCGGGTTGGTTTCAAAACTTCAGTCGGTATCGAGCCGGAACGATTTCTGGCAAACCATGACCACACGGCCCTTTGAAAACCTTGTCGCTGAGGCCAAGGTTCGCGACAACCTGGCCGAGACCTATTTCTTCCAGCCCAACCCGGGAATTCGTCGCGTTGTGACCATAGGCACACCCCACCTGGGAAGTCGATTTTCCAACGGCGTGACACGATGGCTCAGCGACCGGATTATTAATCTGCCAAGTCGCATCCTCCAGCGCCGCGAAGAGTTGGTCGCCAACAATGATGGCTACTTCCTGCCGACCGCCCCACTGGACGTCCAAACCAGCATCGATTCGCTCGATCCCGCGTCGACGCTCTTGCCAGTGTTGGCCGCCGCCAAACCGGGCCCCTGGGTGACCTATCACAACATCTTTGGCCGGGTGCCGAACCAGGGCTGGCAGGAACGATTTGTCGGAGAAGGTGACGGTGTGGTGTCACTCGAAAGCGCCCGGCTCGAACCGAGTCGACAACTCAAGTCACAGCTTGAAGTCGCCGCCGAACACGTCGCAGTCCATCGACATCCACAAACCATTCTTGAAGTACGAAGGGTACTACTGGAACAGCTGGCCGAACTGCAAAATTTCCCCTACGGCATTGAAGTCGCCTCCTTTGAGTCCGCTGCGGCTGGTACCGCAGGCCCAACATCGACTCCCCGAAATGCACCATTTGGTGAACAGGACCCTACCTCAGCGATCCCGCCGAACTCCTCAAAAGCAGAACCTCAACCAGCAAGCCCACCCCGGTGAGTTTTCCGGCGACAGCCGAGCTGGCTTGCTCCTGCGGGCCTTGCTCCTACAGGGTCGAGGTGCGATTTTCCATGAGTGCCCCCAACGGGCCGCGATCGCTTTGCAAAGAAGCAATCACCTGCTGACAGCTCTCGCGTGGAATTTGGGCGTGGCAAACATTCGTTTGCGGCAACGGTGTGTCAGTGGCGGCAACTTGCCCGGCGTTCTTTTTACCGCGACTTCCAGTCTGCTTTCGGATCGCGTCGGTCGAATTCCCCGAGTTGGAAGAGGCTTGTTTGTCGGCCGGGGCGTCAAACACCAATTCGCCTCGAAGTACGCAAACCTTATCGGGAGCTTCAATTCCGAGTCGAATGGACTTGCCTTTCACTCTCAGTAGGGTGATCACGATCTCGTCGCCAATACAAATCTTTTCCTCTTGCTTCCGTGTGAGAACTAGCATGATACACTCCCTTGAACGTTGGTGATGAAAAGACGTGCTCCCCCAAGTTAGCGTTTTCTCAAGACAACAACCTGAGGGACATCCATGACAGCCCCGGCGGCTGGTACTCTTGGTACGCAGAAGTCGTGCCAAGGTTGGCTTAAAACTTTGCAATTGACGTAAGTCGCTGCCTCCTAATCACGTTGTATCGCCTGCCAGCATTGCTGTCGCAAATGCCGCCTTGTGAACACTTACAAAGAAATTGCAAATCTGACGGCAAAGGGAACTGCTTGCGGGGCAAAGCCAAACGCGCCCCCTGCAGCCTTCTGAAACTTGTCGCTGTAACAACAGGGCCCAACCACCTCTACCGGTGACGCTCACCCACCCCGTGCTATCTGCCACACAACCAAAGCCGTCTCCAGCCCACCGGGCCCAGATTGCACCTGAGTCGTCCATCGCGAACATTGGATCCTCGCATCATCCGCCCCGAGGCCACTTGGCCTGAGTTTAAAGCGATGCAGGTTAATTTGGAGGTTCGCCCAGGGTTGTTGGTTCCACGCTGAATCGCAAAATGAAGCTGGAAAACCACGTTCTAGGTTTCGACGTTTGTTTGCCGAAGCATGTCGATGCATGAGGAATCACAAATGAAACCTGCAATCTCTCGGACATGGACCGTCACACCAGGTTCGCACTCCGATGGGGAAGTGCCGCCATGCGTTCAAAAAAAACGGATTTGGGCGACATTCGTCGTTGGGTTCCAAGAAGGGAACTTCCACTCTTTCCGAGATAAACCCAACCTGCCACTTGACTCGCCACAAGCCTTTTCTCGAGAATCGTCAGGTCGGTCAAACTTGCCACCGTCGCTAAAGGCCTCTCGCCCCCATATTCCTCGACCCCCAAAACAGACCATGCAATGGACCCCGCTGATAATCACCGTCACCTGTGATCCGCAAATACAGGACCCGCTCAATCCACGCATCGAAGAACTGCTTTCGGTCGACCAAATTGCTCAGGAGTATATCGATGCCAACGCCGCTGGGGCGACGTTGGATCACGTTCACGGTATTTATTCGCGCGACCCAATCGTACAGGCCGACGGGAAGCAATTGCAGATTCCCGACAAAGAAAACACGGCGGCCATTGTCGCGAAGATTCGCGCGGGCCATGCCCAAGTAAGCATCCAGCAAGGGCTCGCCAGCATGCGGCCCGAACAAAAACTCGAACTCTGGGAAATGATCAAGCCCGAGATGAGCTCCCTAAATCTCAACTCACACGACGAGTACTTCGACCCGTATCCCACTGAAATAAAACCGCGACCCTGTTATGCGGTCCATCCGATTAACGAGTTGCGACAATATTTTCAGTGGTCCCAGCAGCACGGCGTGAAGCCCGAACTGGAGTGCTTCGACTCGGGCGCCTTTGATGCCGTGCGGATCATTCGTGATGGTATCTTTTGGACCGACGACGATCGCATGGAAGAAGAAAAGGGCCTCCTTACCGACCCGCTGTGGTGCACGTTCTTCTTCGGTTGGCCCGGACAGAGCTGTCAGCCGATGACGGACCTCGCCCTGTTCAACCAGGTTTACCACAAGCCGGAGCGGCTCAATTGGTCCATGTCGTGCATGTCGCGGTGTCCCAAGGAGTATTGGGCACAAATCAATCGGGGGGTGCTGCAAAACGGCCACATCCGCGTCGGTTACGAAGACTGCGGCAAGCACCCTGACGGAAAATATGCCCGCACCAACGCGGACCTGGTCGATCAGGTTGTGCAAATGGCCAAATCGGTGGGACGGCCCATCGCGACGGCCGGCGAGGCTCGGGAGATCATTGGCCTGCAACCGGCTTCATAAGCCCAGACGTCAGACGAGCCCGTGATTGTGCAGAATTACGACGAATCGGAGCCCATTTTTTTCGGACCGCGGAAGTACACGGTCGACGCAATAACCAACTACACCTTTGCGGCCTCACACTTCCGGTGGTTTATAGTTGGCGATCTTATCCCGAATTTCCGCGGCCAACTCATATTGTTCGTCGGCGATTGCTGCCGCAAGCTGATCGGTCAGTGATGGCTCAACTGCATATTCATCGACGATGGACTGTTTCATCTCCAAGAGTTTCCTGACCAACTCGTCCGTCTCAAAATGGTCTTCGGCATTATGCTCGGCAAAGATCAGGCGAATTTTCTCCAACCCAAGGTCAATTGCCTCAACGGCCGGCTCGGGCTCGCCACTTTCCAACTCGACCAGAGCTGATGCCTGGGTGCGATGAAACATTACAAACGGGCGGTACTGTTCGTGCATCGCCACCCAGCTCTCGTCGGGCGGGTGCGCTGAGCTTAAATCCATCAAGGCAAGCGTGTGATCGGCATCGACAACCGCAGCGGCGAATTCGCGCAACGCCAGCCAACTTATTCTCCGGTGAAAAAATTGCACGAATTCACGATCGATCTCCAGGCAACGCTCCTCATCTAGCGAAAACTCGCCCCCCTCTTCATCCCGCTGTGCGATGAGGTAGTCGTAATAGGTGTCAAAACCCTCCGGATGGGCCCCATCGGGCCGCCCCGTTGACTCTAACTGCAAGATCCCCATATCGATCCGCAATTGGACGAGAGATCTTCCATCCTTTCCCTCGATTTTTCGGGCGCAGACTTCCCCAAAGGTGTAGGGAAACTCCTCAAAGAGGTCGTCCAGATATTTTTTTCGCTTGCCCATCGCGTCCCCAATAGTCTCTGGCGGCACCAGCATCCCAGTGCGAGGCCGCTAATAGTCTATTGTACGCTCAAATGTGGCTTTCATGCGAGATGTGATCTAGAAGAGATTTTCGCACCACCGCGATAAATTAAAATCTTTTCAGATCGCCTAGCCCTCACCTCCGTCATCCCACAAAAGCGAGTCCTGCAGGAGAGAAATCTCCTGCTGGTCATGCAAATCGACTTCCTCCAGCAGCGAAACAATCTCGGCACACACGTCGGCAAACTCGACTGGCTGCCATTCGCAAAGGTCCTCGACAGAGGGGAGAATATTGCGTATCTGCTGACGAAAACGATCGTGGTCATGCGACAGATGATCGATCCGCGGGTGCAGATGCGGGCTAGCTTCTGAGACCATCGCCATGTAGCCACCCTCTTCCTCGATGGCCATCAACCGCTCCAAATGGCGCTGAAACGACTTCAGGGTAAAGGTCACACTCGACATTTTCTGCGGCATGCTCACAGAGGGAGCCTTCCA
>CBDEWC010000037.1:0-270444 GCA_965243695.1 Lacipirellulaceae bacterium | reverse complement strand
CTGCATCTGCCTTAAAACCTCCAACCACCGTTGCTCGACGTGTTGATCCTGGTCGTTCCCTGAAATGAGTCTCAACAACGGCAACGACTCCGCAAACTTCGCCAGGATCGTCATGTCCGCCGGATCGCTGTGCCACATCACGGGCTTTTGATTCGCGTTAAACGCCGCCCGCCAGTAGATCTCGTAGTCAGCCTCCGGATCGGTAGGCCCGGTAAGGCCGTTCACACCAATGCCGGCCATGTCCTGCAGGTCCAGCGTGTCGGGCACCATGACCTCATGCGCCTGGCCACGATAGGCAGGCAATTCAACCTGGGGCTTTGTGCTGTTGATGTACGTTATCGTTCCCATCAAATTCTCTTTCGCCTTAAGCAGGCCAGCCTTCTTGATATTGGCCACCTGGGATGTCGTTTCCCTGAACTCGCGCAGCAGTGAGGGCGGATAGACCTCACAATAGCCGCCACCCTCGGTGCGTCAAGACAACCTGCCAACTTCGCTTCCCACTTATTGCTGGTCTGACGTGGTCTACCAGGCACCTAGCCACGCCCAGGGACTGCCCGTACCTGGCCTGCGAACCCTGGTCCTAAGGGCTCTCTGGGGCCAGCGGAATTCAACGCCATTGGCCCGCCGGAATGATTCCAGCGGGCTGCTTTCACACCCACACTGGCGGCATGTTGGTCGGCTGGAGACCTTCAGGACATCTCGTTATACTACCCCGCAGACAACAGCCAACACGGTCTTCCCGAAGGTCGCATTGACTTTACCTTGTCCCCATACGACGTGTCACAAAGCAGATGAACCATGATCCAAATCCAATATCTTGACGCGGCTCCCGAACTGACCGGTGATGTTTGGACTGGCGATTGGGCAAACCTGTTATGGCACGAACAGTTCACACCCCCAGGTCGGCCTGGCGCCGAGCCGGTACCCGGGACAGCGTTTGCAATGGCCCATGACGGCAACATCCTTTATGTCGCCGCGAGGTGTAACGCCCGACCCGGAACAATCCCGGAGGAACTTGCCAGAGAACACGTGCAAATCCAACTCGATCCCGAACGGAGTGGAGAGCGCTCGGGAACTTTTGTCTGCTACACAGACGGCAAGGCTTCGTCATCGATAGAACTTCAAGCCGGAGGGAAGAAAGGGTGGACCGGCGAGATCGGTTATGACGTCCTCCTACAGGAGGGGCAATGGTCGATGGTTCTGAAAGTTCCGCTCAGCCAGCTGGTCCACTTTGAGGACGGGTTATCTCGAATTCAATTCATCGTAACCCGTGTGTTTGGACATGGTGGTGATGGTAGTGATGTGCGTTCGTTGTGCCATCCGGCTGTAGACGAGCCAAAATTCTGGCTTCCCAGTAGCGCGATCGGCCAGGCGGTATTTGAACGCCCGGAGTTACTCGAAGCATTTGCCTGGTCTGTTCAGCATTCCGGGCGTGGACAAATAGTTCAGCAGAATGACAACAAGATAGTCCAACAGAATGTCATGGCAACTAATCTCTCCACGGAACGGCGCAATGTGGAGTTGCGCGTTGGGCTTGCGCTACCCCGTCAGTTGCCCGCGTCACTGCTAAAAAGCACCCTCAGTGTCGATGCCGGCCAATCGTCGATCCACAGCATCGAACTTCCCCTACCGGCAGGATCCAAATATGGATTCATCCACATGTCGTTGCACGAACCAGAGACCGGCCGCTGCCTCAGTGAGAGTCGGAGTCTCGTCGAGTCTGAGCGACTTTCCTGGAAAGAGCATTTCATCAAGCGCGGCGATGGCAATGGCGGTTACACCTGTCACCGAGCAGAGCAGCAGATATTGCCACGATACCAAGGGCGCCTGATCGTTCCGTACGGCCTGGCCACCATGGACAATGGCGAGGTCATTTGCGCCGCCACGGCTGAGCCACCCCACGTGGGACCGCCCGAACAGACTCTAATCACCACCAGCCGTGACAACGGAGCGACATGGGCCAACTATACCGTGCTGGACGGCGTGCACGCCCGCCCCATGATGTTGGCCTACCTCGGGCAGGGTGTCGTCACCTTCGACTCAGGAGACACATCCGGGCAACTCCGGTTTTTCAGTCACGACTACGGTCGCACGTGGAACGAGCGGGTCGCTGTGCCACCGGCACCAAACGGCCTGGCCATGGGCTTTGAAGGCAGCCCGTTGATCGACCGCGATGCGCAGGGGAACGCCATCCGAATCGCGCAGACCGGACAGACCGTCGAGGGCGCGGCGCCAAACTGGACCATCCACGAGTACATAAGCTGGTCGGACGACGGGGGACGCACGTGGCCCAGGGTCGACAGCCCCCAGGCATGGCGCGCTACCGAGACACATAACGGACAAACGTACAACCTGTGCTGTGGTGAAGGATCGCTAGTACGCGCGGCCAACGGTTGGTTGGTAGCGGCACTGCGCACCTGGGTGCCGGTACAATTTCATGACCACCCGTACTTCAATGACAACCTGGAAGGAACCTCCGTTTCTATTTCCAGAGACGACGGAGTCACGTGGTCGCCGCTGCAAATGATATTCGAAGGTGGACGGCACCATCCCACGCTGCTTTGTATGCCCGGCGGTGACCTGGTCATGGTCGTTATCCGCCGGGTTGATTTCCGCAACGGCGAACTCGTCAGCTATCGGCGCGGGTGCGATGCGATCGTCAGCAGTGATCACGGCGAGACCTGGGACCTGGAACGCATGATTGTGCTCGATGATGCCGCATACTGCGACGGCGAACATTGGATCACCGGGCCATGCGGTCACCTCAGTTCGACGCTGCTCTCGGACGGAGCTATCCTGACCGGCTACGGCAATACCTACACCGGCGGCATACTGATCCGCTGGAGACCTTGAGATCGTATCGCAATCGCTTCGCCCGGGGGCTGCACAAGACACCCACAGGTGATCGGTTCCACGAATCGTTTCGCAGAATACGCCCAGGATCGCCCCGTGCACATGCAGGAAATTGTGGCCACCGTGATGCACAGTCTGATCGACGTAGGCCAATTCCGACTCAATACGCGGTTCCCGCGCGAACTGGCCGACCTAATTGAAAGCAACCAGCCGATTGGGCAGTTAACCTCCTGACACCCCCGATCGATCCGCCGACTCTACAGGGTCCACTGCCCGAATCACTACTGCCCGAATCACTACTGCCCGAATCACTGCCCGGACTCGGGCAGAGGAACCTGGCGCGGTGTGCGCAGGTACGCCACCAAATCGAGTACCTGGGCATCGGTCAGGTTCTTCCAGAGGCCCAGTGGCATCATCGAAATCGGGGCGATCTCGCGCGATTCAATGGCCGATTTGGGGATCGTCACCGGCTGGTCCTTGCCCGCCACGCGGAGTTGGATCTGCCGCTCGTTTTCACCGGCCAGAATCCCGTTGTAGACACGCCCTTCGTCCGTCAACACCACGTGCATCTTGTAGGCATCCTGGATCACGGCACTGGGAGTCAGGATGTTCCCCAACAGGTAATCGAGGTTGGTACGATTGGCGCCCGTGATGTCGGGTCCGATCTGGCCACCCTCACCATACAACTTGTGGCACTGCAGACAGGTTTTCTGGAACACGGCCCGCCCGCGGCGCGGATCGGCCTGGCCGAGCGCCTCGCCGGTTAGTAACTGGCGGTATTTCGTCACCACCGCTTGTTGATCGGCCCCCAGTTCATCAATGGGACCCCAGACTTCGACAAACGAATTCCCCACCACCCGTCGCAGCAAGCGGGCCACATAAGCGGGCACATCCTGTTTGGGAACTTGTCCCCGCTGGATCGCCTGGGTCAGCTGGCGACCATACCGGCTGCGGGAAGCCATGGTGTGGATCACCTCCAGTTTTTCGGCCTGGTCGAAGCGCTCGTAACGCGCCAGTAACGTGGTACCCAGCCGCCGGTCGGCAAACGACGCCATGGCGCGAATCGCTTCACGTCGCAAGGCGTCGTCATCGAGGAGCGACACCAGCTCTGTGCGGAGTTCCGGTCGCTTCCGCTGGCTCAGTGCGCGCAGCGCGGTACGGCGGTCCTCCAGTGACGCCTCGCCATCACGCAAGGTGGCAAACATTTTCTCGTCCGCGACCGTGTCACCAAATTGCTGCGCCAGTTGCAGCGCCAAAGCGGCCACTTCACCTTGGCGGGCCTGCAGTTTGGGATATACCGTATTCCAGGAAGCGGGCGGCTGGAGATCAAAACGGCCTTCCATGCCATCCCGCATACCCAACAACAGGTCACGCTGGACGGGCGACGTCACACCAACCGCCTGGGCCACCGCCTCGAACGCATCCGCATCGACCAGGCGGCGGGCCACAAAGCGGGCGATCTGGGGAATCCGACTCTGCTGAGCCAAGGCCAGTGCCCGTGCGGGCTCTGCCGCCACCAGCGGTTCGATCCCGAACCAGAGCATCTGCGGCAGGTTGTGGTCCTCGGCATCTTCGGCGTGCGCCACCAGGGCGGTGGCGATCTCCCAACGTTGCGGGTGCGCCAGGCGCTGCAGCGCCGCAGCCAGGTAGAGCCGCACCACGGCAGACGGGTCACTGACCGCCAGCTGGGCAAACCGCTGTAGCGCCGCGGGCGGAGGGTTCTGATCTTCACAGAGCAGCTGGATCGCCCAGCTGCGGATGTACTCGTCTGCATCGTCGAGGGCCGCCGTCAGCTGGGCGGCGGTCAAGCCACCCGTAATGTGCAGCGCCCACAGGGCCCGCAAGCGGTGATCGGGATCAGACGGGTCCTGGAACAGAGCCCGCAGACCGGCGTGTGTCTCTCGGGCCAACTGACCGGAAGCGGCGCGGGCCTGCAACAGGACGCGGGCCCGACGGGCATGCCAGGCGCTGGCGCTCCGCTGTAGCGCGACCAGCTTGTCATCCGAAAACTGGTCCAGATCGGCGTAGCGACCGGGCCAGTTTTGCGCCGCCGAGTTCTTGGCGGCGATCCGAAAGATGCGACCGGTGTCCTTGTTCAACACCTCGGTACCGCAAATGTCGGCATCGTGCCAATCGAGCACGTAGACCGCCCCCTCAGGTCCGATCTCCATACTAAAGCCGATCCACTGGGCGTTGTTGGCCAGCAGGAAATCCTCACCGTGCCGACCGACAAATCCCGAACCCTGGGGTTCCAGCACATCGGTAAGCACCGCGTGTTCATGGATGTTGGCCATAAACAACTGGTGGCGATAACGCTGGGGAAAGGCGTCGGAAAGATAGACCCGCGCACCACCATGGGCCGAACGATGGCGATGGTCCGTAATCGTCTGGATATCACGATAGACGTGCGGATTGAAATGGCGGCCACCCTGCCGCTGATAGATGCCACCGGGGATGACATGCCAGAGATGCGGAATCACGCAGGCCGTGATAAACAACTGGCCCTTGGCGTTGTAATCGATTCCCCAGGGATTACTGAAACCGTGCGCGACCACTTCGAAGCGGTCCTTGGTGGGATGGTAGCGCCACACGCCGCCGTTGATGTCGACCGTCGCTCCGCGAAACTGAATGTCACGGGGGAACGGATCCTGGTGACGGTAGATGCGGCCTTTCCCCAGCGGCTTGCCGACCTGGGAAGGCGTGGCAAAGCCCTGGCAACCGTAGAGCCAGCCATCGGGGCCCCAGTGCAGACTGTTGATCGTCTCGTGCCGATCGCGAATGCCCCAGCCCGTCAAACGGACCTCGATGGCATCGGCGTCCGCCTTGTCATCCCCATCCCGATCGGGCAGGAAGAGCAGATTGGGAGGCGCACCCAGCCAGACACCACCCAAACCAACGGCCAGCGCCGAGGGAAACGGGATCCCCTCGGAGAACACCGTGCGGCGGTCGGCGGCCCCATCCCGGTCGGTATCCTCCAGGATCACGATCCGACTGTCTCCAGAGTTGGAGAAACCACGGCCTCGGCTCTCATAGTCCCGGTTCTCGGCGATCCACATCCGCCCGCGGTCATCCCAACAAAACGCTATCGGCTGGGTCATCATCGGCTCGGCCGCCCAGACGTTGGCGGTGAACTCGGGCTGGACGGTCATTGCCTCGACCGCCTCTTGAGGTTTGAGGAACTTGGCCGATCGGCCCTCCTGCTGGGCCAGACCCCACAACGACCAGGTGCCCCGCTGCCCGCTGAACCGTCCCCATTTATTGGTCAGCGCCAGGTCGTTCAACTCGCCCGTGTAGACGCGCAACTGATGGCGGATGGCCATCTTTTCGCCCCGGGCGATCTGCCAGTCTCCCAGCCGGGCCCGCACCGGGCCCACGCCGAACTGGCTATCCACCCGCCACGGCTGGGGAAAACCGGGGTTCTTGGAGTGGTCGAAGATGGCGATATGCGCCAGGTCGTCGCGACCTTCAATCTGCATCCCCACATCGACCCAGGGTGCCCGCTGTCCTTCGGCCCGCTGGTTCCGCTGGCGGGCCCCGTTCACCACGGCGCCACGGATCCCCGGCCGCCAGGGCATCCGCAAGAACAGCCCACCGTAATCGTACTTGCTAATGGTGATGTCGACTTTGGCTTCGCCCGTCCACTGCAAGTCGAGCACGTACTCTCGATCCTCCTCACGGACCGTCCAGATCTGCGTCTCGGTCAACACCACCTGACCCGCCGCGTCGAGCAGGTCGTAGACCGTCTGCCACTGAGCCGCAGCGGTCGCGGCACCCCCCTTGCCTTGCAGCACCGTGACCGCCACCCGGCGCCAATAGTCACTGCCGGGATGATGAAAATAATCACGCCCATTGACGCGCGTGAAACCCCAGTACAAGCCCGTTTGATGAGGGTGGTGGGAGGGGCTGGATTCGGTCAGCACACCGCGGCCGTCGGGCGCCATGATCGGATGGAGATAGGGGCGAAATCCGGGTTTGGCATGCTGTTGGAGGACCAGCTGCTGACTGCTCGCGCGGTACACGGCCAGCGTGCCTGTCTGTGGATTGTGCTCGATCCGCAAGTCGGCCAGCGCGGGACCGACACCCGCCCCTACCGTGAGCGTCACCAGAAACAGGAGGTTGGCCAGCTTGGTGCGCATACCCGAATCCCTTATTCGTCTGCTTGAAATAGATCGTCCGTGGGACAGCGGCCGCCTGACGGCCCGCGTCCACTGCGTTCAGTTTCGCGGCTGCGAGAACAACCCTCAGCCACCCAGACTGACCACGCAACCTTGCCGCATGGCCCGGTCGGCGGCGTAGGCAATCTCATGGCTGTAGATCGAGTCGGCAAGATGCGTGGTCGACGCCGACGGCTGTTCGCCACGGACCACGCGCACAAAATCCGCCACAAGCCGCAGGTCTCCGCCACCGTGCATATCCCCTCCCGAATCAACCTCGACCCGCTTTTCCTGGTAGAGATCCTCGTGATCCGCAGCCGGCTTCCTGATGACAAGGCAGCCATCTTCCATCGTCCCTTCGATTTCTCCCTCGGTACCACGGACATGGATATTCCGGCACGCCTTAGCAGTCCCACCCACCATCTCGTGGGTCGCCACCGCCCCGCCATCAAACTCAATCATCACCGATTGATGATCGACCACATCGTTGTCACACCGCCAGACACACCGACCATGGGGATTGTCGCCTTTTAGGCTCTCAATTTTCTGGGCATCGGTCAGGTTCGTAATATGTTCGATATCTCGCCATACATGCGTTGAATAGAGATCATTGCCGATGAAGTTTTTTCTGGCGGAGTAATGACAGGTCGATTCAATCTCGCAATCGACCAGGCACTTCAACCCGGAACCGGCCGGGGCATTTTCCTCTCGAAAATACATGCGCGAACCAAAACTGGACACGCGACCAGGAGTACTCCCACTCATTAACCAACAGATTATATCCAGGTCATGGCAACATTTTGCCAGCAGCATCGGACAGACCTCGTCGCGATTCCATTTGCCGCGCACAAAACTTTGGCCCATGTGATCGAATCCAACATTTTCACTGGTATGGATGGCCATGATTCGGCCAATTTCTCCTTCGGCAATAATGCGCTGAACGGCAACATAAAACGGCGCGTGCCGCAGTATGTGACAAATCATGAGGATTTGATCCGTCTTCCCTGAGGCATCAACGAGAGTTGCCAGCTCTTCGTGCGATTTGGCAATCGGTTTTTCCAGCAGGAGATGATAGCCTGCTTCGACCACCGGAATGGACGTTGGAACGTGCAACTGGTCCATGGTGCCATTGATCACGGCATCCGCCATTTTGGGTTGGCGACAAAATATTTCGCCATTTTCGAAGCACGCCTCTCTGGGGATATTGAATATTTCGGCTGCCTTATGGCGACGAATTTCATCCGGATCGGCCACGGCCACAACCCGCATTTCATCCGGATGCTGTAGCGCATATTCACTGTAGACCAACGATCGATTGCCTGCTCCAAGGATGGCTATGGTAACGGGTTGATCGTGTGACATTCTGCAAGACTCCTGGTTGCCAAATACCGATATGGGTCAGGCCCCCGCCGGCCTGACGAAGGGGATTTCTGGATTGTAACAGACCGCTACAGAAGGCAATACACGGGCTGAAGACTGCCCCGCGGATCACACCGCAGAAGAATACCACCGCAGAAGAATTTCAGTCAAAAAAATCCCCGCACGGCCTTACCACCGGTGCGGGGACAACCGCAGGTATTTGCCGCTAGCCAAACCTGGCCCGCAAACGGTGCGCGGCTTCGACTTCGTTCTTCAACTTCAAATAGACTTCGTCGAGGCTCACATCTGCAGCCGATCCCGGCGCAAAGCCACAATCGGGATTCAGCGTGATCCGTTCCGGCGCAAGATACTCCAGCGCCGCTTCCACGCGATGAACGATCGTCTCCACCGAGTCAATCTGCCCAGGCTGGCAACTCACACAACCCAGCCCAACCTCGACATGCTCTGGAAGTTTCTCAAAGACCGCCATATCTCCGGCGCCAGGAGTTGTGAACTCCATGGTGATATGCCCCACCTTGAGCCGGCCCAATTGCCGCAGGATCGGCTCGTAATCGCCACGATGCTCGGACTCACCACGAGCCCGTGCGCCGGCCCGCCGGCAGAGGTGCACGGCCAGCTTCACTCCGTCGATGCCATCGACCACCTGGTTGTCCATGTCGACCGCAAAGTCGGCGGCGCGATCCGGGTCTTCATACTGGGCACGTACATCGGGGTCGACAAACAGGCACAAGTGCGGGTCGTCGACCTGCACGATCGTGACACCTGCGTCACGGAGCAATTCGACCTCCCGTCGCAAAATGGGCACGCAATCGCGCACAAAGTCTTCGCGCGTCGGATAGGCCGCAGATGATTTTTCCGCATCCCACATCCTCTCACCCAGCAAGGCGGGCGCAGGGAGCGTGGCCTTGATCGGCCGACCGGTAAATTGTCTCAGACAAGCCACTTCGCGGGCAATAAATCCCGGCTGCTTGGGGGCGATGCGGTCAACGATGATCGTCCACGGTCGGCCGTCGGCCGGGTTGCGGCTGAGTTGGAATCCGTGGGCCAACTCGGCAATCACTCCGATGTACGATTTCCGCTGCCATTCGCCATCGGAAACGACATCCAGCCCGGCTGCTTCCTGCAGCGCCGCCACGTAGCCGACGGCGGTCTCCATGAGGCGTTGGTATTCCTCGGGCGATTGGGAACTGCTTTCGGAAATCAGGTCCTTGACAAAACTCGGCCGCGGCATCGAGCCAATGACCGAGGCAGGAAAAAGGGGAATATCGCTCATCGGTCCATGTGCCTCTCTATCCAAAATTTTCGCGCGTAGTCAAAGTCCTGCTGGGTATCGACTTCAATGTACCCGCCAGGCGTATCGACATGGGACATCGCCACGTCATGCTCAAGCATTTCCTGCAGCAAATGAATCTTGTAGGCCTTCTCGAAGACGCTCGCCTCGCGCCACGACTGGCCTGCGTAGAGTTCGCGACACCGATGGTAATGCTCGCGCAACTGGGCCGCCCCACCGGCAGAAAATTTTGCCACGCCGATGTATTCGCCATACGCATCCGGTTCGGCAATATTGCGATCAATACGGGTTACTTTCCCCTGGTCGACGGTGATTTTTTCGGCATCGTCGGTCGGATGCTCAGACCGTGCCGCATACCGATCGAGCCAGCAGGTATCCACCGCCAGTGCAATATCGTCTTCGCAGGCCAACATCGACTCAACCACCTGCCGCGTAAACAGAATATCGCTGTAGCAACAAATAAAGGGCTGGTCCATCAGGTCTTCTGCATAGAACAGCGAGGCCAGGATATTGTTGTTTGGCCAGTCTGAATTGTGGCGAAAAGTAAATTCAGGATAGGCGTCGCGAACCTGCTCGATGCGATAACCACCGATGAAACAAAACTGATCGACACCGTTGGCACGGAAGGCCTCCACGGCCCAATCCAGAATCTTGCGCCCCGACACGTCGGCAAAACATTTTGGCGTATTGGCTGTGGTGGGCATCAATCTCTGCCCACGCCCAGCGCCGATGATGATGACTTGCATACGCTGTGAATCCTTAAAGCCTGAAGGCCGCCTACGACACGAAGCCTGGTGTTTCCAGGGTGTGCGGGCAATTTTGACACGCACCCTGCCCGCCGTCAACGATGCCGTCAGGCCCCCGCCCCAGGGAAGCTACCGTTGGCGTCACTGGCTGGATTTCTTGACGGCGTGGTGCCATTCAGGGACCGAATAACGAGTGATTTCTCGATAAGTCAACCTGGTTTCAGATCGCCCGACAGATTTTCGCGCCACGCAGCGTGCCATGGTCGCTGCAGGACTACGTCCGCATCGCGATCGGTTTTCAAGCGGCTTTTCTGCTCGTCACTGGCCAGCGACAACATTTCGTGCTCCCGCAGTGGCTGGCCGGCTCTGAACTGGCCACTTTCGACGACATCGGCCCAGTAGAAAATACGGTCGCCTGTTTCCTTCCGGGCGAAGACTTTGCAATCAAACCACGCAAGCGATTGTTGGACGATCGGATTTCCCAACTCAGACTCACACACATCCACACCGGCCAATTTATCCCGCTCACGCCCGCTGCCGAGTGCAAACTGAAATGCGACTTCCACCTGTTGGGCTGTCACCAAATGGAGTGCGAACGCGCCACTCCGATCAATCAGGTCGCGCGTGTGGTGATTGGGGGCAATGCCCGCAAGCATGACTGGCCGCGTGTCGTCGAGCGAAGCCACCGAGACCCAAGTCGCAACCAACCCTCCCCGATCCTGGCCTGCTCGGGCCGTCACGACCCAAATTTCCCGATTGATCAATTGCAACAAAGAAGCGGTCGACTGCTTGGATACCGTCATGCTAAACCCCGCACCTTGTTCAACGCGGTCTTTCTCGTTTCATGTTACGACAAGACTACCAGCAGCGAGCATGTTTCGGGGGTGCCGGCTAGAATGCGCCAAGTCGGAAACGACTCTCTACTTGGGCCAGATGGTGCAAATTCTCTGACGAAAACCAGCGGAGGGCAAGGGACTCGAACCCTCAACCCCTTGCGGGGCACCTGATTTCGAATCAGGCTGCTAGCCATTCGCGTACCCTCCGGAACCGTCCCCACAATCTATCGGCTGCTTTCTTGCCGGGCAAGCCGTGGTTCTCAACCACCACCGCCACTTGGGGCAGGGAGGCAACCTGGTTTCCAGCCACTTTTAACCTCATAACCGCCACCTGCAATGCGTCACGGACTTTCCACCTGGCCTGCCAACGGTGCTTACCCAACATGAACAAGTCGTAGGACTGGTCTACGATCGACCCGTAAATCCGGCCCAGCCCGACCTCCCAGGACGGGTCAAGCAGCCAAGGCCCTCAGGCGCCGTATTTAACGGTTTAGCGGACTGCATTTGCTGTACTTCGTCCACGGGAAATCTGCTAGCAGCGACAACCTGCCGGCCGATACCTTGATTGAGCAGACGTACTGGAGGAGACAGACGCACTCGAGAAGAGTCGACAGGGGAAAGGTTCAGATTCGTATCCCCTCGCGGCAGAACCACTTTGATTTCTGTGTTATTCCCAAAACGAACTGCTTTCCATTCGCTGACCCCATTGACGAGGCCCTCCCCATGGAACCAACCATCCGCATTATCACGCGTGGCGCCAATGGCGAGTTGCGCACGAAAGACTACGAAAAACACGAGTCGGTGTTGAAGATGCACACCCAGATCGGAGTTGATGACTGCAGTACCGACCTCAAGTTGCGCGGGCTACCCGTCTTTCGTGGATTGATTGGGCCGATGCCAGAGTCCAACGACGTTGTACGTTACGAGTCCCCCGAAGTCTTTGAAACGCTTACCAAGCAGTGGGGGACCACACCCCCGGTGCGACGGCGACGGCGACGGAGGGCAACTTCGTAAATCGCACCGCGTCCCTCAAATCACTGGTTCGTCTGGTGATGGAAAACCCAAAGTCATAAAAGTCCTCTCTCCCGACCACCAGTCCCCAAAAGGTGGGGAGAGAGGACTTATCTTTTTTATCCCCAGATGCAGATAGGACCTCCGGCAGGCCACAAGTGTTGACCTGGCCGCCTGTCACCTCTAGCGAAGCGTCGTCGGCCGACGAGGGGGATCGCTCGTGATCCGTTGGCTACCATACCTGCCTGAGGCCGGTCGACTGGCAACCATCGGGGCAGTCTGTGTTGGCCCGAGAGACCGGATGCCACCACCGCTAGTGCCTGGCGAAATAGGCTCCCGCCGCGTGATCAGAATGTCCTTCGTGCGGTACTTGGTGATCGGCAGTTGGACTGTTTGAGTCGCCTCTACCCAACTCGTTTTTGTTGTCGGAATTTGTACGGTTGCTGGATGGTAATGCCAACGTGTCTGCGGCTCAACGTTGTGAGTCCAATACGGTTTTTGAAACGGGTTCCACCAACCTTTCAGACGTGACACCATGCGCTGCTCGGTCACAGGTACTGCATAAGTATGCTGAAAGCTTTTTATCTCGGTCGAGTGTTGGGGTTGATAAACCTTCTGCGTATGAGTCTCGTAGTCAATGTACGATTCGGTTTGCTGCACGGTTTGTTCAGTCACCAAATAGCGAGTGCCATTCTCACCAACCTCCTCGCGAGTTTTCACTTGTTGCGCAGAAGTGTGGGCAACCAGCGCAGCCGCAGCCGCCAAAGTTGTAACAACTGGGATCGAAATTTTCATGAGCCAGATCCTTTCTGGGCCGTCTCCCCGGCCGGTAAGAGGTTCAGTCACAGCGAACCGTTACCACGCGGGTCACCGCGGCTCCAATCAGCCAGACATTAGCCCCTCACCGGTTGTTTATCGGCCATCCAAAGGGCAGGGCATGAAAAGGCCTACCGCCAGAGGACAACAATTTTCCGCTAGCGTGACGATTTCCGTACACCACCGTCGATTCCCCTTGCAATCGATCGAGTCTTACGACAGGCTAAACGTCCCGCTGATTTTTCCAACTGCACAACTTTACCAATTAGGCAACTTCGCAAGCGGTACAAGTTTGCCAGACCGATAACTTTGCCAAACTTTTTTCTGGGTCGTTACCAATTCGTCGCCACCAATTTCTGGTGGCTGGGCACCAACGAAAATGACCGGCAAGTTTGTGAGAGCCCAACCATGACCCACCTCAGCCTGGAACGGTTTCGTTGCCCTCAAAATGGCAGCCCGCTTGCACTGGCCGATGAAGGCGTGCTGGCCCGGGTCAACCAGGCAATCGAAGCAGGGAATTTGCAGAATGGTGCTGGCCAATCACTGACAACCCCCATCTCAGCCGGACTCCTCCGCGCGCAGGCAGACCTGCTCTATCCGATCGTCGACAAAATCCCTGTACTCTTGGCTGGCGAAGCAATTTCACTTGACCAGCTATCCCACTCGGAGTGACCAGCCCCCCCTCGGACTCATACAACGACCACACCATGGCTGAAAAAACCATCTTCAAACGTATCATTGACAAAGAAATTCCTGCAGACATCGTTTACGAAGACGAGCAGTGCCTGGCGTTTCGCGATGTAGCGCCCCAGGCACCTAGCCATATCCTCGTGATCCCCAAAAAAGAAATTGCCTCCGTCGATGGGCTGGCCGATGACGACAGCCCGCTGGTGGGGCACCTCTGGCAAGTGATTCGCCGCCTGGCACAAAAAGAAGGGTTGGTCGATGGATATCGTGTGGTCGTGAACTGCGGAGCCGATGGCGGACAAACGGTCGACCATTTACACTTCCACCTGCTTGGCGGAAGGTCGCTGACCTGGCCACCAGGGTAATTTAGAGGTCCAAGAAGATAAGCCCCCTATGGGAGGCGTTCAATTGCAGGCGCCCCCAGGCACAGATACAGGTCCAGGTACGGGTCGGCATAGGAAAGAACAGAAGGCACTCACTGCCGGTCACGAAAAACAGAGGATGGCCCGGCTTTCAAAACTCGTAAGCAGGAGATCAAGAACCATGGCCACTTTCTGGATCGGTTTACTGTCACTGGTCGGTCGCGTGATGCTTTGCGCGATCTTTTTGCTGAGCGCCATCGGCAACAAACTCACCGATTTTGGAGGTGTTGCTGAAGCCATGAAAGGGCAGGGGGTACCTCTGCCACAAGCCATGCTGGCCAGCGCCATTGGTTTCCTGATTGTCGGAAGCGCGATGATTATTATCGGGTACAAGGCACGAGTTGGCGCCTTTTTGTTGCTCCTATTTTTGGCAGTGGCCACCTTTTACTTCCATGACTTCTGGGAGTTTGCCGATGCAGAAAGAGCCAATCAGTTTAATCATTTCATGAAAAACCTGTCGCTGATGGGCGCCATGGTGTTCATCCTTGCCAACGGGGCCGGGGCGTGGAGCATCGACCAATGCTGCTGTCGGCCAAAGCCGCAAGTGCCCACCGATGAAACCAAGTGAGAACTCGTGGAAGAAACCGTCAGCGTAATCGGCACCGGCCTGATGGGAACCGCTTTTACCGAGCGGCTACTTGCGGCTGGCTATCCGGTCTACGTTTATAACCGCACTCGCGCCAAGGCTGAGCCCCTACTTCAGTTGGGAGCTCAATGGTCAGATCGCCCTTTGGCCGAGTCGGCGCGGATCATCTTTGCCGTCTACACCGCCGAGGTGGTCGACCACATGCTGCTCGACATGCAGGCCGACTTAAAGAGCAGTCACACGATCATCGACACCGCAACCAGCAGTCCGCAGCAGACCGCGGCCCTTGGCTCCCGATTGGCAGGGCAGGGCGGGGCCTCGAAAGAAGGGATCGCATATCTTGAGGCGCCATTCTCCGGATCGAGCGAGCAAACACGTCGCGGCCAGGCAATGACGATGGTCAGTGGCTCCCAAGAGGTCTTCGAGGCGTGTCGAGACCTGTGGGATTGCCTGGCAGATAAAACATTTTACGTGGGACCCTGGGGTAACGCCGCGAAGATGAAACTGCTCACCAACCTGGTCCTCGGGTTAAACCGGGCAACCCTGGCCGAAGGGCTCACTTTTGCCCAGCACGTGGGGCTCGACAAGTCCGATGCATTGGACGTACTGATCGCTAGTGCTGGCTACTCGCGCGTAATGGACACCAAGGGACAAAAGATGCTGCGTGGCAACTTTACGCCCCAGGCGCGACTTTCGCAGCACCTGAAGGATATTCGCCTGGTCTTGCAGGAAGCCAATCGCGGGGGCGCAAACCTTCCCCTCTCGTCGTTGCACCTGGACCTTTTGGAACAGGCTGAAAACAGTGGCCTGGGTGAACTCGACAACAGCGCCATTCTTCGCCTGATAGAAAGTCTTGCCGATCAAAAGCCTTAAGAAACAAAAGCCTTAAGAAACAAAAGCCTTAAGAAACAACGGCCTTAAGAAACAACGGCCCCAAGAAGCAACTTATCCCAACCACACCGGAACACGACGTCGCCCGAGAGATGGTGCATCACTGCATCAACCAGGGCCCAGGTTGTTTTAAGATCTCGCACACCGTTTGCAAAAAAGCAGCAGCCGGCGCTCCGTCGTGCACACGGTGATCGAACGTCAAGCTCAAACTGACCTGATCACCAATCACGATCTTGTCCCCGACAACCGTTGGCTCACGGCGGATCCGCCCAATCCCCAAGATGGCGCTTTGCGGCAGGTTGAGAATGGGGGTGAAGCCATCGACCGCGTAACGACCCAGGTTGCTCAAGGTGAAAGTACCGCCCTGCAGTTCTGCGGGGGTGAGCTGGCGTGCACGGGCCCGCTGGATCAACGCGGGCAACTGCCGGGTAATTTCGGCAAGAGGCAACTCCGAAACATTGCGTAACACAGGGGCCAACAGGCCATGCTCTGTATCGACGGCAATGGCCAGGTGAACCCCATCGGGAACCACAATTCCACCATCAGTCCATTGGTGGAGAAGTTGCGGGTGGTGCTGGAGGGCTGCGGCCACGAGTTTTGTGAACATACCGGTGATCGTGGGAACTTCGATCTCCCGGAGTGTCGAGGCAGCCTTAAATTCTTCGCGGACACTCAAAAGCCCGGCAGCATCCGCCTTGACCATCAACGTGACTTGGGCCGACTGCTGAGTAGCCGCAACCATCCGCTCGGCAATCGTTTTGCGAACCGACAAGGCTGCAGCCGCTCCCTGCGGCGCAGCCTGGTCCGTTGCGGCAGTCGCTGGCCCTTGCATTTGAGGGTCGGCGCCAGGGGACGACTGCATGGCGACCGCTCCCTCGGCTGCCGCCAATACGTCCTGTTCTCGAATGCGTCCTCCGCGTCCAGTCCCGGTGACACCTGACAGGCCCACGCCGAGTTCTACGGCTCGGGCCGCAGCACGTGGACTCACCGCCTGGCGTGGTTTGTCTGTCGGCTCGCTTCCCTTCTTTTGCGGCAACGGGTCGGCCTGCACACTGGCTGCGGCCTGAACATCTTCTTCGGTCACCGACCGCCCATTGCCAGCGCTGGCAACCTGCCGGATATCCACACCCAACTTGCGGGCCAGGCGCCGCGCACTGGGGCTGGCAGGCGTTTCGGATCGAGACACCTGCGGAGGCGATGGCTTGGCAGGAGCCTGAACCTGCGGGGCCGAATCGGCCTGCTCCAGTGGAGCACCGGCGTCGGGAAGCGGTTCATCCGGTTTGCACAAATAGCCAAGCCGCTGACCGACCACGACTACCTCGCCTGGTTGAGGCGCGCCAGCGGGGAGTCGCAAAATCCCACCGTCGAAAGACTCCACCTCCTGGGTTGCCTTGTCGCTCTCCAGCTCGAACAGTGCATCTCCTTCCTCGACCAGTTCCCCTTCCTCTTTGAGCCACTTCGCAAAGGTCCCTTCGTCCATCGACCAACCAAGCCGCGGTACAAGTATTTCAATGGCCACAACAATTACTCCTCAAGCAAGTCCAGGACAGCCTGGACGATGTCTTCCACCTGTGGGATTACCGTCTTTTCAAGTGCCGGGCTGTAGGGTGTGGGGGTGTGCGCGCCGTTGAGTCGGTGAATGGGCGCATCGAGGTCGTCAAAACCGCGCTGGCTAACCTGGGCGGAAATTTCGGCGCCAATCCCATACGGCCCAAACGTTTCGTCCGCAATCAAGAGGCGCCCCGTCTTGGCCACCGACTGCAGAATTGTTTCGCAGTCGAGCGGTGCGACCGTTCTGGGATCAATCAGTTCCACTGAAATCCCGCGCGACTGCAACTCTTTGATCGCAGCCATCGACTTGTGGACCATTTCTGCCAAAGCCACAATCGTGACGTCGGAACCTTCGCAGACGACCGCTGCTTTTCCAAATGGAATCTCGTACGGTGCCTCGGGAACCGGGCCCTTGATGTTCATCAATTCTCGGTGCTCGAGAAAAATTACCGGATCGCTTGCAGTCAGGGCGTGCGCCAGCAGGCCCTTGGCATCGTAGGGAGTCGACGGGACCACCACCCGCAACCCGGGGAAATGCCCATACATCGAATAATAACTGCCCGAGTGGTGCGTCGCGGCCGAATGGCCAATTCCGATACATCCGCGAAGGAGCACCGGCATCTCAAGACGCCCATTGGACATGTACTGAATTTTGGCAATCTGGTTGAGGATTTCTCCGATCGCATCGAGGATGAAATCGGCAAACATGAAATCGATCACCGGACGCGTGCCTGTCATGGCCGCACCTGCGCTGAGCCCCACAAAACCTCGCTCGCAGATCGGCGTGTCACAAAGCCGAACGGGACCATATTTTTTGTACAACCCGGTCGTCGTATTGAAATTTCCTCCTCGTTCTCCCACACCCTCGCCAAGCACAAAAATCGTCGGATCCTTGTCCATCGCATCCCGAAGAGCTTCGAGCGTAGCGTCGACATACGTGATTTCACGCTCCTCCAGGAGCGATTGCGGCTCGACTTCCTGGCAGGAGTTGGCTTCGGCGCCCGGCAGCGCATATATGTACTCCAAAGCTGTTTCTGAACCAGGGTAGGGGGCAGCCACGGCAGCCTCGTGGGCGGCGGCGACCCGGTCGACAACTTCCTGATCAATGGCATCTAGCTGCTGGTCCCAAACCGAACCTGATGGAACCGTCTCCTTGACCAACCCCTGGCGCAACCGCAACAAGGGACACTGTTTTTTCCACGAGTCGACTTCTTCTCTGCTTCGATAGGTAAAATCGACCATCCCTTCGGCATGGGAACGCACCCGGTAGGTCACGCACTCCAGCAGCGTTGGGCCTTCACCGCCGCGAGCTCTTTCCACAGCCTCGTCTGCCGCCTGGTAGACGGCCAGCACATCATTTCCGTCGACCGCCACGCCAGGCAATCCGTAGCCCTTACCCCGCGCCGCAACACTTGAGCTGCTGCAGGCATAACTGAAAGGAACCTCCGTGGCGTAGCCGTTGTTTTCGCAGACGAACAGGACGGGCAAGTCCCAGATACTTGCCAGGTTCAGCGCTTCATGAAACGCCCCGTTGTTGACAGCCCCATCCCCAAAAAAGGCCACCGAAACCCCATCCAGCCCAAGCAGTTTGAAACTGTAACCAGCACCAACGGCTTGCAGCATGCTCGGGCCAACGATCCCGCTGGTCCCCATCATGCCTACCTCGGGGCCGAACAGATGCATACTTCCACCACGTCCGGATGAGCAACCTGTCTGGCGACCGTAGAGTTCGGCAACGAGTTGCTCCGGCGGCATCCCCTTGGCCAGCGCATGGCCGTGACCACGGTGCGTGCTGAAGGCAACATCTTCGGCCCGCAAATGGGCACAAACACCAGCGGCCACTGCTTCCTGCCCAACATAGGTGTGACAGGCCCCGTGAACCAGGCCCTGCTGGCTTGATTTTGCGAGTTGCAGTTCGGTTCGCCGCACCAGCTGCATCGCCCGGTAGAGATCCAGCAGGACGCTATTTTCCAGGCTGGTGGTGGCAGAATCTGAAATCATGGCGGGCTCTTGTTTTCTCACTGAAAAGGTTCGCCGGTCGCAGCTGCTTGCCAACCAACTCCTCCCATCTTAATTGAATCGATGTGGTTAATCAAAACAAACCTTCAGCTTTTCCGGCAACCTCGCCCGGACAGCCCCAACTCCGGTTGCCGGCCTTTAGAAACTACTCATTTCAGGCCCGTCAACAACCACACTCAAGACCATGACCCGAGTCTCCCCGGGCCCACGGCTGCAGGAGGGTTGAAAAAGTGTTTTGGCTATTTCCACGAGGTCCCAATTTCCTCGAGCGTGCGGCCCTTGGTTTCAGGCATGATGGTCAAGCCGAACAACAGCGACAGAATACAAATGCCTGTAAACAGCCAAAATGGCGGACCCACCGAACCAATTTGCAGTGTCACCTCGGCTCCGGCCGGCTCGGTGGCAAGCCGGACCGATGGGCCCAGTACGAGTTGGTGGGGCGTAACCTCGCTGATCACGAAGGTCCCATTGTTTTTCGCTGCCGTTGCTCCCAGGACAGTCACCTGGTCTAGTGGCCGGAAGCCTGCTTTTTCGAAGTCACCCGCCCGGTTCTCAATGTGGACCGGATCACTTTTGACAAACGCAATCGTTTTCCCCGAGACTTGAACCTTACGGGCGGTCAAAAAATGTTCCTGTGCGCTGCCGGTGATCAACGGGAACAGGTAGGCGCCAGAAAAGATAAAGAGCCAAAGCATGGTTGTGGTAATGCTAACCGCCTTGGCCCGCAGGTTGGTGGGAAACAACTCCGACATCATCAACCATGGCAACCCACCCAGGGCAAGGCCGTGGGGAACGGTCACCAAGACAAGAATGATCAGCACAGGCCAACCTGTGACCTCTTGATGAAACAGGTATCCCGTCACTCCGGTAATCACGGCCATTGCCAGCGAAGCAATAATCCAGAGGGGCCGTCGTCCCACGCGGTCCAGCAGCAACAAAGAGACCAGGGTCATGAGCCCCATGGCACCGTAAACGGCAACAAAATTCCCAATCGCTGACTCGCGATCGAATCCCGAAAGTTCAAACAGGCGCGGTATGTAGGCACCGATCACACTCCAACCCGTCCAGTTATTGAAAAACGCCAGCAAAACACCAATCAACAGGGCATACCGCAACCCAGGCCTAAACAGGTCCCACCAACTGCCTGCTTGTTGCTGCAAACTCGATCGAATCTCCACCATTTCCCGTTCGGCATGCTCGGGGCCATCGATACTGGTGAGCACCTCTCTGGCCTTGTCAAAGTTGCCTTTCTCAGCAAGCCAGCGGGGACTGAAAGGGAGTCCCACGACAAACGACACAAAAATCATTACACAGACCGTTTCTGAGAAAAACATCCAGCGCCAGGCCTGCAGCCAGGGACTTTCGGGAATTACCCCTTCGGTCACTCCAAAGCCAAGCGAGAGCACCTTGATCACCACAAACGCAATCAAGGGCGCCACCGCATGCCCAACGACAATGGCCAACTGGTACATCATCCCCAGCCCACCCCGCCGGGCCGGAGGTGCGATTTCGGCGATATACATCGGCGAGGCAATCGAACAGAGCCCCACGCCAAGACCACCTATAAAGCGAAAGATGTTAAACACCAGCATGGTTTGCTCATCCGAGCCGTCGCATAAAAAATCGGGAATGGCCGTAAAAATGGCGCTAACCGCCAACAGGACTGCAGCGATGAGCATCGTCCGCTTGCGGCCAATCGCGTCACACAACCACGCCCCCACAAACGGACCAAACACACAACCCAAAACGGCACTGGCTGTGGCAAATCCAAACTGGACATTACTCAGGTGGAACTGCTCCCTCAGGTAGATATTTGCGGCCCCGATCATGCCCAAATCAAAGCCGAAAAGGAATCCGCCAATGGCAGCAATGAACGCTACCCGAAAGGCAAAGAGACTGCGCCGGCTGGTTTCTACAGATGGGTTCATTTTCGGTTCGTATCCTGACACATGGTTGGCATGACAAAAAAACGGATGGGCCACCGACGCGGGAAAACGACGCGGGAAACCGACGCGGGAAACCCAATCCCAGGTTCACCTGTTTCCCGGTTATTCTCCCCAGCCTCTAAAAATCGCGAAAAAATCCACCTGCCGTCCAGCCACCATCCACACACAGTGTTTGCCCGGTGGTATAGGAGCTTTCAGGCGCCACAAAAAAGAGTACCGCATGGGCAATTTCGTCAACCGTCCCCGCGCGGGCCAGGGGAACATGGCTGAGCATACGATCGGCCCGTTCTTTCTGGATGGCATCGTCACTGTAAAAAAGTTGCCTGGTACCATCGGTCAGCGTGGAGCCAGGCGCCACGCAATTGACCAGAATACCTTGCTCGGCCAGTTCAATGGCCATTGTCTTGGTAAGGTGCACGACGCCTGCCTTGGCTGCCGTAAATGCACATTGCAGTCGCGCCGGAACCACTCCCATCACCGAGGCGATATTCACAACGCGGCCACCATCCTGGCGGGCCAGGATTGGAATTGCCGCCTTGCTCACCAGGTAGGTGCCGGTGAGATCGACTTTGAGAATTCTCTCCCACTCTTCAAGAGGAAACTGGTCGATGTTCACGCGGTGTTTCATGGTGTTAATCCCCGCGTTGTTGACCAGAATATCAAGGCCCCCTAGTTGGTCTACGATATGATCCACACCCTGATTTACCTGAGACTCGTCACTGATGTCCATTTCGAGGGCAATGGCGTTTTCCACTTGCGCCGCCGATTTCCTCACGGCCTCTCCATCGATGTCGGCGCAGGCAACATGAGCACCATTGGCACTCAACTGGGCGGCAATCGCCTGGCCAATGCCACGGGCAGCTCCCGTGACCAGTGCCCGCTTGCCATTGAGGTCTATCTTCATAATAAAACCAGGTCACTTTCAAAGAAAAGTCATTGATTCATTAGGGCAATCCGCGCCCAGGTGCCGCTTTGGATTCTTTTGCTCTTCGCGTCACGGCGCGAACACGAAACAGCCGGCGGCACACCTACAACAAACGTGACGAAAAACCATTACTGCCTCCGCCCCGTTGACAATGGCCGTCGGGGCCGTTCATCGATTTTACCGTCTGCGGGGTGTCTCACAAGGTGCGTCGTTTGGCCGGCCACGAGGCATTTCCTATCCAGATACTCGCACGATTCCACCAGTAGTGAGGCCTGAGAGGATCCCCTGGCTACTCGAACCACGTTCAGCGGAGGCGGTCGACCAAAACCCAACCTCTAGCAGCAGGGTTGAAACCTGCAGGGAACCGCGTGTCGCCATCAAACCGGGCTTTGCCTAGCGTAGCATCCAAGTGCTTTATGTCTTGAAGGTTTGCACCAGAGAGGTCTGCCTGGCTGAGGTTTGCTCCGCGCATATCGGCTCCAGAGAGATTGGCCCCACGCAGACTGGCGCCACTTAACCGCACACCGCGCAGATCCGCATTCGACAGATCTGCTTTTTCTAAATTTGCGCGATTGAGCACACCATTTCTCAGGTTCGTACCACGCATCCGGACACGACATAGCGATGCATTGACCAGACATACCCCGTGCAAATCGACCTTGTCGAAAATTGCGTCGTTCAGTTTTACCTGACTCAGGTCTGCGGTAAAAACATCTTTTCCGTTTTGATAATCGTCGCTCGTGTAGAACTCATCAAAAGAGAGACCAGCCAGTCGCTCGGCCAGATTTGGACGGAGAAGTCGCCGATTGCGCAAGTCGGCCCCGGAAAAATCGAGCCGGCGGAGCTCCTCCACACTGACTGCAGCCTGCAAGGACCGTTCCAGGTTGGCGCCTAGCTGGCGGCCGGTGACTTCAGGCGCCCTGACAACAACAGGTTCCGTTGCCAACAGGCCACTTAAGCCAAACAACAAGGAGGCCACCGCAAAACCAACGACAAAAACAACTCGAATTGCCATAATCGCCCGAGATCAATCAACCATCGATTTCACAGAATGCGCTACTGGCAACCATCCATTGCCACCGGCAAGTTGGCTACACTTCTGCAAGCCGCTGTTGGGAGTCACCAAAACTTTCACGTTTTACCCCCATCTTGTCCATTATCGACAGGAACAGACTGCACATCTTTCGATTGGGTTTCTCCAGGTAATCAAGCACACGGCCCGTTTCTAACTGCCCCCCTGCGCGTCCCAGGATGGCAACCGGTAATTGCATATTGTCGTGGTTGCCATGAAGCATGCTCGAGCAAAGCATAACCATCGAGTTGTCGAGCGCCGTGCGCTCGCCCTCTTGAATGGCATCCAGCTTGTCCGCAATGTAAGCCATTTGCTCGGCAAAGAACTGATTCACTTTGAGCCAATCATCGCTGTCAGTATGCGACAGCAAGTGGTGAATCATGTAGTCAATACCCATGTGCGGAAACCTCAACGAGGAGTGATCATTGTTGAGTTTCAAGGTACAGACACGGGTCGTGTCGGTCTGAAAAGCCAACACCAACAAGTCGCACATCAGCCGCATATGCTCATCAATGTCCTGCGGAATCCCCTCTTCCGGTCGGGAAATATTGGGCTCCTTCAGCGCCGGCCGCCACCCCTGAAGACGTTGCTCTTTGCCGGCCCGTTCAATCTGCAGCTCCACCTCCCGTACAGAATTCAGGTACTCGTCAAGTTTTGTACGGTCGCTATAGCCAATTTGCCTGCGCACACTCTTGGCCTGCGAAAGTACTGCATCCAAAATACTCCGATCGACAACGGTCGCCGTGTTGTCTTTGAAGAGCCGATCGAATGCCAGTGCAGGGTACAATTCCAATGGCGTAGGCGTTGTGGGCGAACTCCATGAAATATGCGAGCTGTACAGCATCGAATACTCGCGATGCTGCGAGGCTATGGGCTTTTCGCAACCCAATACAAGGCTCGGCACTTTGGTCCGATGGCCAATGGCTTGTGCGACGACCTGATCCACACTGGTGCCAGAACGAATGGTTCCCCCTGAAGCGAGCGGGGCACCTGATAGCATGTTCCCGGTTTGCGAACTGTGGATATTTCCCTTGGTCGCCTGCTCGTTCCATAGTCCCCGGATAAACAGCAGTTTCTCTCGATGCGCTTTGAGGGGATCCAGGACCTTGCCCAACTCCATCTCCGCGCCCGTCCCTTTTGCCCACCACTGGTCTTTATGATATCCATTTCCAGAAAACAAGATGGCCAAACGGACAGGCGGCTCGTTGGAAGCGTCCGACGGGAGGCCCTCTGAAAATGCCGGCAACGATTCAAACCAGGGCAAGGCGATCGAAACCCCCATTCCCTGAAGCAAAGTACGGCGGTTGACTTTTCCGTTCATGGCAATCTCCCTGACAACTTGGGGACTTTTTTCGGCGAATCAAACTTATTGGTGGGGAACCCGCGTGGCCTCAAGGCCGCGATGGGTCCGAAATTGCTTGCTACTTACGATTGTCTCAACTGCGATCGAAAAACGATACTCATGATTTTTGAGATTCTCGAGCATCTCTCCGATTAAAGGCTCATCGGTCAATTGGACCGCCCGACCAAGAGAATAACCGAGCAGTTTTCGGCAGAATTGTCGTAAAAACTCCTCTCGGCGCTGGCTGAGCAAATAATCCTTGAGCCCGTCGATGCCAGCAATCTCGGACCCGTCGGGTAACTCCGCATGCGTATCGACCGGCTTGCCCACCAGGTCGATTTCTCGAAACTGACCAATCGCGTCGAACGACTCGAGTGCAAATCCAAACGGATCAATTTTCGCATGGCAGCTTGCACATTCAGGAGCGCTGACATGTTTTTCGGTCAATTCACGAACTGTCAAACCATCGCGGCTGACTGCATCGGGCAATTCCGGTACGGTCGGTGGTGGATCGGGAAGATGTTCTCCCAGAAGTGTTTCTACCACCCAATTTCCACGCAAGACCGGACTGGTACGTGTCGCGCCTGCCTGCTTGGAAAGTAGCGCTGCCATTCCCAGAATACCGCCGCGCGAATACTCTTTTATGCCGTCAAACCGTTGCCACTGGTCTCCTTCAACTCCATCGATTCCATAGTGTGTGGCAAGTGCGTTGTTCAAGAAGGTATGCTCGGTGTCGAGGATTTCAAGTATCGAACCATCCCGTTGAAACAGATCGGTGAAAAACAGGACTGCCTCCTCGTACATCTCGTCGCGCAAGTCGAAAAACGCAGGGAACTGGCGTTCGTTCTTTTCGTTTTGCTGATCAAAGTCGCGCAGCCCCAGCCATTGACATGCAAACTCCGTGGCCAGGTTCCGAACCTGGTCTTGTTGAAGCATTCGATGAATTTGTCTTGTGGTTTCCTCCGGGGCACTTAAAGTCTTTGCTAGTGCCACGGATCTTAGCTGCGCGTCAGGCAAAGTCGACCACAGAAAGAAACTCAGCCGTGTTGCCAGTTCCCAATCGTCCACGGGACCCGCCTGGTCACCCACTACCGGCACTTCTGTGCGGTACAGGAATTTGGGAGAGACAAACATTCCCGCCAGCACGGCACGAAAAGCCTCTTCGTGGTCAACTTCCTGCTCTCGGAGAGACTGGTAGAGCGATTCGATTTCCGTCACTTCCGCCTCTGCCAGTGGGCGCCGGTAGGCCCGTGCGGCAAAGTCCACGAGCAACTCAAGCTGCCTCAATTCTGCATCCAGCAACTGTTGCCTAAACTGCTCCGCCCGTTGACGAATCGGTTCCACCAGTGGCATAAACTTGTTGGTGGACCCCACGGCAGGATCGTCCTGCGTCGCAAACTCCAAAAACAACGGAAAACTGTCATGTACGCGAAGGGCGTGTTGACTGACAAAAAACAACTCCTCCCACAGACGATCGAGCTCGGCACGTTCCGCAGGAGCAAGCAGTAAACGACTTAAATATTCGTCTTCTCGATGAAACTGAACGATGGTGACTACCGAATCGAGCGGAACAACGGTTCGGCAACACATCATCCGCGGAAAAAGATTGCGAAAATCATCATAGATCGCCTTGGTCCGTTCGTATCCCGTGCTGCCCTTATGAACGAGAACCGGTTGATCGACATCTAGTTTAATATTGGGAGTCACCTCCCGGTTTTGTACGACCTGCGGTTGAACGGAACCTTCCCAGCCAGCTTTCTCCTCTGCATTTTCGGGAGAAGCAAGCACCGCCTCGACCACAAATTCTCTTCCGGCAACCAGGTCGGCTGGAAGCTCAAACCTAATCACACTGGGTGCTTCCGCATGAAGGTTCGTTGCGCCTGCCGATTGATTTTCGGCATCGACATGAAATGCGGTGCTTGGCAAACCAAATTCAACTTTTTTCGTATCCTCAAGTGGCAAATCTTTGCGTGTAATAAGCGACTGCAAATCAAATCGCTTGAATAATGGCGACGTTGAACTACGGACCTGCTTGTAAAGACGCCGATCCTCAGCACCGGTTGAATCAAGCGGGCCCTGACTCAGCAGTATCGTGACTTGCTGAGCCAGCTGCTTTGCCAACTTGTTTTCACCACGGCTCATAGCAGCCCGCCAGCGATGAAGCACCGAACCACTCGGCAACGGAGACCCTGCTGGTTCGTATTTGCCCACTTCGTCAGAAAAAAAGTGCCAAACCGCCTGGTTGCCATAATGATCGGGATGCGGATTTGCGGCATGAATATCCCCGCTGATGTCGGCCGCAAGATTCCATGTCCGCAGGCGGGTTGACTGGTCACTGATGACCAGGTTAATGCCTGTTCCATCACAAGCCCAGTCCGTGTCCCGCGGCCCGATTACCAGCGATACCACATCTCCCTTCCGAACCACAACATCCTTGAACTGCTGACTGGAGGAACCGCCTCGATCAAACTCGCCGGCGGCAAGTTGGTGTCGCACGGCACCCTGCTGGAGGGTGATTGCCCAACTCTGGCCATTACCGCCTTCGGGATGCGCATCAACCGCGGAGGCATCTATGTGCACGAGTCCGTGGATAGGACTCTTCCACCCGACTGCAACCAAATGTGTTCGCCCCGGATGCACAAGGACTCCATGCGGACGCACATAACCTGGAATGCGAAACTCGGTACCTGATGAGTTTGCCACAATCGAGGGCACACCTCCCTGCATGGCCCAACCATTGAGGGCCTCATGCCCGAAAGGCTTGGTGGTCTTTTCCGTAAGCAACGATTTGATTTCCTCATAGTGGACGGGCCGCGCATAGTTATTGTTTTCTGCCAGTTCCCGCGCCCCGGGCTGATAGACGTGCGCCGGGTCCAATGCATACTCGATCGCCGCATTGAACAAATGACGGCCGGCAAAAGTGAGATTCTTAAAGTCCGATAGTTTCTCGTCGCCCATGACTGCAGCGGAAGGTTGGCCCAAAAACAATCCAATGCGGGCCGCTGGCGTCACCGACCCATCGGCCAACGCGTCACCTTGATCATAAACAAAAATTGCGGGGACTTTTCCCTGTTGATCCACCGTAGCGATGACCGCTGCAGAACTGCCTACAAGCCCGTACGCACCACTGTAGGGCTTCTCATAAATCTTGACTTTGCCTTTATTCCCAAGTGCAACCGGATGCTGCACTTCTGAGATGTAGAGGGAATCGAACGGCTCACCCGATTCAGCATTCGCAGCTCCCTGGGTGACCGCATGGCCAAAATCTTTGTAAAACTCCTCGCCTGTCCACCCGGCGTCGTCATACATATAGGGTTCAAAAGAGAGAATCGGTCGAGGCAGATCTTTCAGGCTTTTTTCCGAATCAAATCGAACATCTGCTGCCGCAATCGTTTCAGAAATGAGCACAACATCGTGTTTCAGGGCAACCTCATGCTGCTCTTGTCCTGTCTTGCCACCAGGCACAAACAAGGACACCGCATGTCCGCGACTGCGCAAATAGCGCGCAATGCCCGCATCACAATTTCGGGGGTCTTTGTCGTTACCCACAAACATCACAATCCGCCCTGGCACAGAGGCCTGGGAGGAAAATTCTTCGCTCGCGGGCTGAACATTTAAAACATCGATCCACGCCCTGAGAATATTGCGATCCAGAGTCTCGCGATCTGCCAGGTTCGCAACCTCAATGCGGCTTTTTGTGGACTCGGCCACAGCAGCAAGGTAGTCTGCCGTACGAGCAAGGGTCAATTCACGAAACAGGCCAAGTCGAGCGAGATAGGTACGAACATCCCGCAGCAACAGCGGAGTTGTTCCAGGGGATTCGAAACGAGGCGTTTTCCATACAACGAGGTCCTCTTCGTTGCCATCTGCCGCGTCACTTGCCACCAGCGATAGGGTAACCACCTCGCTGCCGACTTGAGGCTGCATTTTCACGCGAAAGGTTTGCGATTCAACAAGCGGATCAACGGGCAACAACCCCTTGGTAAACATCTGGCCAATAGGCTTGAGTTCAAACAGCTGGTCCTGCCGATTCTTGATTCCGTCGACAATCGACTCAGTCTCCTCAACGGTTGCAGTTTTCAGTTGTGACTGAACCTTCGCCAGCAACAACGTTGGTTTCTCGGCGGACAGCAACTGCGCCAAGTGCCCCAGATAATACGGGTTCAGATTTTCCTCGACGGCAATCTTCTCGACAGTGGCCCTATCGACAGTGGCCCTATCGACCTGCAATACATTCCGGTAACGCAAAATTGCGTCAATATACTCAGCCAGGTTGACGGCTCCCCACTGAATCCTCGTCACATTAGCCGCATCGCGCTCCTGGTAAAGCTCTGTATACCGCTCGTGAATATCGCGAATCGGCTTGAGTAGTTCGTTGACCCACTCCTGACGAGTCGCAGTGGGCGAAAACCGAAATCCATGGCGCAGCAAAACAGCATGGGAGGCAATATCGCGGGCGGCATCGATATACTTCTCTAACAGCCCTGGCGACATGACCAGCGAGTCACCCGTATTTGCAAACCCTTCACCCGACACGCTGTCGGGCGGAAACTGCCGGGCTGGCTGCAGATCGATTCCTGTCAAATCCAAAACCGCATTGTTGTATTCAACATTATTGAGACGACGAACCACAACCCGCCCCGGATCACCCGCACCAGCATGTGCTTCGGCATCCAGGTAAGAACGGATCCAGCCACGTAGCTCTTGAAACTGGGCTTCCGATAATGGACGACTTTCTTTCGGTGGCATCTGGCCATCATCCAGCATCCTTAATACCTTTTGCCACACGCGCGGCTCGTGACGCACATCGTCCAGCGATGCAAACCGGGAGAGATCCAGGTCTGCCTCCAACACCTCCGCGTCATGGCAAGTGATGCAGTGGCTTTCCAAGATAGGAGAAACCGTATCGGTAAAATCGTGGCCAAGCTTGTCGAAGGAATCCAGTGTCTCAGCAAGCACCCACGAAGACAGTACCCACCCAAACAGGACCATTGTCCCCAGGGCAGTTCGAATAAACCTATACATCACAGACCTACAAGATCTTTCATTCGAACAATGACAAAACATGGATCGCATGTACACCACTTCCTCTACTGGTTCCTCTACTGGGTCCACCGGTTTCACTGCAGTGACCACGGTGCAGTTTGGGTGATCGGCGGTATCAAATGCAATGACTACTTCCCCCTTGCCCCCGTAACCGACGATCCACTTGGAATGGACCCAATCTTTGAAACGTTGGATCTCATTGCGGCTCTGCACAATCTTGCCTTCCCTGATGTCAACTTCAGGTGGAATGATACTGTCTCGGCCCATCACAAAACTAAAGCAGTAAACGGCCCCCGACTTTAACAAAACGGTACTCACAGGCCCCAAATAACCACTCCGCGCCACCACGAAATGAGTACAGTCGATTCTACCGCCATCCAAAGTGAGATGGGCCTTGCCATGGTTTCCAATGTAGAGCTGGTCCGCTTTCAGCGCAGATCCCTTTTGCATGATCAGCGTACCCCCTGCCTTGTCCGTACAGCCGATCGCGACGGCGATTTTCACATCAAGGCTTCTCCCCTCACCAATCGTCAGTTCGCCATCGTTGTCGACACCGATCTGCACAAAACTTTTCACCACGGCGTCCATATCGGAAATGGTCGGCCCAGGGACCCGTTGCACGGTAACACCATCCGTCTGGGGGCCGGGAACTTGATTGCCGGCCCAATTCCCCGGATCATTCCAGTTGTGGGTTTCGCTTGCGTCGGTCCACTCTTGCCATTGCCCACGCGCGTGCGAACTGAAACACAAAACGGCAACCATGGCGGCAGCAACAATATGGCGGTTGACCATGGTTTTTGATTTTTCCATTGACCACGAAGGTCCATCCAGCGGATGGCACTCACGGGAAGGGCATTCGCGCAAAGCGAATTCACAGTGGAGAGGTAAAAACATCGGGCCGAACAGCAACTCGCACCCTCACGCAACAATCGTCCGGCTCCGGTGCCACGGTCATTCTAACCCAACTCGAGTAGACTGTCTGCTTCTTTCTTCCGGTCGCACCGCAGGCCAGCAAGCCTTCATGCTCGCCGACTGGCAGGAACATCCCCCCACAGAACCTCGCCAGACCGGCCCCTGGGCCCGCTGGGCACCATGCTTCTGGACAGGGCTATTTTTTCTGGCGACGCAGCCGTCAAACTGCCAGCAACTCTCTGGGGAGCTTGCTGGGAAAACCGGGCCCGGTCGCCGGGTGTCCCCCCGCTGCCGAACGCCAGCCAAAGAGCCACTTACGGGCGCCAGGGCTGATTCGTAGTAGCACCATAAACCACCGATTGTGGCCTTGCCGCCTTAGGGCCTGCGCGGAAATCACGTTATGTTTTCGCCGTGCGAGTCTCCCTGATCTCCGTAAACGCGTAGACCGTTCCATCGTATGCTGCAACAAAAACGGTATTGCCGGAGATCGCAGCGGAGGACGTAATGGGTACCCCCAGGTTGTAACGCCACTTTTCCTTCCCGCTCTCGGTATCCAGCGCGTACAACCTCCCATCGGCAGAGCCAACGTACGCGGTATTGCCAGATAAAGCTGGGGAGGAGATCACCTGACTGCCTGCCCGCATGCAAGGTCCGAAAGACGCCAGCGCCTCTCCCGTCTGATGGCACCAGAGCTTCGCGCCACTGGACGCATCCAAGGCAAATACCGCACCTTCCAGAGAACCGACGTAGACCCTCGAATCTGAAATGGCCGGCGACGATATCGTCCACCAGGGAAAATAAGAATTTTCTGCCGGCAGCGGAAAGCGCCACACTTCTTCGCCCGTCTCCGCCTTCATTGCGCGCAGCTCGCCAAAGGCTGGATGGTAGAGCATATCCTCGCACAAGGCGGGAGACGCATGGAGCGGATTGTGTTTGTGCTCCTTATTCCAAAGTTGTTTGCCATTGGGCTTGTTGAGCGCAACGAGTCCACTGGCCAGATTGAAACCGACATACACCATGTCTTCGCCAATACAGGGAGACGAATAACAGCCCATATACTCGGTGCCTAGCGCTGATGTCATCCCGTCGAAGGCTGCCTGCCATATTGTCTTCCCGGTCTTTGCATTGAGCGCGACAAAATGCTGTGCCACGCCAAGATAGACAATGCCGTCGGAAACAACCGGGGAAGCGTACGCGCGACAGTCAATTCGACTGCCCAGGCTATACCGCCATCGGGCTTCTCCAGTTTCCGCATCCAGCGCCCACACCTGTCCGTCGACCGTTGTTGCATAAACAAGATTGCCGGCCACTGCGACGGTGTTCTTGACCGAAACCGGAGTTGCAAATTTCCACCTGGTGCCGCCGGTCCGCGCATCCAAAGCATAAACCCCGGCGCTGCCTTTCATCTCTTCATCCTGCAGTCCGATATAGACGGTTCCATTGGCAAGGACCGGCGAGGAAATATGCGCTGTGCCGCCAAGCGCCGTGCTCCAGGCAAGATGCAACGGGGGATGAACCGCATCACCGGTCGCCCCTGTCCGGGACGAATCATGCTGGAACATCGGCCAGTCTGATTCGGGTATCGGAGCAGCAACCAGGTCAGCGGTGACCTCAAAATCGGCCCGATCCCGCAGCGTCCCACCGGACGCCAGAGTTGCTTTTACGTCGATGGTATAGCTCCCCGGCGCTTTACCGGCCCACTCGCCTTCCCAGGCCCACGTACCAACCGCCCTCATTGCTTTGTACGGTTCTTCTGCGATTCGGTACTCAACCCTGGTTACCGCCCTAGAGACATCGTAAGCGTTTGCTTGGATCTGGATCTTCCCGGCCGGCATGGCTGCTCCGTGGGCAGGGGAAACAATCGTCAGATGCTCCCGGCAACCGCCCAGGTGGTCTTTCAGATCGATCTGGCCCTTGTGGAAGGTGACCGTTCGAAATCCTCGGGGGGCCATGGCAAAGCCGCCGTAACGCAAAGGCGGCGAGTTAACGCACAACATGTTCTTGTATCGAAACACCCGGCTGGAATGCCAATGGCCGCTGATGACCGCCCTGGTGTTGTACTGGGACAAAAACTCCAGCAGCGCTTTGTCGGGTGGATAGTGCTGGAAAACCACAATCTCGATGTTTTCCGGCTGCGTCGCGATTTCCCGCTGAAGCCAGTCCAATTGGGGCGACACGTCAGACATGCTGTTGAGGACCACAAAGTGGCGACCGCCATAGTTGAAGGCGTAGTAGGGTGGTCCGAGGAAATCCTCGTAAATCTCTACTGGAACATCGTGATTGCCAACAACATGAAAGACAGGCACAGGAAAGTCTTTAATCGCCGCCTTGTAATGCGGGTACATCTCGGCAGCCCGTCCATGACCATTGTTGATTTCATCGCCGGTTGCGACGATGAAATTTGGCTGCAACGGCAATATCTCCTCGAGGTCCTCAACCAGCTCTGCCGTATCGAGCTCGTTGCGGACATGCATATCGGTAGCCTGCACAAACGAGAAATCGGTCTCGCTCGTTTTCGCCGAAGGCGACAGGGCAAAGTCTGCGGCCAACTGCGTGACGCCGACGGAAATTCTCTGAAAAAAGTCCGGGCAACACTGATAACCGGTGGGTGTGACAACAAAGACATAGCGGGATCGCGCGACGTTGGTCTTGAGCCGATACCGGCCTTCAGAATCGGTAAGGACGCAAGTCACTCCATCGGAAACGCAGACCTGGGGGATTCCGTGTTCGCGATTGGCCTGCGCTTGATTTGCGTCATGGTCGTTATAGACAATACCCGTTATGGTGACTGGAGCATCCGACCTTGCCGCTGGATCCTCCGCCGAGTGGGGCATGACATTAACCTTCCGCTAAAAAAAGGAGGGGCCGATTGGCGACAATCTGCAACTTCAAACTGCCAGGTGGCACTGGCCACGGACACGAAAAACCGCACGCTCGACTTTGATGAATGGCGACCCCACAAATGGCAACCTGTGGAAAAGGGATTTGTCAGCAACCAAGCCACCGAACCACATCGCGTGTGCTTTGGCGTTCTTCCTTCCACAACGTACCGGCACGAAGCCAGTCAACCCAGCACAAAGGCAGTCAACCCAGCACAAAGGCAGTCAACACTGTGTTGCAATTGCGATTTCGATCAACACTGTGTTGCAATTGCGCTTTCGATTCTACCATTCCGTGCTCTCTTTTCGAAAGCCAAGACTGCCAGAGCCCGTTACTCGCTGAACCACTCCAGGGGAACCTCCCCAAATTGCGTGCCCACAGCCCTGATGGGCGCCAAGGTACACGTGCGTTGTGACGATGGCGCGTCGGTCGCGATGATTGGCGAGGCTCTTATTGGCCAGCTTCCGCACGGAGCCGCTGCAAATACTCCAGCGCCATGACGGTTTGGTCGTGCACGTAGTCAATGCCAGCAAACTCACCGTCCGCCTTGGCCGGATGACAGAACTCCCAGTTGAAATAGCCATCGTAACCCGATTTCACGAGTGCCTCGACATAAGCTGGATAGGCGATTCTTCGCTCCCAAAATCGATCGTCGAAGTAGCCCGATGCGACGAGTTCCACCTTTCCGTCCGCCGTCCTGGCGAATTCGCCATTGCAATGAGCGTGTACCTGGAGGTCGCCCGACTCCAACGCCATCTTTTGCGCGTGTTCCGCGGCCTCGGCTCCAGGATCGGGTTCGATATTGATGTCCATACATCCCTTGAAGGCGGGTGAACCGACTTCATCAATCATCCGCAGTACGTCCTGATAGCAAGTGACCACGTCCGGTCCATGATTCTGCATGGCGATCACAACTCCATGGTCCTCGGCAAACTTTGCCAGCTCACGCATCCCCTCCACGACAAACTCCCAGCGTTCGCCTTTCCAATAAGGAAATGGATTATGCCCGTAGGTTTCGTCGTACGTCCCAATGCCATCGTGAATGGTGATACCGCGCCAGGCGGCGAATATCTTGCAAAGTGGCGACCCCAGGTCGTGTGCCAACTTGATGCACTCCCGCACGTAGCAGATCATTGCCTCTCGTTGTGAGGCAACCGGACTCGACAGATCGCAATTGGGCGAGACCGCGCAGATCGGCAAGTCCAGTTCGCCGGACAGATCACGAAGCCGACGGCGATCAGCGGATGAAAGATCCATCGGGGCCGCGTGCGGACGTTCCGTATCAAGCTCGATACCTTCCCAGCCCTGCTGCTTGGTCAAGGGTAGAAGATCGAACACTTCGATGGCCTCGCCCTTGTACCAAACGCCGCGATAAGTAATGCTGTATAAGCCGATTTTCATTTGCTGACCTCTCCTGCTTTAACGTACCGGCGCCTGCTTTAACGTAGCGACTTTCTCATACCCGCGCCAATCATACCTGCTTCAGGAGAATCTTGCCATGACGACCAAAATGACTCGTCGTCGGATGCTGAAAAGAGCGAGCCTTGCCGGCGTGGGACTCGTTGCGTCCCAGTCTCGTGCAGGCACTGAAGACTTGTCGCCTAACAACAAGTTGAACATCGCCTTCGTCGGCGCCGGTGGTCAAGCGGCTTTTAGCCTCAACAAACTGACAAATGAAAATATCGTCGCCCTCTGTGACGTGGACGCACGTCGGGCATCCAAGGCTTTCCAAGAACACCCCAGGGCCAGCAGATACCAGGACTTTCGCAAAATGCTCGACGAGATGCACCAGCAGATCGACGCAGTCGTCGTTTCCACGCCGGACCACATGCATGCGCCGGCGGCAATCCGGGCGATGCGACTGGGCAAGCACGTCTACTGCGAGAAGCCGCTGACCTGGAGCATCGAGGAATCGCGACTAATGGCGCTGGCGGCAGAGCAGAACAAGGTAGCCACGCAGATGGGCACTCAAGGCATGGCCCACGATGCTTCCAGGGCGGGTGTCGAAGCCCTGCGCTCCGGCGCGATCGGCCCCGTCCGCGAGATGCATGTGTGGACGGACCGCGCCGGGGGCTGGTGGCCGCAAGGCATCGACCGCTCGAAGGAAACGCCGCCGATTCCCAACGGATTACAATGGGATCTCTGGCTCGGTCCCGCGCCCGCGCGTCCGTATCATCCCGGCTACGTGCCGTTCAAGTGGCGTGGCTGGAAGGATTTTGGCACCGGGGCAATCGGCGACATGGGCATTCACAATGCAGCGATGCCGTTTGTGGGGCTGGACCTGGGCTCGCCGGTGTCCGCGGAGATCGTGAAATCAGCGGAACTCAAGAGCGAGACGTTTCCGGCGTGGTCGATCCTCAAGATTGAATTCCCAGCTCGCGGTGATCTGCCGCCGGTGACGCTTCATTGGTATGACGGCGGCAAGAAACCCTCGAGCGACTTGATTGGCGGCCAGGAGGTCGTCGGCAACGGCGCTATCTTGATTGGCGAGCAGGGCACACTCTATTCTGCCGAATGGACCGGCGGCAAGTGGCGGTTGTTGCCCGAGGAAAAGTTCCGCGACTGGAAGCCACCCGCGGAAACCGTCCCGCGCTCAACTGGCCATCATCAGGAGTGGATTGCAGCCTGCAAGGGTGGCCCGCCAACCTTCTGTAACTTCATCGACTTTGCGGCCCCATTGACGGAAATCATGTTGGTGGGATGCCTGGCACAGCGAGCCGGCAAAAAGATCGAGTGGGACGCCGAAAACATGCGGGCCACGAACTGGCCTGAAGGCAACGCATTCATCAGACGTGAGTACCGCAAGGGATGGGAACTCTGATGGTGGAGCGACTCAAAGGGGAAGCGGACTGACGGGAAAAAGATAGAACGCATGAAAACACCGATCGCTTGTCCCGCCTGGCTGCTGCCCTCTGCGATTCTATTAATGTCGGCAGTCGCCACGTGCGCGGACGAGACTTCCACCAGCAAAGATATCCCCGCTGCGCCCCCGGGAACCTTTGCCATTGTCGTGCTTCCTGATTCGCAGGACTATCTGACGGGGCGAAACGAAGACCGACACCTTTTTCACGCGGAAATCCAATGGATCATTGATCACCGTGACGCGCAGCGAATTGTCTTCGTTTCGCATGTAGGCGATGTCGTGCAGCACGACGCTAAAATGCAGTGGAACGTAGCTGCGCAAGAAATGGGGCTTCTTCATGGCAGAGTGCCGTACGCCATTTCGGTCGGAAACCACGATATGCAATGTCCCAGCGGCGATTCCTCCTTATTTCAGGCAACGTTTCCAGCAAGCAAGTTTGCCGACTTCCCCTGGTATGGGGGTCCCTTCAAGAACAACGCCAACAGTTACCAGCTCTTCTCTGCGGAAGGTTGCGACTTCATCATTCTTCATCTGGAATGTAACGCACCCGACCCCGTGCTAAAGTGGGCCAACAAGAGCCTCGCCGATCATCGCGACCGACGCGCCATCGTCACAACTCACATGTACCTCGGCCCGCTTGATAAGCCCAAGACCAGCGAGGGCTACTACCATGCGCCCAAAGGCCGCATGCGGTGGAAAAAGTGTCATGGAAACGAAGGGAACACACCTCAACAGCTATGGGACAAGTGCTTTCGCAAGCACCCGAATCTGTTCATGGTGCTGTGCGGTGATCAAAGCCGAACGCAGGCTATGCGTCGCGTGGTTAAGGGCGACAACGGCAACGTCGTCCATGAGGTGCTTAGTGACTATCGAGAAGGATACCTGCGTTTGATGCGGTTCGAGCCTATCTACAACCGCATTCGCGTGTGGACGTACAGCCCCTATCACAGACAACTGTGTAGCGGAACATCAATCGTAAAGGATCCGAAAGCACACCAATTTGAGCTGGCGGATGGAGTGAAGATGAACACGTGCAACGAACCACCTTAGCCTAGAGCAGGCCAACACGCGGCCCGTGCCAAGAGGGCAGGGGGGAGGGTCGGTTCTTGAAACGGTTGGGCTTGCACCGAAGCCGTCACTCGCTGAACCACTCCAGGGGAATCTCCCCAAATTGCCTGCCTGGTTTCTCTAAGAAGATAAGAAAATGTCCCGCTAAGAAAATATTCCCAAGAGGATTCGAACCTCGAACCTTCGGCTTCGGAGTCGGCCAATCCTTGCTTGCAGACTTTCGGCAGGCTAACATCATAGTAGCCGTTACCGATTTTTGCAGCAGATGGATCCCCACAGTGCGTTTAAAACGCAAGTCGTCCACAGAAAATCGCATGGCAGGTCGTGTGCTTCGAGAGGCTAACGTGAAAACTCTATGCTCCGTGGCCATCGTACTGCTCTATTTTGCAATCGGTGGCTCATCATCGGCAGCAGCCGACCATGGGTTCTGGGCATTCACGCCGCCCCAAAAGGTGTCGATTCCATCCCCGGAGCGAATCGACCGAGTCCGAACGCCCGTTGATGCTTTTCTGTTGGCACGATTGGAATCACAGGGTCTCACGTTTTCCGAGGACGCGGATCGGTCGACGTTCATCCGTCGGGCGTTTTTCGATCTCATCGGTATTCCCCCTACCCCCCGTGACGTGGAATCGTTTTTGGCCGACGCAGAACCAGATGCCTGCGAGCGACTGATCGACCGCCTGCTGGCCTCGCCCCACTATGGTGAGCGTTGGGGCCGACATTGGTTAGACGCCGCCGGCTATGTGGACAACGTATCGTTCGATGGAGATCTAACCTTTAAGCAGTTGCATGACGGAATTTGGCGCTACCGTGATTATGTGGTCGGTGCGTTCAACTCCAATAAGCCGTTTCACCGTTTTCTGATTGAACAGTTAGCCGGAGATGAGCTGGTTGACTGGCGCCATGCGGACAGTTTCACACCCGAGATCCTGGAAGCCCTTATCGCCACTGGTTATTTGCGCAGCATTGAGGACCATACCAATGCCGAGCAAAGCGGCATTGAGCAACGTTACGCAGTCCTCTTTCGCACGATCGAAATGGTCTCTACGTCGCTGCTGGGACTGACGATGGACTGCTGCCGATGCCATGACCACAAGTACGACCCAATACCGCAGCGCGATTACTACCGGTTGATGGCATTTTTCGAGCCCGCCCTGAATGTCCACGAATGGATTGAACCCAAGTCACGTTTTCTGGCGAACATTATCCCCACAGAGCGAGCATTGATTGACCAGCACAATGCGGAGCTTGACGAACAAATTGAGCCGCTCAAAGCACAACTGGAAGTCGCCAAGAAAGCAAAAGAAACCAGCCGTACTGCCAGCCTGCAACAGGAAATCCAAACACGGCAACACCAACGACGCACCTACGGAAAGTTGCAGGCAATCTGGGACGTTGCCGCTCCACCAGCCTCCCATGTGCTGGTGCGAGGCGATATCCACGCACCGGGCTCGCCGGTCGATCCCGGATTTCCCGAGCCGCTGCAGTCGAAAAAGACAGGGGCCAACGATCGCCAGTCCTTGGGGCAGGGAGAAACCAGCGGACGGCGGTTGACGTTGGCCCACTGGCTGACAAAACCCGATCATCCGTTAACGGGACGAGTCCTCGTGAACCGCATCTGGCATCATCATTTCGGCCGTGGCATCGTTTCGACATTAGGAAACTTTGGTCAGACAGGCAGCCCGCCAACACACCCCGAGTTGCTCGATTGGCTGACGGTTGACCTGGTAGAAAGTGGCTGGGATCTCAAGGCCCTTCATCGCATGATCATGCTCTCAACCGCATACCGCCAGTGTTCAACACGCCCTCCCGCGGGGGAATTGTCCGCCCCGCACTCTGTCGCTGAACGTGTGGACCCGCAAAACCGTTTGCTCTGGCGGATGAATTTTCGGCAACTCGAAGCAGAAATCGTTCGCGATGCAATCCTGGCAGTCTCGGGACGACTCGATCGTACGCCCGAGGGACCGCCGGTGGACATCACCACCCCCTCCAACGGGCTTTCGCAAGCCATGGCTGCCCCGACACCTACCAGCGCCCACCGCCGCAGCATCTATTTGTTCGCGCGGCGGGTCTATCCGCTTAAATTCCTGGAACTGTTTGACGCACCCATCATGTCGATCAATTGCACACAGCGGAACCACTCGGCCACTGTTTTACAATCGTTGGCCTTGCTTAACAGTGATTTTTTGTTTCAGCAGTCCGAAGACTTCGCCCGGCGTGTCGAGGCCACCGTGGACAGTGAACCGGAAACACAAGTGCACAGTGCATTCCTGCTAGCCTTGGGTCGTGCCCCATGCGAAACAGAATTGAACGAATGTCTCGCATTTTTGTCTGCACAGGCTGCGATCCACATCGCCGACGCACCCCCACCCGACGAGGCAATCCCCAGTGCCCTGGCTGACTTGTGCCACATGTTGCTATCCACGAACGAATTCCTTTATGTCGAGTAAGTAGCAACCGCGACCGCAAGCAAACCAAACCGGTTACCCGCTACCCGATGAACCACACACCCAGAATCGGGCCGTTGCCACGAACGTGGTAGTCTCCCCTGAACTGGCTAAAAACCATGAACGTTCCTTTTTCACGACGCGACTGCTTAAAAGCCATGGGCAGCGGCTTTGGGACCATCGCCCTGGCCGGACTCTTGGAGGACTCGGGGCTGCTGGCTGGTGGTCATCAACAATATGGGCAGGATCTGACGCCTCGAACGGGCCACTTTCCCGCAAAAGCCAAAGCGGTAATCCAGCTCTTTCAGAACGGCGGTCCTTCCCAGATGGACCTGTTTGATCCCAAGCCCGAACTGACCCGACGCCAGGGGCAACCCCACCCGGAAGAGGTGGAAACCTTCCAACTGGGAAACAAGAACGTTTTGCTGGGGAGTCCCTTTCGATTTGAAAAACACGGTCAAAGCGGCATGCAGTTTTCTAACGTGGTACCCCATTTGGCGGCACTGGCCGACGATCTTTGCATGGTGCGTTCGATGTACACCGAGAGTAATAATCATCCATTTGCGATCAACATGATGCAAACGGGGAAGACTTTTTCCGGACATCCCGCAATCGGTTCCTGGATTGGCTACGCGCTGGGAACCGAAAATCGCAACTTGCCCGCGTACGTGGTACTGCGTGATCCAGCTGGCTACAACACTTCTGGAAAAACCGTCTGGTCGAGTGGTTGGTTGCCGGCGCTTTACCAGGGGACCGAGTTTAACGCATCAGAAACTCCCGTACTTCACCTGCAACCCTCTCGACACCGATCGGTCGCCGCCCAGGATCGTTCACGTGAGTTGCTGGCGCACCTCAACATGTTGCACGCGGACCGTCACCCACGCGAGAACGAATTGGAGACACGCATCAAGAATTTCGAACTGGCTGCGCGGATGCAATTGGTGGCCAGCGAGATCTTAGATTTGTCGCGCGAAAGCCAAGACACCCACCGGCGGTACGGGTTGGATAACCCGGCGACAGCCGGCTATGGCACGCGGTGCCTGCTGGCACGGAGACTCATTGAAGCGGGCGTGCGCTTCGTGCAAGTCTTTCCACCGGCTACACCCGACTTCCAACCGTGGGACAACCACAGCAAGCTCAGCGAAACCCTGCCGAAAATCTGCCAACAGGTCGAGCAGCCAAGCGCATCGTTGATCACCGACCTGAAAGAACGCGGACTGCTGAACGAGGTGGTCGTTATGTGGGCCGGCGAATTTGGGCGATTACCAATCACCGAAGGTGCTGCTGGCCGGGATCACAATCGAAATGCATTTACCTTGCTCATGGCCGGTGGTGGATTCCAACCCGGCTTGACCTATGGAACCACGGATGAACTTGGTTACCGAGCCGTCCAAAACAGGGTCAGTGTCCCTGACCTGCACGCGACCATCCTCCATCAACTGGGCATCGACCACAGACTGTTGGATTATCTCCACATGGGACGTGCCGAGCGACTCACCGATCCCGATGTCACAGGTGCCCAAGTCGTGGACCAATTGCTGAGCTGAGGCTTGCAGGTCCCTGGTAATACGAGTGTCTCGTTTTATAAAAAACGAGTTTACGGGGCTTTGCTTTCTTTCAGGCCGTGTCCTTTCAGGTGGGCAATGAGAAACGCAACCGCATTGGGCCAGGGAGTCTTAGGCCCACCAGGATAAGCAAGGTAGTTCTCAACCCCAGCTTCGGTGAGTTTCTCTGCCAACTGGACCCCAAGCACGGCCGAGTGTTCAGGATCCGCAGTAGGCTGCCCCACAACGAGGGGCTGCTCTCCCTTGCGACCATACTGAAGAAAGATCGGCGGGTCGTCCGGGGTAACGAGGTGATACGCAGAATACCTCCGCACCCACGGCATCACTTCGGCACGTGCTTCGTAAAAGGCTTGAAACTCTTTAGCGCGTGCCTGGCCAGGCTTACGAAAACCGAAGGCATGTCCTCCATAGTTCATGTTGGGCAACCACGCGCGCAGCAGTTGCGGATCGAAGCAGGTTTGAGCGGCAACCGGCGCGGCGCAAAACAGGCGAGTCGATTGGCGCAGCAGGAGGTCCTCGCTTTGCGGCTGAGCCAGATCGTCATGACAACAAAGCCACAAGGCTGACGCACCGCCGGCCGAAACCCCGGCACCTCCAATTCGCTGCGGGTCAAAATTCCACACATGCGCCCGGGTGCGAACGAACTGCAGGGCGCGGGCGGCATCTTCCAGGGGCCATTTCACCGGCGGCTCGACTCCGGCCGCCTGGGCCATGGTGGTGTAACGGTAGTTGATCGCCACCACCGAAATGCCGGCAGCAAGAAATTTTTTGAGCCCGTTCTTCGGCCGTAAGACTTTTCGTTTATCGCCTCCGGTCCAGCCACCGCCATGGATATAGAACACCAGCGGTGTCGGTTCTGCGGATTCCGCCTGGTAGAAATCGAGAACGTGACGTACATCGGTACCGTACGAAACGTTTGCGATGGTGGGCTTCGGGACCGGTGCAACCTTCTCCTCTGAAGTCGTGGTGTTCAGAGTCGTGGTGTTCGGGACTGCATTGTTCTGGGCCGATGCAACCGAAACCGTCCAGCCGAAGTACCACAAGAAGACAAGACATGGAACAAGAGCACATTTCACCATACGGCCCAAGTGATGAAACATGGTCTCAGAAAACCCCGAGGAAAACACAATCTGATACAGACCGAGAAGATCCGAAAAAAGAACAAGTATCCCCGAGAGGATTCGAACCTCTAACCTTCGGCTTCGGAGGCCGACGCTCTATCCAGTTGAGCTACGGGGACCAACTCAGGCGTCGAACGTGCCGGCAAATGCCAACGGCCGTGGGTGCCAACGCTCAATGAATGGCCAAGTGGTTAACTTACTCTGTTGGCTGGCAGTCGATCAACCGGTCTCGGCTCCAGGATCCGGCAGCACCCCAAACCACTTCATACAGCCCCTTCAGAACGCACGCCTCACCGAAAACCATCAAGTCGCCTGAACGTTCCACGCTGGCACTCAAACCTCCGCCAAGACCGGGGTGCCTGTCGGTGGGGTGCCTGTCGGTGGGGTGCCTGTCGGTGGGGTGCCTGTCGGTGGGGGGTTGGCAGGCGGGGGTTTCCGATAAATTCCTACGCCAGGTAGCCAGGTAGCCAGGTAGCCAGGTAGCCAAGCCCCTTGCACGAAAAAACCCCCGGTGCCACAGGGACACCGAGGGTTTATTTCAATCATGCGTATCTTCACAGATCAGCTTACTTCTCAGATAAGCTTACTTGCGGCGACGCACCACCAACGCGAGGCTGGCGAGGCTCAACAGAACCAGAGAAGTTGGCTCAGGAACCACACCGGTGATCCTCACGGCGTAGCCGCTGGCACCACTGGTATCGATGTCCACGATGCCTGTACCACCGTAGGCGGTCAGCCAACCGTTATCGATATAACTCTGTGCACGGGTGGCCATATCGCCACGGGTCCCCTGCAGCACACCGCCGGTAATGTCCATCGTGCCGTTCTTTTCGCCGTTACCGGATAACAATGCCCAATCCCAGGCAGTGATGGTTCCGCCATCGAGCTGAACGTGGGCCGTGGTCTGGTGAGGGGCACTCGCATTGGTGGCATGGTATGATGGGGCCTTAAAATAAGTCGCCTTTATGCTGCCACCGTTCATATTTAGGGTGCCATTACCATATGCGCCAACGATGACCTCTCTATCTAACCCGGCGTAGCCAGCAGCGATATCACCAGAGTTGTGCAGCGTTCCATCGCCGGTTGTGCTGCCGCCGATCAGGAGGTTGCCAGTGAGATTAACATCAACGCCTGCGCCAATCGTTAGATCGTTGTTTTTATAATGATAAGCAATCGTTAAGTTGTTTATATCATGAGAACCAGCATCAAGCGTGGCGGACAAACCGTCCCAACCTCGATCGATGGCTGCATTGTCACCGGCGGCTGGAATGCGCCCGGCCGGATTGGGATGAATGAACCAATGAGCGGCATTGTTCCAATCCCCATTAATGTGACCACCTGCCACGTTTCCATTCAAAAGAATCTCAGCGGCCGATGCGAAGCCACATGTCACAACAACCAACAACAATGCTGCAAATACCTTTTTCATTACTCTCGTTCTCCCATGGCAAGTGGTTCACCTGCCAATAAAAAGGGTGAAAAACCACCAGGCTACACGACCTGATTTCCAACAGCTCCCGGAAACCTCTCCCAGGAACCCAACCAATCTCAAACCGAAGGAGGTTCGGTCTGCAGAACTCAAAAAGCCGCCAAACCCAAACAAGCGAGCATTCAAAAATTGGGTTATTCCGACCCTCCTAACTGCCCAATATGGAGCCTTTTAGACCAATTGTCAAGGATGCCAGGGTAAAAAAACAAAGTTTTGTCCAAAATTCCGGCAACCGCCTATCAAGGTCGGGTGGAAGTAGAGTCCTTCCAAAATGGGTTTCAGGGCTAGAAAACGGGGCTTTGGGCTCCAAGAACCGGGCTTTGGGCTCCAAGAAAAAGAGAAGAAGTATCCATCGGCCCCAAAAACGACCCACCCCATCAGGCCACCTAAATCGTAACCTGCTTGCCTGGTCTGCTTGCCTGGTCTGCTTGCCTGGTCTGCTTGCCTGGTCTGCTTGCTGGTGCTTGCTGGTCTGCTTGCTGGGCTGCTTGACTGGGCTGCTTGACTGGGCTGCTTGACTGGGCTGCTTGACTGGGCTGCTTGACTGGGCTGCTTGACTGGTCTGCTTGACTGGTCTGCTTGACTGGGCTGCTTGACTGGGCTGCTTGCTGGGCTGCTTGACTGGGCTGCTTGACTGGTCTGCTTGACTGGGCTGGGCTGCTTGACTGGGCTGCTTGACTGGGCTGCTTGACTGGGCTGCTTGACTGGGCTGCTTGACTGGGCTGCTTGACTGGGCTGCTTGACTGGGCTGCTTGACTGGGCTGCTTGACTGGGCTGCTTGACTGTGGCCCACGGCTTTTGCTTAGGCCCACGGCTTTTGCTTACTGAACCAGCCGGTAATGGAAAATCGCCGCAGCCGGGCTCTCCTGAGCGGTTACCGGAAGCCCCTGTTGCATCAGGTGAGCACCTGTCTGAAGTTCCGATTCGGACCTCCCGGGTGGACCATCAAAATCGAGCACTTCGTATTTAGCCGGTCCCTCCAAGCCGCGGAGGCGAAGGCTGATTTCGGCCGGGGCACCAGGCCTCCGAAATGCCTGTACGAATCCTTCTCCCGTTTCAGGACTGTGAAATTGCCACGCCATCCACGCTCCCGACTCCTCCAGCGAGAACGGGGTCAACGGATAAAAATCGCCAAAGTAGTGCGGTGCCACCTGCCGCCACTGGCCAATCAACTTTTTCAGCAACTGGTAGTCGAGCTTCTCGTCGCGCACGTCCCGCGTCGGCGAGCGGTCTTCCCAGGCTCCCTTGGTAATCGCTGGGTACATATTGCTGCGAAAGACGTACTTATCGATCTGGCCACCGCAGTTACCAAAGTAGGGCAACCACATCGCCAACCCATAGGTCTGGCACTGCATGCCGACAGGCTCGACCGCGTAATCACACTTCCACAGCGGTACGCTGCGACGCATCGTTTCCAGGTCGTTACGACGTCCGCCGGAAGCACAACTGTCAATGAGTAAATTTGGATCTCGCTCCAACAGCGCGTCCCAGAAAGCGAGATAACCGGTAACGTAGTGATTTTCGGTGATGCCCTGGCGGTCGCGCGCATCGTTCTGCCGCCAGTGGTCGAGCGGATCCATGTTAAAGTCGGAGCGAAAAATGCCAATCTGGTTGTCGATTAACACCTGGTGAAGGCGGTCGGTAATCCACTGGCGGGCCTGGGGATTGCCCAGGTTCAACAGGCCTTGGTCGGTCGTCGAAGCGTGCAGAACCCATTCGGGATGTTCTGTATTGAGCGGACTGGTGGGCACGACCCGTTCGGGCTCAAACCACAAGATCGTGCGAATATCATGCTGCCCAGCATGGTCGCTAATCGGCCGGATTCCGCGGGGAAAACGGTCGGGCACCGGCTCCCACATCGGTGTGTACCAGCCGGTATCCATCCACCAGGCATCCAGTTCAATTCCCCGCCGAAGGAACAGGTCGATCGACTCCTTCTGATTCTCTTCGGTCGCCTTGTACATCCAGTCCATGTAGTAGCCAGTTTGCCCTGAGAGCATCGGCTCGATAGGCTTTCCGCCCGGCCGCGGCAGGTTGTGCTCGATCATCCATCGGCGCCATACGTTTTGCCCATCCATCCAGTCACCCCCCGCACGAAACATGAGCACCACCAGCGGCGTGCGTACCGACTCGCCCGGCTTCAGTCGCAAGTGGGTCCCCTGCTGGCCCGTGGCCAGGTGAAGCCCGCGGCCACTCTCGCGGAGCAGGTTGGCCTCCCACTGGCCGGGCCACCCCACCGCCAGGATCACCCCGTCGTCATCCTGCTCGAGATTGAAATAGGGCATGTGTGTGTTCGACGGCCGTCCGCCGAAACCGCTAAGCTGGAGCAATTTCCCGGCATCCAGCGACGTCGTATAGGGAGCAAACGAGGCCGCTCCCGGGTAAGAACCGGCATTGTGGTGCAACTGCCACCGATCGGCATCCAGCCGGATATTTAGGGCCTCGATATTCTCCAGGATCGGTGTCTGCTGCTCTCCGTTGTTCTTGAACGTCACCACCCACTCGACAACAGGAAAGTCGTGATACTCGACCAGTTGAAGTTCGACTTCCAAGTCGGTTCTCAGATCGTGGCAGGTGATCGTCTTTTGTACACGGTTCTCGTCAAGCTGCTGCCAGGTGCGGCGAGTCTTCCAACCCCGCAAGTGCCCCGGTGGCAGTGGATGCCCGCCGTAACGAGACCGAAACATCTCTTTGCCGTTGTAGCCAAACGAGAAGGGCAGACCGACCGCCGACTCGGAGAGATTCTTCCGGATCCACTCGGCCGCCCGGCGCATCGAGGCTGCCCACCGGTGGTCGTCGGCTATTTCGAGCACCGGCTCTGGCCCCTGTGCCAACGTTTCTCGCCGGCGAGCCAGCTCGGCCAGCACCGTCGGGGTGGCCGAGTCGGGCATCTGTTCGATCGTGACATCGGTGGCCAACAGTCCAAACGGAAACGTCACGCTACCGGTCGAAGCACAAATCTCAACCGTATCGCCTGCCTCCAGGGCCAGGTTCTGGTAGGTGTGTGTGGCGGTGGCCGTAAAACCTTCCAGCAACCCCTCGGCCAGTTTCACGCCGTTCACTAGCACGTGATAAAACGGATCGCGCTGCGCCTCCGCTGGTACGTCAAGCCGATTCTCCAGGGCAATTTGGATCGAGAAAATCCCCTCAGCAGGGGCCACCCACCGCAGAGAAACAATACCGGTCGTGGGCGCGTCGTCATCGGTCAGCAGATGCACTTGCTGGGCAAGATATTTTTCCGGGCCCTGCTCGAGCGGTCCTTCTGAAAAATGGATCCGCCCCACATGCACCTGGCCAGCCGGAGGCGGAAAAGGAACCCACCAGCGGTTCAAGTCGGGGCCGCTGTCGGCCTCTCCAAAGACACCCGGCCCCAGTTCGTCGGCAACCACAAACGGCTTAAAGGGACCGGCGTCCATGTGGCCCCACTTCCCGTCGTTGTACCCGCGGGCTATGCGAAAGCCATATTGCCACGGATTTTCGTCCGCCGAATGGCTCTTTGTAACGACCGGAGCACCTGCAACCGGCGCATGGAACTGGGTCGCTGAATTCCAGGTATCGCCCGGGGCCGCGCAGGCGATTCGAACGAGCACTCCACTGGCAAACAGAGTCCAAAAAAAACGACGGGCCATACACACCTCAAGCATTGCTACGGAACAAGAACGTGTAAAAACAAAAACGCCGAACTCTGCCTGGAGCCCCGCTTTGGTTGCTTAGAAAATCTTCGGTGAAAGCCTTGATCACTGCAAAATCCACCTGCCGGCTGCCGTTCGTCTCAAGCAGCGCGGCGGCGAACAGAGGCAAGACCCGCAAACAAGAGCGGTAACAGCACCAAGGTAGAAGGCTCCGGAACAGCTGCAGCTCCCCCGCTGCCGGCCGCGTTGCCAAATCTGTCACTCCAGAAAATGTAGTCGCCCTGCTCGATGGTGCCATTCGCGTTGCCATCGGCGCCACTTCCTGCGGTCACCGCCTGGCCAACGGTGTCCTGGTACACGGTGTAATCGGCTGCATCGATCTGGCCGTCGCCGTTGTAATCGCCACTGGGCTCACCGCCGCCTCCTCCGAGGCAGGCGCCGCCGGTGCACTCAATCGTGCCATTAAGGGCTACCGGAACCCCGGGCCACGCCAGCCCACTGGCCATCGCGGCCAGCTCTATGTAGTCGCCCGCGGCCAGCGTCACCGACTGCTCGACAATCGCATAATCTCCACTGCCCAGGCCTTGAGTCCAGCTAAACGCCTGGGGACCCAGTTGTCCTTCGCTGAGCACGGTAAAGTCCTCGAAGAATCCGTTATCGCTTGTGTGAACGGCGTGGTAGGTTGCCCCGCGGGTGGGTAGCCCGCTGGCAGATCGGTTTTCGAACAGCATATTCACCTGGTAGGTGCCCGGTTCAGGCGGGTTAAAGCGAACGATTGTCGCCCGGTCGGCAGGCATATCGTCATCGGTAAAAAGGTGGACGGTCCCTTTAACATAACTACTGGCCGCACCGCCATGCGTACCGGCACCCGATCCGAAGTCGATAATTCGCACCTGGGCTCCCAAATTTCCGGCCGCATCGCAACGGGCTCCGTTGTCCTGGCACCAGCCGTTGATATCGCCCAAAGAACCGGAAGCGGCCCCACCTATCACGTCGGCCCCCATTTGCGTCGTCCTGTCAAAGGGGATGAATTCCTGGAACGCATTGTTGTTCCAGACTGGATCGTTCCCAATATTGCCGGCGCCCGTCTCGCGGAAGCCATATTCCCACACGTTTCCTGCGAGGGGATTGTCAGCGCTGTTGCAGCCGTCACACGGCATGGTGAAGTCGGGAAAGTGGGCCTCGTCGTTGACGTTGTAAACTGTCGCTCCAACAGGACCCGTCAGAACCGCCAGGGTGAGCAAACCGGTCGCAAGTAGTAACTTCATATCGTGGTGATTCCCCATTTTTTGCAAAGTTGTACGTGACCCGGAATGGAGGGAGAGTACCCGCCGCTACGGCTTATCTCTTAATTCAGGCTGTTGCGGCGGCGAACTGAGGCGAGACCCGCAAACAAGAGCGGTAACAGCACCAAGGTAGAAGGCTCCGGAACAGCTGCAGCTCCCCCGCTGCCGGCCGCGTTGCCAAATCTGTCACTCCAGAAAATGTAGTCGCCCTGCTCGATGGTGCCATTCGCGTTGCCATCGGCGCCACTTCCTGCGGTCACCGCCTGGCCAACGGTGTCCTGGTACACGGTGTAATCGGCTGCATCGATCTGGCCGTCGCCGTTGTAATCGCCACTGGGCCCACCGCCGCCGCCGCCGAGGCAGGCGCCGCCGGTGCACTCAATCGTGCCATTAAGGGCTACCGGAACCCCGGGCCACGCCAGCCCACTGCCCATCGCGGCCAGCTCTATGTAGTCGCCCGCGGCCAGCGTCACCGACTGCTCGACAATCGCAAAATCTCCACTGCCCAGGCCTTGAGAGCCACTGAACCCCTGGGGACCCAGTTGTCCTTCGCTGAGCACGGTAAAGTCCTCGAAAAATCCGTTATCGCTTGTGTGAACGGCGTGGTAGGTTGCCCCGTCGCCTGGTTGGCCGCTGTAAGATCGGTTTTCGAACAACATATTCACCTGGTAGGTACCCGCTTCAGGCGGGTTAAAGCGGACGATCGCCGCCCGATCAGTAGGCGCATCGTCATCTGTATACAGGTGGACGGTCCCTTTGACATAACTGTCCACGCCGGCAACCGTATGCGTACCAGCACCCGATCCGAAGTCGATAATTTTCACCTGGGCGCCCAAATTTCCACCCGCATCACAATTGACCCCGTTGTCCTGGCACCAGCCGTTGATATCGCCCCAGGAAGCGGCCCCCCCTATCACGTTGGCCCCCATCTCCCAAGTCTTGTCAAAGTGGATAAATTCCTGAAACGCATTGTTGTTCCAGAGAGGATCGTTCCCAGCATTACCAGCGCCCGTCTCGCGGAAGCCATATTCCCACACGTTTCCTGCGAGGGGATTGTCGGTGCTGTTGCAGCCATCACACGGCATGGTGATGTCAGGAAAGTGGGCCTCGTCATTGACGTTGTAAACTGTCGCTCCAGCAGGACCCGTCAGAACCGCCAGGGTGAGCAAACCGGTCGCAAGTGATAATTTCATATCGTGCTGATTCCCCATTTTTTTCGCAAAGTTGTATGTAAACCGGGGGGGGTAACCATCGCTATCCACACCGCCACCGCTTACCCTTAAGACAAGCTGTTGCGGCAGTATTTCCCCGCGACCTTAGTGTTACCGAATCGGGTGAGAAAATCAAGCGTTTGTGAACAAAAATTAAATAAAAATAAGAACTACCACCTCCCGCCAGTGCCAGCGGCCCCCAACAGGACAAAGCAGAAAGTCCAGGTTGGCTGCGGGTGATGCTTCGGTCAAGGTTTGGCCGATCGCGCCTACAGCACGGTAGATTTGACGCGAAACGGCCCTTTCTTTAAGATGCGGGCACTGTGCCTCCACTTACTTTAAGCCATCCAATCTGCCTGACGAAACTGCCAATGGTCCCCCGCTGTCGTACTTTGCAGCGCTGCCTAGCTCTACGGGGCTGCCTAGCTCTACGGGGCTGCCGTACTCTGCGGGGCTGCCGTGCTTTGCGGGCGTTTACCTTGGTTGAACTGTTGGTGGTGATTGCCATCATCGGGATCCTGGTGGCACTGTTGCTACCGGCCGTTCAAGCGGCCCGGGAAGCGGGGCGACGTGCCGCGTGCAAGAACAATCTCAAGCAACTTTCACTTGGCTGCCACTTGCACCTTGAGCAACACGGTTTCTACCCGAGCGGTGGTTGGGGACCGGGCTGGTTGGGAGATCCCAACTGCGGCGTGGGCCGAACCCAGCCTGGCTCGTGGGTCTTTGCGATCCTGCCCTACGTCGAGGCCCAGGAACTTTACGATGCAGGATCGTTTATCGGGCTGGAGAAGACGCTGGGCCAGAAGTTGACCGTCACCAAACGAGGTCACACGCTCCGACTAACGACCCCGGTGCCAGGCTTCAACTGTCCGTCTCGTCGCGGCAACGAGGTGTTTGGCCGCGGCTGCTGCTGGGGAAATGTCTGGACCCCACCGGGGCAGGTCCGCACCTGCTATGCGGCCAATGCAGGGGATCTTTTCAGTCCCGTACCCGGGCAAGTTGGCTGTGTACCTGCTGGCGGCGGCCCCCAACCTCACGTTGGCCCAGGTGGTGAATGCTGGAAATCGGTCAATCACCCTGACTCGGGGCCAACCCCCGGCGAGGCGTTTGACTGGGTCGCCCGCCTGCAATGTATCAACTTTACCGGCCTCTCCTTCCAGGGCAGCAAAATCGGGCCCGGAGATGTGACCGATGGAACCAGCAAGACTTACCTGCTGGGCGAAAAACATGTGGACTCAGAACAATACTACGATGGCTTTGACTGGGGCGACGACTGGAACATGTACACCGGCATGCAGGATGATATGTACCGGGTGACCTACTACAACGAAAACCCCAGCCTGGGCCCCGTGCGAATAGCAACCCCGGTGGAAGACACCCCTGGCATGATGCATTCGGATCGACATCGCACCTCCTTCGGGAGTGCCCACCCTGCCGGCTGCAACATGTCTTTTGGCGACAGTTCGGTACGCTATGTGAGTTACAACGTCGACCCGGAACTCCATCGGCGTTTGGGAAATCGCAAAGATGAACTCACGGTAGACATGGGCGAGCTTTAATGAATACAGGCCGTCGATTTTTTTGGCCCAGCCGGTTTGTGCAGCCGTGGTCTGCCGGTTCTTTGTGCACCTGGCAAAAAACTGTTGCCATTCTCGTAGGGGCAAGCGTTGGATTGGCGGTCGGCTGCAGTAGCAAATCGTCCATCAACCCCGCTTCGGCCGCCCGCCAGGCCGTCGAAATGCATGACACCAACGGCGACGAGGCCCTTTCGGCGGAAGAACTCAAGTCGTGTCCGGGAATTGGGTGTGAGTTGGCCCGTTATGACACCAACACCGACGGCCAACTCACGGCCGAGGAAATCGCCGGGCGAATCGACACGTTTTTGGACGGTAGTGCCCGGTTCATGTCGTTTAGCTGCACGGTCACCTTCAATGGTCGCCCGCTACGGGGCGCCCTGGTAGAACTGGTGCCCGAGGATTTTCTGGGCACGGCCGTCGAACCTGCCCAGGGCACCACCACCGCCAATGGCAATGTCGAATTGTCGGTTTCCCAGGATGTTTTGCCCCCAGGGAACCAATCGCTGAAACTGGTCCGCCCCGGCATCTACCAGGTTCGCGTCACCCATCCCCGGCTCGAGATTCCCCCCCGGTACCATGCTACGACCGAACTCGGGTGCGAAGTATCTGGCGAAGCCTCCAACCCGGCTTTTCCCTTGCGGTTTGAGCTAACAAGCCGGTAGATCTACCCGAGAACAAACCAACGTGGCTTGTGGTACAATCTCGAGAGAACAACCTGTCCAATAAAAAGCGGCACGAGATGGTGACGAAACCTCAAACACGCCGAAATGGCTTTACGCTCGTGGAACTGTTGGTGGTGATTGCGATCATCGGGATTTTGATCGCCCTGTTGCTACCGGCCGTTCAAGCCGCCCGCGAAGCGGCCCGTAACGCGCAGTGCAAAAGCCAACTCAAACAGCTGACCCTCGGGTGCCTGCTGCATGAAAGCCAGAACCGTTTCTTCCCCAGTGGCGGTTGGGCCCATGCCTGGACCGGCGACGCGAATTGCGGTATTGGTCGCTACCAGCCTGGCAGTTGGTGTTACCAGGTGCTGCCCTTTGTGGAAGGGCAGGAAATTTACGACATGGGATTGGTGGCCGACCCGGCAACCCAACAGGCCGAAAAACACCGTGCCCACTCCGATCGGATGGGAATGCATCTTCAGATATTCGGTTGCCCGACACGCGCACGGCCCCCTGCTTACCCGGTCCCACCCGGCGGAGGAAATATCCCTACTAACTGCGACCCGTACACGCTGGTCAAACGGGCCCATTCGGACTACGCGGCTTGTGTGGGAAATGTTTCGTACTACGACTCCCGGACAGGCCCGCCAGGGTTTCCCTGCTGGAAACGCAGTCCCGCAACGGGCGCCCTCCTGACGGACGGCCTCGATTTCAAAGGGGAAGCCCGCAGCCTGGGCTGGAACGGAGTTTCGTACAAAGGAAGCGAAATTCGCATCAAGGACATTACCGACGGCACGAACAAAACTTATATCCTGGGTGAAAAACATGTTGATCCCAATCGCTACGATGGAGGCGATCCGGGAGACGACTGGGGCATGTACACGGGCCACCAGGACGACATGGTCCGCACAACCTACTATAAGTACAAGGCAGGTCGCCCCCCCTATTTTCCAGAAGAAAATTTCCAGACTCCCCCCGTGCCCGACACCCCAGGCAAGGCGGGCGATGAAATCTATGGAATCTCTTTTGGCAGTGCCCACCCGGCCGGATGCAACATGTCCTTCTGCGACGGGTCGGTCCGACATATCACCTTTCAAATCGACCCGCGGATTCACGGCCTGATGGGCAATCGCATGGATGGCGAAGTCTTTGAGTCGAATGACCTTTAGACGCGGGTTGCTACAACGATCCAAAGTCGCGTATCAAACACCAGTGACCCACGCGTGAGCAAACCAGCGGCAACCTTCGGCACGGAGGTGGGATCCACGAGTCGAATAATGGCAGCAACACGCGCACCATGAAGCTATTTGTACTCTGCGTCCTGGCGATTGCACCAAGCGTTCTGCCGGCACAAACGCCGCTGGACCTCTCCGAACATGCCACGGCCTTTGCCACTCACGCAGGGGGCAAGCCCTCCGCAATCCAACATCTCCTCGATGGTGACCCGACCACGTTCTGGCACGGAAGCGGAAAGTCGCTCCAGAAAACGCCGCAAAACGTTGTCGTCAAGTTCAACAAGCCTCGTACCCTCTGCCGTATCGACGTGACGAGCCAGGTATTCAAGAACACGCTGCGGCTCAAAGATTTCTCGATCTATGCGTGGGGCACCGGAGCGTGGGGCACCGGAGCGTGGGGCGGCGCTGACCCGCTGGCGGTTGTCAGGAACTTTCACAAGGACGGTACTCAAAACACCGGCCAGGCAACCGCGTCATGTACCTTCGACCCGGTGACAACCTCCGCCATCCGTATTCGGATCGAGGACACCTGGCGGCCCGACCACGCCTGGCCTCGCATCGGCGAGGTCCAGGTCTGGACCACCACCGCTCCAGGTCGGGCGCTCGCCCGATCCCCCATTCCCGAAGAGACCCGCGAAGAACAACTGCTGTGCGACTGGGCCATGGGCATCCGCAAGCAATTCCCGCTTACCAAATTCGATCCAGCCAGGGGCTACCTCCACTACGCCCGCACTTTCGCAGACACCATGATCGCCACCGGAACGGACATCTATGGCGACGTTCCATCTCCGATGTTTGTATCGATCCTCATGGTCGACAACCAAAAGCACCCAGACCACTTGCTGCCCTGCATCCAAGGCCAACGCACCGACGACCGCGCCAACCACGGTGGCAACCTCCACCACGACATCATGCTCCTGAAGGCCATGGACCTGATGACCAGCCTCACGGGCAACGCCAAGTACAAGCAGGCCGCCGGCGCCTACCTCCGGTTCTTTCTCGACCATTGCCCCAACCCAACCACTGGCCTGTTCCCCTGGGGCGAGCACGCACACTGGGACTTCTACCAGGAAAGGCCAGGCCACCTCACGCACGAATTGCTCGGTGGCGTGCCCCTTTCATTTTGGGAACAAGCCCACACGATGAACCCCGCTGCCGTAAGGGGCGAAGCCGATGGACTCCTAAACCACATCCTCAACCTGGAAACGTTCACGTGGAGCCGGCACGCAAGTATCACGGTGCCCCAGCCTATCCCCCGCCAAAGCGCATACCAGGCGGTCGACTTTCCGCGCCATGGCGGGTTTTACATCACGCTCTGGACCTTCGCACACGCGGCCACCGGGGATGCCAGGTACCTCGACTGGGCCATGAAGACCCTCGACCATCTTTCCGGGCAAGAGGGCCAGAAGTCGGGCCTGCCGCCACTTACCGAATACCACCCTCAGTGCGGCATGGAAAGCGCCTTGAGCCTCGCACTGAGCCTGCTCGAGGCTGCCGGGCTGCTCCCCGAGGGCCCGGCCCGGCAGCGTTACCTGAGTGTTGCAAACCGCTACCTCGACGTGATTGAAAGAATGCCACACCAGCCGGCTGAAGGATTTTTTGCATTGTGGTGCGACCGCGACCAGCCTCCCGAGCAGGCAACCGGAGAGACCTTTCCGTGGACTGCAGCCTACGGAGGCAAGCTCACCGCCGACGATGCCGTGCTGTGCTGCCTTGCACACCGGCTCACGGGCCGCAAAGCCTACCTCCGCATGGCGGAGGATGCAGCCCGTTTCTACACCGCAAACGAACCACCCGGGCCAAACGAGATAGTGCGGGCCCACGTGTATGCGGCGGTCATTACGCTGCTGCTTGACCTGCACAGCCAAACGCACAAGGGGCAATATCTTGCGCAGGCCAAGCAGATGGCAACACTTGCGATCGAACGCCTGTACTGGCAAGGACTTTTTCGCGGCGCCACGGGAATCGGACACTACGAATCACAGATGATGGTCAGCAACCTCGTCTACGCGCTCGTGTGGCTGCACGTTGAGGCCAACGAGCTGGAAGTAAAAGTCGAGCCAAACTACTTTAACCGGTAAAGGGTTTTGCTTTTAGGAGTTGGCGCTGCTCTTACTGGGCTGGCTACTGGGCTGGACTGGCTACTGGGCTGGCTTGGCTACTGGGCCAGCTACTGGGCCCCCTGCGCCGAATCCTCCAGCCGCTGGTACTTGATGATCCGCGCGCCAGGCTGCGTTTCAATCGTCACCCGAAGACCTTCTCCCATCAGCGACTGGCCACTTACCGTGTAGCTCTCCTGCTGGTCCAGATCGGTCACGCGATAGACGCCGGTCGGCTCCAACCCACGCAGTTTTAATACGGCCCGGTCCAGCGAACATTCTGCCCGCCGAAACGCCTGCACCACGCCACCGGCAAGTTCTGGCCGGTCAAATTGCCACGCACACCACACCTCGCGCGACAGGCTGTACGGCATGAGCGGATAGTAATCGCCCAGGTAATAATCGGCGACCTCCCGCCACTGGGTGACCATTTTCCGCATCAGTTCATAGTCAAGATCATCCCGGCGGACATCCCAACCACAAACCAGCGCCGGACACATCCCACTGCGAAAGATGTACTGATCCACATCCCGCGCCGCGACGCCAAAATAGGGCAACCAGCGAGCCAGCCCATAAGTGTGGTTCTGAAGCGTACTGGCCAACTCTTTGCGGGGCGCAATGATGTAGTTGAATACGACATAACCAATATTGTTGTAATCGCTGCGCCACAGCGGCACCGCGCGGCGCATCGTTTCCAGGTCGTTTCGTTTGCCACCACTCGAGCAGGAGTCAATCAACAGGGCCGGATTCCGCCGCCGCAGTTCGTCCCAAAATTCGAGGTAACCGGTGACGTAGTGATTCTCGGTAATGCCTTGCCTGTCTGGCGTATCGTTGCCGCGCCAATGGACCAATGGCTCAACGTTATAGTCAGACCGAAAAACATCAATGCCTTCTTTCTGAAGCTGCCCATGCACCTGATTGGTGACCCATTGCCGAACCTCCGGAAGTCCCAGGTTCAAAATGCCATGCGCCTCGCCCAGCAGCCAATCGGGATGCTGCTGTACAACCCGGTGAGCAGGAAAACGGGTCTCCGGCTCGAACCACACAATGCTCCCCACGCCACGCGCGTGGGCATGATCTGTAATCGACCGCAGCCCGCGAGGAAACCGGGAAAGATCGGCCTCATAACGCATATCATTGCCCTTGTAGTAATACCATCCAAAATCCATCCACCAGTAATCGATATCCAGCCCCGCATCGAGGTAACGGTCGACAAAATCAAATTGATTCTGCTCATTGGCCATCATCATTTCTGCCAACTGCGGTGCACTGGAGGCCGACAAAATTGGCCGCGGAAGCTTACCCGCCGGACGAGGCAGGTTGTGGGCAACCATCCATCGTCGCCAAATGTTTTGAGCACGGTCCACGTCACCCCGGTAGAACTGCAAAACCGAAAGGGGCGTGCGAACCTGTTCGCCCGGGGCGAGCTTCAGATGGGTAAGCTCCTGCCCACCCACCACGCGCAGTCCGCGTTCATCCTGGCGGCGAAAATCCGCGGCCCACTGGCCGGGCCAGCCCAACACGACAATCGCCCCGGCGCCATGCCAGGAAACATTGAAGTAGGGAAGGTACTCACCGCTGGCCCGTCCCCCGGCTGGCGAAAGTTGCTTTTGGCTGCCAGGGGGTAGCTCTTGGGTCAGCGGCTGGTATTCGTCGGGGGTTGCCGTACTTCCCTGCTGGTAGTGCAGCACAAACTCACCCGTCTCGCCCCGCTCCAGGAGTACGTCGATCCCTTCGATGTCCGACAACAGAGGCGTGGGCTGCTCGCCCTTGTTGGTGAAATAAACGGTCCACTCCACCGTCGGGTAATCGTGGTAGACAATCGCCACGCAGCGGACCTCCAGGCCTGTTGCCGGGTCGGTGTAGGTTTGCACCTGTTCGGTTCGCTCTGCGTCCAGTGGTCGTGACACCATCGACCGTTTCCAACCGGAAAGCAACTCGGTCGACCGAACCCCTCCATAGGTAAACGAGAAGGGGGGCACCGCTTCAAAACGGCCCGTAAGTGAACCTCCCAGCCGCAACACGCGACCATCTTCGAGTGTCACACGCGCATCGGCCCAGTTCCCTACGTCGTAGGCAATGCCATCGCCCGCATCGGCTACTTTTAAAACAAACTCGCTCACGCCACCCAAGGGGACCTCCACGGCTGCAGCCTGGCCGCTTTTTCCGCCGCGCAAAACGGGCGACTCGTAAACCTGCTTGTCCCCCACCGTGACCGAAAAGACGGCCGACCCCTGCTGGGGAGTGGTCGCACTGCTATCGACCCCAACCACGGCCGAAAATTTTGCCCCCGGCCCTGGCAGGCGAACCACCAGGCTGGCATTGGCATGAATGGAAAGGCCGCTGTGGTACTGCATGCCGCCAATTTTCATGGGGCGGTCATCCCACATCTGGTTCCGCCGTAGTGAGTGACCACTGGTACCATGCCGAATCCCCGAGTCGTCGGCCACCACTTCGATTTCCACCGCTGGCAGGGGCACCTTGGTCTCTCCATCGAATGCAGCCGCCACAAACTGATCGCGGACGGCAAACTCCTCGCTGGTCGGAGCGGCCGGCAGGCCCGACGCATGGCCCGACGCATGGGCGGTGGCCAAAAGCGAGGAGAACAGCATCCCCGTGCCGCAGAACAACAGCATGACGCCTAAACGGCCAACACTGGACCGGCCAACACTGGACCGTCTTGTTGACATAGAGAAGGGCGGAAAACGGGTAAAAACGGGCAGACTCTCAAGGCAAAATAAAGACATAGGTGTGCAATCAACCGTAATGGTTTAAAGTAAACAAATCGAATCTTACGCAAAACAAGTCAAGCGGCCATCGTAGCACGGCGCAGCAACAGCCGGCAAGCAAGCCCCTCATTATCCAACAGGGTTAAAAAAATAGGGTTAAAAATATTGTGACACGCGATTTTCCATTGAACCGACGTTTGGCGATTCAGACCGGCACCGCCGGCGCGGCGGCTGCCCTTGGGATGGCCCCTGCGGCGCTGGTGGCCGAGGGACAATTATCGGATTCGGCCGACGGTGGCCGCAAATCGATTCGCCAGTTTGGGGTTGATCCCGCAGCGGGTGCGGCCAAAAACCGCAAACATCTTCAGGAGGCGATTGACTGGGCAACGACCTCAGCCGGAGTCCTTTGGGTCGAACCGAGCGAAGAGCCGTACCGAGTCGAGTCGGGCCTGCGACTGCGGAAAAACGTTTCGCTGCTGGGCGCCCACGGCCCAGTCCCACGGGGAACCCGCCACCCGACCCGGCCGCAACCGGTAGGCAGCGTGTTTGCCATCGAATCGACCGACCAGCCCTTTATCACGGTCGAGTCGGCGACTCAACTACGAGGGCTGCAGTTCTGGTACCCGAACCAAACCCGCACGGATCCTGCAAAAATCATCGACTACCCGGTTACCGTCCAGCGGGCCATGGACGACGCGGTCTGGGGCGTGACCTTCTCGTCGCTCACCTTTTTTGGGGAAACAACCACGTTTGATTTCCGGGCGCCGCCGACAGGGCAGGGGGGGCCGCTACTTCCCTCGGAACTGATTTTGTTTGAACACTGCTATGGCTATCCGCTGGGCGGACGCTTCATCGACATCGACTACTGCTATGACATTCCCCGTATCCTCCACTGCCACGTGAACCCGGCCGTTTGCCGCCTGCTGGCGAACCAGGACAATTCGCCGGAGATCATTCAAAGCGTCGTGGACCGTGGCAAGTTTTCTTACGCCATCGACCACACCGACAACGCCCAACTGATGGATCTGTTTACCTTTGGCGTGTACGGTGGCGCACGACTGGGAGCGGAGACCTACGGCCAGCTAACGAACTTTAATTTCGACTGCGTGACGATTGGCATTCACAAATCGGGATCCCAGCAACGCAACCGCAACTGGCAAATTGCCCAGGGATCGATCATTGCCAACACCGGGCCCCAGACGGCCGACTTGCACCCGCTGGTGATTGACGGCCAAGGGCACACCTCGCTGACCAACATTGAAAGCTTTGCCGGAAAAAATCCGGTGGTCCACTCTCCCACGGCCGACCTGGATGGCGAACGACTGATCCTGAGCGAGGACTTTTTGCAGGTCGGAGGCTCCGATCCGCTGACGGTGGCCCTATTGGGATGCCGGATGAGTACGTTTCGGGCCAAGAATCCCATCACGATCCTCAATCCGGCCGCCACCGTCTCGACCCATGGTTGTTTCGAGGCAAGCAATCCCTGGAAGCCGGCGATCCCCTATCCTGATGGGGTGGTTACTGGCTGAGCTGTCGGCGCGGTCTTGCCCCTAAAAAAACCGGACCACCGTAGTAGGACTGATCTGTCCTGGAGATGGCTGGCTCAATAGGGCTCACCCCGTATAGATCGCCCCGTATAGATCACACCCCATATAGCTTACCCTGTTTACAAGTATCAAATCGGTGAAAACTTCAATGCCTCACGCTGCACCACTCTCCTCTGCGCCACTCTCCGCTGCACCACTCTCCTATGCACCGCGTCCCCATAAATCGTGGTGCCGGCCCGCCCATTTTTGGAGCCGCCTGTGGCTGTTGGCCGCGGTCCTCGCCTGCGGTGACCTGACGGCTGCGGAATTGTCCCAGCCCACCGCGGCCGAGCGCTACCAGCGCGACCGCTGGCTGGCTGCGGCGCTGCCGATGGTCTGCCGCACGGCGGACCCCGGAGGTGCGCGGCTGGTTGTTTTAGAAAAAGGCCCTGCCTGGTGGGACCGGGTGCAACAGAATGGGGCCTGGACCCGCCGCTTTCGGCTGGCCAAGCAAACCTACGACCACGGCCTGTTTACGCATGCCCCCAGTCGGCTCCAGGTCGAGCTACCTGAGCCAGCGGTCGAGTTCGTGGCCGACCTGGGCATCGCCAGTCACGGCACGGTGATCTTTACCGTTTCCACAACAGGGCAGGAACTGTTTCGCTCCGACGTGGTGGTGGGGCGCGATGCCAGGGTACCGGTGCGGGTCGCGCTCGGCGGGGCGCGCCAGTTCACACTCGCGGTGGAGGATGCGGGCGACTCAATCCCCGGCGACCACGCGATTTGGGCCGGCGCACAGGTGGTGCTTGAAAGCGGAAAAGTCCTACGCCTTGGCGACCTGCCAGTGATGGGCAAACATGAACCTACCCGGTTTTCGGATCGCTTGCCGTTTGATTTCGAGCTTGCCGGAGAGCCATTTTCAGAGCTTGCCGGCCAGTGGCCGGTGACACTTGACTCGGCAGAACTTGATGCAGCCCGCACTCTGCACACGCTCAGCTGGAGTGACGAGTCGACTGGACTGGTCGTGCGGTGTGACCTGACCGTGTACCACGATTTTCCCACGGTCGAGTGGGTGACCTCGATTCAAAACACGGGTACCGCGCCGAGCCCCATTTTAAGCAACCTGCAGGGGCTGACCGCTGGCCTGACGCGTCCTCCTACCGAGCGGTACTACGGCGAGTTTGGCCTGCACCATCAAACGGGCTCTCAGGGCAGTCGCTACGACTACCAGCTCCATAAGACCGAGTTGCTGCCGGCGGTGACCAAGCGGATTGCCACCTCCGGAGGCCGGTCGAGCAACGCCAGCTGGCCTTACATGAACCTGCAGTGGGGCCATGAAGGCATGCTGATTGCCCTTGGCTGGTCTGGCCAGTGGGCGATTGATTTTGTGCGTGACGGGGCGGGTGGCCTGAAGATCTCAGGTGGTCAGGAAAAAACCCATCTTCGTCTTGAGCCGGGCGAGCAGGTTCGCCTGCCGACGGTGGTGCTGCAGTTTTACCAGGGCGACCGCATCCGATCACAAAACGTGTGGCGCCGCTGGATGCGCGCGCACGTAGTGCCCCGCACCGCAGGAAAACCGCCCACCCCACAACTGGCCGCCGGTAGCGCGCGCGTGTTTGGCTGGATGGGCAGTGCGACCGAGGAGAACCAAATTGAATTCATTCGCCGCTGGGTCGACGCAGGTGTGGACCTCGACTACTGGTGGATGGACACCGGCTGGTACGGCGACATTTGGAAAGCAGCCCCAGACCGATTTCCGCAGGGCATCCGGCCGATTAGCGATTTTGCCCACCAGCACGACCTGGGAACCATTTTGTGGTTCGAGCCCGAACGGATTACCCCGGAGGCTACCTGGATTCGCGAAAACCACCCCGAGTGGGTGCTGTCGGCGGACACAACGTCGCAAGGACTTTTTGACTTTGGCAACCCGGCCGCACTGGCCTGGATGAACGATCGCATCGATGCGGAGCTTACCGACAACCAGATTGACTTCTACCGGGTCGATTTCAACATGGATCCGCTGGAGCACTGGCGCCAAAACGATGCGCCTGACCGGCAGGGGATGACCGAAAATCTTTGGGTGCAAGGTTTTTATGCCCACTGGGACGAACTGCGCCGCCGCAATCCCCAGCTGAAGATTGACAGCTGCGCCTCGGGCGGACGGCGTAACGACCTGGAGACGATGCGACGGGCGATTCCCCTTTGGCGGAGCGACTACACCGACCGCTCCTGGATCCCTGACACGCGCCCCAAGGCCGACGAACCCTCCGGGATGCAGTGTCAGAACTATGGCCTCAGCCTGTGGCTCCCTTTTCATGGGCAGGCGCTCGACTATCCCGATCCGTACGTAGCCCGCAGTTATTTTTCGCCCTGCGTGGCGATGAACGTGAACCTGCAGGACGACACCTATGACCTGGCTGAGTTAAAAAAACGAATTGCCGAGTGGCGCCAGGTGGCCCCTTACCTGGCATGTGACTTTTATCCGCTCACGCGTTATCACCACCAGGAAGACAACTGGATGATCTTTCAGTTCGACGACCCCCGCTCGGGTGGCGGGGCAATCATGGCTTTTCAGCGAACCGAAAACATTTACCCGGCTGCGACCATCCGTCCGCGGTCCCTGGTGCGCGAGGCGAGCTACACGGTCACCGACCTCGACGGTGGCGAAACGCAGCAGCAGACCGGCGGCCAGCTGATGGACGAGGGTCTCTTGCTCTGGTCCCCCGAGGCGGGCACCGCCAGAATCTTGCGCTACCAGCGTCAGTAAGCCCCGGCAGCGGCAGTAAGCCCCGGTTATTGGCACCGCTGGGGCGATCCTATAAGGTTTCCCTAGCAGTGCGTCCGGAGTTATTGTTTGTTGTGACGCTTCTCCCTTCACCACAGGATTGCCCAGATGACCGATCAGGCTGATATCGCCGGCAAACTCGATTTACCTCCCCCGTCGCAAGTCTGTATCGTTGTACGCGACTTGCAGCAGGCCGCCGCCCACTATGGGAATCTCCTGAAGATCGGTCCTTTTGTCTTTCCGAAAATCGTCTACAAAAATATCACTTACCTCGGCCAACCAAGCGACGGTTACTGGGAAATGGCTTTTGCCCGCATGGGCCACCTCGAGCTGGAACTGAGTTGTCCGCTGCAAACGCCCAGCATCTACGAAGATTTCCTCAACGAACAGGGCGAAGGGTTACACCATCTGGGGTTCGATATCGAGGACCTCGACGCCACCATTGCACGAGCAGAGTCGCTGGGCATCGATGTGTTGATGAGCGGACGAACCGATCAAGGTGGTTTTGCCCACCTCGATACCACCAAAACGGGCGGTACGATCCTTGAAGCTGATCCAGCGTCCGGCGCCCAGGGTATGAAGCGGGGCAGGGGCCCAGCCGCTAACGGCCCCAGAGAGGCGACTCCGTTTTGCGGCTTCCCGCGTAGAATGGGCCAACCAGCGGCGATACAATAAAACCCTCACAGGCGGCTTTTTTTGCTGCCTGCCGTGAGGGCCGGGCCCTGCTTCAGATCCCCACGGTGTCGCCCGGGTCGAACAAAGTCGCTCCGGCGAAGATCCAATTCAACCACGCCAGGAAAAAAGTCGAGTGATTCGACAACCGCGAAACCGAAAACAACTTTGCGGTGGTGCATGCAACCGCTCGCTACGCGTCGAACGGCTCGAAGATCGCCGGTTGCTCTCAGGTGTGCCGGGCGATTTTAACGACAGTGGCATCGTCGACGCGGCCGACTACACCCTTTGGCAGGATACAGCCGGAAGCAATACCCCACTGGCCAACGACAACCAGTTGGGTACCCCGATCAGCACTGCCCACTACGCGCTCTGGAAGGACAACTTCGGCCGCGCGGCATCTGCCAACACCCCGCCAGTGGCCAAGCCAGACGTGCTGCTAACAACCAGCGGCCAGCCGGCCGTGATCGACTACCTGCTCGCCAACGATACGGATGCCGACGGCGACCTGCTGGCGCTTGCCAGCTACACCGACCCGACCCATGCGACCCTCAGCACCAATGGCGAGGGAAAACTGGTGTACGCACCAACGGCAGACTTCGCCGGCGCCGATTCGTTCGACTATGAAATTTCTGATGGCCAGGGCGGTACGGCGACAGGGACCGTGCGCATTTCGGTCAACCGGCCGCTTGATGCGCCAGCGGCCCGCACACAAATTCTCGCTGGCGTCACTTCACTGACCAACCCCGTCCAGCCAGGCCACATGGTGACTTTCGGCCCAACCGCTTACAGCATTGCCAACTATCCCGGGGCCGATCTTGGCGACCCCATGATCGCAGCGGCAACGTTAGGGCAGGGCCGTGTCATTGCCTTGCCGGATGCACAGTGGCTGAATATGGATTCGCACGGCCACGATCCCAACATGGCAGCCCTCTACCAGAACAGCGTCCGGTGGCTGGCCGACTCGACCAGTTGGGACATGTCGGTGGTGACTTACAACGACCAGGACAATGCCAACTGGCTCACTTCCAGGGGATTTACCCAGGTCGTCAACGCCACGGCATCAACCGTCAGCGACCACCTGAGCGAGGCCGACGTGCTGGTAGGTGCCTGGCTCGGTTCAAACGTACCGGATGAGGTCCTGGCAACCGTGGGCGACTTTGTCACCGCCGGTGGTGGCCTGCTGGTTTGCGAGTACGGCATCGGCTACCAGTGGTGGTGGAACAAGCCCACCGAAGAAATTCCGGGCAACCGGCTGCTGCGCCTGGCAGGCATTGGTTTTGTCAAACAGTGGCCACACGGCAGCAGCGCGCAAAGTGTGACCGCAGCAAGCGGGCAGGTCACCGCCGGTGACGTGCTCGACCTTCTGGCCGGCTCCGGCTCACTTTCCCAGGCCGAGACGAACCAGGTGAGCGAGGTTTATAACCGGCTTAACCTGCTGCTGGCCCAGGACGATTCCCTCCAGGCCAGGCTGGACGCAGGTTTTTGGGACCGCGTCGGCAGCGTTAACCCCACGCCAACCACGCCGGTGACCGACGTGTTTGAAAAAGCGCTGCTCACCCAGGAAATGAACCTGATCGGTGACCTGCCACCGGCGGAAGTCACCGCCCACCGTACGGCCGAGGCGGTCTACGGCACGATTGGCTCCGAAGCTCCCCGGCTGGCCAACCACACGGTCACCATCGACACCAGCCGTACAGGACTCATCGCCACCGGCATGTATGTGGTGCCGGGAGAAACGGTGACGGTCACGGTGCCCGCTTCGCTGGCCGGAGGCGGATATAGCCTGCGGATCAATACGCACGTCGACAATATTTCAAGCAGAGCCAGCTGGCTGCGCGTCCCCTCGGACGTATCTCGGTCGTTTGAGCTCGATAGCACGAGCGTTGCAATCGCCAGCGCGTTTGGCGGGGCCATTTACATCGATGTGGGCGGCCAGGCCGCCGGCACACCACCTGGTTTGGGCCTGGTTGACGTGGTGGTCGATGGGGCCATCGAGGCACCGCGGTTCGTCCTGGGCGAAACCACCGATGCCCAGTGGAGAAGCACGCTCCGCAACCATCCGGCACCTTACGCAGATTTTGTTTCGGAAAACGTTGCGTTCAACGTCCCCTCGGCCTGGATACGTAATCTCGACAATCCAGAGGGGCTCATGCAGCACTGGCACGATGCGGTGGCACTTCAAGACTGGGTGGGAGGCTTTGAAGGCCTTCGCACCGGTCCCGACCGGATTAACTACGACGTCCAAATCAGCGGTGGCCTGCTGCACGCAGGGTATCCGATCCAGGGACCTGTTTCGTATGGCGATGCGATTGTGGACCTTGCGGTACTCCAGGACCGTGGTGACTGGGGGTGGTTTCACGAACTAGGACACGAAATGCAGCGGCACCCCGAGCTCGGCTGGGGCTGGGACAACGTGTGGACTTTTCCTGGCGATGTCGAAGTAACGGTCAACATCTTTGCCAACGCAGCCCTCGAATTCTTTGCGCCCCAAACCAGCGGGGCAGGGTGGGGGTGGTCGGCCCATGCCGACCAGGTGATGGAGCGGGCGGTCGAAACGACCAGCGACCCCAGCAAACCCAACTTTGACCAGAAGAATGCCTACCCGTTCTACTTCCAACTGGCCGACGGTGCCTGGGGCTGGCAGGGATACCGCAATGTGCTTAGTACCTATGTGCAGGATGCGCTGGGCCACCCGGACCGTTTGCCCACAGGTGGCCAACAGGAAAAAGACCAGTGGCTGGTGCGCTGGTCGGAGCACAACGAGGCGGACATGACCGGCTACATGGTCGACCACTGGGGACTGGAGGTAAGCCAATCGGCCCTGGACACGGTCGCCGCCATGGGCCTGCCTGGCTGGATGCCACTTGCCACCTCGACCGGACCGTTAACCGTCACCACAGGAGCGACCAAAACCATCGACCTTGCCGGGGCGGGCCTGTCGCTCGATGGTACGGCCACGCTGGTCACAGTCGGCCAGCCGACCTCCGGCGGGCTGAACAGTGATGCTAACGGCACTTACACCTACGTACCGGCCGAGGGATTCACAGGAAGCGACCCGTTTGAGGTGACCTACCGTTCCAGCGCCGGTAACGAGCAGACTTTCACCATCGACGTGCTTGTGGAACAGCGGGGACCGATTGCAAGCTGGAATTTCGATGAAGGCAGTGGAACGACCGTGAGCGACCAGACAGGCGGCGGAAGTACAGGCCAGTATAGGTCAGGTTGACGGCGCGAGCTGGACGGAAGGCTATGCAGGCGGCGCACTTGAGTTTGATGGCATCGATGACCAGGTCCTTTTGGGAACCGGCCCGTCGCTAGAGGGACTCACCAACTTTACCGTCATGGCCATGGTGCGCACCACGGCCACCTCCGGAGGCATCCTCATCCAACAACGAAACGGCGGCTACAACGGCGAATATATTTTGAAAATGAAAGCCGACGGACGGGTCAATTTTTGGATGTATGGAGATTCCCGCTACCAGTTCAACATCACCTCGCCAGGGGCCATCCATGACGGGCAGTGGCATCATGTGGCAGCCGGCCGCAATGGAGACGATGGGTTTCTCTACCTCGACGGCCAACTGGCGGCGACAGGCTCAGGGAGCGTGGTCAATCTCCGCTCCCACATTGGCGTGGGCATCGGCGCCGACATCCGAGACAACCATCAGTACTTCCAGGGGACTCTCGACGAGATGGCCATTTACGACCTTGCGCTCTCTGGGGAGGAAATCGCCCAACAGGCGCCCTAGGCAGACCGCCGGAGCGGGACAACGGTCGGTTGCCGGTCCACCGCCAGATCCCCTTCAATTTGTCGGTACAGTTGATGCAGTTCCTGATCGGCCATCACGGCGTTGAGCAACCGTGTTTCTCGATCGTCAAGTTGAGAATAGCGGTGGAGCACATCCATATCCTGGCTGTTACCATCGAACTTTGTTGCATCAAAGGAACTGCCCCCACCCCGCCGGGAAACTTTGCTCAAACCACGATCCGTGAAAGCCAGCCCTAATTGGCGGCTCAACTCTTGCCGATAGCTTTGATCCAAAAACCAACGGTCAAAACAGACGCAGACTTTATTCGGCAAGTAACTGGTGATGCCCAGATATTCACGAGCACACGCCTTCCACACGTCGACTGCTCGTTGCATGACGTGGTTCATCTTCCGAGGATACGGCACCCAGTCCTTGGAAAACGCCTTACGAATGCGACTGGCGAAAAGGTTTTTGGGGTCTCGTACAATCAGTACGTTGGTCAGGTCATACTTAATATCATGAAAAGGCTGGTAGTCAGGCCCATGGTCTTCGAGGCTGACGATCATCGATCGTCCGTATAGGACCAGCTTTTCCACGACTGAGGAAAATGGCAACCGGTTTATGTGCATCCTACGTTGCAGCCACTCAGAAAACGGCTGACATAGCGGCAAACTTCTTTCGCCGCAAAGGACGGGGCCAACCTCAAACACGTCATTATAAAAGACGTATCGCCTCTGCCCACGCAACCAACTAATAATTGCATGATTTCCGGTCCGCTTCATTCCACGCACAACAATCAATTGATTCATCTCAGAAGCCTCACTAATTTTCCCAGTCGTACGTTGTCCCTAGAAGATGAAAGAGTCGCTGATTGTGCTGCTCAAAGTGTGCACTGAGACGGGTTCGCACCTGGCTGCCCATTCCTGCACGATAACGGCCCGGGTTCAAATTGCCAAAAGTGTCTGGCTCCCACGGTTCGAGTCCTAAAAACAGGAGGGTTCTAGCCAGGGCTTGCTGCGGATTTCGAAACAGAACCTCAGCCTGCAAGACAAGCAATCTATCTGCGGAGAAATGGCTTTGCCAAACCGCAAGCTGTTCTGCGTAGTTACCACGGGTCAAGTAAGAGTAGTGGCGATAGGCCTGACTCTCGTAGTGGTCGTCCTCCTTCATCCGTTCCAACTCGCCCCGCAGGCGATCAGGCTCGACGGCAATCGCCTCCTCAAAAGACAACTGCTCTCGTCTTCGCCGCACATTGTGCTGATAGTGGGAGTACGCCCGGTCGACGGGGTTGCGGAGTAGAAACACGATCTTCACACCAGGCAACTCCTGTTTAATACGAACTGGCACTCGCGGATCACACATGTAGTAGGGGCTGGCTTCGTAGCAAAGTTGATTCGACATTTCTGCCGTCCGCCGAGGGAAATGCATACGGTACCACCTCTGACCACGAGAAAAGTTGGTGTCAAAGTAGTTGACTTCTTTTTTCAACGGCGAAGAACAGTGCGGGTGCTGGTCGAGGTAACCAAACAGAGAGGTGGTTCCAGCCTTCATTGCACCGGCAATCAGAAAGTCCGGCAGGCTGCGGTCTGCAGTTGTGAAGTATCGATGCCAAAGAGGAAGCGACAGCGAATGCCGAACCTGGCTTATCGCCCCCTGGTGCCACCACCGGGTAAAAACAGTGTTCTGACTCATGCGGCAACTACTCCAGACCGCACCTGGGGCTCACAGTCCCAGCGAAATCGTCGGCCTAGCATTGTGTAAAGTTGTTCATTGTGAGGAAGGAAGTAGTCCTCCAGGCGCTCACGCGTCACATCACTCATGCGAATTTTGTACTTGCCCGAGAAACGGTTCTCAAATTGAGCCGGTGCTGCTTCGGGCAATCCCAGGAATTTAAGGACCTCACTGTAGACAGCCTCTGTATTCTTAAAAAACTCGCTGCTTTCGATGACCAACAACTGATCGTTTCCAAAAAAAGAACGCCATCGAACTAGCTGTTCCGCATACCGTCCGCGGGCAAGGTACGAAAATTTCTCATGTGCAAAACTACAGTAACTGGAATCTTCCAGCATACGGTCACGGTCTTGTTCAAGGCGCATCGACTCAGCGGCAAGCGCGTCGTCAAACGAGAGAGGCTCGATTCCCTGACGCTGATTAAGTTGATAGTGCAAAAAAGCTCGATCGACAGGATTGCGCAGCAGGAGAATAATTTTCACACTTGGTACCGTTTCAGCGATACGCTTGGGCGCATGAGGGTAGCACATGTAGCAGGCCGTTGTTTCTCCGCACAACGTTTTAGTAGCCTCTTTCCCCATAGGCTTGAAGGGAAAGTGCATCCGATACCAGTTTTCGCCGGCTTGAAAATTGTTGTCAAAGAACCTCAGTTCGGTGCGAACCGGTAGGTGAACCTGAGGATGTTCGGTCAGATAGGCATAAAGAGATGTCGTACCTGATTTCTGTGCGCCCGCGATAATGAAGTCCGGCATACGACGGTGCCGGGCTGTCAAGCACCGAAACGCGTAGCCAGGAGAAACCATACGGCGCACATGCCGCACGTAAGGGGACTGCCACAAGCGAGTGAATCGGTGATTGCGTGCCATGACTTCCTGTAATGAACCTCGCAAATTTCCACCCAAACCGACCGAATGGCCCGCACTCCAACGCCCTTGTTGCTAAATGCGGTAACCAGCTTACCGGTTCTCTCGGCAAATCACCCTGCTTCACCAAGAGAACCCGCGCCCCCCCAACTGGTTTGGTAACCCTCGTAGGCTGTATCGGTTTTGCCAATCGATACACTTGAGGTAGACACCTGCGAAAGAAACTACCTGTCGACAGGCCCCCCAAATAGCCAGAATGCCGTGATTCTTTCGGGACGCTGCCACCCGAGCGGAGTCGTCTCTCAAAAATGTTGCCCGACACGCGTGCAGGCAGTGCTGCCATGCCACAAGGGTGACTAATCACCTCTCTGCGCTCCACGACAACTTTGAGCAGAACTTTCCTGAGTGCAACCGTCGATACTCCGAGGGGAGCTTTTCCCAACGGTGCTGGCTTTATCGAACGAGATAAAAAAACGTGACAGTTCGACCACTTAAAAAAATTGACCAGTGGATTCACTCGTTCCGCAGTTTTGTTTTGCCTGGCCATTACGCCTCGTATGCCAAGCTCAAGAATCTCCCGACGTCTCCTCAAAATTACCGTGGTCCTTACGCATGCTACGATTTTACCAGCACCGCAATTGACAACGTCATGGGAAGGTACCTATTTCATCTGGTCAGCGATTTTTTGCAACTCGGTTATACACCTGTCTACAGGGACCGTTTTCGCTTCCTGGCTACCATGTATCACAAGGAATATAAAAAAAGGCTGCTGGATCTTCCGTTTGCTACTTACCATGACCTTCGTCAGATACCAGGCCCCTACCTGCTGGTAACCGACAACAACCGAGCCTCCCCCCAAGAGGCGTTAAAAACCATCCGTATTGACTATACAGAACGCCGTCCTTTCAAACCGAGTGAAGTCGCGCTACCCTTCTTTGTCCATCCCAATGTCCAGTCGCAACATAACTTTCCACCGCAGGCCAATCTGACCGCCACCCGGCCGGTGCGACTGTTTTTTGGAGGCAACACGACGGTCGACAAATATTCCGGTGGGCCTGTACTGCACAAATACAAAATGCTGCCCCGCACCCAAGTCGTGGACCACGTTCGCAGCCAGCTTGCCCCGAACAATATCCATGTTCCAACCAGCAAATCCCAGCTTGACAAACTTGAACCGGTGACATTCCTGTGCGCAGAGACGCAGTATTTTCGCATCCCGTTCGAAACATGGCTTGTTACGATGAAACAGGCTGATTTTTTTCTTGCCTGCCCGGGAGCCTCCATGCCCCTGTGCCACAACCTGGTTGAAGCGCTTTCCTGCGGTACGATTCCCATCCTTCAGTACCATCGCTACATGAATCCTGCCCTGGAACATGGTAAGAACTGCCTGACCTACCACGACCACGATTCGCTCGCCAAAACCATTCGGCTAGCAACAGCTATGCCCCACGACCAGATACTGACCCTACGACAGGGTGCCTACGACTACTATCAGCAAAACCTTCCCGTTGGTTGCTTGACGGAAAAACTGTTACGAAAGCCATCTCAAGAGGTGACTCTGCTTTTTAACGCCTATCGCGTTCCCCAGGCAGCCTGAAGCGGACACGATCCAGCGACTTTTTGTCCGTCAGCTGTTTTCCTCGCTCACTCTCGGAAGCAAGATGGCGCAGCCATCGGCGCCGATATCCGGGACCACAACCCATACTTCCTGGGGCCCCTCGGCGAGGTGGCCTTTTACGAGTTTCCCTGCGCGGCTCCCTTCAAAATCGAGTTGTCCAGAGCCTGATCGGCCACCCGTTTTTTCGAAGGCAATTTTTGAGACCACCTGCAGACGCAAGTTCGTGGGCTGCTGCGTCCGGGACGCCTCAACCGGTTCCGTTGACAAGTAGGAGCCTAACCTGGCTTCTACGGCCTCAACCCAGGCTCCATCACGGGCCGGTCCACCTTTTCACGAAGCACCGGGTGGAACATCTGGTACACTGTCTCCAAATCTCCCTGCCCCGCTGATTGGTAAAACCGGTCTTCGACATTCGAGCGGGCTGCTGACCGCCCAGCGATCATGCCAATGGCCACGAACATCACCAACATTGCAATCGAGAATAGCGTTTACATAGCACCGGTCGTCTCTTGAGATTTTCTTAAAAACCACAGGGCATTTAACAGACATCGCGTAAAAAAAACCCTGTTTCATACCTTCCGGGATACCTCCCCGGTAACTGGCGCGGTAAACTGGCCGGGCGGTGGCAGCCGAATCATGCCAAATCCCTGCTTATGCCGTTATTCCGAATTTGCCGCAAGCAAAAGGTAGCTGACCATGCAGATCGACAAGCACAAAATTGTTTCGATTGATTACACGCTGACCGACGACCAGGGCGAAGTCATCGACAGCTCCGAGGGGAGTGACCCGCTGGCCTACCTGCACGGTGTCGGAGGGATCATTCCCGGCCTGGAGCGGGAACTTGAGGGGAAATCGTCCGGAGACAAGTTCAAGGTGTCGCTGGCCCCCGAAGATGGATATGGCGAATGGAACGAAGGTCTCTGTCAGGAAGTGCCACGAAGCGAATTCGCAGATATTGAAGACCTGGCCGAGGGGATGGAATTCCAAGTGGAGTCCGACGCCGGCCCGATGGTCATTACCGTGGTTGAAATTGGTGAGGAAACCGTCAAGGTCGATGGGAACCACGCGTTGGCAGGCATGACCTTAAATTTTGACGTCACCGTTTGTGAAGTCCGCGAAGCCACCGCCGAAGAAATTGAGCACGGGCACGCCCACGGCGAAGGTGGCCACGCGCACTGACTCGTGCGAAAAACGTTAACGGGCGTTCTCGACCGTCAAGTTGCTGAAGGTCACCGAAAAACCGTCGCCCTTGGGGGCACACGCCATGACGCCAACCTCCACCCGGGAGTTTTCCGTAAGGAAGGCCTGTCGCACGGTTTCAAACTTTTTTCCGTCGACCGAAAAGGCGACCTGAAAGGTTTGCCCGTGGCGGGCAAGCCGCCACCAGGTGGCAGGTTGGCTGGTGATCGGCATCACCGACCAGTCCGACCAGTCCCGGGTCACCACCGCACTGGCAAGCTGGACCCCGTCGACATATTCGATGCCACATTTTAGCCAGGTCGCCCGATCGACCCGCGCCATCAGACCGGCGTGATCGTATTGTCCCTGGTATTCGCCTCGCAGCTCGACCTCGGCGACGAAATCGCCCTCGACCACCTGGAAATAAAAATGCCCGTTGTCCCGGTCTCCACCATCATGGGTCTTCTGCCAAAAGTCAGTTCCCGCATCGACCTCAACACAAAGGGCCCCTGATTGGTGCTTCCAATCGGCTGGCTCACCGCGCCACTGGAATTTCGCTGCTGGTTTTTCCGCATGGCATGACATCTGGACTGTGTCTCTCCTTTGTTTCAACCCGCTTTCAGGCAAGGCACGCTGTCAGTTAAGGCACGCTGTCAGGCAAGGTGTGCTGTCAGGCAAGGTGTGCTGTCAGGCAGTGCGGGTTCGCTGCTTGAGAAGGTGCGTCACCACCACCAGTACCACCAGCGCGGCGATACTACCTGCACCATACCACCCGGTTTTATTCCACACGACCCAGCCGCTGGCAAACATGGCCGCCCCGGTCGCAAGCCCCATCACCAGGTTCACAAGCACCCGGCTGGAGCCTCTGGGAAGATCGTCTCCCAGCAGGGTCTTGGAGTTCATCATCAACAGGAAAGTGAGATAGGCAATCGGTAGTAGCACCATCCCGAAGTTGGAGGTCACAATCGCCAGCCAGAATTTTGCCTTGCCACTCCACAACACGGGCCACAAGATTCCGGTTCCCGCGGCCAGGCACCCGATGCGGTGCACCCAGCCGGTGGGCGGCACATTGAGAATCTCGCACACCACAAATCCGGAGATGAGCATCAAAATCGAAATTGTCGAGAGGGCCATCGCTGCCACGCCAAATCCAAAGACGTAGTGGGCGAGCAAACGGTTATTAAAAAGTTTTTCCAGCGAGTTTGCCAGCGACCCGGCATCTTGCTTCAGTTGGGCAGCCGCCAGTTTTTGTTCGGCAAGGCTTACCGGCCCCAGGTCTTTGGGACGCGCGTCGAGCGCCTTCTGATGACTGGCCTGCAATTGGGGGGGAACCACAAGCTGCCCCTCGACCACTTCCACGGCAGAGGGCAGCCGCCCGTGGAATTGATTGGCAGCCGCAATCGTGACACAACTGGTGGCCAACACAAAGGGAATGAACATCCCGGTCGACAGGTCAAAGACCGAAAGACCACGAAACTCGCGGGTCCATCCCTTGGCAAGCATCGAGTAAGGAAGCAGAAAGGTCATGTTGATTCCGACCGCGGTCGCCGCGGCACTGATCATCACCTCCCGTTGCTGGTGGACGATCAGGTCGGTCCAGTACTGGCGGATCTGTTCGCCAGGCAGGGCGGCAATCATCGCTTGCAGTCCGGGCGCCGGTTGCCCCAGTTGCCTCAGGTTGGGGACAAAGCCTGCCAGGACCTCCCGCCAGGTGATGCCGTCGGCGGAAAGAAAAATGCGTACTGCCACGGCCACAAAACAGAGCACAATTAAAGCCACCACAACCTTGAGCACCGCTTCGTAAACCTTCACCCCCCAACCACCGCTTCCGTAGCTCCAGACAATGATCGTGGAAACGGCCAAAACCAATAGCGACACGATCCATTTTCCTGCCTCACCCTCGAGCAAACCGCCATCGGCAAACAGGCCCGGCAGCAGATTTTGTTCGGTCACCCCGTAGAACAACGAATACTGCGGGAGTGCCCACACCATGTTGGCCGCCATTGATGCCAACAGCCAGGCCCAGCCCAACACGGGGTTGATCTTGTGGGTAATCGCCCGAAAAGGCCGCTCACCCGTCGAGAGGGTGACATAACCAATCGCACTGAGCATGATGATGCCCAGAATCATTGCTATCGGCTGGAGCCATAGCATCGAGACCCCCGCGACAACTCCCAGGTAAAGACTGCTCGCCAGGGACCCGCCGCCCAGGGTCAGTGCGCTTTGGAGCCAGCCAGGTCCCGAGAGTCGCGCATAGGAGCCAAGCTTTGCAAGCCCCCCTTTCTGTTGGGCCTGGATCAGCAATTGGCGATCGGATTCGACTCTGGACGGGATTTCGGACATGCAATCTGGCCTTATAAAACTAAAGACACACCAAAAAGTAAATGCGACCTTCAAACAGTGCGTGCACTCTTGCCGAGAAAACTCGCCGTCGCCCTGTTTCTCAAACGCAAGTGTATACGAACCCTGGTGCCGACACCGCCCCAAACCAGGCAACTCGGGGGCGAGTTTTCTAGAGCGCCAGATCTTTTGCATCGACCGCTAGAGACACGCATAAAAAAGAGAGGGGAAAACGCACGAAAACCGGCGAAGGCAGGCACACCGGACCAAGTCGCCCGTTTCGAGGCCGGGCCCAGCCAGAAAAACACCCCACCCGCTTGCAGGCAAAACCCGTTTTACGTTTTTCCAGGCTATCGGTATCGTCGAGGTGAGCGGCTCGATATTCGTTGTACTGCTGGAGCTTGCGATACAGTGTTTTTCGGTCGAGACCTAAAATGCGTGCGGCAACCGTTTTATTGCCGGCCACCGATTTGAGGACGTGCAGGATGTAACGTCGCTCGACTTCGTCCCAAGAAACCAGTTCTTCGGGATCCTCGCCACCGATGAAAACTTGCGAACTGCGATAGTCACGAATTTTCTCCGGCAAATCGTCGACCGCAATTTTGTCAAATTGAGTCAGGGCAACAGCCCGTTCGATGACGTTGCGGAGTTCGCGCACATTGCCTGGCCACGAATAAGTGAGTAATTTCTCTGCGGCCTGATCAGAAATACCGGTGACCTGACGGTCGAAGCGGGTGGCAAAGTTCTCAACAAAGTGTTTTGCCAACATCAACACATCGGCCCCTCGGGCACGGAGTGGTGGAAGTTCCACTTGAATCACGTGAATTCGGTAGAAGAGGTCTTCGCGAAAGGCGCCCTCCTCAACCCGGGTCTGCAGGTCTCGATTGGTCGCGGCAATCAGACGCACGTCGAAAGAGACTTCTTTTTCAGCACCAACCGGGCGGATGGAATTTTCTTCCAGTGCCCGCAGCAACTTGGGCTGCATGCTCAGCGACATCTCACCAATTTCGTCCATAAACAACGTGCCCGACTCCGCCTGGACGAAGAGACCTTTTCGGTCGGCACTGGCATCGGTGAAGGCGCCTTTGGCATGACCAAAGAGTTCGCTTTCGAGCAGCGTTTCGGGGAGGGCTGCACAATTGATGGCAACGAACGGGTTGTTTTTGCGTTGACTGTTGTGATGAATGGAGCGGGCAACAAGCTCCTTGCCGGTCCCACTTTCCCCACAGATCAATACAGATGCCTCCGTATCGGAAATCCGGGCCAGTTGGTCGTAAAGTCGCATCATGACGGGGCTGACGCCTATCATGTCGCCAAAGCCGTCGGACTCTTTGACCACCTTGCTGAGAATTCGGACTTCGTCTTGAAGCTGCCGGTGTGTGACCGCCCGCTGGAGCGTAATGGCCAGCAGGTCCATTTCGATTGGCTTGGTCACGAAGTCGTAGGCACCGACTCGAATTGCGGCAACCGCCGTTTCCAGGCTGCCGAAGGCTGTCATCACAACCACGGGGATATCCGGCCGATTGGCAGTGACCCGTTCACACAATTCGGTACCGCTCATCCCGGGCATCCGGAGATCGGTCAGCAGGACGTCGTAATCCTGCTCTTTGACCAGCTGCAGTGCCTCGTCGGCGGAGGTGGTCCAGGTTGGCTCGAAGTGGCGCAGCCCAAGATCGGTCTCCAGCAACTGGCACATGCTTTTTTCGTCATCAACGATGAGTATTCGGCCGTGCATAAATTGGATTCAGCAGCGTTTAGGGGGAATCTTCAACGCACCTTGGCAAGTAAACCGTAAAGCAGCTGCCTTTTGAAGGTTGACTTTCCGCGTCGATCCAGCCTCCGTGATCTTGCACTATCCCGTACGAGACCGAAAGCCCCAAACCGGTACCTTCACCCGTTTGCTTGGTGGTGTAGAAGGGCTCGAACAAATGTGCCATATTTACTTCGTCGATTCCCAGCCCGTCATCCTCGACAGAAATCGCATAGTACGAGGTGGAACCGGTTTCTATATTTTCTGGAGCTGTTTTTTCTGTCGGCGATACCGAAATCTTGACCGTTCCGGCGTCTGGAATGGCCTGAATCGCGTTGACAACCAGGTTTGTCAGCACCTGTTGAATCTGGACCGCATCGACCTGAGTCACCGGAGGAATGGTTACGTCCTCCAACTCCAAGGCAACCTTGCGTTTGCGGGCCATCGGCTGGAGCAACTCGACCGCCTGGGCGGCCACTTTTTGCAAATCAATGGCTGCCCGGTGGGGGGAACGGCGGCGGGCAAAGTCGAGCAACTGGCGGATGATGGCTGCCATGCGATCGGCCTCAGATTTAATCGCTTCGGCACTTTCTCGACACTGGGGTTCTTCGAGGCGACCCGAACCAATCAGTTCGGCATGCCCCGAAACAACGTTCAGCGGGGTACCAAGTTCATGGGCCACTCCCGAAGCAAGCCGCCCCACCGTCTGCAACCGATCGGCATGGCGCAGCTGTTCTACCGCGGCAATCCGGGCTGTCGACTCGGCACCAATTTCTGCCTGCTGCTCTTCCAGCTGGGCACTCATGTGATTCAGCGCGACGGCCAATTGACTGAGTTCATCGTGGGTATGCAAGGCCAGCCTTCCGGAAAAATCTCCCTTACCGATTTTTTCGGTTTGGGCAATAAGTTGCTGAAGGGGCCGCCCAACGGTTCGGACACCGAAAAGGGTGACCATCAATCCACAAATTACCACAGCAGCTGCAAACGCAACCGTTTGATACACAGTCCCACGGGTGTAGTGATCCACACTCTCCATGGGAGTCGAAAATTCGAGACATCCTGTTCTCTGGTCCTCCACATCAACCGGGTAGTACATCAGTCGGGAAACGTGGCCCATTGGATCGCGCAATGTGGTGGCTACAATTTTTCCCCGGTCTGCAATCCGCAGTCGTTCCACTGGCATCGCTACTGCAGTTGTATGCTGGTCCACGTCGAGCGCAACCCAGCGGATCGTCATTTTTTGTTGCAACCGCTCGTTCGCATGTTGCAACCGCTCGTTCGCACCACGCGTTAGCTGAATTGCACCGTCGTGACCTCGTTCCCGCCACACCACGACCAGGTTTTGTTCTATCGTGCGGGCCACATTTTCGGCATTGGCGTCGATTCCCTGCTGCAATCGCTGATTTTGCCGCTGGACCGACAGATATCCGTGAACAGCCGTCAGCAGGATGATACCCAGCATGAAAAAGGCAACGATTTTAGCGGTGAGTTTCATCGCGCACCTGTTTTTAGGGGGGCCACATCGAAGGTATTCAGAGTGATGCTGGTTTTTGGCGGTGTCCTAGCGACATCGTATCATGTCGGCGAGGAAAGGGGGTTACCAGATACGGACGCGCTGGTTTTCGGGACGAAACAAGCGGTCCTGGGGGGTCAACTGGAAAGCCCGGTAGAAGGCTTCGATGTTACTGACCGGCCCATTGGCCCGAAACTGGGCCGGTGCGTGCGGATCGGTCACCAGGCGCTTGAGCAGTTCTGCTTCGCGATAGCGGCACCTCCAGGCACGGCTCCAAGCGAGGAAGAACCGTTGGTCGTTGCCGTAATCATCGAGCGCAGGCAGGCCCTTTTGATCTTTAGAGATCTGGTATGCCTTATGGGCAATTGCAAGTCCGGCAAGATCGGCAATATTTTCACCCAAAGTTAACCGCCCATTGACGTGTCTTCCCGGGAGAGCTTCGTAGGCGTCGAATTGCTGGACCAACTGGCTTGTCCGTTCCCCAAACGCCTTGCGATCTGCAGGAGTCCACCAATCGGTGAGATTCCCGTCACCATCGTAGCGACTTCCCTGGTCATCAAATCCATGACTGATTTCGTGTCCAATCACTGCCCCAATCGCTCCGTAATTGCTCGCATCGTCCTGGTCGACACCAAAAAATGGGGGCTGCAGGATCGCGGCGGGAAAGACAATTTCATTCTTACGTGGGTTGTAATAGGCGTTGACCGTCTGTGGAGTCATGCCCCACTCCTGGCGGTCAACCGGCTTGTTGAGCCGGCCGATCATACGACCATACTCGTACTTTGCAGATCGGAGGAGATTTGCAACCAGTTGGTCTTCGTGGATTTCCAGTGTGGAATAGTCGCGCCACCGGGTCGTGTAGCCGATCTTGGTCGTCATCTTGTCGAGTTTTTCGGCAGCGCGGGCCCTGGTCGCTGCCGACATCCACGGAAGTTCTTCGACGCTTTGCCGAAACGCCCTCATCAGGTTGTCGACGAGACCTTCCATCCTGGATTTGGCGACTGGCGGAAAAAACCGCTCGACGTAGATCTCGCCCACAGCATCGCCTAGCACACCAAAGTCGCCGGCACCCTCACCGGCGGTTGCTACCACGGCACGTTTTTGTCGGGAGCGTGGTTGGGGAATTCCAGCCAGAGTTTTTCCGTACAAGTCGAAGTGGGCATCGACATACGCTTCAGGTAAACCGACGGCGTAGGTGTCGAGAATCCGGAACTTGAGGTAATCCCGCCAGGTGGCGACATTGGTTGCATCAATGACCTCAGAGAGTCCGTCAAAAAAGCTGGGGGTAACAACATTGATCTCGGTCAATTCTGGCAGCTCCGCCCCTTGGAAAAATACCTCCCAGCGAATACCAGGGGCGAGCTCTGGCAACTGGTCCACCTCGCGCAGGTTGTACGTTTTTTGTGCGTCCCGCAGTGCGGTTCGCTCCCACTGGATTTGGGCCAGGCGGTGTTCCAACTCGACGACCGACCGGGAAGCCTGCTGGGGATCATCATGGCCGCTCAAGGTGAGCAACCGGGTCACGTAAGAGAGCAGGGCACCGCGGGCCTGGACAAATTTTTCATCCTCATCAAGGTAGTATTGGCGGTCGGGCAAAGTCGTCCCGCTTTGGCACACGGCCGCCAGGTATCGACTGGAGTTCCCCGGGTCCTGGGCCACGTAAAGACCCACGGGACTTGAGACACCAAGTTGCCCAAGCTGGCCAAAATGGCGCACAACTTCAGCCCGCGTTTTGAGCCCGTCGACCCGGTGCAGTTGGTCTTCAAGCGGCGCCAGAGCAAGTTGTTCCACAACTGCCTCATTGAGAAAGCTCTGGTAGAAATCTGCAACTTTTTTGCCAAGGCTGTTCGGAGGGAATTCACGCGAGACCGCTTCGTCAAGGATTTCCTGCACGCGATCTCGAGTGATGTCCTGCAAGATCGTAAACGACCCACAACTGGGTCGGTCGGCAGGTATTTCTGTGGTTTCGAGCCACGCACCATTGGCATGGAGGTAGAGATCATCCTGGGGCCGCACGGAAGCGTCGGCAGCAGAATCTCCCCAACCTGGAGCAACCAGCAAACACAACCCGACAGCCACGCTTAACAGAGCGCTGACATTTTTTACGCTAGACAGGTCCATCATAACCCCACTGAATTCTTTGGGTTGGAGTAAATTGCTGGCGGGGTGACACGTGTGGAAACGGTGCGCACGGACTCCCCAACAATAGTCTCGCTCTGCAGTTCACTCGATGTCGAATTGGACTCGACGTGCAACAGCTCGGCACGTGCCGCAAAGTAGACAAAAAAGGCAACCAGCATCAAAAACCAGTTGGTAAAGAAGCCGACAACTCCCAGAAAAATGGCGATGGTTTGTCCAAGCGAGGCGGCAATGCGGGTTGCCTGACGATGCGGCATGCGCATGGCCAAGAGGAGCTCGGACGACGCGGCCTCCATCCATCGGAAATGCTGGCAGGAGATTAAAGAGTACCAGGACGACGTTGGCAACCATGAGCTTCACCGTCCACGACGAGGACATCGCGCTCAAGGACTCCACGTTTTGGAGCCCCCCAGCAAGTTTTATCCCGAGAAACAGGGACGCGGCAATCACGACGTTCACGACAGGCCCCGCCAAAGCGACTGCCAGTTCCTGGCGTGGTTTTTCAGGCATTCGTTCAAGCTGTGCCAGTCCTCCGATCGGCAGAAGCGTGATCCTTCGGGTACCGATCCCGTAACGGGCAGCCATTAAGGCGTGTCCCAACTCGTGCAACAACACGCAGCCAAAGACTGCCAGCACAAAAAACACGGCCGAGAGGGCCACCCCCAAGGAAGCACCACCGGCGAGCGTTTCAAACAGGACCAGCGCAGGGATCACCACAAACGTTGCGTGCACAAAAATTTGAATTTCTGCAAAACTGGCAATTTTCCAGGCCCACTTCATCGTATGCGTACTCCTTGGGAAAAAACCGAACTTGGTTGGGTCCAACCGGGCGCATTGAGCGTGCATTTGCCATGCCAACTTCATGGTTGAGGCAAGAGAGTCAAGTTCCCCTACAACTGTAGTACGTCGCCAGACCGTGGGGAGGTACGACCGCGGGGCATTTTGCCCCGGCGGGGCACAACGCCACACCGATTTAGCGGGATTGGCTTGCTAAAGAGCAACGACTGCGACCATCGGTTTCTGGCCGAATTGCCTGTTTTTAACGCCAGGCAAGCAATAACCAGATCTTCTTTTAAGTTTGGCACACCGGTTGCATTCTTTCCTGCCCCGCCACCAGGAAGTGGCTGCCACAGGCATTCCCAATGCAGGTACTGTTTTCAGGAGGGTCAACCAAATGGTGGTTACAACCGTACCCATTCGAGTACTGCTTGCTGAGTCCGAGTGCGAACTAGGTGCATGGCTCAAACGTTCACTCGAAAGAGTCGCTTATGAAGTGACGGAGTGTCATTGTGTCACTGATTTGGTGCGCCACTGTGGTCCGTCAACGGAGACAGGGAATTTGACCCTGTTCGACCTGGTGCTTTGTGATGCACGTTTGCTTGGAAAGCAAACCATCGAACTGATTCGTCGGGAGCAGCAACAAAGACGGTGTCCGCCTTTGGTGCTCATCGACGAGGCAGGGAGAACTGGTGGGGAGTGGTTTCAGCGACTTCAGATCTCCGCAGTAATCGACAAGCCGCTTGGAATCAGGAAGTATGTTTCAAAACTGCGCGAGCTGGCTCCGATTCGCGAGCTGAAGCGCTAGCTCGAAGTACCGAAGTGCCTGAGTGTTTTCAGTCGCAAAGCGACTATTTTACTGAACGAGAAAGGAGAACCCGAGATGACTTATTCCTCGAAGTCGTCAGTTTCTGCAACGAGGCAGCCAATGTCAAAGCTCTACTTGAGCCTTACCGCAATGGCTCTGTTTGGCACAGCACTGGGAGCTGTCGCCACGCAAGGAGACCTCGTCCAAAAGCCAACTCCGGAAATCCAAACGCTGAAGCAGACCGGAAAAGCGTTTACCCAGGTCACAAAGCACGTTTCTCCAGCCGTAGTTTTTATCAAGGTCGAAAAACTTTCCTCCGGCCCCAACCGGGTGTTCGGCAACAAGAACCAGCAGAATCCACACCAAGACGAATGGATGGAAAAATTCTTCGGCGACCGTTTGCCGAAGTTCAATCGCCCTGGGCAACCTCGGCACGACGGTCGGTCGGTCGGGCAGGGGTCTGGGTTTGTGATTACTGAAAACGGCTACATCCTGACCAACAGTCACGTGGTAAAAGACGCAGACAAGCTGACGGTTACCATGGCCGACGGCCGCGAGTTTGAAGCCAAGAAGGTTGGTTCTGACAGCCGTAGCGACGTGGCGGTGATCAAGGTCGACGCCAGTGATTTGCCTGTGCTCCGCATGGGGGATTCCGAAAAATTACAGGTTGGCGAATGGGCCCTGGCAATTGGTAGCCCCTTCGGCCTGTCGGGATCGGTCACGGCCGGGATCGTGAGCGCCACGGGGCGAAACAGCGTGGGGATTGCCGACTACGAGAACTTCATCCAGACGGATGCAGCAATCAACCCTGGTAATTCCGGAGGTCCCCTCGTGAACTTGAGTGGCGAGGTGATTGGAATCAATACCGCGATCTTCAGCCGCACAGGTGCCAACAATGGGATTGGCTTTGCCATTCCTATCAACATGGCACACCAAATTTGTGACCAGCTGATTGAGCACGGTTCGGTGACCCGAGGTCACTTGGGCATCATGATTCAGAACCTGACCCCAGAGCTGGCCAAGTCCTTTGGGCTGGGTGATGTCGACGGAGTGTTAATTGGTGATGTTGTAGCCGATTCGCCTGCTTACCAGGCTGGCCTTGAGGCAGGTGACCTGGTTGTCGAGTTTAACGGCAAGTCGGTCGACAACATGGGTACTTTCCGGAACACGGTTGCGGCCCTGGCGCCGGAAACCAAGGCCAACGTTGTTGTCCTGCGGGATGGAAATCGAAAAACGCTTTCAGTGACCATCGGCCAACTTCCTTCGGCTCCACAAGCCGAAGGAAGTCACCCACAGTGGGTCGAGTCGTTGGGCTTTACGGTCCAACCGCTCTCCGACGAACTGCGCAAGCAGAATGACTGGCAAGATATCACTGGTGTTGTGATTGACCAAATCAACTCGAGCTCGCCAGCCGCTTTGGCTGGACTTCAACCGGGCATGCTGGTTGAGGAAGTCAATCGCCAGAAGGTCGACAATGTGGACGAATTCCACAAGTTCATCGAAGAAGCCCAAGAGGAGGGCCAGGTACTGTTTCGTGTCAAGCATGGTGAGTATTCACGATACGTGACGATCCAGCTGCAGGAATAAGTACTGTTCGGTGTCACTACCTGACACCGAGAGCCTTTCTCCTCTGTTCGGAGTCCGGCGGCCGAGTCTTAGACTTGGCCGTCGGACTTTTTTTTCGCGCCAATCAGCCGACATGGCACAACGGACAGGTGCTCCTGGAAACAACGGGAGTCCCATCTACGGATGGAAGTTGTGCTTTAGAAAACCAGGCTCTCAACCGCTGCCTGACGGGGTTACACTTGCCCGGCGGCGGGGAATCGAAATTTTTTATTGCTATCATCCTTCAGCAGCGCGTTGGCCCGGTCGGCATGGTCTCCCGTATGACGTTCGGTTTTGGAGTCAAAGGAAAGCCAAGGCCCGACAGTATACTCCGTTCCATCTTCGGGCAGGCCAACTCCATCCCGCATGATTTCGTGCAACTTTAAAAAGTGCTGGGCTGCATCGGCATTGTCGCCAAACCTGCCCCCTTTGGCGTTAAAGGGAACTTTCTCTCCGAGCCGATAGGAGTTGTTCATCAGGTGCCCCATGACACAACCATAATGCGCATCGGTCGCATTGCCGTTGGCCAGCTGGGGATCATTATTACGAACGGCCGCCAGAAAACTTCCCCAATGCCCACCAGGGGTAACTTTCCCGGTTGGTAATGGCAGGTCTTCTGCAACATCGCTGCCGGGACGGGTGATTTTATATTTTCCTTCTCCTGTGATTTTACTGCCGTCTTCCAGGTAATACTCGTTGCAAACCTCGTGTCGATATCCTTCGTAATTCACATTGCGCACATTAAACAAGACCTGTTGTCCATTGGGGTACTCAGCAATTCCAAACATGGTGTTGGGTGTTTCCCCCTGATCCTTCCACCGGAAACGGCCTCCGATGGCCATCGCACGAACCGGGTGCGTCTGGTCTGTGTCAATCGCCCACCGCGCCATATCGAGTTGATGCGTCCCCTGGTTATTCAGGTCACCATTGCCTGTCTTCCAAAACCAGTGCCAGTTGTAGTGGACAAAATTCTTGTGGTAGTCATCAATGACTGCAGGCCCTTTCCAGAGATTCCAGTCCAAGTTGGTAGGAGGAGACGTCACCTCCTGATGGCCAATGCCACCGCGAGGTTTGCAGCAATATCCATAGGCAACTTTCAGCCGGGGGAGGTTACCCGCCTGGAGTGCTTCGTGCAGTCCCGCGACTCGTGGGTCACTGCGTCGTTGCGTGCCATGCTGGATCACTACGCCATATTTTTTTTGGGCCTCAAGAACCGCTCGCCCTTCAGTGATGTCGTGACTCATTGGCTTTTCAACATAGACATGCTTGCCGGCCTGGGCTCCCCAGATCGTCATGAGCGAATGCCAGTGATTGGGGGTCGCAATCGAGATGGCATCGATGGACGGGTCATCGATCGCCTCACGGATATCAGCGATGGCTTTGCACTTGAGTGGACCTTCCGTTTTCTCCTGGAGTTCCCGCATCCGGTTGGCCAGAACGTTTTTGTCAGGATCGACAAGGTACGCAATTTCTACGTTTTCCTGGGAGCTCCATCCATCGATGTGGGCTCGCCCGCGACCATTCACGCCGGCGACTGCAATGCGAACGCGATCGTTGGCCCCTTGAATTTTCCCGGATGCGCGAGTCCCAGTCAGTAGCAAAGAGGCGCCAAGGGCCGAAGAGGTTTGCAAAAAAGACCGGCGAGAGGGGTGGGGCATAACGTTTCTTCCTTTGCGAAAAACAGTGCCTGACGAAGTGGCCGATTCACACGACTTCACTGTGGGTCTAACTGTGGGTCTAACTGTGGGTCTACTGTGGGTCTGACTGTGGGGCTAACTGCGATCGAAACATGGAAAAGAACTTGTTCATACGGTGATTTGCCACGGACTACGTTGCTTGCGGGATACCAACATGTTGGCTTCGTCGTCACCGACAAATTGTTGACTCGCCGGATCAAACACAATTTTGCGTTTCAGGAGCATGGCGATATTCGCCATGTGGCAGGCATTAACCGCGTTCACATGGGACCACACATCGGAAATCGGGCGCTCCCTGGTTTTTATGCAGTGGAAGAAATTGGCCATATGCCCTCCCAATGGCAAGCCCCGGGACAGTTTCTTGACCTCGCCGTCAAGCCACACCTGATCAGACTCGCTGGCTGCGATCTCTTCGACAGGTTTTCCGGTAAGACCGCTCCGATTCACACGTATCTTCCCCTGATCTCCCTGGAAAATAATTTCATTGTTCATACTATTGAGTTCAATCGTTCTTTGGTTCGGCAATTTGAACGTGCAGGCAAATGATTTGGCCACGTTATATTGATTTGGAAGTTTACTGCGGCCGTTGAGGAAGTCGATTACGTTGGCCGTGTAGGGAAATCCAGGAAATACCCCGTGTCCTTCGGCCTCGACGATTCCCGTGTCAGCCCCTCCCAGTGCCCAGAGGGCGATATCGGTGTGGTGAGCTCCCCAATCGGTAACTTGCCCACCCGAATATTCCAACCACCAACGAAAATCAAAGTCGAATCGGTTTAAGCAATATCCCACTTTGGGAGCTTGCCCCAACCACATATCCCAATCGAGATCAGCTGGGGGACTCTGGCTCCGGAACGGCCCACCCGTTTCGGCTTCGCCAATACCACACACGGCATTCACGTTTTCGCCCAAACGACCACTTTGCACGATCGCAATCGCCTTCAGAAATCGACCCTCGTATTCACTCCGTTGTTGAGTACCAACCTGGAAGACACGCTTGGTTTTCTCGAGAACGTCGACGATTTGCTGCCCCTCGGCAATCGTGAGCGTGAGCGGTTTCTCGCAGTAGACATCCTTACCCGCCTCCATAGCATCAATCACAATTTTGGTATGCCAATGGTCAGGAGTCCCACACGTGATGGCGTCGACATCTTTGCGTTCAAGAATTTTACGGTAGTCGGTGTAGACGTCACATTTCCCCTCGTACTCGGTTGCAAATTTTTCTGCCCGCCGGCGGTCAACATCGGCGCAAGCCACCATATTCCCCAACTGGCCAGCCTGGTGCCCCACCGCCGAACCACGGCTTCCTGTACCAATGGCCGCAACGTTCAAACGATCGTTGGCTTCGGCGGTGCGGCCAATTCTTGCCGTCAGTACGTAAGGTACGAGTGCCGAGCCGGTTGCCAGCGAAGTGGTGCGCAGAAATTCTCGGCGATTAGTTTGAAGCAGGCTCACAACGACTTCTCCCGGATGCGTGGGGATTAGAAAAAATCCTTATCACACCAGACCCGATAGATGGCCGCCTCTGGCGTGGAATAAACTACAACGTAAGTGTAATATTTCTGCTGAGGAAACACCGGTTAGGAGTTGCCCCCTGACCAAATTGTAAACGTCGCAGGCATACCATGCCAGTTCGGAGTGCGGCCGGCCTTGCCGGAAGTACCTCGGGCTGCCAAACCTACTGCAAACGAAGGCTCCCTGGTACCCAGGAGACCATAATGCGAGTACCGCCAGGAAAACGGGAATTGATCGCCACGCTCGAAGCAAGTGGCCAAAACCCCTGGGTTTATGAAGGAGACGAAGGCACAAGCCTCGTCGTTTTGCCCTACGGTGGGCGGATTCTGGGCCTCTACGAAAACGCGAGCGACGAAAACTTTCTCTGGACCAACGAAGCGCTCGACCAGGTTGAGTCGGCCAAGGCCTATTTCCCGTCCGAGGTGTGGAAGAACAGTGGGGGCGACCGCACCTGGCTGGGACCGGAGGTTGACTTTTTTTACCCGAACTACCCTGACTGTACGACCTATTTTCAACAGCGAAGCCTCGATCCAGGCAACTACCGGCCAACCTGCTCGTCGCCCAAGCAGTTCACCTTAGAAAATGAGCTCCAATTGCGGGCAGCCTGGACACGTCACGACTGGCATCTTCGCATGACCAAAACCGTGAGCCCCACACCGAATCCATTGCGGGAAATTAGCCAGGGTGAGCCGGAAGGAGTGCGCTACGCAGGCTACCGGCTGCATACAGCGCTGGTGATCGAGGGCAGCCCCCCCCCGGAAAGTCACATCAACCTATGGAACTTGTTACAACTGCCCGGTGGGGGCGAAATGATCGTTCCAACCTATTTTCGTACGCAACCGACGACCTTTTTCGGAGACATTTCTCCTGAGAACCTTTGTACGGAAGACCATGTTGTGCGTTACCAAATGGGGGATCCAGGCCTGCAGAAAATTTCGGTGAAAGCTGCGGCGCTCACAGGACGCGCCGGCTACGTCCGCAGGCATGGCGACCATTGGGATCTGGTAATCCGGAACTTTGCGGTTGATCCTTCAGAAAGTTATCTTGATCGCTGGCCAACCCAGATGGACGACTTTGGTTACGCCTTTCAGGCTTGTAATATAAACACCCCCGATTTTGGACAGTTTTCCGAGTTGGAATATCATGTACCGGCCATTGGTGGTACGACGCAACGCACACGAAGCGACGATGTCAGCCAGGTCTGGGCCTACCGCGGAAACAAACAGGGAATTCGCGAGTTGGCGAGGCTGCTTCTAAATGCCACAATTTAACTTGATCCGCAAAATTTACTTAAGGAAGATTCCATGGACGATGTCGTGAACTTGTCGGGAAAGGTAGCAATCGTAACGGGCAGTAGCCGCGGGCTGGGTCGCGGGATGGCAAAGGCCCTGGCGCATGCCGGTGCAGATGTGGTGATCACGAGTCGCACCATCGATTCGCTTGCCGAGGTCAGCGAAGAAATTACTGCACTGGGTGCCAAGGTTCTTGCCCTGGAACTTGATGTTCGCGACGAAGCCAGTATTCGAAGCATGCCCGAAAAGGTACTCGACCGTTTTGAGCGAATCGACGTGCTCGTGAACAATGCGGGCATGAATATTCGCAAACCTGCGCTGGAAGTTACCTGGGAAGACTGGGATCAAATCCTGGACACCAATCTCAAGTCGGGCTTCTTTTGTGCCCAGGCCGTCGCTCCGCAGATGATCAAGCAAAAGTGGGGACGGATTATTAACATCGGCTCGGCCACCAACGTGACCGCGTTCCCCCGAATCAATCCCTACTGTGCAAGCCGTGGTGGGATCGAGCAGCTCACCAAGAGCCTGGCGGCCGAGTGGGCCGCCCTGGGAATTACCGTCAATGTGCTTGCTCCAGGCTGGTTCCGTACCAACCAGACGCGCGTCCTCTGGGAAGACCCGGAGTGGATGGGCAGGATGGCTGAAAGAATCCCCGCTGGTCGGATCGGAGAACCGGAGGAACTGGGGGGAGCGGTTACTTTCCTCGCATCCGATGGGGCCGCCTATGTGAATGGCGCGCTGTTGATGGTCGACGGGGCATTTACGACTGGCGGTGTTTCCAACATCATCCCCCTCAATCAAAAGTAAGCACTTGGCCTTGGGACTGCATTGAACCCCGCAGAACAAGCCAACACCACTCCTGGGGCGCGCCACAAGGTTGTCGGCCGGCAAACTCACGTGATGAAGAGAAACTTTCTTGACGTACTCCGCGGCTGGCCATGCAGACTGGTAGACCTGGATGTGGCCAAGATTCCAGCGACCTCGCGTTGCGTTTGCCGGAACAGAGATATAACCGTTAGGCTGGCTCGGCCAACCCCTCTATACCGCAAGGTGCAAAAGGGCAGCAGCATCGAGTTTAAAAATTTCTGGTATGACGGAGAGAGTCAAATACCCACCCATGATGATCACACGTTGCACCAGGCAGAATCTGAATCGGATGGAAAACGCTAAAAAATGAACTCTCGCGTCGTATTTACCGATCCCCACCAACATGTCTTCGAGCACGAATTGGTCGCGCTGTTTGAGAGCTTCGGCGCCACGTTTGAATCGCGGCGGTGCCAGACCGACCAAGAGGTGATTGGCCTTTGCCAGGATGCAGATGCGGTGATGACCTCCCAGGCGGTCATTAGTCGTACCGCGATCGAATCTTTCAAAAAGTGCCGGCATATTGCCAGGGTAGGAACCGGCTATGACAACATAGACCACGTGGCTGCCGGCGAGCATGGAATCACGGTGACCAATGTCCCGGCCTTCTGTACCGACGAAGTTGCATCGCACGCGGTCTTGCTGGGTCTTGCTTGCGACCGAAAACTGGTCTATCTGGACCAACAATTACGGCAAGGCCACTGGAGACAGTTTGACCTCTGTGAAAGCAGCGAGCGACTCAATGGACGCCTATTTGGCGTCGTCGGCTTTGGGGCGATTGGCCAGGCGGCTGCCCGGCGAGCTGCCGCCTTCGGTATGCGCATCCTGTTCTATGATCCTTTTATCGGCGAATCCCCCGCAGACCTTACCGCAGAAAAATGCGACTCACTGCAGGCACTATTGGAGCAAGCCGATTTTGTCTCGTTGCACACGGCACTAACCGCTGAAAGTCGACACCTGATTGGTGCGCAGGAATTTCAGCAAATGAAACCAACGGCCATACTCATCAACACAGCGAGGGGACCGGTTGTCGACCAGGATGCCTTGATTACCGCTCTTAAAACAGGCCAAATTGCAGCGGCCGGTCTGGATGTGTTCGATCCGGAACCAGTCCCCAAGGAATGCCCCCTGTTAAAAATGGACAACGTCGTCCTTTCACCGCACACGGCTGCTCACACGAGAGGCTCCCTGGCAGAACTCAGGCAGCGAACGGTCGAAGAAGTGATGCGGATCCTCCAGGGTGAACCGCCCCTGAATGTCGTCAATACTCCGTGGCTCAAGTCCGCCGACAGCTAGAAACGGGCCCGCGGCAACAACCACCTAAAGGTTCTTTCGGACCTGGCTTATAATGCCACTTACGTTGTTGAGCATATAGGCAAAGTCGCAGCCACATTGCACCCAGTCCGCTCCCATTTTGGCCCAACTCAGCGTGCTTTGGGCATCCGCTTCATCTCCAAATCCAACCGGCAATCCGGCCTCGTGCGCCTTTTCGATGATCACCCCAATGGCTTCCCGAACGGTAGGATGCTCGATCTGGCCAGGAACCCCCAGCGACGCGGAAAGGTCGTAGGGCCCAACCACGAGGGAATCAAGGTGTTTGACCTGGAGGATGTCGTCAATATTTTTAAGTCCATCCTTATTTTCAATCTGAACCGCCACAAACAGTTCTTCGTTGGAGCCCCGTACAATTTCTGCTTGCGAACGTCGGCCATAGTTTGATGGTCGCCGCGGCCCCCACCCCCGGTTGCCCATGGGAGTATAACGACAGGCATTGACGATCGCCTGCACTTCCTCGGCCGTACGAACCTGGGGAACAATAATCCCTTCAGCTCCGGTGTCGAGAATACGTTTCAGGACATTCAAATCTGAGCCGGGGATTCGCACCAGGGCCGGCACTCCACCGGCCCGGGCGGCGATCAGTTGCCCCAGCAACGTTTCGATACCCATCGGGGTGTGTTCTGTGTCAATCCAAACAAAGTCAACCACTTCAGACAGTGCTTCTACAACCACTGGATCATTCAGCGTGATTCCAGCCCCCAGGCTCAGCTCTTTAGCGGCTAGTTGTTTTCGGAACTTCTGGATGTTGCTGATCAATGCTTTCTCCTGTTTTCTACTTTTTTCAGGACCTGATGTTACCTAACTTGCAGTGCCTCACCGGAATCGGAGGTGCAAGCCTACTCCAGCTGAAAGGGCCGTACAAGTACCACCCCCATAGCCGTTGATTGATATCTGGATTTACCAACGTGGTCAAAAAGATTGATTGACACCGATGGGTCGACCGTTTTTAAATGGCCAGGGCAAATGTCCAGTACCAGATCACTTTTCGCGGAAACGCGTCAATTGGGATTACCACGGCGTGACCATTTTGAGCAAAAAGGCAAACCCAGAAAATTCGTGGTTTAAAATCTCACCACAGGCCCACATGCCGTATTCTTTGCATTTGAAGACGGTTGCCTTTTGTGGCAACAGGCAAAACAATCTTTGACCAGCGGGCCTAACCGATCCTCGGGGAGATTTTTGCCGTAAAATGAACAGGAACCCCGAAAAGTGGTGCGGGAAGTAGTGGAACACACTGCTCCGGCTGAGGGGACCTTGGTCGGTACCAACGAGGAACCAACCCTTGAGAACGATTTTTGAAGTCTTGAAGGCACCTGCCGCCGACGATCGCAGGTTGACCTGGCCTGCAGTCAACAGGCACGTCGATCGCCGCTGCCTTGCCAGTGGTGCCTTGCGCCGGTTGGTGGTCTGCCTGGTGGCGTTCGCCGGCCTGTCGGTGGGAGATTTCGTGTGGGGTGATAAAACGCCCGGCGCGGTAACCGATGCACAACCTGAGGGCAATCAACTTGAGGAGCAGGTTGGCAAAACAGTCACGGTTCACCTGCGGTCAGGACGCCGCTGGGAGGATGCAAAGCTGGTACGCATTGATCGCCACAGCCAAACCAACCAGGTTCTTCGTCTCCGGCTACAACTGGCCGGCGGCACAAAAAAAACGGTGGGCATCCAGGCAGTCGAGCGGGTACAGGCCGCCGGAGGCCCCGTCTACGAGGCGGCCAGCTTGCAACCAAAGACCGAGACCGCACCGACCGAAAACCCCGAAAAACCGAAATCAAAACGGCAGCGACGTGCCCGCCGCCCGGCGCCACTAACTCCCGAGCAACTGCGGGCACAACAAGAACAACAGCGCCGGTGGCTGGGCCGCCTGCGGGCTCGCGGAATCCAACCGTGGACCCCTGAATCGAAACAGGAACACCAGGCAGCACTCCAACGGTATCAAAAAATGATCCAGCAGGTCTCTGCGATGTTTCCCAATATTCAGGTTTACGAGACCCGCCACTTCCTGTTTTGCTCGAATATGCCCCCGGCCGAGGCCACCCGCTACGCACAGGTCTTGGATGGCATGTTTGACTGGATGTGTGAGATTTACGGAGTTGCCCCAGGCACACAGGTCTGGCTGGGCAAGGCGCCCGTCTTTGCGTTCAACACGCAAATGGAGTTTCAAGCATTCGAGCGGCAGTTTTACCAGGGCCATGTTGGCGCAGCCACTGCCGGACTCTGTCACTCAAGCTCTCGGGGGGACGTGGTCATTTCCTGCTACCGCCGTGACAATCCGGATGCTTTTGGGCACATGCTGGTCCATGAAACAAGTCACGGGTTCATTCACCGTTACAAAACCAAGGTCTCCCTGCCGACGTGGGTAAATGAAGGGATGGCAGAGTTCATTGGCGCCAAGATCGTACCCCGCAGCGACGCGATCAAGAACAAAGAAACGGTCGCCCTGGCCAGGCTAAAAGAGCATGGCCATTTGGGACCAGGATTCTTCAACCCCAAGGGGCGACTGAAACCGTGGCAATATGGGGTTGCATCGAGCCTGGCACGTTTCATGATCACGTCGCATGAAGAAAACTACGTGCAATTTATCGAGGCCCTCAAGGAAGGCATGCCCTGGGAAGAGGCGCTCGCGATCACCTATGGTGTTTCTCCACAAGAGTTGGTGACCAAATATGGAATGTGGTTTGGCGTTCCCAACTTAACACCCTGATTGCCCGGATCTCCCCCACAAGAGGTTCCGCCGGATAAGGCTCCTTGCAGGGTGACGAACCTGTCGCGTTTGGTGTACGTTGGGGAACGCCTCACAGGCTGACCCTGGTTTGCCTGGCAACCTTCTGTTTGCTTAAACTTATCGCAGCTAAAATGATGCCCTCGGGGATTGATCCTGGAGCAGGGAATCGCTATGCAATTCAAAATCGGCATCCTGGGCGCCACAGGCTACATCGGCGTTCCCTATCGGAGAGAAATCCGTGAAGCGGCTGGAGATGCCACGATCATTGCCCTTTGCGCACGGCGAAAAACACCTCTGGAGCAAGCAGCCCGGGAAGACGGTGCCTTGCTCGCAACCACCCAGTGGCAAGAAGTCGTCGAGCACCCGGAGGTCAACCTGGTGCTGGTGGCAACTCCCGATGCGTTTCACCACGAGGCCGTACTGGCAGCTGCTGCTGCTGGGAAACAGATGATTTGCGAGAAACCGCTGGGAATGAACGTGGCCGAGGCCGAATCGATGTGGGATGCATATCGTGATTCAGGGTTGGCAAGCTTCGTTCCCTACTGGACACGTTATCTCCCCTGTTTCGCGAGGGCCCGCGAGATGGTCCAAGCTGGAGATCTCGGCACGATCCAGAGTGTGATGTGCCGTTGGTTCAATCCACGCCCGGCGGCCATACCATTCACCTGGCGCGACGATGCATCGGTGTCATCCGCTGGCAGCATTGCCGATGTGGGATCGCATGCCTATGACACGATGCGGTGGATACTCAACCAGGAAGCCACCGGTGTGCTTGCCCATGCCACGGTACTTACCGAGGCGAAGCCAGACCTGGGCGAAGTGAACCTGACCGAAGCGTTAGCGTGGGGAAGCGGGCACACCTTGAAGAACGCCTCGACGACTCGCACCGCCACCGCGAATGACTATGCGTCGATTGCCTTTAAGCTTGATGCAGGGACCGTCGGCACACTTATCCTCTCCCACGCGAGTTCTATACGCAAATTAGTGGCGCCCGACTTGGAACTGCACGGCAGCGAGGCCTCACTGGCGGTCGATCGCAATACCGGCTCGCTTACATTGGTGAGGCCCGGGGGAGCCCCAGAACTCCTGGTGACGCTTCCGGTCGATAAACTACCAAACCGTTTTCAAGAATTTGTTTTTCCGGCGCTGAGGTCTCAGCTAAAAAGTGGTGTAACTGACCACCCGCATCTCGCCGATGGAGTCCAGGCACAACGGTTTACCGACGCTGCTGCCTTGTCTGCCAGAAGAGGCACCTGGGTCCAACTCTCCGAACTCTGACCCATCCTCGGCGGCACGGTTTTGCCAGGCTTCAGTCAGCAACGCTCTCGGCCTGAATATCGTCATACACATCACGGGCTTGATTGTAGGCGGCCTCGGCCGCAGGCAATTCCGCTTCGCGAATCTGACCTTTCTTGGCTTCCCAACACACATCGACCGCTTCCCGACACCACTGGGCACTCCGGCGACTGGCACGAATAGGCTTTCCGCCCACTTCTACAAAAATCGGATTGGTGTGAACCGACGGCAAAATCCGTACGGCAACCCAGCTGGAATGGTCGATATCGACATCAAATTCGAGAGATTGCGTTGAACCATCTGCCTCAATCTCCTGACGTGCAACCGGGTATCCATTCACGATCACTTCGACCGGTACACGACGAGAGTCACCAACCCGGCACCGCTCAATATGCCAGTAGGGTTGCTTGTCCAGCCGACTGGAACGGATTGCGATTGTCTTCTCGTCTTGATGTTCAGACAGACGCGCAGCCACATCAAACTGCACCCGCACGGGGCCTGGCTCCCCGAGATTTAGCTGGCTAATCTCTCCACCGCTGCCAGGCTCTCCAACGGCTACGTCATTCACCTGGAAATCAAAAACATGACTGCGACCATCCCCACAATAACTACGCCCGTCCAAGACGCCAAAAATCCAATTGTCGAAAGTCAATGGCTCATCTTCCGGCAGCTTGACGTAAATTCGTCCGAGCCCGACTTTTTCGTCATAGATGCAGGGAAAATCGGTTTCGCCACTGATCCGAGACCGCATCCCACAGTTGAGCGTGTGGTACCAGATGTTGAGTTCCCAGATGACCGGCGTATCCACGGCCGAGATAAAATGACACGTGTCGTGAGCCACCGCGACAATAAACTCGTTGGCACCAATCCCGTCAAAGGGAGGCATTGCGTAATCGGGTAGCGTGTCGGCATCCTCTCCTTGCCCATTGTCCACCCGCCGACGATCGTCCCTGTTGGCCTGGGTATCGCGACGATCATAATCGGGAAGCGCAAGCCCCCAGCCACTGTGACTGTAACCAACCACTCCTCCCTGGTCTTTCCCCCACTTCAAAACAGGAAGCGTCCAACTGGGCCACTCCTCCAGGAGGGTTGTGCCCGGGTAATCGTCTTCGGTCAACCGCAACAAGCAGAGATGGCCGGCATGGGAGGAGGGAAACCCGCTCACTTCCACGTCATACCGCATGACGTAGTTCCCTTGGGATAACTCCGACGTCTTTCCTTCGAAAAACTGTTTTTGCGAATACCAGCATGGCCCCCAGGTTAACACGCAACCGACGTTAAGATCTTCGCCCAGAATGTGTCGCATCATGTCGGGAGGCCCGACTCCTTCGGTCGGGCTATCGTAATGCGCACACCCAGCGGCATGGATGTGGTGATCTCCAGAGTACCACCGGCGGCCTGCCGGATGGGTCCACCGTTTGAGCTGAAATTCCTCGCGATGCGGTTTTCCTGACTCAACCTCAAACGTTCTGGTTTCGCTCAGGTATTCGGGACCACGGGTGATGGTCACGTTGTACTTGCCCGGCGGCAACGTAATCGTTTCGCCGTCTGCCCGATAAACCTGGCTATGAAAAAAGAAATCGGGGGCAAGACGGCGGGCAGGGTTCGGGTAGACCCGGCCCAACGCATCGCGCACCGTAAAGGCAGCCGTCGTAGGCTTCCCGTCGACATCCCGTACCCGCAAGGCAACCTCGGTCGATGGCTCGCACTGAAACAAAATAGGCACACTGTTGCGAAAACCAATATCCTGGGTTCCCTGTCCCACGTTGAATGCGAGTTCTGCCTCGCGGTGCCCCTTGTCCCGGCTGAACAATTGAATCACTCGGTATTCCAGCGCCAGGCCCGACAACTTCGGTTTGAGCGGCTGCTTGTCAAACATGGCAAGTTCCAGGAACCGCTGGCGCGCCTCGGCAGGAGTTACCAGTTGCTCGTCGGTCAGTGGACGCTGGCGCGGGTTCTTTCCCCTCATGTAAACCGGCTGTGCCTGGGGACTTTCGGCCTTCAAAACGGGGGTAATACCTGCCTCGTTGTGAACCTTCACCAGAAAGGTGCGCCACCCCTGTTGGGCAAGTATTTTTGGTGCCGGGCCCTCCGCCACTTTCACCCGGCTTTCGGCGTTGATATGAACCCCCGCCAGGCAGTAGCGATCCAAAACGTCCTGGATCCCACGAACGACTGTTTTGTTATCTGCGCCCGCCATCATCGCCTGCAGGTTTTCTGCATCCTCTTTTGCCAGTGGCGCACCGGCGTAATCAAGTGCCGCGACCACCCTCTCGGTGGCAGCAATCAATGGCTGTGCCTCGACGGTCTCAACGTAGGCCAACTGCCTGGCCTGAAGGGTTACCAGCGGCAAAACTCCTAAAAGAGTCGCAAAAGATAACAGGATTCTTTTTGGCATGGTGATTTCACATCTGTCATGAAAGTACTAGTGAAGAAAAAACAAGTATGAATCCTGCCTGTGTCGCCTTATCACTGGGGGCCATAACCATCCAATAAGCAATCAGTGGCACAAATCCACTTAGCCCACTCCCCGGGGAACGGCCCAATGTTCCCGATAGGTCCGTCTCACCAGTGCGTCGGCCTCGGGGTCGCCCACTATCTGCTCGGTAACGGGATCGAACTGGAGACTGCGCCCCAGCAGGGTGGCCAAGTTACCCAAATGAGCAAGACTGGCTGTCAGGTGACCAATTTCAATATCTGCATTGGGCCGGCGCTCGTTCCGAATCGAATCCATAAAGTCGGCCACATGGGCATTGTCATCTTGCCCAACAGGCTTGACCGAGACAGGAACAGGCTTATTGCCTGGTTCTAAAACCTGAATTTTTCCCCGGCGGCTTAAAAACATCCGCCCGTCGGTTCCATAAAACTCTACGCCGCTGTCGACGTTATAGACGGAAGGATAGTTCGTCGACCAAAGACGCTGTTCGTAGATCAGCATCCGCTGGTTGCCCGGCTTGCCGTCCCCGGGATACTCGAAGCAAACCTGCTGGGTATCGGGAAATTGCTGGTCATCGTCAAAAAAGTACTTACCACCGGCGGCGCTGATCTTTGCGGGGTGCGTCGTTACCCCCAGGCCCCAGCGACCATAGTCGAGGTCATGCACGCCATCGTTGCCCATGTCGCCGGTTCCAAAGTCCGTCCACCAATGCCAGTGACCATGAAGCAGGTTGTCGTGATAGGCCCGCATGGGAGCTGGCCCCACCCATAAATCAAAATCAATTCCTGGAGGCACGGGCACCCTTTTTCCGTGGCCAATGCCACCTCGTTTTTGCACGTTCCAGACCCGCGCAACCAACACGTTGCCAATGATCCCCTCGTGCAATAATTGCGTGGCCTCCTGCATCATGGTTGTACTGCGAACCTGCGTGCCATGCTGGACCACCCGGCCATTGCGGCGGGCTGCCTCGACCAGCAATCGTCCTTCACGAATGTTGTGCGAACACGGCTTTTCGACATAGACGTGTTTGCCAGCGTCACATGCGAGGATGGCCGCCGGGGCGTGCCAATGGTCGGGAGTTGCGATGAGGACCGCGTCGACCGTTGGGTCGTCGAGAATGCGGCGCATGTCAGTGACCGCATTGGCTGAGTTAATCTCCAACGTCTTCGCCGCCTTGGCCAGTCGCTTTTGATCGGGATCGCAAACGTGGGAAATTTGGACCCCATCCTCCCCGGCCATCAGCTGTGCTACGTGCTGACCTCGCCCACCCGCACCGATCAAACCAATCCGTAGATCTCCAGCCGACGACTCGCTCCCGGCAACCGCAGGAAGCGTTGTCGCTACCGCAGTCGCCACGCCTGCACTGGTCCGCTTGATAAAGCCGCGTCGATCGGACGTGCCCATATTTAAAAGCCCTCACCAAAAAATAAAGGATCCCGAATCCTACGTGGACTGCAACATGGACCCTATCACCTCAAACCAAATATACCAAAAAGGACAAACGCACCTTATTATTAGAAGGGAACGATGGATCGACGGCAACCGACGCTGGATCCCACCCGTTTTTCTTTGGTGAATCCAGGCGGCCCCCTTGGCCAGCCATTCGTCCGTCAAGTACGTTGGTCAACAGGCCTGCCTGACTTGGTTGCCTGCCTGACTTGGTTGCCTGCCTGACTTGGTTGCCTGCCTGACTTGGTTGCCTGCCTGACTGAACAACCTGCTAAAAATGGTCAGGACCATCGATAGAAAACTTTGTGCCGAAGATGGCGAACTGAAGCCATCGTTCACTGCCAGGAAAGTAAACACTTGACCACGAACCGAACTTTCAGTGAAGAACACCGTGCCCTTGTCGCGCAGGCACACCAACTGCTTCCCGGCGGTAGTGTGGGTAACGTTTACGACGATACCATTCTGCATCGCGGAGCCAACAGTCACGTCTGGGATGTCAGCGGCAATGAGTACATCGACTACCTGCTGGGGTCAGGCCCCTTGGTGTGTGGGCATGCCCACCCCCGCGTGGTGGCTGCAGTACGCAAGCAACTCGAAGGGGGCACTACCTTTTTCGCCACCCACGAACTGGCCATTGCACTCGCGCAGCAGATCGTTGACGCGGTCCCCTGCGCCGAGCAGGTCCGCTTTACCAGCACCGGGACCGAAGCAACGCTGTACGCCATGCGGGCTGCCCGCGCCTCCCGCCGGCGCGACAAGATCCTCAAATTTGAGGGCGGTTATCACGGCATGAACGACTATGCCCTGATGAGCACGCTTGCCACCGGTACGGCCGAGTTGCCTACGGCGGAACCCGATTCGGCCGGGTTGCCAGGTTGCATTGCAGGCGAGATGCTGGTGGCGCCGTTCAATGATATCGACAAAACCACAGCCCTCATCGAGCGCCACCACGATGAACTGGGCGGCGTCATCGTCGAACCGCTTCAGCGAGTGGTCAAACCAGCCCCCGGTTTTCTGGAGGCCTTGCGCGACGTCACCGCACGGTTCGGCGTGCCACTGATCTTTGACGAGATTGTCACTGGCTTTCGCCTGGCCTACGGCGGAGCACAAGAGTACTACGGGGTCGAGCCCGACCTCTGTACGCTTGGCAAGGTGGTAAGCGGCGGCTTTCCGCTGGCTGTGGTCACAGGACGCGAAGAGCTGATGCGTAATTTCGATCCGCAAGCGCGGGAAGAAGGTCGTTTCATGCCGCAGATCGGCACGTTAAATGGCAACCCGATTGCCGCCGCCGCCGGCCTGGCAACGCTGGAAATTTTGCGCAAGCCGGGCACCTACGACCAACTCTTCGCGACCGGAGAGCAACTCATGAGCGGTCTCCGCACAGCATTCGATGAGGCTGGAATCCCCGCTCAGGTCATCGGAGAACCTCCGGTCTTTGACGTATTGATCACCGAACAGCCGGTGACCTCCTATCGCGACTCCCTGTCCAACAACAAGCCACTCGTGGCCCGCTTCAACCAGCAATTGCTAAGCCGTGGCATTTTTCGCCCCGACACCAAGTTTTACGTTTCTATCACGCACACGGCCGAGGACGTGGACACCACGGTCGCCGCCTTTGCCGCTGCGGCCAGAGCACTGTGACGGCATTTCGACGATTGCTTGCCATCAACGGCAGGGCCCTTAGCTGGTTTTTTTGCGGTTTCATGGCAACCAACATTACTCAGCTTGCCGTCTTGTCCGCATCCCCTGGTTATTTTTGGCGTCATGCAATGACTTGGCCGTTTTCGGGTGCAAGGAAACCGTTCGATGATGCGTGCTCAAATCGGCGAGACACCGTGGCTACCCTACCGCTGTGGTCGTTCCGGGAACCCAGAGTGCTCGACCCTTCCAATCGAGTAGTGTCAGCAGCAGCGATTGGAACAACACGACCACGATTCCGTATGGAATAAGCCGGTTCGCAGAAAAACAGACCACAAACAGCAGTAACGCCATCGAAGTCGATCCATATTCCAGACACAACCACGTTCGCGCAGGACGCCTGGCAAAAGCGATGTGCACTGCTGCCCACAGAAGACTGAGCCCACCAGTCATAAAAGCGAATAAAACTGTGGGTACCCCATACCATAATCCCATGTGTAAATAAATAAAGCCAGAAGCAAACCTGTGAGTCCACCCCGTCCCGGGATGCTCTAGCTTGGAAGTCGACTCGGCGTGGAGATTTAAGATATTGCTCTGCAGTTTCAAGAACTTGTGGTAAAAAAAAACGGGGACAACCGCGTGGGTGAGTGTGAACAACAGCACGACCGCAGCCCCAAGCAAGGGCGGTATTGCCGATGCGGCATCATTAAACATGCCCTTATTGGACAATGAATAACCGATCGCGGCGGAACCGTAGGTACCAAGAACTGGCGGAAACGATCGAAAAAATGCGGACACGATTTCCAGCTGGTTCGTTGATTGATCCATGGCCCATTGGCCATCCGGACCGACCACAAGGTTTGGGGGCAACGCGTCTGCGGCAACAAGTTCTTGCACTTTTTGCGGATTGTGCAAGACAAAAATATTCGGATCGCCAACCGGTTTCATCAGCCACGCACCAAGGTCAAATCGAGTTTTTACTTCTTGGGTTTTTCCCGCATTGTCAAATCGTAATTTGCAGCGCCAACGTCTCATTTGGCGTCCCATTAAAGACAATAAGTACGAATTCCGATGGAGACTCTGTTTAAACCTTTCCCCTTCCTCCACAAACTGCGCATAGGAAGTGTACCGCCCGTGAGTACCGCTCCACACTTTGCTGATGGTTGCCCGGGCAGGCTGCCCATCCCGCAAGAGTTTTATCTTGCGGCTACCGCGCACCGTCAGCACAGCCACCAATGCAAACATGATCCCCAACCCGAAAAGAATGGGTATTAAGCCGAAAAGATGGTAAGACTTTCCGATCCCGAAGAAGACTGTCCCGCTGACGATACAAATCGAACCAACGACTAACAAACCTATAAATTCTGCCCCAACCGATCTGGCGAAAGTCCAAAACCGGAGTTGAATCTTAATACTTCCGGAAACTTTGCGTGGAGTCGGAGCGAGTTGTTCCCAGTCGGTTGAGTGCGAGAAGCTTGCCGGATCTGGTTGGTTCAACTGGCCTTGAGTTTGATTCTCGGACATTAGGTACCGATCGCCCCGAGTTCAGTTTCAATAGTCTACCCTAAACCGCAAGTGTCGCCCGCATGGCTCCCGGGCAACGTACCCTAACGGAAGTGATCTTGCCAGATAGGATTCCTCCAGCCCAGCGTAAAACAACACGCAGGTCCCAACAGCGGTAGAAATCGTCCTCCATGGTCTGGCCGAAAATGAGCAGCGGCCCATCAAAGCTGGTAAACCCATCGGAAATCACCGCCCAAGTAGCAACAGGTCGAAAGTCCACCATTGGACCCCAGACTGCAGTTGTCTGTTACAATAAACTTCGCTGCCTAACCGAGTCGCAGGCGCTGCATTTTCGCGCGCCAGGCGACAACCTACACGCACTCCGGAAGGGAATTATGAAATGCCTTTTTTTCACCAGAAAGGCAGTATTGATTTTGGGTTTGCGATTGCTTGGTGGTTGGTGCTTGGCTCGCTTGCTCCCCGCCTTGGAACTGGACCGCGGACACCGCGTCCTGCTGGAGCATGGCCTGCAGTTACAAGCCCAGGTGTCTGTGGCGTCAACAGGCTATTTCGATACGGCCCGCTGGGCCGAGTCGAATTTTACAACGATCGACACCATTGGCCTGCCCTACGAAGCCAGCCTGATGCCCGCCCCCCCTGGCTTGCCCTGGGCAACTTCAGGAATCGACGCACAACAAGTGGAGGTCGAGTTAGAGGGACTTCCCTACATGTCCATGCTAAGGACCATGGGTGTCGGCGGCGAGAATCTTCCTATCCAGGTGCCGGCCCACCGGGAATTGTTCAAAGACAGCATCAACAGCATGCACCAAAGCTGGCCAGACGTGATCACCTACACCAATCAGGGCCCCAGACACAACACGGCCGAACAATTGCGTGATTACATGGCGGACGTTCAACCGGACATGCTCTTTTCGCATGCCTATCCGTTTGGTGGAACTTTGGCCGGAGGCAGCCCGGCTGAGCTTTACGGCCCCCTGGAAAAGTATCGTGTAACCGCGCTGCGTGGCAATGACGGCACCGGTAACCGGCCAATCCCCGCTGGATTTTTCACACAAAGCTGGGTGAACGACAATTACCCTCCAGCTCCTGGCTATATTCTTTCCGAGTCCGAACTTCGCTTGAACGATTTCGCGCTGTGGACGTTCGGCATGAAGGTTAAGGACAACTTTATTTATGAATGGCGAGCTCCCTATCTCCTGCCAGTCCTCTTCAATGGACAAAATACAAACACCCCTACACCCTTGTTCTACCAGGTGGCTGAAACCAATCGACAAAGCCTGAATCTCGGGCCAGCACTCGTGAGATTAGTGAGTTCCGACTTGCGATTCGTCACGGGCCGCCACATGGACGGCAGCACACCGGCGTACAATGAAGTGCCGCACTACATCGACGTGGATTCGGACCCGCAAGTTTTTTTGTCAAACTGGGACGTCGCTGCGGATCCCTACATCACGGATATCCAAGCCACAAATCTGGGAAGCACGAACGTCGGCCTGGAAGGAGATGTTTTGGTGGGCTATTTCAAACCACTCGATGCTTCATTTACAGATTTTGGCCACGACGACGATACTTACTTTATGGTCCTGAACGGCCTTAGCGATGCGAACGGAACTCCTGCCGAGACAAGTCAGCAAATCCGTCTCGAGTTTGACTTCGGAACCAGCGGCATCAACAGCCTCGAGCGCCTGAGCCGGCACACGGGGCTTGTGGAAACCGTGAATCTAGTTTCTGACGGCGGTTCACAGTACCACCTCGACTTGACCCTCGAAGGCGGGACGGCTGATTTGTTTAAATTCAACAACGGCGGCACCTTCGTTTCGGCAACTCCGGCCGATCCACCTTTGGTGCTTACCGATGACTTTGAAAGCTACAATCCGGGAAATCTGGTTGGCCAACCGGCCGCGATCGGATCAGGCAACTGGCTGCAGGGAGATCTTTCGATCGCCTATGGCAATGGCGCCTTGAGTCCCGTCGTCGTGGACGGCATCGGCAATTCCGGAAAAGGTATCCAGGGGCAGCAAAGCTCCGACTGTTGTGACACAAGTGCTGCCTTTGACTATGGCGAAGCGTTACCCGATGGGGCTCGCGTGAGTATCCAGATGGATAACTCCACCGGCGGAGGCGACGAATCTTGGATCGCAGTCGGCACCGATTCCATCGCCAACGGAACGGCGGGCGATGAACTGGCATATGCCATCAAAAGTAGCGATTACCACTACTCACTCGTCTATCTGGATGGAGAAGGCAACGCGATCCAGAAAAATTTTGGCAACCTCACCGGTCACCCGGGAGATTTTGTCGAAGTCGGGCTGGAATTGACCGTGGGCGAAAATGGCATCGAGGGTATTGAAGGATTCGTAAAAAACGTCACCCAGGGAGGGGATACGATTCGACTGGCACCGGGAGATTCGGGCACTCCCGGAACGATCCCGATGGATGCAACCGGCTTCGGCCTGGGTAACACGTTTATCTCGACCACGTTTTTTCAGGACTTCGTTGAAGACAACCTGACGATCGTCACCGGGTCTGGCGGCTTGACGGCTGACTACAATAACGATGGAGTGGTCGATGCGGCGGACTATACCCTTTGGGCTGACGCCGTGGGTACCCAAACAACACTTGCAAACGACCCGACAGGTGGCACCATTGGCTTGGCGCAGTACAACCAATGGGCAAGCAATTTTGGCCTCTCCGGCAGTTCGGCAGCAGCCGTACCTGAACCAACAGCCCTATTGCTACTGGCGAGCCTCCTGCCGCTGGTCGGCCTGATTCGCCGACGTTGATCCCCTGGGCGTGGCGGCTACTTTCGCTTCCTAAAAGAAGCGGCTGCCCCGGTTTCAAAACGACGGCCTGCCCGGTTCTTACCAGGGTCGTACTCCCAGATTCGTTTGGTACAATCGAGTCGATCCATTGCTTTACCCCGGACGGTACGTAGCATTGCCACCATGGACCATCATGAAGATTGCGCCTATCCTTCCGCGTTTGCTTGACTGGAGATCCCCGCGCCGTCGGCCGAGAGGGGCCCGCTCACCACGACCCGATGTCGAACAAAACCTCAGCCGGCCTGTTCCATCCTCGCGCGGCTGGACGGTTGTTGAAGTCGTCGTCGTGGTCATCTTGATTGGGATTTTTCTGGCACTACTCCTGCCAGCCCTACAATCCTCCCGAGAGTCACAACGACTGACCTTTTGCACCGATAAAATGCGCCGTTTGATTGCCGCGGTTCACAGTTACGAGATGGTCGAGCAAAAATTTCCGCCCGGCACCGTCAATGATACGGGACCAATCGAAAACCTTCCCCAAGGCAAACATATCAGTTGGATCGCGAGGCTGTTACCACACATCGACCAGCAGGAGGCCTACGAAAACCTTGATTTGTCGAAAAGCGCCTATGCCCCGGTCAACTATACGACCCGCCAGTTGACGATCCGGGCATTGATTTGTCCTACCGAGGTGAATTTGATGATGGGCCTCTCCAGTTACACAGCCAGTCACCACGATCGAGAAGCACCGATTGCGTCGGATAACAACGGCGTTTTTTTTCTGAATGATGCTCTCTCCTACGATGACCTGGAAGATGGAGCCGCTTACACGATTTTTTTGGGGGAGAAGTGTATCGATGTGCTGCACGATCTTGGCTGGCTGTCCGGGACGCCAGGAACATTGCGGAATGCGGGCCTGGCATTGAGTCACCAACGCTACCAGGGGGGAGTCGACAAAAATTTTGCCCCCTGGTTAGAAATCAATGCCGTCGAGGAAGGGAACCCGGACTTGTTGGCCTGTCGCCTCCAAGGAGGCAATCCCAAAGAACCTTTTTACGTGGGTGGCTTTGGGAGCTACCACCCGTCTGGAGCTAATTTTGCCATGGGAGATGGGGCCGTAAAATTCCTGACCAACGACATTTCGATGAAGCTGTTGAGCCAACTTGCCAACCGTTACGACGGCAAGGCGGTACGTGCCGAGGAGAGTCCACAATAGAGATCTATTCTGCTGACATTCGAGTTGACGGAGCCCCCCAGAACGAAGTGGGCTTGAGGCACCACGATGCAAGCCACTCCATGCTGGTAGTAGCACCCCATCCATATCAAAAAAAACGAGTGGGAACCCACTGGGATTCCCACTCGTCGACTTTTCCTGCAATCGACCGGTCCGCTGCAGGAAATTCTCTTTTGGCATCAACTGCGGCGCCGAACCAACCCACTTACTAACCCACAGGCAAATACCACTAGCGTTAGCGCGGCAGGTTCTGGAGTAGGATCCGAAACCACCTCTCCAGTGCCGCCTGCAACGAAGGACTCAATGACCTGACCGTCATCCACCAGCGACGACACCTGGGTTGAAAACGAGACTGTCATCGGATTGCTCGGTTGCAGACCACCCGGCAGTGACGCTGCGTTTGCCATGCCGACCCCCGCCAGGAATACAAAGCCAAAAGAATTATTGATCTCGTCGAAAACGACATCGATTCCGTTTGCCAGGTCCACCTCCAAAAACCAACCATCGAAGTCCACGTTGAAATGGCCATCCGAAGCAGTTGCCGAACCACCCCCTGAGGCAATCGGACTCATGTTGTTGATTTCAAGATCCGCCGACAGGTCGCTGGTGAATACGACTGGCTCCTCTCCAAAGGCCTGAAACACGACCGAGGTCAGTGCGCCAGGACCATCTCCATTGAAGCCCACATCGGTAATCTGCTGTGAAGTGCTGTCGTATTGGATATCGAGCCCGGTGAACTCGATTGCGATCGGCACAGCTGACACCGGCGGAGTAACGATCATACAAGATAGTGATGCTGCCACACAAATAGCAGCGAAGGTTCTTCTGTTCCCGTCTAACATCGGTTCATGGCCTCCAAAGATAAAACATGGGTTCAACCTGTTCCAATCAGTGGCCACTTGGTGGCCACCGACAAAATGCGTTTAGCTTCTTCTGGATTTTCTCCCTTGCAAACTGTCTGCATTAGCCATGTTTCCCCAACCCGCTCCTGGTTTTTTTGCAAAACGGGCTTTTCTCTCGGTAACTCCTATCATCCCAACGGCAACCCAAGATCGCGATTTGCCGGGATGGCCCCTGTCTACTGGCAAAAAAAAATACGATGTCTGGATGCTTTGCCCCACGATCGCGAGTTGCGGTCTGAGGGGGGCAAAGAATCCAGCCATCGTTGTCTTCTCTAATTAGCAGCGCCTCGTAAATTCAAGATGTAGTGACGAACGGAAAAGAGCGTGACAAAACCTAATGGCGCTGGCACTAAGCCCGATTGGTCGGGCGTGCAAAGGGGCCAGCAATTGCCCGGGCAAGGCGCTCAAAAGAAAACAGCGTCTAAAGTTCTTCACACCTCAAAGGATGCTTGGATCTTAGAAAAAAATCAGCCGCCGTTGTGTTCCGTTAGCAACCTCGATGTGCTCGATTTTTCTGTCTGTAGTCAACTTACTGTGCTCGATTTACCCGCACTCGACTTCGTTCTGATGAAGTGAACAAGGTTTCGATGAAGTGAACAAGCACCTGACTGAATGGTTCAAGCTGGCCTAAGATACCCTTGCGAACTGCATTCAGGATGTCCCTACACCGGCAATAGTACGCACCCGTTCAATAGAGTCAAGCATTTGGAAAATCGGTTTGGCAAGCAGACCATTACCGTCCTTCCAATTCGGTGCAAGCCTCCTAAAACATGGCAACATGGCCGAACCACTAGTCAATTTGGGGGGATCGAATACAACCTCCTGGAGGCATTGAGCACCGGTGAGACACTCGGGCCATGAGACAAAAGCCTAGAACCAGGCAACCCACCATGACGACTTGTCCCATTGGACTCTGTCCGGGAATGGCATTGGCGGTGCATGACTCGCCGCGGCGACCCTCCGTGGTGCGGTGATGTTGGCGCCGCTGGGATTTGACTACGCAGCTCGAATTGTGCGCCATGCCGCCCCGCAGGCTTTGGCTGCCGGCAAAACAACGGCCGACTTACAGAAGGGGGCTGACAACTGCGACCATGACCAACCACATTCTCCAGCATCACTCTTAAGGAATCGAGGAATCGCTTGGTTTTCTTGTTGGCAATCGCGTTGACTTGCTTCTCCGTCAGGCTTTGCTAAACTGGGCTTGTTCGCCTGCTGTTGGAACAGTTCGGGCAGGACCGCTAGGAAGAGGCTTTCTGTGAAGTGTTACGTTCATTCTGATCGATTCTTGGGCTGCGCGCGGCGGGCCGTGATTCTGGGTGGATTGGGTATTTTTTCTGTTGCACCGCTCTTTGGGGTGCACGGGCAGGCAATCGCCCAACCAAGAAACCCGGCCCGCAACCAGACCAGAAACCAGGCTCGCTGGGACGCTGCACGCCGGCAAATGTTCGAAACGGCGATTATTGGCAACGGAGTCACGAATAAAGCGGTGCGTGCGTCGATGCGGTCTACGCCACGCCATGAATTTCTTCCCAAAGCACAGTGGAAACATGCGTATCTCGATATGGCGTTACCGATTGGAGGTGGCCAAACAATTACCTCCCCATTTGTGGTAGCTCGCATGACCGAAGCACTCGATCCACAACCAACGGACCGCGTGCTTGAGATTGGTACCGGCAGCGGGTACCAGGCTGCCGTACTGAGCCCAATCGTGGCAACAGTGTACTCGATTGAAATCGTCGAATCGCTCGCTCGCCGGGCAAACCGAACTTTAAAACGATTGGACTACGAAAATGTGCTGACCAAAGCTGGCGACGGTTATCTTGGCTGGCCCGAGCATGCTCCCTTCGACAAGATCATCGTAACTTGTTCTCCGGACAACATTCCCGCACCACTTGTCCAGCAACTGCGTGAGGGGGGCCACATGGTCATCCCTTTGGGAAAACGTTATCAGCAAACACTGACTGTGCTGCGAAAAGTCCATGGCAAGCTGAAACACGAGGCTCTGGAACCCACTTTTTTTGTCCCCATGACCGGCAAGGCCGAACAACTCCGCGACCACACCGACGAACCAACGGATTGCCAGTTGGTGAATCGCAGTTTCGAAGTCGCCGATGACCAGGGCTATCCTCAAGGCTGGTATTACCGTCGGCGCGCACAGGTCGTACACGATCCCAATGCGCTAGATGGAGAAAAAGTGCTTCGCTTGCACAACGATACTCCTGGGCAGGGAGCCCAGGCACTGCAAGCAATCGGTGTCGACGGGCGGCATATGCAGAAGATTCGGCTCCATGCTCGCCTGATGGGGACGCAACTTCGCCCAGGTCAAACCGACGAACAGACTCCTAGAATTGAACTTGTCTTTTACAACCGAGGGCGAGCCCCCATTAAGGAGACGATGCTGGGTCCGTGGACAGGGACCTTTGATTGGACAGAAATCGGCAAATCGATTTCTGTTCCGCAACAGGCCAGACTGGCTGTTTTGACACTGGCGATGTACGGCGGTGTCGGTGAATTATTGATTGACAAGATCGATATTCAGATCGTGAAACCCGATTGAGGAACGCTATTTTTCAGAGGAACACGAGCTTTCAGAGGAACACGAGAAAGCTTTCAGAGGAACACGAGAAAGAAAGAGCAGGGGCATGGAACGGAGATTTATCCGCGTAGCGGTCAGCGCTGCGGTTGTCGCTTTGGTGTGTGCCGAATGCAACAGCCAGGAGACGACCGGAGATTCACAACCAACCGTCGCCATTACTACTTACACAACGGGACACTTCAAACTCCATACCGATGTTGCCGAGCCCCAAGCCCGGGCAACACTGGTAGCCATGAACGCGGCCCTGGACTTTGCAATTTCTCAGTGGAAACGTCCCCTCCGGGGTCAATTGGAATGTTACCTTGCGGAAGACGTTGCCAAGTGGCCAACCAATGCCCTTCCGCATCCGTTGGCCAGAATTTGGATTGGCAAAATCGGAGGAGCGACGATTTCCGAAGCGGTACACGCTTCTGGAAATCAACAACTGCAGGCAACCATTTATGCCTCAACAGGCACTGGCGTTCCTGAACACGAAGTCGTCCACGCCTATTGTTGCCAGTCGTTCGGAGCCATGGGGCCCGACTGGTACAAGGAAGGAATGGCGACGGTTGCCTGCTATGCGGTTGGGTACCAACCTGGTGTTCGCTGCCCGACAGACTTTGTCTCGATTCTTCGGAAACGGCCTGCCACGAGTCTGCACGACATTGTACAGGCGGGGCCTTTTACCGAATCAACCGCAGCCTCACTTAATTTAATGGTGACCGAACGCGTCCATCCGAAACGTCCGGTACTCCTTGAGGGTTCGACTCCTGTGACAGCTGCCGCACTTGACGAAATGCGTCAGTCGTACGCACAGAGTTGGGCTCTCTGCTATTTCCTCTTGAAGAACCCGAACTATGCCTCCCGTTTCCGCCGGCTTGGCGAGCATTTTTTGGTCCAACAGCGAGACTCCTTTAACCCCCTGTTTGGGCCGGTGGGTAACCAACTCGCTTTTGAGTTTGACCAGTTTTTACAACACATTGATGTCGGGTACCGAGTGGACCTGTGCTACTGGGATTGGAGCCGAGGCTTCCTGACCCTCCAACAGCACAGTCCGATCAGCCGGCGAATCGAGGCCGCACGAGGGTATCAAGCTACGGGCTTGATGGTTGAGTCGGGCAAACAGTACACCTGCAAATCTGTCGGCCAGTGGTCAACCGGTGGTCGCGCAAAACTCGTCAGCGCGAACGGAATGGCGGATGGATCGGGAAGGCTTATAGGTACCGTCTTTCATTCGCACCGCTTGACCGCACCGGTCAACCTGGGAGCAGACGCAACCTTTACAGCGCCGGCATCTGGCAAGCTGTATGTCCGATGTCGCGATGCGTGGCACCAACTTGCTGACAACACCGGTTCGGTTTGCGTGGAGTTCTCCCAGGCAAGATAAGTCTTGAATCACTTCACCCTTGGGGCACCCAAGAGAGCTCAAGGCTGGTGGGCCTTGAGGAAATCTCTTTCTGCCGTCCGGTCCCAGCTGTCGACTTCGACCAACGGAGTGGCGCAAATCTGGGGATAGAGAACAATTTTTCCATCAACCACTTGTTCCCTGACCAGTTGGAGTGCCTGGGGAAATTGATCCAAGCTGCCAACCATGGCCAGATGCTGACCTGGATCCAACTCCCCGGCAGCACACATCCGTAGCGCCTCGGCAACGTCAGCCGGCGAACCGCCACTGGACCCGACGATCTTGGTTTCCTGGTAGTGCACCCGGATACTATCAAGATCCAGCAGGTGCTTTCCCTTTTTCAACCCCCCAAACAGATTCAACACACCTCCCTTGCCAAGCAACTGCTGGGCATCGTTTTGTACTTCTCGAATTCCGACAGCCACAATGACGTCATCTGCGCCGTGCCCATCACTGAGCCTGGCGAGAACTTCTTGACATCGGTCGGCTGTGACCGCATGGATTTGCGTCTCGCTTTCCGCACAACGAGGCACGAGCACGCGCCGAGCCCAATCGAGCCGCTGATCAACCACATCGACAACCAGAAGATGCCGGGGGCGAAACCGGAGCGCCGCCTCAGCGTGGAGTCGCCCCATCGGTCCAGCTCCAATGACAACGACGATTCCCCCGGCGCGGATTCCCAGCGCGGGGATCCGCGAAGCTGCCGGAGATTGCTGAGAAAAGTGGACATGGCGATCTTGCGCAGAGATGACACACGAGAGCGGTTCACAGAGCGCGCCCGAGAAAAATGGGACTTCATCGGAGGCAACCGGCAGCAGACACTCGGCGGCCAACGTTTCTTCAGTGACCAGCATAAACTCAGCCAGATGGCCAGGCAGGGTATACCCGACTGCCACTTTTTGCATTCCTGCGGCATTGTTGCGATAACACTCCCGGTGATTTACGGGCGGATGGTCGACCGCTGGTTGTGTTGCGTAGCGCTGGCCAACCGGATACTGGGCAGCCACATGGCTTCCGGCGGCTACCACCGTTACACACCCTTCGTCCCCCAGGGTGATTGGGTGCTCGCTCGGATCCCAACCACCTAGCAGAGCGTGCTCTTTGCCTTGAGCAATAATTTTCAAATTGGAAGAACAGACACCTGCTGCATCCACCTGTACGAGCAGTTGATCATCATTGGGCGTCGGTACGGGTACTTCCTCGACACGAATTGCGTCGAAACTAGGGCCGTGGAGCCGTACGGCTTGCATCATTTTGGGAATTTGCCTGACCATAGGTATTTTCCTACATGGATTGGAGTGACCGTGCAACGATGAGTCGGAAAAACGGAACCTGGTTTACAACAACGCCCAGAGATTATCTCATCACCTCTGGCCAGGATGAAATGTTACCGCAAACTTGACGACACTAATTCTTCGCGGGCTGCAAGGAGATGTTTTATAATCACTTCCCGAGAACTGGCAGTGCTACCTGAGTCACACCAGAGTTCTTCGAACAACTGAAGTGGTTGTTTTTGTGGCTGCTCGCCCAGCAGCAAATCGATGGCTGCAGCGGCTCCCAGGGAAAACTTTCGGGGCGCGACTTGGTGGTCCAGTGCGATTCGCATCGTACCGATCAAACGGTCGTCCCAGCCCAGCTTTCGTACAGGATCGCGAATCAACCGGTCCACCTTGTCGTGGAGGTAAGGGTTGGTCATTCTCTCCAGCAAGTCTTCGACATAGTCTTGCCATCCTTGCGGAGTAAAGACCGGGTCAACGCCTGCATGTCGCTCACAAAGTGCTTTTCCTGATTCCTCGACAAATGCTTCTCGAGCCATGCCGAACAGTGGTGTCGCTCGGACCTCGGATACCAACTTGATATCCTCTCGGTAAGCCAGATAGCCAATCAGGGCATGAGTTGCGTTGTGGCCGTAGAGCTTTGCTTCTTCAAAAGGGTTCAGGTCTGCTTTTTCTTCAAAGACCTCAATTCCTCGTTGGTAATCGTCCCAGGCAATGCGCCCCACAAGAATTCGATTGAATTGCTCCACGAGGACAGCCTGGTTCATTCCTGCGACCAACGGAGCCAGCTTGGCGTTTTCAATTTGTTGGCCCTCGGTGACCACACCACTCATTTTTCCAATTACGGTGTTCACAAATTGGACGTGGCGATCGAGTTGCTCGGCACCCAATCGCGACAATTCCTCAAGGACGGCCCCGCGCAAAAGTTCAGCCCCGGCGTTGTGATTTTCGGCAGCATAAACGACAGTGCGCTGAGGCGGCGAACGATTCGGCCGGGAATCGATTCCTTGGGCAATAAGCCAGGCTGGGCTGGGCGCTGCACGACGATAGAAATCGACGCTGGGAAGTGCGGTCGCAATTTCATCTGCTTCAGCAATTGCCTCAACGAGTGCCACCTTATCGACCGAATCGGTGGGGTTATAAATCTCAATTCCGGAGACTTCATCTTGGAAAATGCCGTCTGAACCAGCCACGTTAATGCAATAGGTACCGCCCGCTTGTCGAACGTGGTGCACCATTTCCGGCAAAACATCCGCCACCACAATCCGCCGAAAATTATTAGACCGATAGGCCTCCAACGCAAAAAGACCACTTTGAATAGGCCCAAACCCAATCCCCACAAATGTTTTTTGCATAGCAACAACCGGAAGCATAATTTGATAAAGTTATCAGGATAAACGACGTTTTCAGGATGGTGAAGCTGTACCTACTGGTTTGCCTACTCCAACGATGAAGATGCAAGCCATTCGCAGGGGCCTGCTTCGGTCTAATTTGAACAAAAACAGGAACAAAACAAGGGGGAGTAATGCCCGAACAACAAGTGTTCCAGGGAAAAAATGCTTTGATTACCGGTGGATCACGCGGAATCGGGCGAGCCGTTTCTATCCGCCTGGCCAGCGAGGGGGCTAATATAGCTGTAAACTATGTTTCACGCGAAGAATCAGCCCGCGACACACTTCAGCAAATTGAGTCGGCTGGTGGGCGGGCAATTCTAGCCCCCGGCGATGTTTCCGATCCGGAACAAGTCCGCGAGATGGTGCACGTTACCCGCACCGCACTGGGACCCATCGATATTCTGGTCCACTGTGCTGGTGTGGCATTGCTGGAGCCTGCCGACGACGTGACGTGGGAGTCCTGGAAGCGGACAATGAATATCAACCTCGATGGCACGTTCAACGCAGTCTACGCTGTCAAAGACGAGATGATCGAACGACGCTTCGGGCGTATTGTGGTGATTTCATCAATTGCAGCACTTCGTGCGCGGCCCATGTTAATGCCCTACTCGGCCTCAAAGGCTGCCGTAATTTCATTGGTTCGCTCTCTGGGCGAAGCGTGGGCTCCGCAGAACCTTCGCATCAATTGCCTGTGTCCCGGATTGATTAATACGGAAATGGCTCGAGGCAGTCTTTCACCCGAAGATTTTCAAAAAATGATCGACGCCACACCGATGGGCCGTGTCGGAGAACCGGAAGAAATGGCGGCTGTGGTTCGCTTTTTGGTCAGCGAAGAATCGAGCTACATGACCGGCCAATCGGTCGCAGCAAGCGGTGGACGGGTATTGCTGCCGGGATAGATTGTGCAGCCACGCTCAATCGCATCGATCGTGCCCCTGCACATGAATATTGGCCTGGTGCCGGGAGTGTTGTGCAGTCGCCTTGCCAGTTGCAAATCGTGGTGACCGGTCGTGCTGGCTGGACGTTCCGGGTGCGTGCGGACAACATTCCTCAGAGCGTTGGAAAGTCGTGCGAAGTCACCACCGGAGGTTCGGATACGACATCCGTCGCGGCCCTAATCACATCTGGCACGGGCCTGGCATTTTCAGTAATTAGCCGTAGGCCTGCCGTGGAGCAAGCTTGCCGACTTAAGTTCACCCGCAAGCGACCCCAGGCAATGATCACAGAGGCGGCCTGGCAGACTGCGCGGAACACGACAGGAGGCCCCTGGCGATGCCGATGCGATTGACCTACATTGCGAATCGTCGGTGCAGCGCATCGACTTGCTGACATGCCACGGTTTACACCTGGCGGGCAAAAAGGCTGGCCCAGAAAAGTGCCCCCTTGCATCACTGGGACAAGAGGTATCCAGGACCAGGATCCTCTGGCCACCTGCGCACCGACCTCACAACCGCCAACGGTGGCAAAAATTCTTTGAGACCTGGTTGAAACTGCACAAAAGGAGGGTAACGATGTCCGACTCCATCCACAATTCTTATGCTTTGGCCAAGGAGCAGTACGCCGCATTAGGGGTTGATACCGATAAGGCGATTGAACGAATTCAGAAGGTTGCAATCTCCCTACACTGCTGGCAGGGAGATGATGTCAGTGGGTTCGAACGGGCAGGCCAGGAACTGACGGGTGGTATTGCTGTGACGGGCAATTATCCCGGAAAGGCCTCCACACCCGATGAGCTGCGCGCCGATGCAGAAAAGGCTTTTTCGCTCATCCCCGGCAAACACCGATTTAATTTACATGCAAGTTATTTGGAGAATAGTGGCCCCCCTCTCGACCGCGACGAAGTGGAGCCTGCCCACTTTCAAGGCTGGATTGATTGGGCCCAACAGAACGATTTGGGACTTGATTTCAATCCCACTTTTTTTTCGCACCCCAAGTCGGATGATGGTTTCACGCTCGCGCACCCCGACCCTGCTATCCGCCAGTTCTGGATTGACCATGGAATCCGTTCGCGGCGAATTAGCGCTGCAATTGGGAAGCAACTAGGTTCACCGTCGGTTAACAACATCTGGATCCCAGACGGAATGAAAGACATGACCGTGGACCGCAAAGGCCCGCGCGAACGGCTCGTCGAGTCTCTCGACACCGTACTTGCCGAACCTATCGACAAGCGATTTAATCTTGACGCCGTTGAATGCAAACTGTTTGGACTCGGCTCTGAGAGTTACGTGGTTGGTTCCCATGAATTTTACTTGGGATATGCCATCAGCCGCCAAACGATACTCTGTCTTGATGCAGGCCACTTCCATCCTACTGAAGTCATCTCCGACAAGATCTCTTCCGTACTCCTGTGGGTTGATCAACTATTGCTGCATGTCAGCCGGGGGATCCGCTGGGATAGCGACCACGTCGTGACGCTCACCGATGAGCTACAGGCCATCATGCAGGAACTCGTTCGTGGCGACACCCTGGGACGGGTCCACCTTGGCCTTGATTTCTTTGATGCCAGTATCAACCGAGTAGCCGCGTGGATCATCGGAACCCGCTGCACCATCAAAGCGCTGTTGATGGCCATGCTTGAACCAACCAACATGGTGCGCGACTGCGAACAAAACGGCGACTTCACGGGGCGACTGGCTTTGCTTGAGGAGTTCAAAACCTTGCCCTTTGGAGCGGTGTGGGATTACTACTGCCTCCAGGCAGATGTTCCTCCAGGTGGCATGTGGCTGGAAGACATCAGGCAATACGAACGCACAATTCTTTCCTTGCGTGGTTGATTTTTGCCCTACCAGAAAGACAAGCCCACAACCATGGCCAGGGCTGTCGTGATCAGCCAACCAAAACTATCCGCCTGGTCAAAATTGGCTGGCACCGTGTCTAAAAAGAGTTGTCCTCCGGTCGCGGTTCGTCCCCTCTAACAAACCAAGCACCCATCGAGACCAACGCCTTTCCAGAGGAAGGCGAACTTTTCTGAAAATTTACCGCCAAGCAAAAATCGGCACCCAACCCCCAGGGCCAATGGTGGATTCCCTAGGACCAGAGACGTTCTTCATCGAATTTCCAGACCTTTTTGGAGTACTTCCTGAAGGGCCCTTGCCACCACTGGCGAGACGAGTGGCCCCTCCTCGAAGGGATTCCGCAACAGAAATCTGGATCCTCGCTAAACTTTGGGGACGATTCGGCCGAGACAACCGATAGGGCCCTGTTTGATTGGACGGGTCTGTTTGATTGAACAGGTCAAGACGCATACAATGAAGTTCATGCCATTTCAATTTGCAACTCGTTTTTGCATCGCGTGCGGCTGTACGAGTCCCGCCCAGGCGGGACCTTCTTGCGCCGCCTAAGCTCTCAACGTGAGAGCCTGCTTGTTCCTTTCCGGCGATTCACTTGATCCGGAAAACCTTCTGCCCACCTGGCGAACATGGCTACCGATTTTCGACTCAAAGATCGTCTTCCAAATATTACCCAACAGATTGTCGAAACGTACGACTCGGTGGGTACAATCAACCATTTGGACCATTCTCCACTACCGAACTCCGATGAAATTGTCCTCGTAATCGACGCACTCAAGGAAATCATTTACCCTGGTTTCCGGCGCCGAGAGGGACTCCATCGCGGCAATGTTCAGTATTACGTGGGTGAGTTGATCGATCGCCTACACGATCAACTGACCATCCAGATCGGTCGAGCCCTGCGCCATGAGGCAGGGGCCACCAGCATATGCGAATCTGCCCAAGACTTTGAAGCGCTTGGCCAGGTAAAAACATTGCTATTTCTGGAACGACTACCAGAACTTCGGGAAATCCTGGCGACCGACGTGCAAGCCGCCTACGAAGGCGATCCGGCATGCAAGAATGTCGACGAAGTTATTTTTTGCTATCCAGGCCTGGAAGCTGTCACGGTGTTTCGTCTTGCCCACGAGTTGTATCAACTTGAGATTCCGTTCATTCCCCGCATGATGTCCGAATGGGCCCACAGTAAAACGGGTATCGATATTCACCCAGGAGCAACCGTGGGACGATTCTTTTTTATCGACCATGGTACCGGTGTTGTCGTTGGTGAGACGTGCGAAATTGGTGAGCATGTCAAGATCTACCAGGGAGTTACTCTCGGTGCGCTTAGTTTTCTTACCGATAATAATGGGCACCTTGTTCGCGGCCAGAAGCGACACCCGACGATTGAAGATCGGGTTGTCCTTTACGCGAACGCCACGGTACTAGGAGGCCACACTGTCATCGGGCACGACAGTGTGATCGGTTCGAGTGTGTGGCTGACTCAGAGTGTCGACCCTCACAAAACCGTGGTACTGGAAAAGCCAAAACTCAAAACTCAAAGTGACGAACACAACGAGTTTCAGCCCAAAACCAACTATCAGATTTGAGCCGCAGGCAAAACTTACTGAGCGCCCAGCCAGACTGACAGCAGAAGACCTGGCTGCTTTGCGGGCAAGGCTTCATTCTATAGCGTCGCCAAAGGAGGTCTTCCGGCGTGGCATAAACAGGCAGAGAAGGATTCCGCCAAAGTAGAGCACGGTCAGCGAAACAAACATGAAGATCATGCTTTGCCAGTCAGCCGGTGTCAGCAACATGGACAGGACTGAAATAATCAGCACAGCAATCCTCCAGTTTTGCCGGTAGATCTTGACAGAAAAGATGCCAATTCGTTCCAGAAAAAGCATGACCAGTGGCAATTGAAAACCAATGCCGAATCCCACCGGGAGTATCAGCACAAAATTGACCCACTCGGTGATGCGGGGTGCCGGATTGATCCCCATCCAGCCGTAGAATGCCAGCAGAAAGTGCAACACGAATTGAAAGACGACAAAAAAGGCAAGCCCGGCGCCAAACAGAAACAATCCCAAGCTAAAAGGCAGGAAGACATGCACGTACCGTCGTTCATGAGGATATAATCCGGCAGCCACAAATTCCCAGATGAAGAAAAAAACAAATGGGCTGGCAACAACAATGCCCAACACCAGGGCTGCCTTTATCCAGACCAGAAACGGCTCCTGCATGTTCAAGGCAATCGTGTTGAGCCGCGGATCATCCTCTTTACTTAGCCGATAGTACAAAGTAATTGGAAGCAGGTCGGCCGGGGCCGGAAGAGAGACATCGGTGCTGGTTGCCCCAGCGGATGCAGATCCACCAGCAGGATCCTGATCCAACGCAGCTTGTAGTGCAAGCCGTGAAATCAGCCGATTTTCACGCACTAATTCCCGCTCGCCATAGTTCCTTGCCGCGGCCCGCAGGTTCTCAGGAACCTCTTCGCCGTTGGCTTTTCGCTGCTTGAGTTCCTCAAGATATTGCTCCTCCCCGCGCTCTTTGTAGTAATCCACCAAGGCGGCTTCCAGCGGAGTTTGGATAAAAATTACTAACCGCTGGGCAAAGATCAGTCCCACCAGGGTACCCAACACCAGCGCGGCGACAGACTTAATGAGCGACTGGCGCAACTCGTCCAGATGCTCACCAAACGTCATTTTCGTTTTGTCAAACAGATCTTCGTCGTATTGATCGGGCACTGCAAATTGGTAGGGAACAAGTGGACTGATTGAGGTTTCGCGTGGCTGCAGATACTCTGAAAAGCTGGGGTGACCAGCGGTTTCCTAGGGGTCGACAGCAGTTTTATCAGGGGCCAGGCACACCGTCGAAAGCCGCAGTTGGCCGGCCGTGATTGCCGATTGAGACCTGAATTGACAAAAACATCCTCAAGTCGCCGGCATACTGTAATTCTACATACTGTAATTCTACATACTGTGATAATTCTCTACATACTACAATTCTACACGCTGCCAGTTGATGATAATAGAACGACCACCTGGCCGACAACGTGAGGTTGTGGCTATGGCAAGATTCTCAAACAATACACCCTGTTTAGCACCCTGTTTAGAAAATAAGCGATGCCGTTTAGCGTGGTAGGCCGCTGAAGTCACCAGTTGCCCCTGGTCCTGACCGGCACAATAATCTGGCGAGCCGGGCGACGGCGTTCTGCTACGGCCAATCCAGCCAGGCGTCCACTAGGGCAAACACGATGAACCAACTCTATCCTCTGCGGTTTGAACCTATCCTGCGTCGGTATCTTTGGGGTGGGAGGCGACTTGGGACCGTACTCGGAAAGTCCCTTGCCGATGGGAATAACTATGCTGAAAGTTGGGAAATCGTTGACCACCGGGAGGATCAAAGTGTGGTTGCTGGGGGGCCACTGGCAGGATGTCCATTGCGGGAACTCGTGACCCGCTACGGAGTGCAACTGTTCGGACGCCACCACCCACAAGAACAATTTCCCTTATTGTTTAAGTTTCTCGATTCGCAAAAGAGACTTTCGGTTCAAGTGCACCCCAACGACGAGCAAGCGCGAAGGCTTGATCCACCCGACTTGGGAAAGACCGAGGCCTGGGTTGTGCTGGCAGCCGAACCAGGTAGCAAAATCTACGCTGGCCTGAAGCCAGGTGTGGATCGCGAGCAACTTCGGCAACACCTCGAGCAAGGCACGTGTGAGCAGGCTCTGCACGCCTTTGAACCTGCAGTGGGAGATTGTCTGTTGATTCTCGCGGGAACCGTTCACGCCCTCGGAGAAGGCCTTGTGACGGCCGAAATCCAACAAGCAAGTGATACGACATTTCGGCTATTTGACTGGAACCGAGTCGATGCCAACGGGCATCCTCGAGAGCTTCATATTGAACAATCCCTCCAAACCATTGATTTTTCCCGCGGTCCAATCGCACCTCAACTGCCACAGCCAGCAGATCGTCCGGGCGTCGAGCAACTCATCGGCTGTGATAAGTTTGTACTGAATCGCTGGAAACTGGACCGGCCGGCCACCATGGGGGGTGATGGGCGGTTTCGCCTCCTGGCGGTGATCGAGGGGGAATTGGGAGTGACCGGAGATCGCTTGGACTCGCCACTTCAAATGGGCGATACGCTGCTGATTCCGGCAGAATGTGGAGCAACCTTGTTAAATCCCCAGGGCAGGGCAGTTTTCTTGGAAATGTACCTACCCTAAGTTGCCACCCGTCGATTTGTCTGCAAATGCCAGAGCCTCCAGAAGGGCACCAAGCCGGCCCGAGCAACCAGCATAATGTGCCGGCAGGCTGAATCAGGACTATTCCGGCTGGTCTCCTCTTGAGAAGACAGGGGCCCGCCAGCACCATCGCCGCTAGCACCCCAGAAAGTCCGCATGGCGGTTGCGTGCCTGGTTTTCTATCCTATGGCGGTTTTTTTGCTGCGGCGAAACAGAATCTCTTCCACCGAATCTCTTCCACCGACAACCGCTTGGATCATGAGACCCCGTACCACCATTTTTCAGATTGGTTTGGGCGTAACCCTGCTCATGGCAGGTGGCTGCTCCAGTACGATTCAGTGGCCTGATTTTTCCAATCCTGGGCCGATCGGCTATCAGCGATACGCAGCCCTGACGTACGATCCCTACCCGTTGCCCGATCTCGGGCCTCCGGTTGTGGGAGGTCGACCACTCTCTTACCAGGCCCCGGTTCCGAAAGCTGTGCGGGAGCAAAACTTTGTACCGCCACCACCACGAGCCGGTTATCCTTGGCGGTAGGTAGCCAAACGATACCTTTTCGGTGTATTGTGAAGCGTGTGGTGAGTCTCTACAGATTGGTTTGTAGTACGCCGCTACCCACCTTGATCCCGAATCTATTTTTTGACTGTGGCAAAACGACGAGAAAGAGGCCAAGAAACGGAACGTGGTGCGCCCCGGCGTCCCCAAAGGAAGTCGCGTGCGCAGCGAACTTCTCCCGTGGCGGTGCCTGAGCCTCATCCAGAAGGCGAACGGTTGCAGAAAGTACTCGCAGCTGCTGGAGTGGCAAGCCGTCGCGAATGTGAACAGTTGATTCTGGAAGGACGCGTTGAGGTCGATGGTACGGTTGTTGACACACTCGGTACCCGCGTCCTCCTAGCGACCCAGGAAATCCGGGTCGATGGAGAGTCCTTGCCACGGCCCAAGGTGCTTTATTTTGCAGTTCACAAACCGCCGGGCGTTGTTTCGACCGCACGCGACCCGTCTGGCCGCCCAAGAGTGATTGACCTGCTCCCTCCCGGGACACCACGCGTTTTCAATGTTGGTCGACTCGATATGGCAAGTGAAGGTTTGATTATTGTCACCAATGATGGGGAACTGGCGAATCAACTGACCCACCCACGACACGGTGTCGAAAAAATTTATCACGTGCAGGTGGCCGGACATCCCGATACAGAAGTACTCGGCCAGCTAAGGCGCGGCATGCACCTGGCAGAAGGATTCACAAAAATCAAACACGTGAAGATCAAGAGTCGCAAAAAAAAGTCGACGATCCTGGAGATGGTCCTTGATGAAGGACGCAACCGGGAGATCCGCCGACTGCTGGCACGCGTTGGCCACAAGGTCCAAAGGCTCGTGCGAGTAGCCATCGGGCCCATCCGCTTGGCTGACCTACCTCCCAGCGGCGTACGCCAGCTTAGCCAGAACGAAGTGGATGGACTTCGCCGGACCATTCAACAAATATCCAGGCGTGAGGTAAAGCGATCGTGAATTGCGGCAACATGGCCCAGGTCGATTCAAATCCACTCTATGCGAAGTTCTATGCTGACCATGCCGACCAACTGCAGGTCAGTGTGATCGAAAACGTCCAGGTGGCCCGCGACACTTATCGGATCCGGCTTGAAGCCCCCCAAACGGCTCGCCAAATCGTTCCGGGCCAATTCATGATGGTGCGACTCCCTGCCGGTAACGATCCGTTGTTGGCCCGCCCCCTGGCCCTTTATGACACGATCATCGACGATCGTGGTAATCGGGTGGGACTCGATGTGGTCTACCTGGTGGTGGGTAAGATGACGCGTTGCCTGGCCGCCTGCGAGGCAGGAGACCAACTCGAAATTTGGGGGCCACTCGGCAATGGTTTTGTGCTTCCAGACGCAAAGCACCTCATCATGGTCGCCGGCGGTATTGGACAAACTCCTTTCCTGGCTCTTGGTCGAGAACAACTTCAGAAGCGCGACTACGGATGGCCACCACGGCAGGTTGCGCCGTCGGAGAAAGTGACCCTTTGTTATGGGGCCCGATCGGCTGATCTACTGGCAGGTCTCGACGACTTTCGGGCAGTCGGCATCGACGTCAGGGTTGCCACCGACGATGGCAGCGCCGGCCACCATGGACTGGTTACCGATCTCCTTGGTCGCTGTCTTGCCGAAACAGAAACTACAACGTGTCGAGTGGTCTGCTGCGGGCCCGAGGCCATGATGGAGGCCGTTGCCGGGATTTCTGCGTCAGCCAATGTTCCATGTCAGGTCTCGTTGGAAACTCCCATGGCCTGTGGGATTGGAATCTGTTTCAGTTGTGTCACCAAGGTTATCCAACCCGATGGCACCTGGGACTACAAGCGAACCTGCGTGGATGGCCCCGTCTTTGACGCAAAAAAGATCGTCTGGTAAACCTGACGATTCAATTCCAGCTTGGGCCCCATCTAAAGAACTCGTGCCTGGGAACTCCGGATTTGCCTAACCCCTGTTTGCCCAACTCGAGCATATCCCTGGTACAGCACACTCCTCGTCAGCGCGCAAAACCGACCGGCACCGTCGCCGTCGCAAAAGCACCCTCCCGGATGTTACGCGATTTCCCTGAGAGCAGCACCGATTAAGTACTTGCTGCTTCGCCTGCGTTCTTGAGATTCTTGATTGCCTTAGAAAGTCGCGACTTCGTCCGTGCAGCAGCATTGGCGTGGATGATATTTCTGGCAGCAGCCCGGTCGAGTTTCTTGACCACGGCGCGAAACTCAACTTCACTGACTTCAACTTCACCGGTGGCGACCGCTGCACGCACCTTGCGGATTTGGGTACGCACGGTTGACTTGATTGACCGGTTTTGATCGCGACGCGTAACGTTCTGACGCATCCGCTTCTTGGCACTGTTACTGTTTGGCATGAGAATTTTGAGTCTTTAACCCGAGGGACAATGGGACGGGTGCGAGCTCCAGGAGACCAACTAAACCACAACAGCCCGGGGAAATAACTGGCAGTGACTCGCACTCACGGCCAACAGGCATCACCGAACCAATCACACACTATCGCGCATTGAGGCCAGTTTGTCCAGCCGTTTGGCAACATCTCGATAGCTAAAATCCATGGCTGCCAGCTTGGTCAGGTGATTTTCCCCCCGGTCGATGTCCTTCATCTCGGTTGCCAAGACACCCGCCCGGTAGAGAGCCAGTTTTTTGGTCTCCGTGTCGGTCTCTTCACACAGGTTGACGGCTGCCTCATAACTGGTTGCAGCCAGTTTAAACTGCCGAATTTGCTGAAAACACTCGCCTAAGTGGACCTCCACAAGGGCTTTTCGCCGCAAATCTTCTCGTGCAGCCTGAAAGGCAGAAATAGCTTCCCGGTATTTGCCACTCCGCTTGAGCCGGAGCGCCAGTTCGTATTGGAGCGAAATATTCGTCGGATTACGTTCAACCCGGGCCGCATAAATCTCCAATTCCACTTGATTTGCCTGAATCTCCATCCGCCGGGCTAAATCGACCGCTTGCTGGGTCCCCTCGCTGCGAGCCCTGGCAATGGCAATATCGACCTGTTGGCGAACATGGCGCAACTGGGCGTCCTCGAGGTGCTCCCTTACCTTGAGAGCGCCACCGGAGGCCGAGAGGGCACGGGTAAGAATCGTCTCGGTATCACGAAACCGATTATTACGACTGTAAAGTTGGGCCAAATCAAGGTAATTGGAAATCTCGGCCGGATCGGATTCAATGACTTCACAAAGGCGTTTTTCTTCAGACTCGTCACTGGGCAACGATTCGGCTTTGGGGCCAGTCTCTACGTTTGCCCGCGCGCTCAATTTGGCCACAGTGGGAGACTGGCTGGTGTCACCGGGGTCGCCGGTGGAAGATCCGACCTGATCATAACCTCCCTGATGGATTGTTTTGTCGACACTCAGACGGGCGATGGCTTTTTCGGCGTCGCGATCGTCTGGTTTTGCCCGAAGCACCCGCTGCCAACAACGAATGGCTCGATCAAAATACCCCATAGCGGCGAGGGCTACCGCCGCTTCACGATTGACGGTGACGTCTTCGGGAGCCGCCTCCAGGGCCCACTGAAAATAATAGAGCTGACACTCCTGATAGCCCAACTTGCCACATGCCTGGGCCAGTAGAATCAGGGTCCCACTATCCCACGGATTTTGTTTCAACGCAGCGGTCCCTGCCCGAAAAACATTTTCCCAGCGGCCCTTGTCGATTGCTTTACCGATCGACATGCGAGCCCCCTTGATCTTCAAGCCTGAAAATCGCGATCCCTTTTTATTTTCTCCATGCTTTTTGGCCAGGTTCGCCAGGAACTGTTGTAGATAGATCAGGTTGCCGGGATCTTCCACCAGGCAGTCGGTATACAGGTTGTTGGCGTATTCGTAGTCTCCCCGTTCGACGGCCTTTTGCGCACGATCGAAGACTGCCTGCAACCTTAGGCGCGCAGCCGGAGAAATAGGCTGGTTGAAAGGAGAAGGTTTGGGAGGTTCTTTCGACATGGGAGGTGATTATCCCGAAATTCACAATTGGTGCTATCCTATTCCATTGTACCGATTGGCTTTTGTCTCACAACGGAATGAGGTACGGTGGTGAAGAAGGCAGGGCCGTATCGTAGGCTGGCAGAACCCGAAAGTTAACCGTGAAAGTACAGTAGCAATGGTTGCGAGAGCGAAGCGGACTTGCCCGCCAGCTCTCGTGCAGGCCTATTCCAACAGTGGACAGTTTTCCGTCCAAATACGGTTTTGTGGAAAATCGGGCTGGCGCCCCACAAAACCAGGCAACAGGCAAAGTGACAAAGTGGCAAAAACCATTGATTTTTCTGCTGTAGAATAAACCCCTCCAGGATTTTGTCGTGAACGAGTCAGCGGGAAAGGTTGTTTTGGTGGGTGCCGGGCCCGGCGATCCCGGATTGCTCACCTTGCGTGGTGCCGAGGCACTGCAGTCAGCCGATGTTGTTTTTTACGACTACTTGGCCAGCCCACAATTGCTCAAGACCGCGCCTCGGGGTGTCGAGCTTGTTTGTCTCGGCCGGCATGGCCAAGGTCGAATTTACAGCCAGGAAGAAATTAACGAGCGCGTTGTAGCGGAAGCCCAAAAAGGCAAGTTCGTCGTTCGTTTAAAGGGGGGAGATCCGGCAATCTTCGGCCACCTGGCCGAGGAACTCGACATGCTGGAATCGGCCCGCATTCCCTACGAAGTGGTGCCCGGAATTTCGGCGGCATGTGCGGCATCCAGTTATGCAGGGATTCCCATCACGCACCGCGATACCGCCTCCTGCGTGACCTTTGTCACCGGGCAGGAGCAGGCTGGCAAGGAGCAAAATACGGAACTCGACTACGCGGCATTGGCGACCACGCCCGGTACTTTGGTCTTTTACATGGGAGTGACCACAGCCGCCAAATGGAGTCAATCGCTGATTGAACATGGTAAATCTCCTGAGACTCCCATCGCCATTATCCGCCGGTGCTCATTGCCAGACCAGACGACGCTCACTGGCACGCTGGGAGACATTAGCGAACACCTGTGGGCTGAAAACTTGCGTCCTCCGGCAATTGTGATCGTGGGGGAAGTTGCCCGCCACGCCCCCACGCAGAATTGGTTTTCGGCGCAGCCACTCTTCGGCCAAACGGTCCTGGTTACCCGGCCAACGGACCAGGCAGGTGAAATAACAGCCTCCTTAGCAGCCCTAGGGGCAGCTATTGTTTGCCAGCCAGCCATTGAAATCGCACCGCCTGACGACTGGAGCAGCGTCGACAAGGCGATTCAGCAGTTGAGTACCTTCGACTGGATTGTTTTTTCCAGCCGCAACGGAGTTCGCTACTTCCTCGATCGCGTTGAGAAACTGGGGCAAGATTCCCGCGCACTTGCGGGCGTGCAAATTGCCGCCATTGGACCAGCCACCGTTGCCCAACTTGCCAGCTACGCACTCCGGGCCGATCTCTGCCCAGAGGTCCATCGGGCCGAGACACTTGCCGAGGCCTTACTGCCCAATGCCTCAGGTCAAAAGATGTTGCTCGTTCGCGCAAGTCGAGGGCGCGAAGTCCTGGCCGAAATGTTGACCTCCGGCGGAGTGGAGGTGCGGCAAGCTGTCACCTACACGAGTCGCGACGTTCGCGCCGCTGATCCTGAAGTGACAGACATGCTGGCCCAAGGCAAGATCGATTGGGTTACGGTCACCAGTTCTGCAATCGCCCGTGCCATGGTTCATTTGTACGGAAGCCAATTAAAGCAAACCCAACTTGCGGCAATTAGTCCACTCACGGCAGATGTATTGCGGAGCGCCGGTTATGAACCTGCTGCCGTGGCAGAGGTTTACACTGGAGCGGGCCTCGTCAAAGCCATCACTGCTGGCCAGCCAGCCTCTCCGAAGTAGGCCTACAACCGGCAGGCAGGCCGATGCCAGGCTTTCCAACAAGCTCAAGCAGCTCGCCAGGCAGAGAACCGGATGCCTGGCCTCGCACCAGGCGCGAACATGGGGTGTGCTGGAAAACTTTGAGGATCATTAGCCTCCTTCGGCTTATCCCAACGAACCGGTTCGGGTAACTCGTATCGCGCAAGGCCCTAGGCTTGTTGGGTCGAAGCGAAGAAATCCGATTTTGTGTAGGAGGCAAGAACGCTTGTTCGGGCGCAATTTTTGTCGGTTTGGGCAGCCCTGAAAACCATGAGCTATCGGACAATATGAAGATTTTGCCCCCTCCAGAGCGATGCCCAGCATCCTTGCGGAAAACGAACACTTCTTCTCCATCGAAACTCACGGTTCGCAACCGACTCTTGCAGATGATTGTACAGAATGAGCGTTCCAAAAAGCATCACGACCAGCGGACAGGGTAAGCCTGCCAGAATTACCACTCCACCTCAGGAAGCCATGAGTGCATGCCACAAGAAGTTGGCAGTGGTGTCTCGCGGTCGGGCTACTGAAAAGTTGACCGGTCCACTCTTACCCTGTTACTGGAAAAACCTGACAGACCTGAAAAAACCAGCTGGCCTGACTAGACGGGTAACCGCAGGCACTTTGATTCTGACGGCATTCTTCGTGATCTCGACACCGCTGTTTTTGCAAGAATCGTGTGGCCAATCGTCGTTACCCCGACTGGAGTCGGCAGGACCGCAAACCCAAACCGCAATCCGCCAGTCATGGTGGCGATTCAAGCCGTGGTCCAATTCCCAAGAAATGCCTGACAGGCAGACGGCGCGTCCACACCCTTCGGTAGTTCGAATTATCGCACCTGAGGATAATGCAACGTCGTATGGGACGGGTACTTTAATCGATGTGCGCGCCCAGTACGGATTGGTCGTCACGAACTGGCACGTCGTATGTGACGCAACGAGCCCGGTCGAAGTCTGCTTTCCAGACGGGTTTCGTTCCCAGGCGCGAGCCTTGAAATTCGATCCCGACTGGGACCTCGCGGCGCTGGTCGTGTGGCGGCCTGCGGCCCTACCCGTATCGATTGCAGATCAGCCACCGCGACCAGGGGATGCGCTCACGATCCATGGATATGGCCAGGGCCAATACCGGGTTGCGCATGGCCGCTGCACACAATACTACGCGCCAAGCCCGGACTATCCGGAAGAAATGGTGGAACTGACTGTCGAGGCACGACAGGGGGATTCGGGAGGTCCAATCCTCAATCAACGCGGCGAGTTGGCTGGCGTTCTGTTTGGGGCAGGGCAGGGGACCACCATCGGAAGCTTTAGCCGGCGGGTTGAATCATTCCTGGCAACCCTGGCGCCGAACATTGGCGAGCCAGACTCAGAGACCTTACTTGCTGGCGCAGCGAGGGACACTCCGAGCGTGCCCCCTCTAAACCGTTCCTCAACGGCGATGAACGCAACGCACATTGATTCTCCCACCCAAGAGAAGCCTGCCAACCAGCCGACTTGGAACGCCTACACTCCAGACAACTCCAACCTCGCTTCAACGTGGCCCGCCCCAAGTGAAACGGCAACCTTGGCTGCGTCATCTGCCTGGAGGCATTCAACGACCAAATCTGCTGGACGGGCCATCGCCAACACAACTTCAGAACCGCCAATCCAAACTGTCGCGCCAAAGGCCGTACCAACGCGCGTTCTGGATCGACTGCAATCCTTCCTGGCAGTGGTCGGGCTGTTTGCGATTTGCATTCTTATCGTACGCGCAGTCGGATAAGCCGCGGCAAAGACGGGTGGGCGATTCGAAGATGGAGCACGCGACCGAACACGGAACTCACTGTGCCAGGCGATTGCGCAAATCAGAAATAATCCCAGCTGGCACAAACCGCGACAGTTCTTGATCACCAGCCAGAGACGTAATTTCTTTGATGAGCGAACTGGAAACGTGCGAAAACTCGTCGTCAGCCATCAGGAAGACTGTTTCGATATCGGGATCAAGTTTGCGATTGGCTAGCGTCATTGTGAATTCGGCTTCCATATCCGAGAGCGAACGCACACCCCGAATGATCACCCGCGCCCCACAATCTCGTACGAAATGAACGGCAAGCCCGGGAAACTTGCGCACTTCTACGTTCGAAAGATGCGCGGTTACGCGGCTAATCAACTCCACTCGTTCATCAGCAGTGAACAGAGATTCCTTCCCAATGTTGATCCCAACCCCCACCACCAACTGATCAACCAGTCGACTGCTACGTTCGATGACATTGAGATGCCCCAGGGTAACGGGGTCAAAGGATCCAGTGTAAACGGCGCGACGTGACATCTTACAAACGTTATCCCCGGTACGAATCAAGTGCAGTGATTAACCTCTCCACATCCTCCACATTGTTGTATGCGTGAGGACTAATTCGCAAGTACCCCCCACGGCACGAGAGGACAACATTCTCCTGTCGGCAGTGGCGTTGAATCAAATCCGGAGCCTGGCCAGGCATTCTAAAAGCGACGATTCCTGAACGAGGGTCATGCCCCCCCGGTTCAGGTTGGCGATGGGTGTAAAGCTGGGCACCCAATCTGAGCAGTTGTTCGCACGCCAAGTCGGTGAGATCCGTGATTGCCAGGGCAATCTGGTCGATACCAGCGTCTTGCAGCATTTGCAGGCTGGTCCCCAGGGCCAGGAAACCGGCCATGTTCTGCGAGCCCCCTTCGTACCTCCCGGCCGATGGTTTTAGGTCCAGTTCAATGCGGCTAAAATCAAAGGGATGAACAACGCTGTTCCATCCCACCCCCAGCGGACGCAGGCGGTCAAGACGCGACTGACGAATGTAGGCAATTCCGGCCCCCTCCGGACCCAGCATCCACTTGTGTCCATCGGCGGCCAGAAAGTCAATTGGCACTTCGGATACATCCAGCGGAAACGCCCCAATCCCCTGGATTGCGTCGACCAGAAGTAAAGCTCCATGACGATGCGCAATTTCGGCAATTTCTGTGAGCGGCTGACGATAACCGGTCGCATAACCGACCCAGCTTAGGGCAATGAGCCTGGTTCGGGCGTTGCAGGCTTGAGCGAGCTGATCCAGCTCGATGCGTCCCAAGTCGGTAGGGAGTCGGTGAGTTTTGACCCCCCGGTCGGCCAAATTCAGCCACGGATAGAGATTGGAGGGAAATTCGTCTGCCAAGGTAATCACCTGGTCGCCCGCCTCCCAATCGAGCCCCTCAGCAACAAGTCCAATGCCACTTGTGGTATTGGGCAGGAGCGCAATTTCCCGACTTTGGGCCCCAATCAACTGGGCAGCAACTTTTCGGGCCTGCTCGACCTGCTTGGCCCAATTCGCCCAGTTGGTAATTCCGGCAGAACAGGCCTGATTGGCCCACTGAGTGAGGGTCTCCCGAGTCGGAGCAGGGAGGGGCGCCACCGCAGCATGATCAAAATAGGCCCAGTTTTTAGCCACAGGCATCGTCGCCCGTAAAGCCTGACGGGTCATTTCAACGGTCGGGTACCGAGAAGCCATTTCATCTCCACCGGGGTATGCGATAATTTAATTATACCTGTCCCGCGAAAAGGATCTGCAATGCGTATTGATTTGCCTGTCGTCTTGACCACGCTCATTCTTGGTACCCTGGGGACACCAACGGCCGCAACGGCCCAATCGCTTCGCCAGTGGCGGCAGCTGGCCGAAACCATGGTTGCCGACGAAATCGTTGCCGCCGGGGTGACCAATGACCGTGTCCTCCGTGCACTCCGAAATACGCCGCGACATGAGTTTGTACCGACCAATCAACGGGAACACGCTTACCTCGATATGGCACTGCCGATCGGGGCTGGCCAAACGATCTCTCCTCCCTTTGTCGTCGCCTACATGACGCAAGAGCTTGATCCTCAACCGACTGACCGGGTGCTGGAAATCGGCACAGGCTCTGGTTATCAAGCGGCGTTGTTAAGTCACCTGGCACAAGAAGTGTACACCATTGAAATTGTCGACTCCCTCGCCCGCAGATCGACACGGAACCTCAAACGGTTGCATTACGACAATGTGCACACGAAGGCCGGAGATGGCTATGCTGGTTGGCCCGCAGCCGCCCCTTTTGACAAAATTATCGTCACTTGCTCACCAGAGAGCATCCCCAAGCCGCTGGTTGAGCAACTTGCCGAGGGAGGGCGCATGGTGGTGCCGATCGGAGAGCGTTACCAGCAGAATCTTCACTTGCTGCAGAAACAAGATGGAAAACTGGTCCAGGAGGCGTTACGAGCCACTTTGTTCGTCCCGATGACCGGGGCAGCCGAATCGCAACGAACCGTACAGCCAGACCCAATGCGGCCTCGGATCGCCAATGGAAGCTTTGAAAATGGTTTGGCCAACAACCGCCCAGACGGCTGGCATTACCAGCGCCAGCTGAACATCGTTGAAGATCGCGATACCGCTCCGGCGGGAACCCGCTTTGTTCAATTCCAAAACGAACAGCCGGGACGAGGTTGCCGCGCACTCCAAGGTTTTGCCGTCGACGGAAGAAAAATCAGCATGTTGCGGCTTTCCTTCTTCGTGCGCGGCAAGAATATCCATTACGGACTTCAGCGGGACCAGTGGCCTCAGGTCATCGTGACTTTCTACGATCACAATCGCCAGGCCATCGGCAACGAAAAGGTGGGGCCCTTTTTTGGCAACTTTGCCTGGAGACAGGAAAAAGCTCAACTCGCGGTCCCCTTGCAGGCCCGGGAGGCCATTCTCCGGATTGGCTTATTGGGTGCCACCGGGGAAATCGCCTTCGACCAAATCGAATTGTCCGGGGAAGCGAGTTAACTCGAAGAACCACCGGCGGGTTCTCGTAGGGCTTGACTGGAGATTGAGAGAGGCCGTACTGCCGGAATTACCTGCCCTAACCGTTAGCCCATTCCTAGCTACGGAACGAATCCTCTAGATTCCCAGATTCCGCAAGACCGCGAAAGTCGACCGAAACTACCTATTCGTCTTGAATTGTGTTGTTAATTGGGTAAGACTAGAGAAACGGAGGGAGTCCGCGGGGCTCTTCGTAACGACTTTTGGAAGGGGAGTTTACAGCATGAAGTTTTCAAAGCAGCAGGTTTTATCCGCTGTGATGGCCATCACAGTCGTAGCTATTACAGCCGACGCCCAGGCGTTCTGGGGGTCTCGCGGGAGTTGCGGCTCTTGCGGAGGCTGGAGTGGAGGCAGTTGGGGATCTGGTGGTAGCTGGGGATCTGGTGGTAGCTGGGGATCTGGTGGTAGCTGGGGATCTGGTGGTAGCTGGGGATCTGGTGGCAGCCATGGCTCTTACGGTGGGCATGGACGGCGCTTTTTCCGAGGCAGCCATGGGTCGTATGGCGGGCAGGCTGTTTACTCCAACAGTTGCGGTAGTCACGGAGGCGTTATTTACGAATCGGGCCCCGTCGAAATTCAGGATGAGGTACCAGAGGACGCTGTTGAGGTGGAGGTCGCCCCCGGATCGGCAAGCTACGGTCGTCGTTATGGCCGCGTTGCCTCCAAGGGCTCACTACGAGTGACCGTGCCCTCAGACGCCAAGGTCTATGTCAACGACAAACCGACCAAGAGTACCGGGGTTGAGCGGCACTACGTATCCCATGGCCTCAGAGGGGGACAAACGTACTCCTACACCGTACGGGCCGAATTTAATCGTGATGGCAAGCCGATCATTGAAACCAAAGTGGTTAAACTTGTCGCCGGTCGTGAGGCAAACCTTGCTTTCTCGGCCCTCCAAAGAGAACCTGTCGCTGAAACGGATGCAAACGCCGAAACCAAATTGACACTGACGGTTCCCGCCGAGGCCAAGGTAACGCTGGCCGGTACCGTGACCAAACAGACTGGCAAAGTCCGCCACTTCGCCTCACGGCATCTGGCTGACGGCCAGACGTGGAATGACTACACCATCTTGGTCGAGGTCGAGCGGGATGGGAAGAAGCTCTCCGACGAGCGCACCATCAAGCTGGTCGGTGGACAATCGCGAGAGTTGGTGTTCAACCTCGACGGTAGGGTCCTGGCTTCCAAGTAGCGTAAAATTCGCAAAATATAGGTAATAGCCGGGGATGACTCGGTTTGAATATTATTCCCTCGCATCGGTGTTGACCGGTGCGGGGGTTTTTCCTTTGCTATGGGTGGCCCTCACCCCCAGTGCTAGCAAGCAATGCGTAAGAACCGCCCCAAGCAACCCGCAAACCCGGCCTCTCAGCCAGGCCAACCCTCTCGTCCGGCGGAGCATTCGCGCCATCCAGGCCTGGTGGTACGTAGTCTCATCAGCCTCTTGTTGTTGTGGCATCTCTTCGCGGTGTTTATGGCCCCGTTATCGTTGCCACCAACCTCACAACTTGTTTCGAAAATGGCTCAGGGAAGTCCCTTCGCCCCCTCGCTGATGCAACGGTACCTTGACGCACTTTACATCAACCACGGTTACCATTTTTTTGCGCCCGAACCTGGACCGGGACACCTGGTTTACTACGACGTATTTGACGATCACCGGAAACAAATTGCCACGGGCAAATTTCCGGATTTAAAAGAGTATTGGCCTCGACTGCGATACCACCGCTATTTCATGTTGGCCGAACAAGCGGAACTTCCTTTTCCAAATCGCGAAGCTATGGAGGCTCAACAACTAACACTCGACGGTTATGCACGGCATTTATTGCGCGCGCACGACGGAACAGAAGCGCGTTTAAGACGGGATCGTCATTACATCCTTTCGCCGGAAGATAGCCTCAACGGCGATGACCCTAACGACCACGGTTTGTTCGAGACGACTTCCCAAACGGTGCAGCAAGCCAGCGACCTGACGCAAGCAGAATCCGCCAGTGCAACGCGTCAACCAACGTACGGTGGCGCCCACGTGCCCGCAAGTCCCCGGAGTTACCGATGAGCATTGGCCTGGGTGCAGCCCGCGATTATTGGTCTTCCGTGTGGCAGGCATGGAACCGTTTTTGGTTCACACCGACCGATCCTTCTACGCTGTCGATCATCCGCATGCTGGCAGGGGCCATGTTGTTCTACACCCATCTGGTGTGGACCAGGGACTTGGACGCTTTTTTTGGACCCGACGGATGGCTGCCACTAGAACTCATACGTGAAGTACACGCGGGACGCACCTTTGCCTGGAGTTTGTTTTTTCACATTGAATCGCCAGTCGGGCTTTGGACGGTACACATCCTTGCCTTGATTGTATTTTTCTGCCTGATGGTTGGGCTCTTTAGCCGCACAATGGCCATCCTGGCATTCCTCCTAGCGGTCACCTATGCAAATCGCATTACTCCAGGCGCCTACTTTGGACTCGACAAAATCAATTGCATGTTAGCTATGTATTTGATGCTCGGACCATGTGGGGCGCGATACTCAATCGATCGGCTGTGGCGCATGCGGCGAGGCAAAGCGGTAACGACCAACCCGAGCGTAGCCGCCAATGTGGTGATACGTCTCATTCAATTGCATATGTGTATTATCTATTTATTCTCTGGGCTGGGAAAACTCCAGGGACCCGCCTGGTGGGACGGAGAAGCAGTATGGATGAGCGTAGCCAACTTAGAGTACCAGTCGCTTGACATGATGTGGCTGGCCAGACACACCTGGCTCTACAACCTGATGACCCACGTGACGGTCTTCTGGGAACTTACCTATGCGGTCTTTATATGGAACCGCTACACGCGGCCCTGGGTCCTGGCAATGGCCGTTCTCGTACATGGCGGTATTGCCCTTGCCCTGGGAATGGCAACCTTTGGCCTGGTAATGCTGATTGGTAACCTGGCGTTTATTTCACCGTCAGCGATTCAGCGGTTTGCCAATCCGATTGCCAGTCGAATCTCCCTGGCTCTGGTCGGTACTAGCGTGGCCAAGAGCGGGGCTGGAGGCTAGAATAGGACCCGTTAGAGTTCGCTGACTTCTGGCGAATGGTTTCGAACTTACAGGATCTAACCAACAACACCCGGACCACTCTTGACAGGGCCGATCGATGGGCGGCGAAGGCCACCCGTTGCACCACGGCTCCAGACCCTATTTGTGGAGATTTGCGATTGTGTTTGATTCGATAGCTATTGCAGGCGCCACCGGCGCCGTGGGAAGGATTATTCGAAAACTACTGCAAGAGCGGCAATTTCCCCATAAGAAGATCACGTTTCTGGCTTCCGAACGCTCAGCCGGCTCCACCATCGAGTTCGCAGGAGAACAACACACCGTTGAATTATTGCGTCCCGAGGCGTTCAACGACATCGACCTTGTCATTGGGAGCACTCCTGATCCTGTCGCAGCGGAATTCGCCCCCTGGGCCGTCGAACACAACTGCGTGGTTGTTGACGAAAGCGGATATTGGCGGATGGATCCAAAAGTTCCCTTGGTGGTGCCAGAGGTCAATCCACAGGCCGCACTCTCGCATCAGGGAATCATAGCGAGTCCAAATTGCTCAACGACTCAAATGGTCCTCGCCATGAAGCCCTTGCACGATGCGGGTCAAATTCGCCGCGTTGTCGTGAGTACCTACCAGGCCACCAGTGGAGCAGGAGTTTCGGGTGAACAAGACCTTCAGGAAGGAACCCGCGCTGCCCTGGAAGGAAAAAATTATCAATACCAGGCGTTTGCTCATCCGATTGCTTTTAATCTGATACCGCAGATCGGATCTTCTAAACATGCAGGCTACACCTCCGAAGAAATGAAAATGGTGTACGAAACGCAGAAGATTTTCGCAGATGAATCGATACGTGTTTGCCCCACATGTGTCCGTGCTCCGGTGGTGAATTGCCACAGCGAAAGCATGCTCGTGGAAACGGAAAAGAAGATCTCCGTTGCCGCCGCGCGGGAACTGTTTGCGGCAACCCCCGGAATTAAAGTGATCGATGATCTTGAATCGGGCCAGTATCCCATGCCAAAAGACTGCGATGGCGATGACGCGGTATTTATTGGCCGCATTCGTGAAGACTTATCCAGCGAAAATGGTCTTGCGTTTTGGTGCGTGAGTGACAACCTCCGCAAGGGAGCAGCAACCAATGCTGTCCAAATTGCTGAGTTACTCGTGGATAAAGCCGTAGCAGCAGGGTAAACCGTCCTTTAATGCGTTGGCTTAAACTTACGGTTACCTACGATGGAGGACGCTATGCGGGTTGGCAAGTACAACCCCAGGAGTCGACCGTCCAGGGAGTACTTGAGACTGTCTGGCAATCGATTACGCAGGAAACCGTCCGAGTGACCGTTGCCGGCCGAACTGATGCTGGAGTTCATGCGATTGGGCAAGTTGCTGCCGTGGGCACCACCAGTCTGCTGTCCAACTACGACTTGAGGCGGGCGCTGAATGCCAAACTGCCAGACGACGTAGCCGTAATAGCGATCGACGATGCGCCACCCCAATTTCATGCCACTCACGACGCAATTAGCAAACTGTATCGCTACCAGATTCACAATAGCCGGATTCCTACCGTTTTCGATCGCCAGTTCATGTGGCATGTTCCCCAGCCGCTTGACGCAGAGACCATGCATCGGGCTGGCCAGACGTTGGTGGGACGGCACGATTTTTCCAGCTTCGAATCCAGTGGGTCGCCTCGCCCCGATCCTGTCCGCACCCTGTTTCGACTCGATGTCACCCGTGAATCCGCCCCACAGAGTGACCAGATTACCATCGAAGTTGAGGGAGATGGCTTTTTGTACAACATGGTACGTTCTATCGTGGGTACTTTAGTGCCAATCGGGCTCGGCAACCGACCCCCGGAATGGGCTGCCGAGGTGCTGGCGGCTCGCGACCGGTGCCGCGCAGGTCAAACAGCACCGCCGCACGGCCTGTTCCTGGTACGCGTCCAATACTAGAGTTCACGGTAACCACGATCCCAATTGCAACCGGTCCCCTCATGCGCGTCCTGCACATCATTACACGGCTGATCGTTGGTGGCGCTCAAGAAAATACGATCCTCAATTGTCAAGACTTGCGAAATGAATATCAGGATGATGTTCTCCTGGTGAGTGGGCCGGGACTTGGCCCAGAGGGAAGCCTGGAAGCCGATGCGCGGGGCAGGGGGGTGCCCCTGAAAATCATCCCTGCCTTAAAGCGGCCTATTCACCCAATGCGAGATTGGCAGAGCTACAGTGCGATCGCTCGTATCCTGCGGGCCTATCATCCTGACGTAGTTCATACCCACAGCGGCAAGGCTGGCCTGTTGGGACGACTGGCAGCTTACCGTGCAAACGTTGGTGTTATTGTGCACACCGTTCACGGCGCCCCCTTCCACCGCTACCAATCGCGACCCGCAAGAATATTTTTTCGCCAATGCGAACGGAGCGCAGCTGCCCGATGCCATGCAATCATTAGTGTGGCAGACGCGATGACCGACCAGCTTGTGGCAGCAAAAGTTGCTCCCCGAGAAAAATTTACGACCATCTATAGTGGGATGGAAGTAGAATCCTTCCTGCAAGCCAACAAGCAGCGTCAACGAGTTCGAGATGAACTTGGGTTTACTGACGACGATGTGGTTGTCGGAAAATTTGCCCGCCTGTTTCACTTGAAGGGCCATCAGGATTTCATCGCTGCTGTCGCGAAAGCCGCCAGGCGGATGCCCCAACTTCGGGTGCTGCTGGTGGGGGATGGCATCTTGCGTCCAGCCTTGGAACAACAAATCATGACGGCGGGACTAGCCGATCGTGTACGGCTGACCGGCCTGGTCCCTCCACAGCGAATCCCTCAACTGCTTGCGGCAACCGACCTGGTTGTTCACACAAGTTTACGTGAGGGACTGGCTCGCGTTCTGCCGCAAGCATTGTTAGCAGGGCGACCTGTGATCAGCTACGACATTGACGGCGCCCGCGAGGTTGTCCTCGAACGTGAGACCGGCTTCCTCGTCCAGCCCGGCGACATTAATACGCTAGCAGAGCGGATTTACGAACTGGCCCATTCGGACAAACTGCGGCGTCAATTGGCCCAGGCTGGAAGCCAACTCTGCACGAAACGATTTGACCACCAGCGGATGACCTCCCAAATCCATGAGCTTTATCAACGGTTAAGCCGCAAACACGCACTTTCCTGAATTTTTGTTCGGTATTAGAATTGAATATTACGACTTAACTTCGATCGAAGGTCCCCTATGGCAACAAGCGAAAAACTTGTCGGTACCTATCGCTTGTTCCATCTTATCCGCGCTGGAAGCGTGTACGAGATTTGGACGGTTCGGTCGATATCGGAGAACACGCCCTACGCCATGAAGTGGCTGCCTCCTGGAAATAAGTATACCCGTCAGGCTGTCGAAGAATTGAAGCATGAGAATGCTGTCGGTAAGAACATCAACCACCCATCGGTCATTGAAACCTATGAATTCAATACCACTTCCAATGGCGCCTACCTGCTCCTGGAACTCTACAAAGTCCCTAACTTAAAGCAACATATAAACGCGGGATATCGCAAGCTGCACCCCAATGTGAAAGAGATCATTGTCAACGCAGCAGCAGGACTTGCACACCTGCATGAGGCGGGTTGGATCCATCGGGACGTCAAGCCCGACAACTTCCTGCTGGGTGAAAATACCGATATTAAATTGATCGATTTCAATTTGTGTCACAAGAAGCCAGGTGCGCTATCCAAGTTACTCCGGTTCAAGTCAAAAGTGCAGGGCACCTATAGCTACATGTCGCCGGAGCAGATCCGAGGAGAAGTCGTCGACGTTCAAACCGATGTCTACGGCCTGGGGTGTATGATTCACGAATTAATCAGCGGAAAGCCGCCTTTCACCGCCAATTCTCCGGCAGAATTGCTGCAACGTCACTTGCGTACAAAACCGCGGCCACTTACGGTTACGGATAAAAATGTCAAGCCGGAGTTTGCCGCGTACGTGCAAAGGCTCATGGCCAAGGATCCCAAAGACCGTCCGACCAGCATGAAAGACGTACAAATGGGAATTCGCTCGCAAAAACTTTTTTACAACCCTCCTGAAACATTAGATAATAATTCCAGTCAAGAAGGAGAGGATTAAAATAGTTCCTGGCGATAGTGGACTATCACTTAAAACTATGGCAACTACATCGTATCAGCTTGAATTCGAAAAGCCGCTTCACGAACTCGAAAAGCGAATTCGTGAAATCGAACCCCGTACCGACAAGAGCCCGGATGATCATGAACTCGTTCGCAAGCTCAAACGCGAACTTGCTTCGACCACAAAGCAGATCTACAGCGAGCTTGATCCCTGGGAAACCGTTCGCGTAGCAAGACACCCCGATCGGCCCATGCTGACCGATTACCTTGACCTGGTCTTTGATGAGTTTGTCGAGTTACATGGCGACAAATTCTTTGGAGACGATCGGGCGCTCCGAACTGGATTTGCAAAACTCGATCAATACAAAGTCCTGGTGGTAGGGCACCACAAAGGCAAAACCCTCAAAGAACGTAATGATTGCTACTTTGGCTGTGCTCATCCAGAAGGTTATCGCAAAGCCCTGTCGAAAATGAGACTGGCCGCCAAGTACGGAATGCCCATTCTTTGCATGATCGATACACCTGGCGCCTATCCAGGTATCGGCGCCGAAGAACGTGGCCAAGCGCAGGTAATCGCCGAAAACATGTTCGAAATGTCCCAATTGAGGACCCCGATCATCTGTGTGGTTATCGGTGAAGGTGGTTCCGGTGGAGCGCTTGGCATTGGAGTCGGTGACCGAGTCGCCGTACTTGAGTTTGCGTACTATTCGGTAATCAGCCCCGAAGGCTGCGCTGGAATTCTCTGGAAAAGTCACGACTACGCGAAAGACGCCGCACGGGCACTCAAGTGCACTGCCAAGCACCTCAAGGAACTCAGTGCGGTTGATGACGTGATTGATGAGCCTCTCGGAGCGGCTCATCGTGACCACCATCAAATGGCGGCCCGCCTGAAGATGTACTTCGTGAAGACCCTTCGAGACCTGGTCCATCAACCGGTCGATGAACTGCTGGCTGCACGTTACGAAAAGTTCCGCCACATCGGAAAATTTCTGGACGTTTCTAAAGAGCCCTCCACGAGCGAATTGGATTCCCCCCCTGAGCACGATGGGCCGTGAAGTTGCTCGGCCTGCCTGGTCGGCAAACGGTTCGTCTGGCCGTTGGCCGTGCCACTTTGGGAATCAACTTCGCCGGGCAGTTCCCAGCCCCTTATGGCCAGGGGAGGCTGCCGCTCGCAGGCGGCCAAGTGACAAGAAACTGGCTTAAAAACAGGAAAAACGCCTTTTGGAAAACCAAGGGCCCAACGTCCGATAATCTCTGTTATGTTCGTTTTAGACCCCTGATTTCTGCGGTTTTAGCCAAATTTTGCCCCTGTACCCTCTGAGCTGCCTGCAAGCGCCGTTGACGATTTGGAGACGCCCAGAGGGCCGAGGCTTCGTCCCCTCAGGCACTCGCCACTTTGGCATGGCAAACCTTCAAGGTGCTTAGGCTGGCTTATTTTCGTCCCCTTGCGATGCGGGAGAAGCTGGCCATTGGGCGGGTCAATACGCTTGCCTGGGAACCGGCTGACCGACCGAGTGCGGAAGCCCTGGGAAAGCTCGTGGCGGGTCGTCCTGAGTCGCAAACGGAGCCTCTTGCGGAGTCACCTGAGGCGGGGGCTGGATTGCCTGCCCCCCCTGTCCCTGGAAGTATTTACGGAGGTCCGACGGCTGAATCTGGGGTGTGGACGCCGGCTGCTTGCCTGGTTTTAGTTCTTGCCGCACGCGCTGAATATACGGATCAATCGTACTATGGACACCTGTCGGCAAAATCGAATCTGCTTCATCCAGTAGCAGGACGATATATTGCCCGGAATGCGAGGCGATGATGTTCTCTTTCTGGACATGGCTCAGCCACGGAAGCCACATCGCAAAGAACGTAATCAAAATGCACCACAAGACACCCCGGCCAAAACCGAGCAGCGCACCCAACTGGTGGTCAAATGCGTTCAGTTTTAACTTGTCAATAAAGTTGGAAACGAACCGAAACACAATCCAAATCGCCGCACCACAACCAATAAAAATAACGAGCATCGCCAGCGGTGTGGAACCGCCCAGCTTGGGGGCCAATTCGGGACTGAATCGAAGTCCGACATAATAACTGACAACGATCGATGTGATCCAGGCAATTTGCCAGGCAAATCCCTTCCAAAAACCAAACAGGGTAAGTGCGGCAAGCACTAAAACCATAAACAGGTCATACGATTCCATGGCTGGGTTCCATGTGAGAGACCGAAGCAACAAAGCGCGATTTGCAAGTGGCAGAGTATAGCTGCGCGATCCCGGCTGACGAAGGGCACTCGTAACCGGCTACAGGGTGGCTGCCGCCAACAGAAGCTACAGCGTACCCGTTTGCGGCACAGTCTCCCTATTGGTAAATGGAAAATTGTGCTTGCAGCCCCATGAGAATGACCGATTGTCCACAACCCTGGCGACGCCTGCTAGCATTCCGTTCTGGCTGGGATGGCCTTGGCAAGGCCACCACCAGTTTTCTACAGTTGAGAGCAATCCACAAAAGATAGCGACTGACGGACCTTGAAATTATGGCTAACTTTCGCACGCACGTTACGTTTAGTTCCATGCTCGGCTGTGGCTACACGGCAGCCGGTTATGCGATGGGTGTGCCGCTTGACTCGGCGCTGGTTGCAGGTGGAATGTGCGGCATTAGTGGTATGCTGCCTGATCTGGATAGCGACACAGGAATACCGCTTCGCGAATCGATGGCCTTTGCAGCGGCGGTTGTCCCCGCCCTGTTGCGAGAACGGCTGGAGAAACTCCATGTAACCCATGATCAAATGATCTTGATTGGGGCTGCGTTGTATTTCCTGGTACGGTTTGGTGCAACGAAGATGATTGCCCACCGAACGTCACATCGCGGCATGTTTCACAGTGTTCCGGCTGCGCTGATTTTCGCTGGAATGGCTTTTCTGGTGGCTGGAGGTGACAACGTCAATCTCCGTTACTTCAAAGCGGGCGGAGTCTTTCTGGGAGTCATGTCTCATCTTTTGCTTGATGAAATCTACAGCTTCGAGGTGAAACGTGGCCGCTTGCGCGTCAAAAAGTCATTTGGTACGGCAATCAAGTTTTGGAGCAAAGACACCTATTCGAATTTCTCAACCTACGCAAAACTGTGCGTGGTGATAGCCCTTATTTGCAGCGAAACTGCAGTCTTGAAACAAAGCGGTCATCCCACGCCAACCCTTGCCAATACCTACCAACAACTTCGAGACTGGTGGAGTCAGCCATCTTCCACAGCCAACCCAACACCCCAACAAACTCCGTTCAATGTGACCCCAGGGCAGTGGACGGGAACGACCTCGCCACAAAACTCAGGCATCCGGGATACCACACCTGGTCCATCCGGCAGTTATGGCCAAAGCCTGCAGCAAGCTGCCGAGGGTGCTTACCGACGGACCGAAAACGCTTTTCGACAAGGTGCAAATTACTTTCAGCCGCCACCGACAGCATCTTCTCCTGCAAGCCAGCCGCCTTCTCAAAACATGCTGTACGATTCGGCCCGGAAAATCTACCGGCCATTTGGCCAACGACCGCCCAACGCCCAGCCCCGTTAAGGGAGGCCGTTGCCGGGCTCATCCGGAAGCCTGGTCATCTCTAAAGCCCTCCAGCCAACAACAACCAGGGCTGGAATCCCCATCGACCGCGCACGCTTAAACAGAAAAATGCTCTCGAACAATGCTCCCGCTCTCACCCACCGCTGAGAAACGGACCCGCTGGTAGTTGAACGCCCGTTTTGGGAGGTTCATCCATTGGGGCCTCTAATTGGGTAGTGAGCTTGCCTGCTGGGGAACTCACGGTACGTACGGGCACGGCCGGAGCACCGCCGTACCCTGTTTAAACCGAAGACCTGAAAGCAGGCTGGCTGCTACCAGGAGCAAAAGCCCGGTTGAGGATTCCGGAACGACGATCAAAGGAGTCACAGAACCAACCCCCGCACCGTAGATGGCCTGAATTCCGGCGATGTCATCGGAATGCAAGGACGCCGTGCCAAGACCACTCGATCGCTGAAAGATCCAATACATGTTCGCCGAGGGGATACTGGTATGGTGCAGGCCAAGCGAGTGCCCGAGTTCATGAACTGTCGCCCCCAAGACGTCCGGTTCCGTCAGGGTCCCAAACTCTCGCCACCGATCTCCATGGTCGTAATAGACATCGCCCGCCTGGTTTCCACCTCCGGGAAAGTAGGCTTGCGCTTTTGCTTTGGCGCCGCAGGTGCCCGGATTGGCACCTGGCTCAAAGCACGCCGGAGAGTCGGGGCCATTGATGTATCGGTGGTGGAACCGAATCTGTCCATATTGCCCACTCGGATAATTTCCCATCACGACAGGACCACCTTCGTCAAACACTTCGACAAAGTGCAGCGGGGACACACTAGCCCAAAGCCCCAAGGCCTCTTCCACCGAACTGCGGAGAAAACTGGGAGATAGAGGACTTCCACTGGGATCAAGCAAGCCTCCATCTAAAAAATTGTTGTAGCTATAACTGATCGTGACAGGGGCACCGGACATACTTTGTGGCCACTTGGTTCCGGTGGTTACAAAACTACTAACCGCTGTCCCGGTAGATCCATCACCGCTGTGCAGTCCATGGCAGCAAGCCTCCGTACAATGGTGCGTATCGTGGTAATTTTCGATCAACAGCGTCTCTACTACCGCCGCCAACAATTTGGCACTGGGGGCCCAGTCGGCAGCCAAGATGGCTACCACCACCAAAAGTAAAACCCGCTTACTGTTCATGAGAACACCCAGCAAAAAAACAGAAATGGTTAGCACTGCGGCAAAGAACCGCAAGCGGAGTCGAGAAATTGATTGCAGGGTAAACCGGGAAAGAAATAGCAGGACAGGGCTAAAAACCGCAAACCGCCAGCCCCCTGCCCTGCCACTATTGTACTCATAGGTGAACCGGTTGCAAACTTTTGACCTCCTTTCCACAGCATTTCAAGCTGGCCACCCACCCTGGCACTTTCAAAAGAGATCGGTCGCAGAGGAGGAATTTTTTCGATATCATTTGTCGTCGGCTTGCTCTCCAACACCCCATTAGTCTGCCATCATGAAAACTGACGAACTCCGCGAAAAGTACCTGGCCTTTTACGAATCCAAGGGACACCGGCGCTGCCCCAGCGACGTACTCGTACCGACTTGGGACCCGTCTGTATTGTTTACCCCGGCTGGGATGAACCAATTCAAAGACCATTTCCTGGGGAAAGTGAAGCTCGATTTCACTCGGGCTACGACGTGCCAGAAGTGTTTACGGACAGGGGACATCGAGAATGTCGGACGGACGGCCTATCATCACACGTTTTTTGAAATGCTGGGAAATTTCAGTTTTGGCGACTACTTCAAGCGGGAAGCGATCGAGTGGGCCTGGGAATTTCTGACGGATAAAAAGTGGCTGGGCATCGATCCCAACCGATTGACCGTAACTGTCTACAAGGACGATCACGAAGCGGCTGAAATCTGGGCCAGCGACATTGGTTTGGCACAATCGCGGATTGAACGATGCGAAGAGGACGAGAACTTCTGGCCTGCCAGCGCACCAAGCCAGGGACCGGATGGTGTATGCGGGCCTTGTAGCGAAATTTACTACCACGGCGATTCAGGGCAGCCGGTTGAGATTTGGAATCTTGTCTTTACGCAATTCAATCGTGTGGGGGATCCGCCTGAGAATCTCCGTACACTTCCCAGTAAGAACATTGATACGGGAATGGGGCTGGAGCGAACCGCCGCCGTCCTTCAAGGAGTCCCTACCAACTATCACATCGACAGCCTGTTACCGCTTGTTGAAGCTGGAGCCGAAGTTTGTGGCATTCAGTACCATTACGATTCGGAGAATGGCAGGCGGTTACGGAGAATTGCAGATCACGTCCGGGCATGTACTTTCTGTGTGCACGAGAACGTCTACCCTGGGCCAAACAAGGAAAAGTACATTGTAAAACGCTTGTTGCGACGAGCGGTCCTGGACGGTCACCAACTGGGAATGGACGAACCATTTTTATGTCAGCTCGTTTCTCAGGTCGCCGAAGTGATGCGTGGAGCATATCCTGAACTGAGCGATACAACCGAGCGTGTTTCGGGTGTCATTAAAAATGAAGAGGCGAATTTCCTTGCAACGATCGACGATGGGCTAAACCATATCGAACGCGTCTTTGAGGAAATGCGGCTGAAGGATCGGGTGCTCGTAGATGGCGAAGTTGCTGCCGAACTCTACCAAACCAATGGCGTCCCACCGGAACTTTTTGAATCGCTCGCCGCTGAGCATAATTTCGCATTCGACTGGGATGGATATGAGAAGGCCATGCAAGAGCACGGCGAGGTCTCCGGCAAGATGCAACACACGGTCATGGGCTCCAGAGGACCCATCGACTCTCTCAAACAGGCGTTTCATGCCAGTGAGTTTTTAGGTTACGACGCAGGTGAAACAGAAGCGGTCGTCTTGGGAATTATTGCGGGCGTTCCACCCCATGATCACCTTTGCGATCAAATGGAAGAAATTGGCCATGCCGATCTGGTTCGCGTCGTACTCGACCGGACTCCTTTCTACGGTGAGAGTGGTGGCCAGGTTGGCGATACAGGCACACTGACCGGTGAAGGATTTGAGTTTCACGTAACCGACACGCAAAAGAATGGGGAGTTGATCATCCATCTAGGCCATCTTCGCAAAGGCATTCTTCACGAGGGGCAAAAGTTGCAGGCTGTCGTGGAATCGCACCGCCGAACAGGAATTCGCCGTGCACACTCAGCAACCCACGTCTTGCATCACGCCCTGCAAAACATCCTGGGAGCCCACGCCCAACAACAAGGATCGAAAGTCGATGAAGATTGGTTGCGATTCGATTTCACCAACTTAGTTCCGGTCAACTCGGAACAACTGACAGCCGTGTTGGGGCATGTGCACGAACGAATCCTGGCGGGTGAAAAAATCCTCTGGAAAACACTTTCCCTGACCGATGCACGTGAGCAAGGTGCCACGATGCTCTTCGGCGAGAAATATCCCGACCCGGTTCGCATGGTATCGATGGGAGATTTCAGCAAGGAACTGTGCGGGGGAACCCATCTGGAAAACACCGAGCACATTGAGCATTTCGAAATCCTGAGTGAAGAGGGGGTATCTGCTGGAACCCGCCGGATCGTAGCAGTCACTGGCCGCAAAGCGCGTGAATATGCCCGGCAAATCGCGGCAGCCTTTTCGCAAACGGCAAACGGTCCTGGAGGCTCTTCCACATCACCTTCCAACCGCGATTTCTGCGTTACTTAAAAGACAGCGAGACCTGAAGAAACAGCTATCCGGAGGCGGCGCCGCAAAAGAGATCTCGTCACCCACAGAAACCCCGCCCACAAATTCCTCCCCCACGCCACTGGAGGCCAAACAGCTTCTGGTCGAGGCAGCCCGCCTACTTTCGGTGTCCCCGCTGGCAGTTCCCGATCGGGTTGCTGCCTTGAAACGCGAAGTTGACACCATGGCAAAGCAACTAGCTGACCGCGACGCAGCGGGCCCACTTTCAGCAGAAACCATACTGGAATCCTCCGAACAGGTTGGTGATGTCACGTTGGTCATTACCGAAGTGCACGGTGTCCAGCCCAATTTAATGCGGCAACTTGTCGATCAAGTGCGCCAGAAGGTGACTCCTTCGGCAATTCTGCTGGCTAGCAAGTTGGGCGATGACAAAGTAAGTCTGATTGCGGGAATCAGTAAAGATCTCGAAGCTCGCGGAGCTAGCGCCGGGGATTGGATTCGTCCCGTGGCCCAGGCCGTCGGCGGTGGCGGTGGCGGACGGACGAGCATGGCCCAGGCAGGCGGAAAATTCCCTGCCCAAATCCCCAAGGCCCTCCAGATTGCCCGCCAGCAGGCGCAAGAAATCTTTGGGTCGTAACCTCCTCGGGCTGTGAAGTTTTTAGGCCACAGGCCATCGGGCTATGACCTACCCAGAAGCGCAGCAAGTCCGCGGCACCCTCACGACGAGGTTGGTCCAATTTTGGGGATGCGTGATTGGATCGACCTGGGCAAAAAACCGAGTTGCCTGATTGCAGGGTCCCCTCCTAAGATACCCATTGGATTTGCGGCCGGAGATCGTGTCTGGCCGGATTGAAAGGGTGCCACCGTGTTGATCACTACCAACGGAGCCTTGGCGTTATGAAAAGTGTCACAGAAGGTCTTGACCTGGATGTAGACCGCGGACCGAATTGGCTTTTTGTCAAGCTTCAACCGAGCCGCCCCGCCGTGCCGGAATCACCTCACGTCGCCGATGAAGTGTGGTCGATTTCCAAGCGGCACTTCGTCTACCGGTTGGTGCTAGACCTGGAACAACTCGAATCCTTCCCGGAGGGCATGATGGGGCAAATTGCCTTGTTGCAGGAACGGTTGGTTCGACAAGGTGGGGCGCTGCGGTTATGTGGTTTGTCGCCTGCCTGCGAGGCAGTCGTCCAAGAGTGCCAGCTTGACAAAGCCTTGCCAAACCACGCTTCGCGGGAAGACGCCGTACTGGGTGAACCGACTGCCGGTGCACCTGCTCTGGACAAGCCTGCCTTGGTGACGACCGCCCCTTGATTGCTGGGCTTACTCTCACAACAAGCGCCCTCACAACAAGTGCTCACTCCTCAAGCTGCAGAGTGTCTCGAAGACTGGCTTGGGCTGACTCTTGGCATCAAAGATTCCCCCATGTGGAAACTCGTGCGACTGGCAATCACTCAGCTGATTCCACAAGATCGCCTGAACCGAAGACTTGCCCAACAGCATGGGGAGATGGCGACCAATCCATTCGTTTTGAGTTTCGGGAGTCATATCTTCGTCGCTACTGGCGCCACAGGTACGAATTTTCGGGTTGGCTTGGAGATCTTCGGTACTTGAACTTGGTAGCGTAAGCGAAACCAACAACGGCAGCTCAAGATGGCTCCAATGGTCTATCAACTGGCTGTAGGCAAGTGGGTTTCGCAACGAGGAGCCTCCCGGTTGATAACCCAGGTTAATCTCAAGGCCCAAGCCAGAAAGGCCCAGATCGGCCCGCACTAAAGCATCTGCGAAATGCAACGGAGCCAGGTCGAGTTTCTTCGAAGCAAGGTACTCGCCCCAGGGTTGATCGAAGGAAATGATGACAGGGGTTTGCATGTCCATTTTCCGGATTGTGGCAATCGCCTGAGCCACGATTTGCAACCGCTGCTCCTGTGAAAGTGCGAGCACGTCGCCTGAGCACATCCGGGAGGCAACTTGCCAAACGTGAACCCGCCCACGGTAGCGGCGGACCGTCCTCCGTACATGTTCAAGCATGAAGTCTCGCAGACTCGCGAAATCTCCCTCCCAGAGGTAAGCCCAGTCGGGGATACCACGATCTGAAAATTCCAGCAGCGGTCCCCCACAAGCCTTCAAGCCAGCCTGACAGGACCATTCGATTTGAGCGTCAGCGTGTTTCCAATTGTGGGTTCCTTCACTCGATTCCACCGTGGCCCACCCGAGCCGTGCGGTTGCCAGATTGAACGCAGCAGGTAACTGCCTGACTAAATCCAAATCAGACATCTGATCGCCTAGCTGAATACCTAGCAGCGTGTTAAGGCCAGGTGCCTGGCTGCGACGCACTGCAATTGCTTGCGCCGAATAGATAGATACCAATGCGTCCATACCATCGATCGCACTGGCAATCGCTGTTTCCGCATATTCGGCAGCGACCGCCGGATCTTGCTGTGAGGTCGCTGCCCGCGAAAACTGTCGGGTTGCTTCCTGGACTATTTGCCACAACGAATCTGGGATCTCCAATCCCATAAATTCCCACTGAAAGAGCTGATTCCGCAACCGATTGACCGTGCCGCGGGCCAATTCTACTTCCAACGGGTAGGGGCGCGGGCGTTCGGCGAGAGTGGCAGTGCCCAACAACATTTCACCATGCCCGGCAATGCGCCAGGGAACGTAGATCCAGCCTGAATCATTCTCGAGGCGCTCAATCACGAGGTGATTGTTGCTGAAATAGGCGCTTGCGAACCAAGGCAACTCGCCATGGAGGTCGTCGGGACCACAGATGCAGACCCGACCGAGGCCATCGGGTGGTATGCACCTGCGATTCTGCACAGCCAATCGCATCAATCCCATTGGAGAAAGGACCTCGTGAGGCTCACTACTGGATGCAGAATTCAGGTTAGCACGCTTTGTCCTGAAACGCGTCTTGCGGCGAATGGTTTGACTTACAACAAACTCACGGTGCGCAGCCCCAGGTACCCACGGTGCTAAGATTCTAATCGGCCACGGTCCCCCAAACAACCATAGCGTTGAAACCCAAAAAGCACCATACTGGGGACTTCGGTGACCACGACCAGAACCCCTTGGCAGCTAGTTTTTCCCATGACACATACACCCGTTCTCCAGACGCAGTTGGGCAGCCAGCCCGTACGTTATGGTAAGGTTCGAGATATTTATGACCTGGGCAATACGCTGTTGCTGGTCGCGACCGATCGAATCAGTGCCTTCGATGTAATTTTGCCGACTGGAATTCCGGAAAAAGGTCGCATTCTCACTCAACTCAGCTGTTTCTGGTTTGAGCAACTCGCCACCCCCAATCACTTGATTACCGCTGACCTCGACGCGATGGGCTTGCAGGAGATGGGTCTCTGGGACAGTATCGACCACGATTCATTTCGGGGTCGTGCGGCATTGGTCCGCAAAACCAAGGTAGTTCCCATCGAGTGCGTGGTCCGCGGTTACCTTGCCGGATCAGGCTGGAAAGATTACCAGGAGAGGGGAACGGTATGCGATGTCCCGCTGCCGGCCGGTTTGCGAGAATGCGAGCAGTTGCCCGAACCTATTTTCACCCCGGCTACCAAAGCCGAAATTGGCAACCATGACGAGAATATCTCTTTTGCGGAGATGGTCAGCCGCATTGGGCAGGAACTGGCTGAAGAACTCCGCGAACGGAGCCTTGCCATTTACCAACGTGGCGTCGAACATGCCCAGAAGCAGGGGATCCTGATTGCCGACACGAAGTTTGAATTCGGCCTTATTGACGGTGAGCTGATCTTGATCGATGAAGTAATGACTCCCGATAGTTCGCGATTCTGGCCGGCCGATAGCTACCAGCCAGGAACTGGCCAACCGTCGTTTGACAAGCAGTTTGTGCGGGATTGGCTCTCTTCAAGTGGCTGGGACAAGAAGAGTCCGCCACCCGAGTTGCCAGATGAAATCGTCGCCCAAACTCGGCAAAAGTACATGGAGGCCTACGAGCGGTTGACCGGCGTCCCGTTTCGCTCAGGTAACCTATAATAGAGTTCACCGATTTAGAACTTGCCGCAAATTGTTTCGCGGCCTTACCAGCAGACCGGCTAGGATTCGATGTTACGATATTGGACCGCAGGGGAATCGCACGGCAAAACGCTGTTGACAATCGTCGATGGCTTTCCCGCTGGTGTGACCATTGATTTGAAGCCCATCAATGTAGAACTCAAGCGTCGCCAGGGTGGCTATGGACGGGGAGGTCGCCAGCGGATCGAGTCCGACCAGGTCGATGTGCGTACAGGGGTCTGGAAAGAGGTCACACTGGGAAGTCCAATTGCCCTGGAAGTTGTCAACCGGGACTACAAACTTGACCGCCTGGACGATCTGTCGCGGCCGCGACCTGGCCATGGGGATTTGACCGGGGCCGTCAAATACCTGGGCAGCATCCGCGGTGTACTGGAGCGGGCAAGCGCGAGAGAAACAGCCGTTCGGGTCGCTGCCGGGGCCTTGGCCAAACAACTGCTCGCCGAGTTCGGAATCACCGCGTTCGGCTACGTCGTTGAATTGGGAGGGGAGTCAATCGAACCTGTCGATGGACCACGGGAAGAACTACAGGCTATTCGCGACCAGAGTGAGGTGTACAGTCTGAATCTCGCACGTGATGAAGCCATCAAGCAACTGATCGACGAGACTGGAAAAAGGGGAGACACACTGGGTGGAATTATCGAAGTGCGTGTTGAAGGACTTCCATTCGGACTGGGAACCCATGCTCAGTGGGATCGAAAGCTCGATGGTAGAATTGCGCAAGCCGTCATGGCAGTCCAAGCAATCAAGGGAGTAGAAATCGGGTTGGGATTTGAAGCAGCCCGCAGGCCCGGTTCAAAAGTCCACGATCCCATTCAGTTCGATCCGCAACAGGCCAACGGTCCCAACCTCGGTTTTGTGCGGCCCACCAATAATGCAGGTGGCTTGGAGGCGGGCATGACCAACAGTCAGCCACTGGTCGTGCGGGCCGCAAAAAAACCAATCAGCACCTTGGCTCAACCGCTGGAATCTATCAACCTGGAAACGAGAAAGAAAGAAGAGGCGGCCTACGAACGAAGTGATGTTTGCGCCGTTCCTGCCGCCAGTGTCATCATCGAAAATGTTGTGGCATTCACCGTTGCCGAAGCGCTTGTAGAAAAATTTGGTGGCGACAGTCTTGAGGAGATGAAGCGCCGCTACAAACTGTTTCTCGAAATGGCAGCCAACCATTAGCGCCTGCCCTGCTGGGGGACTTTTCCACTGTCCGGTTCCACTGTCCGGTTCCACTGTCCGGTCGGCCTCCACCAGGCAAACCTCTTAGAGCCGCACCTCAGCGGTGTCGATCCAAATAGTGACCGGCCCTTGGTTGGTCAGCGTCACGTCCATTTGGGCACGAAAACGACCCGTTTCCACAGGAATTCCCAACTCCACTACGCGGGCCACAAATTGTTCATAGAGCGATTCGGCCAAACCTGGTGGTGCAGCATCGACGAAACTTGGCCTGCGCCCCTTGCGGCAATCACCGTAAAGGGTGAACTGGCTAACCACCAGCATGGCACCCCCCACCTCCCCCAGTGAACGGTTGAGTTTACCCTCGTCATCCTCGAAAATTCGCAGCCCCGCGATTTTTTCGGCCAGCCATTGGACTTGCTTGGCACCATCGTCGTGCGCCACTCCAAGCAAAACAACCAGGCCATGATCAATTCGCCCGGTAATTTCACCGGCAACTGTCACTTGTCCTTGGCAAACACGTTGGATACAGGCACGCATTTTGGAGGTTTATGGCCATCGATGGGTTGCGAGCGACTGACAGAAAGTTTATCTAGCATCTAGCATCCAGCGTTTAGTTTCCACCCCCCCCCTGCCCTGAACGTCCCGTGCTGTCCTGCTCCGACAGGTCAGCCCGTTGGCCGCGAATTTTCCAGATTTTGGTCCATGCCGACACAAGTTCTACTACTGTACTACTGCTTGCTGATTTTAGCGGCATCTATCCTGGGCGGAATGATCCCGAATTGGGTGCGACTGACCCATCGCCGGATGGAATTCGCCGTGAGTTTTGTGGCTGGGGTCATGCTTGGCGTTGCGCTATTTCACCTTATTCCACACGCGTTTAGCGAAGTTTCCGGGCTAACTCCCAACAAACCTCCAGAACAAATTGCGGCAAACCTGATGTGGGGAGTCCTGTCTGGTTTTCTAGCTATGTTTTTCATCGAACGATTCTTTTGCTACCATCATCACGAGATCCCCGGAGATGACCAGCTACAGGGTGAAAGTGAACGGTGTGACAGCCATGAACACGCGCACGATCTCACCTGGAGTGGGGCCGCACTAGGACTGACCGTGCACAGCGTACTGGCGGGCTTCGCATTGGCCGCCAGTGTTCAACATGTGAGTCACGGAGCCACTCTTGCCGGATTTGGCACCTTTATGGTGATATTTTTACACAAGCCGTTTGATTCGATGACCATCTGTACGTTGATGGCTCATGGTGGCTGGCCTCCCATTTGGCGGCACATCGTCAACGGCCTCTTTGCGCTGGCAATACCGGTCGGTGTTGCCATCTTTTACACAGGCTGGATGGTTGAAGATGCAACCGCGAGCGCCAAAATTCCGGAGACCGTGTTAGCCCAGGCCCTCGCATTTTCTGCTGGCATGTTTCTTTGTATTGCCATGAGCGACCTGTTGCCGGAACTGCAATTCCACCAACATGATCGCATAAAACTCTCCCTGGCATTATTGCTGGGGCTTTCGGTCGCCTACTTGGCTGGCCAAATGGAGCAACTTACCCAGAACGGGCATGTTCACGGCAAACCTGAAGCCTCCCAGCAGGACAATTCGGGCTAGCGCGCCCTGCTGGAGAGATTTTCCAAAGAGGGCAGCCCGCCGGGCCCTGGAAGTTTTCAGGGCCGATATTTCCCCCAATCGGTAAACTAGCCGCCTTTTCGCTGAGCCCCGTTGAAAACCTTTCCATCCAGTGGGCTCAAGCAACGGTCCGAACTACTCTAATGGACGTCGACATCGACGACTTCTTCGGCTTCGGTGCGTCCTAGAACACGACTGGACGACCCTTTTTGACATAAGGAAGCCTATGACAGGATACAAACTTCGGACCTGGCAGAGACAGTCCGTGGGCCGCGTGGTCATCACGGTTTCCGCAGAACCGCCACCGGCTGAATGTCGCTTGGCCCCTTATCAAGGGCTAGCAACCTTGGTTGATCAACTGGTGAAGTTTCTTGCGTCTGCCCAGTTGCCCGCCACTTGGGGAGTTGGCGACCCTGTCCACGCGTCAGTGACCTCGCTCATTGTCACTTCGGGAATTGCCGCCGGTGGCGAGCATGAGATTGCCATCTTGGCTGACCCAAGTTGGTCAGGAATTGAAGCCGGCAGGCCACGATTTTCCAAGGAACTCATTCGGAGGGTTTGTCAGGCACAGTCCAAGGGTATCGTGACAACAACGCTACTTCCCCGCGAAGTGAGCCTTAATCACCATATCGACCTGGTCGTTAAGCAAGGCGTTACGGCCGTTTGGCCACTCTCGCCAGTTGCTCACAACCCAACTCGAACCACGGTTCCCAAGTCGCTCCATTACGGCCTGTGGGAGTTTGCAACTTCAGGCCAACTCCCCCTGACGTCTGGCTGGCGAGCGGGTCACAAGTTGCAGAAAGACATTCGCCGAGCAGCGAACGAAGGGGCCACATTTCAACTCTTTGTGGATTTGCCAGCGATCGCCCAGCAAGGAACTGCCGCTAAAAAAACAGCATTTAAGGTGCTTCAGCAGATCGCAGCACTACGGCGTCGCGGCATCATTGAAGTCGAGACCGTAGCCGAAGCGGCGCGTCGCCTGTCGGAGGTCCCAGCGGCAACACCGCAGCGTTCGATCCTTCGGATTGCGGCTTGAGCGATGGACGCCTGGTACCGCTGCCAGATTCAGCCTGACTGGCTGTAATCTGCCCTCTAACGCACGGGATCGCGGTCGATGCCCCAATGCCCATCAATGCCCATCAATGGCCGCGAGGAGGCAGACGAGCCATTCAGCGGGCAGGTAAACGCGAGCCACGCCCCAGGAATGTCTGGGTGACAGCAAGATCCATGGATAGCGGCGCGCTAAAGGCCGAATTCAACGGTTGTCTTGCAGGGCGTTCCAGCTCAGGTAACCCAAAATGGCACCGCATGTCAGAAAGCCAGCATCCAGCATCCAATGGGCACGGCCAAATGGAAACTTCAGCGCCCAATCGAACGCAAATACGAAGACGATCAGGCCGGCCGCGACCATTCCGGCAATCGACATCGCTTTGCCCATGAAAGACGAACCCCTGACCACGGTTGGAAAGTGTGATGGAAAGTGTGATGGAAAGTGTGAACCGGCCATATGCAGGCCTCTAGTATAATTACCTAGTTTATCTTGTCACGGGTGTCCAGTTCTTACCCAAAATGACGCCGCCCCTAGCACAGAAAACTGTCCTGGGGCGGAAAAATCGTCTTCTTGATAAGCAACGGTTCCTGGGACCTGTCAATTAGCGAGTCATCCAGGGCAGAACAGGAAACTTGTTACTGGGCTCGAGTTCCGCCGTCCTGGTTTCAGGTGCTCCTGGCCGAAACTCGGCCGGATTTGGCATATCCTCGAGTCCACCCCTCGCTAAAGTTTCCATTTTTTCATGTTTATAGGTCATTTTTTTCTCTAAGCGACCATTGGGGTCCCACTTTCTCCACAATCCGGATTGGACTCCGTACTGGAATCCGCCAACGGTGGCTTTCTGCCCATTCTCATGCCACCAAACCCACTCGCCATGTTGCAAGCCGTCACAGTACTTGCCTTGAACTGCCTTCTGACCATTGGAGTGCCACCAGATGAACATGCCATCCTCTTTGTCTTGTTCAAAATACCCCTCCAACTGGGCCTGCCCGTTCGGATACTTGGTTTTCCAGGAGCCGTGTTTTATTTCCCCTCCCACAGGTTCGTATTCCGCAAAATGCCCCGTCCAGAAATCATCCGGAGTCGTGGCCATTAAGGTCGGACCCAAGAAAGTTGCTTCGGTTTTGATGTCGCGCTTGTTAGGAAAAGTTGTCTTTTTCGTAATGACCTGACGACCGTTAACATACTCGGCAACCGTATTCAGTTCGCCTTGGGGACCCCGCTGAAAAACCTTTCCCACAAGCAAACCCTCTTCATAATTCGACTGGCGGTAGACGTCACCTGACGGCAACCAGTCGATGACTGGACCATGCCGTTTACCGTCCTCCAGCGAGACGAAACTGCACTTTGTCTGGTTTGCGTCGAAGATTGTCCATTCAGACTGCAATGTTCCATCGACATAATTAACCTCCGCTACGAATGGAGCTTTAAACTGATTGTAGGGATGACGTCGCAAATGCTTGGCTGTATCACGAGAGTACTGACAAGTCCACCTCCCGTTCCGTTTTCCCATATTGAAATTCCCCTCGACAACCAGCTTTCCGTCGACATCCCAAGCTTTCATTGTCCCGTGGCTGACGTAATTCCCTTTATCATCGAGCGTCGTTTCTCTTTCAATTTTCACTTTGCCGTTTGAATACCGCTCCTGCACAATTTCGATTTCTGACCTGGGAAATTGGACACTAGAACTGGCTACTTCAGTTGCAATCGGCTGCAGATCGGTTGGTGCTGGAACCACGAATACCTGCTTTGTTAGGTCAATTTCCGTTGGCTCACCTGCGTGAGAAATGGAAAGACCACCTGATACGAAGACCACCATACCCATGACAACGGTCAGCATTACGGTTCTAGAGTGACTAGCAGTTTTCATTGTGCAGGTCCTTGGAATTTGGAGTCCATTCTTCGTCAGGGTTCACGCCAATTGCCCTTTAGTCACAAAGAGCACAACCATTGAATGTGAATCGGATACCGATACCCACACATCGCCCTTTTTCCGGTGAAGCAGTTATCTTGCTTTAATCAGCAGGGTAGGTTTGACCGTCAACGTGGACCTAACCGCTACAGTTTTCCGCGGCCCTGCGCCAGCAGAGGCAGCAAACCGTGCGCCCTTGAGAAATCCCCCCGATGCCAAGCGTCGAGGCTTAGGGCTTCAGAACCGGCACCAGAGAGAGAGTCCCCGTACTGGCAGTCGTCACGAGTTTTCGCCCAAATCAAGCCCTCGCTCCCGACGGACACGGGCAACTTCAGCCACGATCTGCCCGATGATGGCGTGATTTGAGGCGATATAATTCCACGCCATGTAGTAGGTCCAGGCAATGAATGCAAATCCGGCCATGGCAGCTACCAGGTGAATGTTTACCCAATCGTGGGTGCCTGGTCGGCCTGTCGCCGGATCGCTAGCGGCCCCCAGAGCGCCAACAGCCACAACCACGAGCATGCCAGCAAGAGCCAAAGGAAAGGCTCGACGTTTGAGTCTTTGGCTGGCTTCGGCAGGTGCCGGGTCAAGTTGGTAGGTCTGCACGACCTCGCGGCACCAGCGGCTTGTCCCGATGAAATAGGTGACGACGATGCTTTCGACAAAGACGACCACCAGAGCGGCGGCCGTTCCCGCCAAGCGATGGGCCGTTGCCAAACGCAATGTCTGCAGGGACGGTTCTGCATACAGGTTCCCAATGGCAAGCCCCAGACAAAGGGTAACGCCCATCACCAACAGCGACAATAATCCTAACGTGAGGAGAATTCGGGTCATGATCGTCTTATCAATCAAAAACGACGGCGTTTGAGCAGGTCCAGAAGATTTCCCTGTAACTCTCTAACCTACCCTGTAACTCTCTAACCTACCTGGGATTATCTTCTCGCACCAGTTGTAGGTGCAATTGGCACTGGTGATGAACTGGCCACATTATTTTGTTGCAAACGATGTAGTCGTTCCAGTCGCTCAGCAGTCAGATCGATGGTTTCGACATCCATTCCCTGCGCATACTCAAATTGTTCCGGATTGATAACCGTATCGAAGTCCCGCTCATAAAATCTCAACAACATGAGCGGATTTGACTGTAATTGGAGCGGTGTTTGTCCGTTCTCTGAAAACTTGTCCGAGGCCTCCTCGCGCCGAAACTCGATGATATAGGGAAATTGGTCCCCTGCCCCGACAACCAGCAAAACACTCGCCGGAAGGTGGGAGGGAATCGGTGCTGTCGTATTCGCAGGGGCTGCCGCAGGGGCTCGTATTCGCAGGGGTTGTCGATTCTTTATGTTCTGACCGCTTCAGGTAGTGGGCCAGCTTTTCCATTTTCCAAAACCCCATAGTGCCCTCGACCTCAGTTTGGCCAAGCCACAACGAAACTGGAGGTGAAAAAGAAAAGTTTTCGCGTAATCCGGCAATCAGGGCAGGTAGCCCCCCCTGTTCAACTGAGAGTTCTAACTGCAGCGGCAAGCCTCGTGCTTGACCTGCTGGCAGTTCGGCAAAAGCGAGTTGCAGGTTGCGACGTAGGCGGCGGAGATCAACGCTCGTGACATGGTGTCCCTGAGGCGTACGTTGGTCTGTCCACAAGCGGTCGCCGTCAGAGACCTGCAACAGGCGAACCTGGCGCCCTTCGATTTGTGCCCGGAGGTCAAAACGAACCCGAATCTTTTGTCGCCCAGTGTCGATTTGCTGCAAATAGCGGCCACCACCTTCCATCAACCATCCATTCAGCGAAGCCCGCTGCTGCACATTGGCCGAAATATTGGGCCGATTTTCGAGTTGCTGAACGATGTGAAGCAGCAGTTGATCGCCAGCATCCGCCAGTGCTCCTGCGGCAGGAAATTCTGCCAAATCGACAAAGCCATTTGTCCCAGTCGGCTGAGCGGAAAGAGAACTTCCCGCCGACAGCAATGCCAGCAGGCAAAATGTAAAACCGCGGTGAGTTTTCTTCATAGGAGGTTCTTGACGGTTTTATCAAAGATTCAAGCGCGGGGGACCCGACCAAATAGATCGTGGAGACTAAGTGCCGTGTTAGCGTCAAAGTCACGCGACGCAGATTGTAGTTGCCCAGTTGGCCAACCGTCCACGGCACTTCGTTGAACCTTTTTGATTCACTACCGCTAGCAGATCCGGCTTTTGCCCCCTTAAAGGGGTGTGGCCGGCTTGAAACCGTCCCAATCGATTTGGAGAGGTGAGAGAATGCGTATTCAGTTTTTCATCTTAAGCCTTTCTGTTGCTGTCATACTCGCGGCAGTCGGCTGTCAGGGGCGGCTTGCTTATAACCTACCGCCCTCCTCGCGGTTGATGGAGCCTGGCCCCGGCGTTGGTGGCCCAGGCCCAGGTGTCATTCCAGTTCCAACGGGAATGGGCGGCGGAGGATTACCAGGTGGGGGCGGCATGATGAATGGTGGTGGCCCAATGGGTTGTGGCCCAATGGGTTGTGGCCCAATGGGTGGTGGGCCAATGGGTGGTAGACCAATGGGTGGTGGGCCAATGGGTGGTAACGTGTGTCAATGTAACTACCAGGGTTCCCCATGCGGCCCGGGTGGCTGTTTCGACGGACCGGGCGGTTACGTTGCCGGACCTCGTCGTCCTGGTGGTGGGAATACTTCACAAATCGCGTTCCATGGAGAGGACGGTATTCGGATCCAATGGGATGTCAGTGGCAGAAATACCTTTGATTCCGTTCCGTTGGTCATTCCTGGTCGACAGAACTTCACACAAGGGGCCATTTACCGATTGAAGGTTTCCAATATTGCAGGACGACCTGGCGCAATCATTTATCCCACACTTGAGATTGCTCCAGTGACTCCCCGCACAGACGCCTACCTCTCTCATGCTCCCGTTCCTGTCCAATTTACGGAAGAGGATTTTGACCAGGTACTGAGTGGTAATTTCGTGACGAAAGTTGTTTATCTACCCGATCCCGAATTTCAGGAACTTGCGCTGGCCGGGGTTGAAACTTTGGTCAGCACGCGACTCGATCCGGGTGTAGATCCGATTGCCGAAGCCGACCGCCGCGGCTCGATCCTGGCAGTCCTGCGAATGGGTAATAAAGATTTGGAAATGGCTGCAGGCAACTATGATGAAGGTGGAGTTTTACCTGCTCAGTTTCGAGACGGAGAAGCTGATTTCGCACAACCGGTCCTTGAAACACCCATCCCCAATGGACTCTCCATGCAGTCGGTATTGGAAAACGGTGGAGCGGCCGAAATTTTGAACGGTCCCCCAACTGGCGCGGCCGCTATGGGGAACATGCCGATTGGCGTACCAACGGCTGGTTTTGCACCGGCGAATATTCCACCTCAACGGGTTGGTGCGGTTTTCCCCAACTATGGAATGCCTATCACAGGTACTCCCATAGGACTGCCCGGTCCACCCCATATTCCGCTTGGTTCTCCTGCTGGATTTCAGAAACACGTCATGAAGAACCGCACACGAATGGCAATTCCACCTCCAGTTGAGAAGATGAAGATCTCAGTCAAGCAGCGACCTGGCTTGAATTACCCCAAGCCCGTACGCAAGGTGATGGTTGACGAGACAACCCGTTCACCATTCAGCCTGCACGGGTTGTTTGGTCAGTAATGCAACAGCTGCTGATTGACTGTGCTTAGAAGATGGAAAGTACCAACATCCATGACAACGGTCCGACTCCATGGCGCCACGGTGTTTTACCGTGTTCGAGTCGCGAGCAAGCTGCTTTTACTAGCAGCGATAGTGTGTCTTATGTCAAGCCATCCAGGTTTGGCACAAGAACCGCCTCGGCATTGGCACCACGCTGGTGCTTTGCCTCCGGGAGCGATTGGCAAGCTCCGACTCCGCCGTGGAGGACCGTTGTTGGGACGTTTCCAGTCGGTGCAAATCCGAGTTCCTGATGGAACTCGGATTGCACTGGCCATGGACGGTCAGTTTACCGATCCGGTAGCCAAAAATGTTCTGACCGGCATGTTGATTGGTGCGGTATATCGCCTCAGGATTACCGACACACCGATCGCCGACGGGGCGGAAGTTTATCCGACGATCGAACTGATCGATCGTACCTATCCACCTCCGGGACTTGCACTGCGGTTTCCCATTCCCATCGAGTTGACCGCCGAAGAACTCGACATGGCTGCCCAGGGTGCCTTCATCACGCGGGTGATCTATGTCGAGGACCCCAGCCTGGCACTGCCGGTTGTCCAGGAACCAGGTCAAACGGAATGGTTTGAAGCTGCTGCAGGCGAAGACCCTTTGGTGGTCGCGGATCGCCTCGGTCGCCCCGTTGCGATTCTCCGGATCGGAGGCCGCTACCCTGACGACTTGCAGGACGACGGCCACTTTACCTACGGAACCCCTCCCATTGAAATCTACGATGAATCGATGGTTCCAGCCGCAGAAGAGGCTCAAGGTGGCTGGCCAACTTATCGGTTGCCGTGTGACGATCGCTGCCCCGGCAAAGAAGACCTTCCTTGCAAGGCTTGCCAATCTGGCAGCCATTGCAGTGGATCCGCCGGCCGCAACCTCATCGGCCCACCAGATGAGTACCTTTGTGACGGGGGAGATTACGGGCTACCTGTCGGAATTCGTGCCGATTGGGACATCGAAGGTTTGGAACAGGAAGATACCATTGCCCATTACGATACGTTGGCCCGTCAAGTTATCGTCGAACCGAGTAACCGGGTTTGCATCTACGCCCCCCGGTTTGCAGCGGTGCGCCGCGCGGTGGGACCCTTACTAGAAAAACGGTTTGACGCGGTGAATGAATTCACCGACAAGTTGACTCTGGTCCACGCCCAAGAAACGGTCGAACCGGCCGTGTCGGTACAACGTTACACGGCCCAAGTTGACATCGGGCAGAGACCCGTAAGCATCCTGCGCAATCGAGATCAGGCTGGAGAAGTCAAACAACGGGTTGCTTTGCTGGAATCGGTCGGCTTGCTCGCTCCCTATGCCAACCTGAGCATCGTGCGCGCGGGGAAACTCGAAAACCGCGAAAAGCCTTGGCTTGCCATCGCGGTTCAGTCGGCGCACACGTGGGGCGGCAACCAGGCCGCCCAAGTCGTTGTCGACAACATGGAAGCGGTGGAACTCGCGCGAGACGAGCATGCCGGGGTCGTTTATGGTCAGCTGGAACCTGACAGTCCACAACTGCGGATCTACAAACTGGCTTCCACCGGCAATGCTTTGCCTGGCCAAATCGTCGAGTTCACCCTCCGATTCGACAATGTTGGAGACCAGGTCATCGGCAATGTGACCATCGTCGACAACCTTTCAACGCGCCTCGAGTACGTGGCGAATTCGGCCAAGAGCAGCCTGCAGGCCAATTTCTTAACAAAGCCGAATGAAGGCGGATCGAGTCTCCTCCGATGGGAAATCAAAAAACCAGTCGAGCCTGGTGAGGGCGGAATTTTGCAGTTCCAGTGCACTGTGAGATAGGGCGATTCCATTCGGGTTGACTCACCCTCCCCTGCCCTCCGAAAGATTTGCCGGATACAATCCGGGTTCCATCCTTGCTCGGGCCCCTGCCCCCCGCTCTATGCACCACCTTGTTTTTCTAATTACCTGTTTGATCTTGGGTTCAAATTTCATCCTTATGGATCGAGCCACTTCATGGTTTGACCCGGTCGAGATCGGTTTCTTCCGCTTGTTCGGCGGAGGGTTGACGATAGGACTTCTATGGTGGATCAGGGGGGACCGCCTGATTGCCCCCCGCTACTGGTTCCATATTGCCCTGATTGCCTTCGTCGGCAATGCGTTTCCTTTCGCGGTTCAACCCTTTCTGATTTCCCTTGGATTTGGACACAGTTATTTTGGTGGAATCCTTGCGTTGGTACCATTTATGACCATCCTTCTTTCCATACCGATGCTCGGTGTCTGGCCAACTTTTCGCCAAACCATCGGCGTGACCGGAGGTCTTCTGGGGCTCACGATACTTTTGTGGGAAGGACAGCAACGGGGCATGTCCCTGACCGTGCTGGGTCTGGCGATCATGGTTCCCTTTGTGTATGCCGCAGCCAACACCTACATTCGCTGGAAACTCAACGAAGTTCCCGTCATTCCACTTACGACTTCGCTATTCTTGACCGGAGCGATGTTCCTTATTCCTTGCCAGATATTTGAGGGCCTAATACCAGGAAGTCCTCCACCTCAATCGGGGGCAACCACCAGTTGGACAATGGCGGTTGCCAGTGTCTCTTGCCTGGCAATTTTCGGAACCGGTCTTGCCGGGTACTTGTTTATAACCTTACTGCACGCCAGGGGACCTCTCTTTGCCGGCATGTCGAGTTACCTGATTCCGCTCATTGCACTCGCTTGGGGCATATTTGATAATGAACCAATCACAGGGCGCCAATTAGTGGCGATTGGCTTTGTACTCGCCATGGTCGCGCTAGTCCAGTTTGACCGAAAGCGTCCCCAGCCCACCTCAGAAAACGGACGAAGGGAATCGCTCTCGTCAAATCCTGGAAAACCGCAATCCCTGTCAGACAACAACGAACCCTGTCAGACACCAACAAACTGACCGTTACCGGCGGCCAAACTGACCGTTACCGGCGGCGGGTAATGATGCAACATTGCCCGGCCTGCCGTGGTGACCGATACCTGCGATGCAGTGGCTTTGATTTTTGACATACACACCCCATGTTGACCCTACCACACCTTTACCACTCACACGTGACTCTCTAATGCATCCTTGGCTAGCCGCGCGAACAACAGAATTTGACAGTTCAGGCATCCGCAAGATGTTTGACCTGGCATCACAGATGAAGGACCCCATCAATCTGTCAATTGGCCAACCCGACTTTCCGGTACCCGACACGATCAAACAGGCTGCCATCAAGGCGATTAAGGAAGACAAAAATGGGTACAGCGTAACGCAAGGCGTCACGGAGTTGCAGCAGCGCCTGCAGGCCGATATCGATCAAAGCCTGGGACATTCCGACCGGCAAGTTATCGTTACTAGCGGGACAAGTGGTGCCCTGGCCCTCACCATACTGGCGCTCATCGATCCGGGAGATGAGGTGATATGCTTTGATCCCTTTTTCGTGATGTACCCAACGCTGTCATCTATGGTGGGGGGGAAAACAGTTCTCATCGATACCTACCCAGATTTCCGAATCGATCCCGAGAAAGTCGAAAAGGCGATTACGCCTCGCACCAAGCTGATCCTCCTCAACAGTCCCTGCAATCCAACTGGCATTGTAGCCGGCGCCTCTGAGATACAAGCGTTGGCAGAACTGGCAGCAAAGCACAATATTGCGCTGCTCAGCGATGAAATCTATCGCGATTTTTGCTACGACAGTCAACTGCCAAGCCCCACGAAATGGAATGACCAGACCATTGTCATAGATGGCTTTAGCAAGACTTATGGTGTGACCGGCTGGCGACTTGGATTTATCCACGGCCCTGCCCCGCTGATCGAAAAAATCACCATGATTCAACAATACACTTTTGTTTGTGCTCCACATCCCTTGCAATGGGCAGCACTTGCTGCACTCGACACCGATATGAGCAGCCACATCCGACAATACCAGGCGCGGCGCGATCGCATGATTGCTGGCTTGAAGGATGCCGGGTATCAAGCTATTCATCCAGAAGGTGCATTTTACGTGTTCCCCCAGGTTCCACCCGAGTACGAATCAGGGGCCGAATTTGTCACCCAAGCCATTGCTAAGGAATTGCTTATCATTCCAGGCAAAATCTTCAGTCAGCGAGATTCCCACTTCCGCATTTCCTATGCGGCCAGCGACGACACGATTGAGCGGGGAATTGAAGTGCTTAAAGCGTTACGCAAGGCAAGACCTTAGCCCCGCCAAGCCGTCGATGCAAAATCGCCCATCTATTGTGGTTGGGTTTCAGGTCGCCCCAGAGCTTGAGGCGGCTGGAGAATCCCGCTCGACGGCCAGGACAGAATAAAGACCGAGATGCCTGCCTGCTTGGAGATATTAATATTTCTGCAGCAATTATCGATGCCACCTGACAGGGCGATGCCACCTGACAGGGCGATGCCATCTGACAGGGCAGAAAAAAACCGGCCGGATTTCTCCGACCGGTTTGAACTCTAGTAGATTTTCTCTAGCCTGGCCTGGCAATCACGCACTCTGCCCGGCGATCACGCACTCTTCGTTTGAGGTTGATCGGTGAACAGTTTTGACCGCCCTTCGACAACATCTTCGCTAATGACGAAGTGCTGGCCTGGACTTTGCTCTGGCAAACTGAACATGATATCAAGCATCACGTTTTCAATGATAGATCGCAACCCACGGGCTCCCGTCTCGCGTTCTTGCGCTTTTCCAGCAATCGCCTTGAGTGCCTCGTCGGTGAACGTCAGGTCAGCTTCTTCCATCGCGAAGAGTCGCTCGTACTGTTTGGTAAGAGCGTTCTTTGGCTCTGTAAGCACTCGAACCAGAGACTCATCGGTCAGCGGCTCAAGGGCCGTCACCACTGGCAAGCGTCCCACCAGTTCGGGAATCAACCCATACTCCATGAGATCATCTGCGGTAACATGTGGCAGAGTCTCAGAGAGGCCAAGATCCCCAGTGTAGGTAGCATCTTGATTAAAACCAATTGACCGTTTGCCTAGCCGCTTGCGGATAATATCTTCGACCCCTGAAAACGTGCCACCACAGACAAACAAGATATTTGTTGTGTCGAGTTGGATGTACTGTTGCTCAGGATGCTTTCGCCCCCCTTGTGGAGGAACGTTGGCGGTCGTTCCTTCAAGCATCTTTAACAACGCCTGCTGGACGCCTTCGCCAGACACGTCGCGAGTGATCGAGACATTCTGGCTCGTTTTGCCAATTTTGTCGATCTCGTCGATGTAGAGCACGCCACGCTGGGCCGCCTCGATATCAAAATCGGCTGCATGGAGCAACTTTAACAACAGGTTCTCAACATCTTCGCCCACGTAGCCCGCTTCGGTTAACGTGGTGGCGTCACCAATCGCAAAAGGTACGTTGAGACTGCGAGCCAGCGTCCGGGCCAGCAGCGTTTTGCCACAACCGGTTGGCCCCACAAGCAAGATGTTCGACTTGTCGATTTCAACGTCGGTTTCATCTTCGGCGACCATGAGCCGCTTGTAGTGGCTATGAACGGCCACTGCCAGCACGCGTTTGGCTGCTTCTTGACCAATTACGTACTCATCAATACCCGCAACGATTTCGCGAGGCGATGGGATGCGCGTGAACAACTGCTTGCTGCTGCCACGTCGCTTGCGCTCCTGATCAAGAATTGATTGACAGAGTTCAATACATTCACCGCAAATGTACACATCGCCCGGTCCTTCGACCAAAGGGCCGACATCCCGGTAACTCTTACGGCAGAACGAGCAAAAAGCGTTCTTCTTCGAGGTTCCACCACGGCGTGCACTGCTGATATTATCCCTACCTGAGGGCATGGAAAGCTCCTTACCAATGAGCACCAATACCGCCCCATCAATTCCCGTTGGGGGCGTGGTGCCAAAGTCTCCTGATGTTGTCGCTCGAAGGATGAAACTGGCAGACAGGTTGTAACGTCCAACCCAATCCTTTATTCCCAATCACCATTCCGGCGGAGCTTCCCTGACCCCACGTTGCGAGCCCAATCGGTGTTAACACTCACCACTAAATGGGTGAACAACAACACCTCGCGAACAAGATTTCCTCCTTGTACGCATAACCCACGAGTCTCGTTCATCGGCTATTTAACCACCTGCCGATTGGTCTACCAGCCGGTTGCATCACAACCGGCTCATTCGGTGCGACATGTCACCAGTAGCCCTAACTCGTCTGCTCATTATTGCTTAACTCAACTTCTAGCTGCACTGCTAGCTTCGTTTTAATTGTTCGGTATTCCTCGTCGCTCAGCCCACCCTTGGCATGAACTTCTCGGAATTTCGTCAGCATTTCACCAGCCTCTAGCCGGTCCTTGGCCGCACGATCGCGATACTTTCTCATCAACATGAACGTTAACGCCAATAGTGCGAATATTGCGGCAAACCAAAAGGCGGCTAATGACAACGGATGTCGGAAAAAATCTGCCATCGGTATTTGTGACCATCCTGCCGCCAAAGCCGCTAGCATTCCGGCTTAAAGCAACCTTATCTATTATGCCCGTCCAGTGGAAATACGTAAAGAATCGGGATTTGGAGAACCCTTGGATTTCCCAAAATAGGTATTTTTTTAGCACTAGCCTGACTGCTAGCAGATTTTCTACTTGAAGCTACCCCACTCGCCCCACCGATAACGTTTCCAGGGGGATGTGCGCGCCGGGCGTATTACCTGTAGGTCGAATTCTTCCGTTCGACCATTCCAGTGAGATCTACAATTTTTTTCACGTCGATCCAGGGGTCATACCAAGATTGGCCAATATGTTGCAAAGGTTGTTCACCGCTGGCAAGCATGGCGCACGGTTTTCAGTGCCCATCCGGAATCGTATCCGCATCAGCTGGGGGTGCGCCGCTAGCTGGATTGTTCTGGCCATGGTCTCATCGGCGCCGTCACAGGGGACCTACCCTAAGACTTCAACACCTATTGAGATGCCTGAGGCAATTTACTGGAAACAAACCCGCTTTATGATTCCCTACCAATGGTCGGCACCGGGCGGTCTCTCCGCAGCGCAGTCGGTGAGGTTGTTCATATCAAAAGATCGCGGGCAGACCTGGCAACCTCTTAGTGAAGCCAAGGCAAACGTCCGCGGGTTTACCTATCATGCCGAGCAAGATGGTGAGTTTTGGTTCTCAATCCGCACCATTGATTCCTTGGGACGCGCCTGGCCCAATGAACCTTACCGTCCGGAATTACGGGTGATTGTCGATACAACTTTTCCTCAGATTGAGGAACTTGGAGGTGTCGTTACGGCCGATCGTGTACTCGATATTTACTGCAAGGCATCTGACCTGAACCTCAAGACAACCGAAACAAGAATTCAGCTCCGGACCAATCAAAGTGAAACATGGCAGCGGGTGACGGTTATACCTGATCCAACCGGTGCAGTGGGAACGACGGTGGCCCGTGCCAAATGGCAAATACCAACAGGAACTGAGCAGATTTTATTGCGGGCCGAACTCTATGATCAAGCTGGTAATCGCAGTTTCCAGGGAGCTAGCCTTATTGTCTCGCAGTCGACGGGGCGGTCAAAAGACCAATTCCCCATGATAATTTCAGGCCGCAATCGGTTGCCAGAAAACGTGGCGCCACGTGATAACTCGATCCACTCGCCACTGTCAGTACCACCAACTACCAGCCAAATATCTCCACAGCCCGTCCGCAATCCCTTCGATGCGTTACCCAATGCAGGTGCCCTTCCACGGCAAACCATGCCAGCTTTGCCTGCCAACAATATGGCCCCCCCTCGCCCAGGTAATGAGACAGCGTCCCATCCCAATATTTGGCAACCGTCCCCCTCGACAAGACAGGTAGTCGGCCGAGGAACAGTCCCTGTTGCACCACAATCGTGGCCTGCAGACTCACAGGCCCGCGAGTCGTTTGCTGAATTGACGACCCCTTCCAAAACGGCAAGACGCGAATCCGAGGTGGTTTATAAACCTTCTGGTGGTCTCTTGAAGCGGCCTGACCTTCATCACCGCTCCAATATGACTTTGGCTTCTAACCCACGGAGGGCAATCGGCTTGCCACAGGCCCCTTCCACACCGCCACGCAGTGAGAACTCGACAATTGGGAACCATGTAGTCAATACACCCGATGCCTTATTTCCCAGGAGCAAGAGGCATACGACCAACGCACCACCAACAGAGCCGAGCCGAGTCAAGAGTTTATTTGGCCAAGAATTACCCGCGGGAGTTCAGCCGCGGATGGTCAGTTCACGAACGTTTGACCTCGACTACGCCCTGGAGTCACCAGGCCAGTGGGGGGTATCTCGTGTTGAGCTTTGGGGGACCCGTGACGGGGGAGGAACATGGCGAAACTACGCCCTGGATGATGACAATCGCAGCCCGCTGCGGGTTCGTGTCGAAGGGGAGGGACTTTATGGATTCCGGCTTGTTGCTCAAAGTACGGGAGGCCTGGCAGCAACCGGCCCGCAACCTGGCGACCTCCCAGAACTTTGGGTTGCGGTCGACCTGAAAGGTCCCCGCGCAGAACTGCTTTCTGTGCAACAAGGGGTAGGTAATGTGTCGGACCACCTGGTGATTCACTGGCGCGTCGAAGACAGCAACCTGGAATCACAACCCATTGCCCTGTTTTACAGTAGTCGTGCTGGTGGCCCCTGGTCCGCCGTAGCGACCGGGCTAGAGAACACGGGAGAATATGCCTGGAGACTTGATCGCTACTTGCCCAGTCGGTTCTACCTGCGTCTGGAAGCACGCGATTTGGCGGGGAACGTCGCAAGCTGTCAGACCCCACAGACAATCGTGTTGAATCGGGCTCAGCCCACGGTTCGCCTTCGCGGCGTGCATACCCCGGGGACTTCTTCGGACGTCGAATAAGCTTTTCTTGCTGGGCTTTAGCCCGCGCGCCGCACCCTGGTATCGCATTCAATCCTAACTTCTAGTGGTTTGTTCCGGTTTTCCGTGCTGCGTCCTGGCGATCGGGCTGGCGCCTTCCTACAGGTCTTGTGGTAGGGGCTCGTTGCCGGGCACAATGGTGTGGTATGGCCAAATCTTCTGCTGTCCCTGCCCTCGATTTCCTTTCGGCTGCCTCCAAGTACGAAGTCAAGCCCGTATGCGCCGTTTATGGTGACGAGACCTTTCTCAAACGGGAAGTATTGACGGCGCTGCGTGCGATAGTCCTGGATGGACACGATGGTGAATTCTCACTCAAGCAAGTCTTGGGCAAAAATACAGAATGGCGCGATGTCCACGACGCGCTCACAATGGTCTCGCTTTTTGGAAGTGGGCAACCATTGGTGATCATCGAAGAAGCAGATCCATTTGTGACTCGCTATCGGAGTGAACTGGAAGATTATGCTGCAAAACCAAGCAGTGGCGTACTCATCTTGGAGGTCCAAAGCTGGCCAGCAAATACGCGGCTTGCCAAGGCCGTGGCAAAGTTGGGCTTGCCACTCGAATGCAAAACACCCAACGAAGGCCGCGCCAAGAGGTGGCTTGCCGATTGGGCCAAACGCCACCATCAGGTCCAATTGGATGTGGGTGCTGCCGATGCACTTTGGGATTTACTGCCACCAGAACTCGGCATTTTGCAGCAAGAGATTGCAAAGCTAGCCCTACTGGCCGGCGAGGATAAAACCATCACCCTGGAACTGGTACAGCAGCACGTTGGTGGGTGGCGAACACGCACCGCCTGGGAAATGATTGATTCGGTAGCCCAGGGTGATGCCAGCACTGCGGTCGAGCAGCTTGACCGCTTGATCACGGCAGGCGAACAACCGATCGGGCTGCTTGGTCAAATGGCTGCCACTTTGCGGCGGTTTGCGACTGCTACCCAGATTATTGAGCAGGCAGAACGTGCTGGCAGACGGGTCACCTTACGATCCGCACTTCAGCAAGCAGGATTCCGCTCATTCAAACTCGCCGAAGCAGAGCAACAGCTTCGTCAGCTGGGACGCAGCCGGGCACAACAACTCCATCAATGGTTGCTATCGGCTGACCTTGCCATGAAAGGCCACAATTCAGACCGCGGTCGTGCCCGCATTGAACTGGAAAGCCTCATCGGCCAACTGTCAAGGACTGCTGGCAAAGCTCCCTCGCCACCAGGTAATGCGCCGCTGGCCAAGCCGACTTTGAGCTAGGTTTTCACAACCGTGTCGCTTCCGATTCGGCCAAGCAAATTCTGTCTTGCGTTACTGCGGGTAGTTTCACTACGATTGGCCCGCTCTTCACTCCTCTCGCATGCAATGCTGGCGCGACCTGCCGGCAGCCAAAGCTACGATCACTTATCTTATGGCTTCGATCTACCGAACTACATTCGTCGTAGCATCCACCTCGGTTTGGCTACTGGTTACTGGTTGCCAGGGTTTGCTTTTCCGGCACGCTTTACCGACGGCCAATACCCTGGCTCCACCAACCGTGACTGATGGAGTTTCTGGTGAAGTCGAATCAAAAACCAGAACGCCCCTACCAAGGACCCACGAGCAGTCAATGGCCCAGGTGCTCGATGAACTTGAGCAAGTGCGAGCCATTGATGCCCAAGCACAAAAACGTTTACTCGTCGACTTAAAGAAAACTCCACTGGAAGACTGGCCGTTAGTCGTGGACCAATTCTACTCCGGACTTCGATATCGCGAACAACTGAGGAATCGTTCCCCGGTGGAGCCTCTTGTCAAAGAGAAGTCTTCGGAAACAACGTTCTCAAACGATGCAGTGGTTCAAGTTCAAAGCAGGGAAAGCATGGATCACCAGACTCAAGCTGGTGTCGACCCAATTGCCTCCCTCCACACCAAGCCTGGCATCCACCACGGCTTGCCTGAAACCGTGGTGGAACCAACCGCAGTGGCAGCAGTCCACGCCCCAGTATCGGCTTCAGTATCGGCTTCAGTATCGGATCTGCCATCGGATGCCAACAAAACACGACCTGCAACCCTAGCCGGTTCCACCGCAATTCTGGCTAGTCACACAACACCAGTTAGCGAGCCAAGTGCCAAACGTCTGCCAGAGATTCTTCCGGTGCCAAAGTCCGGCACCGAACAAAACAAGGCTCACAAAGGCGTTCTCTCCGAGCAACCGTCCACCACCGCGCCCGAAAGTATCGCCAGGCAAACTCCTGGAACCACTCCGGATGTCGCTGCACTTACCCAGCTCAAACGCATGCAGTCCCAGCTCAAACGCATGCAGTTAACCCCAGGTCAACCCGATCCTGTCCTCCAAAGCAAGCCGGCCCTATCTTCCACCAGCCATGACCATTGGACTCAACAACTCCTTGCCCTCGTAACTTCTACTGATTCTGCTTCTGCAACAAACTTAAAGCATCGAGCTTCCAATGCATCCTACCAGTTAGAAAACGCCTTGGTCCATCTCCGCAAGCAGGCTGCACTTTCAGTTCGCAATCTTGCTTTTTGCACCACAGTTTATGATTACGGAGCGTACGAGGAGTATAACGAGTCACAATTTCAGGCAGGCCAGCAGCTTTCTTTATATGCTGAAGTTGAAAACTTTCAGAGTTGCATGACCGACCAGGGTTACTTGACCTCACTTGCATCGAGCTATGAACTTCTTGACGAAAACGGGACCGATATCGATCGTGGTGAATTCCCCTCGGTTAAGGATTATTGTCGAAATCGTCGCCGCGATTTCCATATCGAGTATGGCCTGTCACTTCCCGAGCAGATTGCGCCAGGCAACTACCGATTACAACTGACGATCCAAGATAATCTGAGTCGCAAAACCGGGACGCATGAAATTGCATTTGAGGTCGCAGCTCAGCTGGCTGAGTAATACGCCGGGATCGGACCGTCGACCAGGCTATGCAGAAGGCCCAGCTTCAGGGCTGATTTGTTGAGTGCCGCGGATCGGTGCGGGTGATAATGTCACTGATGCCGGTTTGATTAAATCCTTTGTAACCGTCGTTGCGCTCAAGTATTTCCAGATGAGAACCAAGAGCGCCTTCGTTGCGAAATTCTTCAGCCTGCTCGTCGGTAATAAGATTTCCCTGAACCAATGCATCAATGTTTGCAGGAGCCACCCTCCAGATCTCCCCTTGCGTGAATGCTTGCTTCAAATAGGGGAAATCAGTAAACGGAGCCATTGTCTCAACCCCTTCACCTGCCAGCTGTTCCCGCGATTTATCAAAATCAAACTGACATTCCAGGTGATGCATACCGGCTTCGAGAAATGCTTCACCGTGGAGGCGGCACCACAGTCCGACAGTTCCCAACCCCTCGCGCCTGGGAAGTGGAACGTGGGCAAAATCTTCTTGCACTTCGTCCGGAGAGAGATCGACGTCTGCAAACACCACAATGCCGCTATCGGGCTGCTCTAACACCTGGGCCCCCCAACCTGCTTCGTGCCCCGCATAGAATCGTTCCCGGCACTCGAATCCAAGTTCTTCCAGTACGGCAATTAAATCGACAAATCGCTCGCGGCTGGAGCGATAGGTATGATGATCATGATTGGCCCAACCCAGACCGAGTCTTTGCTGGCGACGATATTGAACGCGAGCAGCCTTATTTCGGCTTTGCCAGTATTCCCGCTCTGCCCGGAAGAAAAGATCGCAGGCCCAGGGCGTACCCATTTCTTTTGCCGCATTGCGAATTGCCTCGCTTGCTTTGAGAAAACCGTGATTGTCGTTGCCGCTTTGACGGTTACGAACACGAAAAGTGGCCAGATGGTCGGTAGCCGCTTCAATCAACTCCGGCTCTGTCTTGACTTTGGCAAACCCTGAGTACCCGTGGCGTTCGACCGCACATACTTCGATAGTAGGTTTCTGGTAAACTACAATCAGACGATATCGTCCAGGACTTGGCCAGCGAAACGGCAATGTTTCACCGGTCGAACGCCCAGCGGCTGCCATAAAATCGTCAATCGAATCGACTTTCAGTGCTACCCGATTCCGGTTCGCTCCCAAACGCAGTGGTGGAAACAGCCCCGCGGTGTGACGCCAGGTGGTGATTGCACCAGCCTCACTTGCATCGACGCCAAAACCACTGGCCGACAACTTGCTGGCCAATGCATCATTGACGGGTAGTTCAATGTGATCAATCCAATCTACCAATCTTGTGCCAGTTTGCTCTTGCAAGTTTGTTTCTAAAGCTGCAAGTTTCGAAATTTTTTGACAGCATTTTTTCAGAATGAGATCCAACAACTGAGCTGCCTCAGGCTGTGGCTGCCAGTTGAATTCAGAGGGTTCGGATTTTTTGGCATCAGAATTCATGGAGATTTCTTCAAGCTTCCCGGAAGTCTCGTCAGAAAATCACGTTCCGCAAGGAACGATCTCTGCCTGTAATTGCAGGCAGAAAATTACAGCATCGCACGATGCGACCAACCTGTTATCCTTGTTTTTTGTAAAGCAGTCCTGCGACAAAAGGCTTGACCCGGGTCACACTGACGGAACGGGAGTGATTTCGTAACCAAGATTGCTGGATAACCACCGCTCCGTCTCTTCAATGGATTGGCCTTTACGGCAAGCATAATCCTCAATTTGATCTTTTAGAAGTCGATCCACGGAAAAATAACGGGCCTCTGGATGGGCAAAATAAAGGCCCGAGACACTCGCAGCGGGATGCATCGCATAGTTTTCGGTCAGCGTAATTCCAGTGGCAGCGGTGGCGCCCAACAGCTCAAACAGAGTTCTTTTTTCGGTATGGTCCGGCTGAGCTGGGTAGCCCGGCGCCGGACGGATTCCCCGATATTTTTCCGCAATCAATGCTTCCCCGGTGAGCTGTTCCTGCAAGCCAAATCCCCAAGCGGCGCGAGCCTGCAAGTGGAGATATTCGGCAAATGCTTCCGCCAGCCGGTCAGCGAGCGATTTTACCAGAATTGAATTGTAATCATCTAGCTTGGCGTCAAATTCCCCGGAAAGCTCATCGCAACCCAGGCCTGCGGTAACCGCAAAGCCCCCTAAATAATCTTCCCGCCCGCTGTCGGTCGGTGCGATAAAATCAGCCAGACTAAAAAAGTGCTCTTGTCCCTTGCGTTCCCATTGTTGTCGCAGGGTGTGCAATCGGCACCGTTCTTCGGTTCGCGAGTTGTCCACATAGACAACAATATCATCACCTTCGCTGGCTGCTGGCCAGAAGCCATAACTTCCTTTAGCAACGAGCAGCTTATCTCGGACAATCTGGTTGAGTATCGTTTGGGCATCTCCAAAAAGTTTTCCTGCGGCTTCCCCCAGCTTGGGATCATCCAGGATTTTTGGGTATTTGCCGCGTAGTTCCCAAGTAAGGAAGAACGGCGACCAGTCAATGCAACTGAGAAGTTCCTCAAGAGGCAAGTCTTCCAGAACACGCGTGCCAAGGAATTCAGGGGTCGGTATATCCACGGCATCCCAGTTTGTGGCAAATCGTCGCTTTAAGGCCTCTTGATACGGGACCAGATTTGCCGCGCGACGATCCCGGTATGAGGCAACGAGTTGTTCCTGAAGCTTGCTATTTGCTGATTCAAAGCGTGGTCGCGAATCCGGATTAACTAGTTGCTCCACAACCCCAACTGAGCGTGAGGCGTCAAGCACGTGAGTAACGCTCGCTGTATAGCGAGGCGCAATTTTCAAGGCTGTGTGTTTGGCACTAGTGGTGGCACCACCAATCAAGAGTGGCAAGCCGGATCCAGTTCGCTCTAATTCACTGGCAACGTGTACCATTTCATCAAGACTGGGTGTAATCAAACCCGAAAGGCCTATGATGTCAGCCTCATGATTGCGGGCTGCTTCAAGGATCGTTTCGGCAGCAACCATCACACCAAGGTCAACAACTTCAAAGTTATTGCAGCCCAGCACAACTCCTACGATGTTCTTACCGATATCGTGAACATCCCCCCTAACCGTAGCGAGGACGAGTTTTCCACGACTTCTGTGGGCCACGCCCGCAAGGTGCTTCTCTGCCTCCAAAAACGGCGTGAGATAGGCGACCGCCTTTTTCATGACGCGAGCCGATTTAACGACTTGCGGAAGAAACATTTTCCCCTCTCCGAACAAATCACCCACCGTATTCATACCTCGCATCAAGGGACCCTCGATAATTTCGAGGCAGGTCTGATACTTTTGGCGAGCTTCTTCAGCATCTTCTTCGATGTGCTTGACGACACCTTTTAGTAGCGCGTGTTCAAGCCGATCTTCAACCGTGCCGTCCCGCCAGGCATGGTTCGTGCTGGCCGTCGTCTTCCCCTGACCTTTAACACGTTCGGCATATTCGACCAGACGGTCGGTAGAGTCGGGGCGACGATTCCAAAGTACATCTTCGACCCTTTCACGCAGTTGTGGTTCGATCTCGTCGTAAACGACCAATTGACCTGCATTCACAATTCCCATATCCATACCAGCTTTTATAGCCCGATAGAGAAACGCTGAGTGCATGGCTTGTCGAACAACTTCGTTACCACGGAACGAGAATGAAATATTTGAGACGCCACCAGAGATGTGAGCACCGGGACAAACTTTCTTGATCTGGCCAGACGCTTCGACAAAGTTGATCGCGTAGTCGTTGTGTTCCTCCAGCCCCGTTGCTACGGTGAGAATATTAGGATCAAAGATAATGTCTTCCGGCGGGAACCCTACCTGCTCGGTGAGCAACTCGAAAGCCCGCCGACAAATTGCAACGCGGTCATCGACTCCAGTGGCCTGTCCTGTTTCATCAAAAGCCATCACAACGACCGCTGCCCCATACCGATGGCAAAGTCGGGCCCGCTGAAGAAATTCTTCCTCGCCGTCTTTCAGACTGATGGAATTAACGATGCCCTTCCCCTGAAGACTTTCGAGACCCGCTTCAATAACCGACCACTTGCTACTATCAATCATAACCGGAACTGCGGCGATGTCATTTTCTCCCGCGATGAGCCGCAAAAACCGGGTCATTTCGGCTTCGCTATCCAAGAGTCCTTCGTCCATGTTGATATCGATGACATTGGCACCCCCTTCGACTTGCCCGCGCGCAACCTCCACCGCTTCATCATGTTTTTCTTCTGTGATCAGGCGAGCGAATTTTCTCGACCCGGTGATATTCGTCCGCTCTCCTATCATCAAAAAATTGCTATCTGGTCGCAAATTTAGCGGGCGCGTTCCGCTCAACCGCAGCTGCCGGTCAACGGTCGTTCGTTGATGCGGCGCCAGTTTACCCACCTTTTCGGCAATTGCTTGAATGTGTGCTGGCGTGGTTCCACAACACCCTCCCAGGATGTTGACCCATCCTCGCTCGGCAAATTCACCAACAATCTCCGTCATGCCAGTGGGAGTCAGGTCATAATGGCCCATTTCATTTGGTAGCCCGGCATTCGGATGGCAACTCACAAATGATGTCGCAACCTGCTGAAGCCGCTCCAAGTGTGGGCGCATCAAATCAGGGCCGAGGGCACAATTAATGCCCACACTGAGTATGGGAAAGTGCGAAATGGCAGTCCAAAAGGCCTCCACTTCCTGACCTGATATGAATGTGGCCCCCCCCTTATCAAAGGTGGCTGAGACCATAACTGGCACACGGAGCGACTGCTCATCGAAATAGCGTTGGATCGCAAAAAGACAGGCTTTGAGATTCAGGGTATCGATCACCGTTTCAGCGATTAAGATATCAACGCCTGCCTCAACCAAAGCTTTTACCTGGTCAAAATAGGATTGCTCCATTTGAGCAAAAGTCGCCCCGCGATAGCTGGCGTCCTCGACGTCAGTCGAGATGGCCGTTTGCTTGGTTGTCGGACCAATAGACCCGGCCACAAACTTACAATGCCCCGGGTGACGCGAGGCAAAGTCCTCCACCGCTTGCTGCGCACATTTAACGGCGGAAAAGTTGATTTCGCGCATCAATTCAGGGGGCAGGTCAAACTCCTCCATCCCGATCGGGCTGGAGCCAAAAGTATTCGTTTCGATGATGTCAGCGCCCGCCTCCAGATAACGACGGTGGATTTCAACAACCTCATTGGGGTGCGTCAGGCAAAGAACATCGGTAAAGTTGCGGAGATCCTTGTGGTGATTGGCAAAGAGGTCTCCGCGCATCTCCTCTTCGCCCAACCCCAGTTCCTGGACTTGCGTTCCCATCGCCCCATCAAGAATCAGGATCCTCTCGCTCAGCAGCGATTCCAGCTTCGAGGCTTGATCACAGCTCATGGCTGATGGTGTTGTCATAGGGCTGTCAAACAATTTGGCCGCTTTAGAGCACACAGGATGCAAGAAGCTCAACGCTGGGTTGCTTAAAAGGATACACCTCTTACCGGGCGGAAGAAGTGAAATATTCCATACTACGTATCCCTTTATTCTTACGCAAAGGGTACTACGACGGCAATGCTGGTTGCGGACAACCAGGTTCGCCACTGGCTTAGTGTGCTACAAATCAGGCGGAAGTAAAGAGCTTCTGCGCAAGGCGAAGTCGAAACTGTGCCATTTAGCAGAATGGAATATCAGGCCGCGAGCCGTTTCGGCATTGGCTCAGCAGCCGGAGCCCCGCAAGTCACTTTCCGCACCGCATTGCGGATAAATTCAGGCGATAGATCGACAATTTTTTCGAGTTGTCGCAGGTCTTGATTGACTTGAAACAGGTCGGGCTGCTTGCCCTGTGCCACCAAAATTTTTGCGTGGGCTGTTTGATGGTGCTGCTCACCTTCCCCGTACAGCTCTTCGTAAAGTTTTTCTCCCGGTCGCAAGCCGGTGAATTCGACCTCGATATCATGTCCAACGCGCAAGCCCGACAGTCGTATCATGTCGCGTGCCAGGTCCTGAATCTTCACTGGCTCCCCCATGTCGAGGACAAAAATCTCCCCCCCCTGCCCCATGGCACCTGCTTGAATCACAAGTTGGGCAGCTTCAGGGATAAGCATAAAGTAACGAATCATGTCCGGATGGGTGACCGTCACCGGACCACCACGGGCAATTTGTTCACGAAAGATCGGAATCACACTACCGGCTGAGTCGAGGACATTGCCAAAGCGTACCGTGACCAGGCGACAATTTGAGGTGGCTGCCCTCGCCTGGATATATTGCTCGGCTAGTTGCTTACACGATCCCATGATACTTGTCGGGTTCACCGCTTTGTCTGTTGAAATCATGACGAAAGCGGTGACGTCATGCTCGTTTGCCAGATCAACCAGATGCCGCGTAGCCAGGGTGATATTCTTGACCGCTTCACCCGGATGTTCTTCCATCAGCGGTACATGCTTGTACGCCGCAGCATGAAAAACGATATCGACATGATGTTGGCAAAATACCGCGTCGACACGGCTGCGGTCGGTAATATCGGCCAGGCAGGTTTCAATTTCTGTATTTTCACTTAGCCGAAGCAATTCACGTTCCATAAAGAACTGCCCCGTTTCGGACCGGTCTACCAAAACTATTTTTGCGGGTGACAATTTCAAAAGCTGCCGAGAGATCTCCGAACCAATACTGCCGGCGCTCCCGGTTACGAGCACTGTTTTACCTGAAATCCACTGGCGAATGCCGGTCAAATCCAGATCAATCGACGGTCGCTGAAGGAGGTCTTCAATGCTCACCGACCTCGGTTGGATGGCAACGTCTTCTCGCAACAACTGCTCAACACTCGGAAGCACTTTGACTCGAAAACTCTCCTGGCTCGCCGTATCAACCAGCTTGCGAACTTCTTTTCCTGTAAGTTCTCCGGCGGTGATCAGGACTTCTTGTGCACGGTACTTTCGAGCCAGCTCTGCGACTTCGATCGCCCGCCCCACAACAGGTATGCCACTGATCCTGCAGCCTTGAAGTTCAGGTCGGTCATCCACAAAACCAACGGGCTGATAACCTAGACGCGCGGTCCGCCGAATGGCCCTTAAGAGTCCTTCGCCACTGTCGTTGGCACCCACGATCAGTGCCCGCGTGCCAACCGGTTGAGCAAATATCTGCCAGCCCCCATCCCGCAACAGCCTAGGTAGCCCCCAAACTGCACCCACGGTCACCAGGGTGCATCCCCAGTCGAGCAGGACAATACTCCTGGGAATTGTCAGGCCTGAAAGCAGGAAGGTATCGACAACGATGATTGCGATCGACGCGCAACTCAACGCCTGCACAACCACAAGCATGTCGTGGAATGTGACGTACCTGCGCCAACTTTGATGCAACTTGAACCAGGCAATCGCGCTGAGCTTTACGGCGAGAATCCAGGGCAGGGTTGCCAGGAGCCGGGAAAGATAGACAGATGTGGGATCGCCGGCAAAACGGAGCAAATAGCTAACGACATAGGTCGCGGTAAACAGGGGAATGAAAAGCAACAAAGTAGCAGCAACTCTTTGCATTCCACGACGATTGAGTTGAAGGGTACGCATAGAACTTTTCAAGGAGTTAAGTGTTCGCAACCACGTTTTCTGTTTAATGGTTACCAATAGTGGTGCCCTGAGCTTGAGCCACTGGATTTGGGGAATTTCCCACATCGTGCCTGGCAATCTCGAGAAGGCCTTTTGTCAGGCTTGTCGCTTCCGGTTTTCGTGCTAAACACCAACGGAGATGCGGCTTGGCAGCGTGATATTGCCTGGACTTCAGTAGCAACTTTCCCAGTGAATACCGGACGGAATAATTATGCGGAGTCAGTCGATAAGCGGTATGCAAACTGGCCAGCGCGTCGTCAAGCTGATCAAGTTGGCGTTGCATGTGCGATAGCGAAACAAAGTTTTTTGCCGCACGACTTGGGTTCGCTTCGACAGCCTCGTCTTCCGTCATTACCTTTGCGTGCTCCACCAGGAGTGGCAGGTCTTCAGGCTGGCCCAATTCTTGATAACGTCGCCAAACGTGCGATAAAGTTTGCCAGTCTGGATTAAAGTTCTCTAAAAACATTTCTACCGGCAAACGTCCCGCCAGAAGTTCCACAACTTTTATTCGGTGTTGGCCTGGATAACGGTAACAGCGAGCCCACATTTCCAACGCTTCCTCAGTCTGGCCTGCCATTAAAAGCTGCTTACCAACTTCAAACAGCACATCTCCGTCGTAGGGGGAAACACGCTCTGATTGCCCAAGAAGTCCTGCGACTTCGTTTCGCCCAAGGCCATTCAAAAAACACAGGTCGGCCAACGTCAGGTATGCCTTCCCCTCAAGAGGGCAAATTCTTGCGGATGATAACGCGTGGGCGTGAGCTTGATACAGCAAGTTCGCATTCTGACCAAAAGCCCGCTGCAACCACTCCCGTAGCGCTGCCGGAGACTTGAATTGTGATGCAATTGCCGCATCTCGAATTTGTGAGACGCTCATTGCATTGTCCGCATGCTTTTGTCGGAGTTCAAACTGTTCCAGGTATCGCCTGGCAAGCCTAACATGGCCTCGTCCAAAGGAGGGGTCCCGTTTCACCACTTGGGTAAGTTCTGAGATCATCTCTGCCGTAAGCGCTTCTTGCTGTCGTTCCAGGTCACGGCTTTGAGTCTTCGACGCAGCTGCAAGTTGTCGATTAACCAGTTGAGAACGGCTAACCAGCGCAAGCTTGTATCGATCCCAGTGCACCGCTGCCTGTGCGGGGCCAGCTGTAATCATCAACATCCAACCGCTCACCAGGATCGTTGCTGCCGAAAGCTCAAACCATCGATAACGTGAAGCGGATTGCGACGTTGGTTGCTTACTTGTCAACTGAAACAACCGCAAACCACACGCTGCCAGCACCACGGTTATGGTGGCACAAGCAGGTATGTACCAAACGAAATCAACCATAGAATGAACCAGGCTGGTGGCAATTCCAGCTGAGATTGCAGCGGCACAAAGTACAGCTCGGTCGGATGCTGCACGTCGCATAGCCCCCAGACACCAGCGACCAACTAAACCAATTGCAGAGACCAAGAGAACGAGACCAGGCAACCCGTTCTCGGTGACGAGTTGCAAATAACCGTTTTCGGCGTGGGAGTATTCACGAGGCAGTGGGTCGTGCAAATAGATCGAGTGAATATAACGGTGCGAACCAGCCCCCGCACCTACCCCCCAACCGGCACGAATGGCGCCCCCATTCGCGTTCCACACTCGTCTCCGGCCACGGCCACCGTCAATTTCTTCGACCGACCCAGAGGTCAGACCGCCAAGCCGCTCTACGACTCTGCCATAATGGTACAGCGGAAAGATGCCAACAACGATTACGACAAACAGCCCGACCATGCCCCCCAAATGTCGGAACCCAATCACACCGCGATACCATAGCACCACGACAAACGTCGTCATGGCAACCAATAGGGAGATGGCTCCGCCTCGAGAAAGCGACTGCAGCACCGCCCAAATAATGGCAACGCTCCCCAGGCAGAGAAACGGCAAGACAAGGTAATGAAACCACCTCTCGCGTGGCTTTCCTGACTCCACAGGTGTCCGCTGAGTTTTGCAAAAGATCCAGGCCAAAAGTGGACTGAATCCAAGCACGACAAAGTGGCTAAAGTGATTACGATTCGTAAACGAACCGTTCACCGCATCAAGCGTATTCCTGTAGGGATATTCATAGAACCAAAAAAAACAACCGTTCGACGTCAAGTATTGCAAAATACCAAAGCAAGCCATCCCAATTGCCGCGACTGCAATCCAACGCAGTATTCTTTCAATATCCTCTAATGAGCGAACACGATTGGCAACAACAATGAATACGAGACTTAAAGACCAAAGAATGGCAAGCGACACACGTGTTTGATTTGGGGTCAGTGATATTGTTTGCCAAGACCCGAGGTGAACCGAAAAATCAGCACCACTCGTCCATGCGGGCAATAATTCAGCGTGACGCGGCGCCAAAAAATCAAGCCATGCACCTGGCAGTGGAATAAGCTGCCCAAGAACAAGCACCATCGATAGCAAAATAACAACGTACGCCAGGGACGGTTGCCACCGCCCTCGGCCTTCAAGCATTTGAAGAACAAGCCAGGCCAAGGCCGTGCCGCTGGCTAGTAAGACAAGGGCGAAACGACCCAAACCGTGTCGTCCTCCAAAAAACAACGGCACCACAAAAATCAGTCCACAAATACCTAAGTCCACTATCCTCAAAAGCACACTGCGAACTCTTGCGACATGCGTCGGCGAAGCTGCCAAAAGCGACGGGTTTCGTAACGACTTGTGTAAGGGTGCGTGGTTCATAATGCATCGACACGACCAAGAACTCTCAGAACGCTTTATTCCATGCGTTCAGAAAAGCACTCGATCCAGGACTATCGACTTCGGCCTCCTGACGCAGCAGGTCATGCTGCTTTGCCTTGGTCGCGATCATGACTTTCGGCAGTCGGCAATGTGTCTTTTGATAGATTTCCTTCGCTCCTATCAGTGGCTGTGTTTTCAGCAAGCCGTGGCCCACTGGCCATTGAAGAGTCAGGTTCTTCCTGAATTTGACCATACCCATACCCATACCCATACCCATATCCGTCGCCATAATTGTATTCATAAGCACCGCTCGATTCGCTTGACATGCTGTTGGCAACAACTCCGATAACACTCGTTCCCGTTGAGCTGAAGCTTTCGCACGCTCGCAACACCAAACGCCGATGATTCTTGTCCGGACGAATCACCAAAATAGCACCATCTACCAGACGACCCACAATTTGCGCATCACTTACGGCAAGCACCGGCGGACAATCGACCAAAACCTGGTCGTAGCGCGAATCGGCCCAGGCCAGTAGTTCCGCCAAACTGGAGCCGCTAAGCAGCTCTACCGGATTGGGATGCCGCAGACCGGCAGGCAAGACATCCAGCCGCTCAACGCCAGTCTCGCGTACAATTTTCCGGGCCTGCTCGGCAATATCACCACTCTCGACCAGGATATCCGAAACCCCTACGTGTCCCTTCATACCCATCATTGAGGTTAACCCAGGCTTGCGAAGGTCGGCATCGATAATCAGAGTTTTCTTACCTGCCTGCGCAAAGGACACAGCTAAATTAGCAGAAACAGTCGTCTTGCCATCTCCTGGCTCTGCGCTAGAAATGAGTAACCGTTCAGTAACGCTCGCATTGAGGCTGACCGTTGTCCGCAGCGTACGAAAGGCTTCTGTCTCGAACGAATGCGGATTGATGTTTGCATGGATAGCCTGAACACCCTCGGCGTCCAACGGTTCAAGAGGCCGAACGATCGCCAGCACTGGCACGCTCAACTGTGCGGCCATCTCCTCTGGAGATGAGAAACGGTCATCCAAGACGTCCTGAACATAGACAATGACTCCCCCAAGTATCAGACCACCCAACAGGGATGCCAGTACAATGCTTTGTAACCGAGGAGTCACTGGGGCTTGGTTCGGCAAAGGTTCCTCGACCACCGTAGCTTGAATTGGGGCCTGCACCTGTCGGATATCGACCGCAGCAATTTTCTCAAACAGCATATCGTGCTGCGTTTCAAGTCGTGCGACTTCGCGTTCCAGCATTTGCAGTTTAACCAGGGCCCCACTATGACGAGCCGCCTCCGAACGAGCTTCTGCAAAAGACGCCAGGATTTGCTCCTCTTTATGAACTGCGTGGGCAACTGATTGTTTCAGCATCCGCTTAACGACCGGGCCAAGTTCTGCGTTGCCGACAGCATCAAATCGGTGCCCTACATTCGAACGATAGGCTTGAAGGTAGCTTGCAATTGACGCAGCTTCCTCTTGAAGGCTGAGGATCTCTTCATGGTTGGGCCCGAGGAAACGAGACTGACGCTTTAACTCAGTCTGAACGTCCAGGAGCTGTTTCTCACGCTGGCTTAGCAGGTCAAGGTCCTGCTTACTCAAACCAAGACTCGCCAGCATCATCTGTCGTCCCACAACCTCCTCAACCGAAGCCAAATATTGCTGCACATCCTCACCGTTTTTGAGGGCTGCTTCAATCGAGGCTAGTGATGCCTGAAGTTCCAGGCGCTTTTGCTGGGCTTCCATGAGATTGTCATTTAAAAAGATCGCCCTCTTGACGATCGGCTCAACAACTCCGGCATCACTACTTACGGCAATGTGACCTACCTTTTGGCGAAACTTCTGCAATTCATGCTGCTTGCCGTTGAGAGACATCTCGAGTTTTGTACGTTCGGTCGTGAGGACGTCAACAACTTCACTAGCCGTTCCCCTATGGGTATTCTCGACGAACTGAAGGTACGACTGAATAATTGCCCGAACAGTTGCTGCAGCCACTTCTGGACTTTTAGATTGATACTGAACTTTAATGAAGTTAGTTCTACGCACTGCTTTGGCCATCAGGTTATTAGCCAATGTAGCCACCCATTTACTGGGCGGCTTACGCTGAAAATCAACCCGATGCTCAGGAGCAAGGTTTTCAATCGCATTCTTTAACACGACCGGACTCACCACCAATTCACGGTGCGTTGCCATGGTGTTATCGCTCGCAACGTGATCACCAACCGTCGACAACTGGTCTTCACGCTGCTGCACGATTAATAACTTGGCGGTGGATCGGTAATACCGGGCTGCCAACGCGAAGTAGCCGGTGCCAACCAGGGCTGCAATGCACAACGTGGTAACAATCACGTTCTTGCGATACCAGAGGATCCGCAGAAACCGCAACGCTGCGGGAACCAGGTCAGCTGCCTGGGGATCTTCTAATTCTGTGCAATAGTTTTCCGGGAGGGTCGTCATGCGGTATCTGACTAACAATTAAGGGCTGCCAGGAGCAACTGGGCCATGGGGCAATCTTTAAACCCTGAGTGAAGCAAAACCACCGTTAAAACATGGTCGCACGGCCAGCAAGGCCGACTGACACACGAAGGAAATTCATCATCGTGTCCACAACTATAGTCGACGCTGTTTGTTCAACCGTGATTACATCTCCAGATGCAAGGCGGAAATTTTCTCGGCCGTCATGCTTTGCTTTTGAAATACTGGCACGAATAACAAGTGGCTCTGGTCGGTCTTCAATGCGACGGATGACCAGAACTTTGTCAGCGATTGGCGAGCTGATATCTCCCGCCATTTGAATGGCTTGAATCAGGTGAATATCCTGATTGCGAGGAATCTCAAATTGCCCTGGTTTTTTCACGAGCCCCCCCACATACACGACCCGCTCTGGCTGCGGGAGCACGTGCACCACGTCGCCGTCACGTAGTTTCAAATCGGCAGCTTCGGTCTGGTCCGAATCGGTCAAATCGACTCGAATCGACTGCGGACTGACGGGAGCATTAGCAGCTTTTGCCGTCGCCGAACGGCGACGCATGGCAGGCGATACTGGAACACCGTCGTAGGCCGTTAGCTGCACACCACCTGCTGCCTCATCGAAAGGGGGCCCTGGTTTCACATCTGGTTGGCCGGACTTGCGAATATCGACAACCGTGCTCGCCTCCTCAGTCAACCCCCCCGCGGTAGCAATTGCCGAAAGCAGATCGCTGGAACCGCGGTTAACCTCGTGTACACCAGGCTCACTGACTTTTCCAAGAACAGTAATCCGGTTGACCGCTTTGGTTTTCACTTCCACCACAACCTGAGGCTGCCGGTAGATACCCTGATTAACAGCAAGCGACTCAATATTAGAGCCGACTTCATCCGGCTCCAAACCGGCCACAGGCAGCGAGCCAACCAATGGCAGCAACACGGTACCGTCGTTTGTTACGCGAGTTTTTAACGGGTGAGGTTTTTCGCCCTCACGGCCGGTGGCAATGGTGATTTCCAGCAGGTCTCCCGGTCCAATTTGTGAACTATTGGAATCACCTCGTGACACGCTACCCAGGCTTATGGCATCGGTATCCTTTACCGGTGGACAGCGAAACTCGTCGGGCATCTTGGACGCCTGGTAAGTTGTTGACTGGCAACCCACAAAACCAATCACAAACGACCATACCAAGACTACCCGCACCAGTGATCCGGTGCGGGTGGTCGTACACACAAGTAAAAGAGGCCAGGCCATTGTTTCTGGGGGTTGGCTGTCTCCGACGCACAACAGACTGGGCGATGGGAAACAAATGCGGGTAGTGCGGGTAAGTTTAAGACATGGTCCGGAAGCAAACTTCCATTTCCCAACGGGCGGGTAGTTACACGGGATCTCCGCACGCATCCGGATAAATACATTTTCTCTTATACCGACGCAAGGTCAGTGACCGCTCGTATGCGTTGCCATACAGGCACAGCCTCAGAAGCGACCAACGCCTCAATAGGAGCATTCAACGTGGCATGCGGCCAGCAGTGCACGCTGCTAGACCTCATTGCATCGATTAACCGCATACTCAGCGCCAGCATACCCATCGCCGCCACGAGCAATGCCAGCACTCTGCGTGGGCCCTCTGCTGGAATTTCCGGTAAGGCACCACAACTGCGGTGCTATCACGGGACATTTATTTATCCTTTGCTAAAGCTTACTGTTCGTTGGTTCTAAACACGGTGTAGCTCAATAGTTCGCATTTTGGTATCACGGTGCAGCGCCAAGAGCCGCAAACACCGCATCTGTGGCTGACCCATTTCTTAGCATTCAAAGCAATGCAATCGCCAACTGAATAATCAATAGAAAAATCGCGTCAGGCTGGCAGGTTCATATCCTGAAGACGGAGCCTCCTGCTTTACGTCGATAACAAGGAAGTTCACGTGCGAGTTTCGGTCGTTTCTGAACAGGTGTTTTTAAAAACTCCCGACGGTGTTTACTGGTCGGCAGGTGCTGGCGAGTCGTTTTGGAAACGTTATCTAGACGTCTTCGACAAGCTGTTAGTCACAGCAAGAGTCCATAAGACGACGGCGCCGCCCGCTGGTGGACAATCGATCGCAGATCCGCGAATTCAATTTGCCGAGGTACCCTACTACCGGGGACCGACACATCTCTTGCGACAATTGCCACAAGTACGGTCAATCTTAAAAGCCTCCTATCGCGGAACGGACGCAGTTCTCTTACGCATACCTTCGACATTAGCCAACTTGATCATGCCTGTCCTGCAAAAGGCCAACCATCCCTACGGGGTGGAAGTTGTCGGCGACCCACATGACGTCTTCGCTCCTGCGGGAATATCGCATCCTCTGCGACCATTGTTTCGCTATTGGTTCTTTCGCAACCAAATTTTGCAATGCCGAAGTGCAACGGCTGTTGCTTATGTCACCAAGTCGCACCTTCAGTCTCGCTATCAGGCTCCCGCGTCAGCATTTACAACTCACTATTCCAGCCTCGATCTTCCCGATATCGCATTCGCAAATCAACCAAGACAACCACACCAGTTTGAAAACAAAACGCTGAAGTTGGTCACTGTGGCAAGTCTCTCGCAGTTATACAAAGCCCCAGAAATCCTGATCGACTCCTTTTCCAGATGCCTATCTCAAGGACTCGATCTGCAGCTGGAAATTATTGGCGAAGGTGTCTATCGAAATCAGCTGGAACAACAAGTCCGAGGACTTCAGATCGAAGACCGCGTTGCCTTTCAGGGACAACTGCCCGGCGGTTCAGCCGTGTGGCAGAGGCTGGACGCCAGCGACTTGTTCGTCCTTCCCTCGAAAACAGAAGGACTACCCAGGGCAATGATCGAAGCCATGGCCAGAGGGCTGCCATGCTTGGGCTCTACCGCTGGCGGGTTCTCTGAACTGTTATCCGACGACTATTTGGTGACACCCGGCTGTCGCAATTCGCTCACAGAAAAAATCCACCAGGTCAGCACCAACCCCGTGCTGCTGAGCACCATGTCGCGAGAGAATCTGCGGCGAGTTCAAGACTACCGTGCCGATCGCTTGCGTACGCGTCGCATCGATTTCTATCGCAACCTATTGCAAGAAACCATCGCTTGGACGCGGAGGACAGCAGCTTGAGAGTTTTGCACCTACTAAAGACCTCAACCGGAGCCACATGGGCCTTACGCCAGATGCGCGAACTGGTCCGACTTGGAATCAACGTACATGTCGCTCTACCACCGGGTGGAACCCTGTACGAGCGATACGAGCAGGCAGGCGTACAAACGCATCCGTTCCTCTGCGACTTTCCCACTCGCCATCCCTGGTTACTGCCAAATAGATTGCGGGGGCTAAGAAGACTTGTCGACGAAGTTTCACCAGATCTTTTACACAGTCATTTCGTGGGTACCACGCTCACGATGAGACTCGCGCTGGCAGGGAGGCCATCGCCAAAACGCATCTTCCAAGTTCCAGGACCTCTTCATTTGGAACAACCCCTGACCAGGATGGTCGAGTTCAACAGCGCTTCGGAAGCCGACCACTGGATCGCTTCCTGTCAATGGACTCAAGACTGCTATCGTTCGCTTGGCGCTCCTCGCTCCCGAGTTTCTCTTTCGTACTATGGAATCGACCTCGACCATTTCGACAGTGGAACACCTGGTAAACTGCGCTCGGAATTGAATATCGATCCGCAAACTCCGATCGTTGGTATGGTAGCTTACATTTACGCTCCCAAGTGGTATCTAGGTCATCGTCGAGGGATCAAAGGGCACGAAGACCTGATCGATGCAATGGCCTTTCTACGCAACCAAGGGCAGGACTTTCAACTCGTGTTTGCGGGCGGCCCGTGGAATAATTCAGCCGCCTACGAAAACTGGATTCAACGGTACGCCAAAAAGCGACTTGGAGACCGTGTATCTTTTCTCGGAACAAGAACGGACATACCGGATCTCTATCAAGACTTCCAACTTGTGGTTCATCCCTCGCACTCTGAAAACCTCGGAGGAGCAATCGAATCGCTTTCGTCGGCAGTGCCCACAATCGCCACGCAGGTCGGTGGATTTCCAGACGTCGTAATACCAGATAAGACCGGATGGCTGACACCACCCAAGAACCCCAGGATTCTAGCACAAGTTATTCACGAAGCTCTTTCAGAGCCGACTAAGTCTGTGCGACTGGCATTGGCTGGCAGGAAACTATGCCAGCAAATGTTTAGTGCAAGGAAAACTTCTGAATCGATAAGCACCATCTACGAAACGATTCTAAACCGGGATATTTCACCCGAGACAACTCTCCCGACACTTAATCCCACACTTACTCAGCAAGCAAAGCAGGAAGTGGCGTAATCCCTTGCCACAACCTGATTGAGATAAGAAGCAATACCATGCGCCGCAACCTTTACAGCCCCTTCTTGAAACGGATGATCGATGTTATTGCAGCAGCTCTCGGAATGCTATTCTTGTTTCCTCTCCTGATCGGACTTACTGCTCTAGTCTACATAACGATGGGTAGACCTGTGCTCTACTCACAACGTAGAATCGGCATTCATGGAAGGCCGTTTACTATTCGCAAATTCCGGACAATGGCCGCTCCATGCAATCAAGAGGGAAGCATTCTACCGGATGAACGGCGCATGAACAATTTCGGTCGAGTACTGCGCGCATGCAGTTTAGACGAGCTACCATCACTGTGGAACGTACTGCGAGGCGAGATGAGTCTTGTGGGACCTCGACCATTGCTACCCGAATATCTAACTCTCTATTCTGAGGAGCAGGCGCGTCGCCACGAGATCAAACCCGGCATCACAGGCTGGGCACAGATTCACGGAAGAAATGCCCTCTCGTGGGAGGACAAGTTTCATCACGACGTCTGGTATGTCGACCATTGTTCCTTCTGGCTCGATTTCCAGATTCTGTTATCCACTATCGCAAAAGTGCTTCAGCGAGAAGGCGTTTCCGCCGACAGCCATGCGACGATGCCGCCCTTTACCGGATCGACCTCTCAGGGAGTCGAAATTGATCGCGCAGCCTAAACAAATTTACATCATCGGGGCCGGGGGCCATGGCAAGGTTGCCATTCGGGCAGCTCAGCTGTGTGGTATTGAGGTCGTTGCTGTGTTTGACGACGCGAGCGAGAAACACGGAACCACTCTTTTCGGCGCGCCGGTGGTGGGTAACATCTCCTCCATCCTTCAAATGGAAAGTTTGCCTACATTAATCGCAATCGGAGACAATCGCACACGACTGAGACTAGCATCACAATTTGCTTTGGATTGGGTCTCGATTGTTCATCCTGGCGCTATTGTTGATTGCTACGCCCAAATCGGCACAGGAGTACTAATCCTGGCAGGTGCCGTGATTCAAACTCACGCAACGGTTTGCGACCACGCAATTATCAACGACAACGCGACAGTGGAACATGACTGTCGAATCGCGAGAGGTGCCCATGCAAGTTGCAACTCCTGTCTCGCTGGCGGGGCTCAACTCGGCGAAGGATCGCTGGTTGGAATAGGAGCCTCCGTCTTACCTGGCATACTAGTGGGAGATGGTGCAGTAGTCGGCGCGGGTGCAGTTGTGACAAAAAATCTGGACAAACATGTAACAGCCTTTGGCGTTCCTGCTCAAGCCTTAAACATGAAGTAGCGATTCTATGAAGCGAGAGTTTATCCTCAGCAATGATTGTGAAACAGCTTGAACTGAACTTCTATCAATTTTCCCGGGACTTAAATTAATTATGTCAGTTCGCCATCGCCCCTGTGATCGGGGCCGAATTTATCTATCTCCTCCGCACATGTCGGATGAATGCTATGAATTTCTCGCAGATGCTTACCACTCCAACTGGATTGCCCCGTTGGGACCACACCTGGATGCATTCGAACAAGAGTTCGCAAACAAACTCAATGTAACTCACGCCGTTGCTTTGTCGAGTGGAACTGCAGCGTTGCACCTTGCACTGCTAGCCGTGGGAGTCAAGCCGGGCGACGAAGTCATAACTTCATCCTTAACTTTTGTTGCCACTGCCAACGCGATTCGCTACTGCGGTGCAAAACCTGTGTTCGTAGACAGCGAACGTACCAGTTGGAATATGGATCCCAACTTATTGGAAGATGAATTACGATACGCCGCCCAACACGGCAAACTGCCAACTGCCGTGATCGCCGTAGACGTATTCGGACAATGTGCTGACTATCAGCTTATCGCAAGGCTGTGTAAAGAATATCAGGTGCCTTTGATCGAAGATGCAGCGGAGTCCTTAGGAGCAGAGTACCAAGGACAATCCGCCGGAACGCTGGCAGACATCGGGTGCTTTTCCTTCAATGGAAACAAGATCATCACCACCAGCGGCGGCGGCATGCTAGTCACACAAAACCTGCAATGGGCCGATAAAGTACGACACCTGGCAACACAAGCCCGGCTACCTGCACCGCACTACGAACATAAAGAAATCGGTTTCAACTATCGCCTCAGCAATCTGCTGGCAGCCATCGGACGTGGACAACTCAGGGCACTCGACGATCGCGTCCAGAAGAGGCGGGCAAACTTCCAGTACTACCAGGATAATCTGGGGGTATTGCCCGGCGTCGAGTTTATGCCGGAGTCGAGCCACAGTCATTCAACACGCTGGCTTACTTGCCTGCTAATTGACCCTGTTCTATTCGGATGCGACTCGGAAAGTGCAAGAGTTGCTTTGGAAGCGGAGAATATCGAGGCACGTCCCGTTTGGAAACCCATGCACTTGCAACCGGTTAACGCCGATTGTCGCGTGAGAGGCGGTTCCGTCTCCGAGGAACTTTTCCAAAGAGGTTTGTGCTTGCCAAGCGGGTCGAACCTGCTCAGCCACGACCTGGACCGTGTGGCCAGTATCGTTGCTCGGTGTGCGCAACCAAACCGTAGACGACGTGCGGGCTGAGTCGGGCAGGAAACATCCTTTTATTTTCTTTGTTTCACAGCAGCCCGCTGACTCAACTCGCGAGCATGTTAGTTGGCAAGTCCCCTGGTGCCTGGACGTCGATGAAACGACTGTCTAACCCCAGGCCTGCCACTGATCCGTTTTGCATGTTCATTACGGGTGCCACTTTGCATTGGTTGTTTTGGCCACAACGCCAGATAAGGACCAGACAACATTGCCAATGATAACGCGCACAGGGGCGTGGCATAAGGCACGCGATATAGTGCAGTGACCATCGAAATAATAGCGCAATACGCCAGAAACATCTTTCTGTCAGCAGATTGATCGACCCGATCCAAACGCAGGGACACCCGCACAACAACAATAAGCAGCCAAATCGCCAATAACACACCTACCAATCCGTGCGTGAGGAACCACTCGACATAGGAGTTGTGTGTCGCTTTTCGCGATACCCCATCCTCCCCAACGCGTGTACTATTCTCGAAGGAGTTGCTCAGAGCGAGGGCCTTCTCGGCACCACCTGTACCGACACCATACCACAGATAACGCGAATCTGATTGGACGACTCGGATGGCCTCTTGCCAAATCGGAAGACGGTCGCCCAAGGCGACGATACCTTCCCTATCCTGAAACCTTGAGACAACTTTATTATCGGTACTGAGGACCAGAAGCATCACCAATGACAGGCCACCGCATAAAAGTATGCGATGCAAGACTTTAGTTTTCGTCGATGAGATGAATATTATCGAAACGGCAAAAAAAGTTGTGATAGCTCCACGAGACGCCGACAACAAAATGCCCAATACAAGGAAAGCAAATATTAGCATTAGTTGAGCATCGCGATTGCTCAGTTTGATACTGTTTCTAGTGCGGCTATTGGTCCTGCCCCGTTGCATCAAAGACATCGTCAATATGGCAGCAAACCCCATTTGTGCAGCAAAACCGTTTGGATTAGATACGCGGATATTGTTCACAACGAGAGAGCCGAACCGTCCGATGTCCGCGAGGCCCCCAGACGCAAAGAACAAGAGCAACATATTCAATACACTTGCTGCAACAAAAATCTGGACACACAGCCGCGTTGCTTTAAGTTCGACGATTAGCGATGCAATGGGCACTGCGGCGGCGATACCCGCAAAGATCAACAGTCCACGACCGCGCTCAGTTTCTTCAACTATAAATACACCGATTAATGAAAACACAACGCATGCGAACACAGGCCATGAACGAGCTATTGACCGCACACGACACCAGCTTGCCAAGCCAAAGAGCAGCGCCGGTATGTACAGTAGCCGGTCTGGATAGCGAATAGACTCCGGTAAACCCGCGCCGTAGAACAACGGGTTGAGCGAGGCAAGTCCGCCGGAAATGAACACCAGGATGAGAGACAACTTGCGCATTTCAAGCCGCTTTATTTTGAAGTTTTCGTTCTCTGCCAAACACTGCCTGCTCCCACACTTCGTACAACGATGTGACACAAGCATGAATATGGAAGGGGCTTGCATCAAACGCCCGTTTGGCCGTTGTACCGTTCCGAATTTCACCGCTCGGTATGCAAAGCGAACCTGCCGCTTGAGCCCACTCTCGATCCTCCCGCGATAGTGGAAGGCAATGGACCAGGGGTAAGCGTTCTGCTATTTCGCGTATTTCGGGTATGTCGCTGGCCAATACTGGTAGCTCCGCGGCACAAGATTCCAGCACAGCACCGGGAAGCCCTTCCCAGAGCGAAGGGAAAATCATTACATCGGCTGCCCGGAGGAGTCGTGGCACGTCGTCGCGGAGACCGGCAAATACGATTCGCTTTGAGATACCGTGCTGCACAGCAAATGATTTCAGCTCACGTCCCATTTCATTATCATCACGCCCCACTAGAAGCAAATTCGCCGTCGGGGTGCTCTCGACAATGCGAGCAAACACAGATAAGAGCTTTGCGTGGTTCTTCTGCTCCCGAATGTTACCGACGTGAATATACAGCGGGCTTTCCGGACGCAACTTGAATTCTTGCGAGACGCCTTCGCGATCACGGGGGCTGGAGAACGGCGAAGAATCGATGCCGTTATGGACGACTCTGAAACGACTATCCTCTTCCCAATGTGGCCCCCAGTTACTCCTCATTGCGCTTCTACCACAGGCAAGAACATCGGTTGCGTGTTTGTCGACCCAGTGACGTAGCAGGTAACGCCGCACGCGTCGCTGCAGGCTATTCTTCCTGCCGTCCTGGCAATTACGAAAATGAGCAATTCGTACTGCCGTGCCGGCTTGCGCAGCCAGTCGAAGTACATAACCGGCGGCAAAATGCATATGAGCATGCACTACGTCAAACTGATGTTGGCGCAGGAGTTGCTTGAACTGGTGAGAAAAACGCAGTCCCATTGGAATCAGGTGGAATTTTGCACCTGCTGCGCGAAACTCGTCGCACAACTCGCCCACCCGTTCTGAAAATGTGCAAAAATGCAATTCGATACGGTTTGGGTCCACATGACGCGTGATGTCCAAAAGCCGTTTTTCTGCGCCACCGACATCCAAATTATTGATGACGTGTAGCACTCGTGTTTTTCTCACGGTGTTACGGCTCCTGAGCGAAGTCTCTATCGAACATTTGCGGGAAACAACACTCATTGTGCTCTCCTGAGGGGAAGTCTTTCAGGCACTCTAGTAGATTCCAATATCGAGTCAGAGGCCGAAGTAAAAGTACGGTCAACTTCTCTCTCACTCACGTCGCAATTGGTGCCTGAGAGATGTTCAAGAGGTGCGAGTCTCAGGTTTTTTCTGTTTGACAGCGCCGAAGTCATAGCCTGAACAAACATCTGGCAATTTGACTCTGCCATCCGGCCATCTCTAGATCGCCTTTGGAAAGTTGTTTTTCCTTGCTCTTGGCGTTCAGAGAACTTACTCAAAAGCATAGTCAAATACGGGGTAAATTCGCTTGTGTCAGGAGGATTGAACCTGTGTCGGCAGTAAGCCTCCACGAACGCGATTGCATCAATAGCAGCAGTTACGGCACGAGATTGTTTGAGTAAATGGCCATAGAGCAATGACCGAGCAAACCAGGCGGTATCGAAACACCACGATCCGATTGTTGCTTGAGCACCACACCGGTCAGAAGTCGCGCAATCAAGAATCACGAGCTCATCCGATTCCTCGCGGTAGAACACGTTAAACGCGGTAAAGTCACCATGCAAATAGACAACAGGCGTATTAGACGGGAGATCCCAAGTCTCGGGTAAAGGAATATTGCCGCCGATAGAAGTTCGTAGTTCATTGTGTATAGCAGCGAGTGATTGGCCTATTCGTTCGAAGAGGAATGCGTCTCTGTTTTCGTTGTGCAGTATCTCTCCAATCGGCTTGATTCCCGTAAGTCGCCGAAACTCGATGACCCTGTTTTCTTCGTCAAAATCAAGAATCTCGGGAACAGTGAATAGGCGTGTCGAGTTGCCAACTTCTGCAATTGCCATTGTGCGGTCCAGCTCAAGCTGGAAGGAAGCTTCTGGCAGTTTCTTGATGACAGACTCCGACGCGAGAATAACTTGCCTGGGGATTTGGTCGCGAGAGCATTTTGCAGCTGCGGACTGGCTGCGGAAAGTCCGTCGTTTCAGACGAATTTTAAAAGCGGCTACGATATGGTCTTTTAGGCATTGCGTGTCGACTTTGTTCCAAAGCCAGGTTTCCACGAAGCCGTATCCTGTACTCCAATGGAATGCTACAACTAGAACCATCGTGCCACCTGCATACCCGAGAGCCGCACCCATTGCGGCTCCCGTGATACCTGCTAAAGGATAGAGAATGGCCATTGAGGCGCTCGCAGCCACCAATTCAACAATCATCGAAACCGATACGACGCCAGGTCGATCCGAGCCGATAAAGTAAGCGCGTAGCGGTTTAGAGGCACCCTTGAGCCACACACCTGGCGCTAGAATCCAGAACAAAGGAATGCTGCCTTCGAAACTGCTGGAAAACAGCACGGGGGTAGCCACTCCTATGAACAGCAAGAATCCGAGTAACAGTGCGCCGTAGAGCAATGTTGAGCTTCGACAACATTGTGCGATCAAGCCCGGGTTACCATCGGTCGCGTCGCCGATACGTGGTTGGATGGCCCGATTCAAAGCATTTGAGCAAACCAAGGACTGCCCCATGAGGACCACTGCAAGTGAGAATAGGCCGATGTCATGTTTGCTGGCGAAGAAAGCCAAGACTAACAAGACGAGTTTTGTATTCAAAACGTTCCCGATGCGAGCTGGAAAGTAGCGCATCGAATACCCTACGATCCCTGCTGCCATTTTGGGCGACACCAAGTCTATGCGCAGTTCATGCTTGCGACTGAGGTAAAGCACATACGCAACCGCAGTCACGGCACTGCTTAAGACAAACGTGGCATAGGCTGCCCTGGCATCCCAGCCGAGGAGGATAAAGAAAGTTACTGCGAGGACAACTTGTAAAGAGGCTCGCACAATGCTAATCGCGGCAACAGCCATAAAGTGGCCCAGCCCAGCCATAAGCAATTGAAGTGCCAATGGCAGGGCGATTGCCGGTACCACAAAGAGAGCAATAACTCGATTTTGCACCGAGACGTTTGCAAAAAGTTGCCAATTGCTTTGAAATGCCCCCCACAGCACTGCCATAGCTGTGATGCTGCCGATCACTCCAATGAGCACAACTGTGCAGGTGGCTTGGGCAGTTGTGATACGGCTGGAGATCAGGTAAATCTGGACCGCTCGGTCGGTTCCCAGTGTGAAGATTACCGCCGCAATGGTTGCAATGGCAATCCAAACGCCATATTCACCGCAGCCCGCTGGCCCTAAGTGCCACGCAAGCATGGATTGGAAGGCGAGTCCTCCTACAAGGCCAAATGCCATTGCCGCGATATTGATCGCGGTATCTCCAATAATGCTTCGCCCCGCTCCCATCGTTCTCCTCGTGCTTGTGGCTAAATATCATGAGTGGGGCTTAGAGCGATTCTGGGGCAGTCGACTTGCGTCGCTGACAAACGTATACCACGTCATGTGCCAAGTTCGCCAACGGCACTCTTGCACAGATGCTCTCGGCGATTTCAACGCACCACCTTGGATAGAACAGCTGGGACTCTGATTCGGGTACAACTTCCGTGTGGTAGGTAGCAACGATCTCCAACCCCGCCCATTCAATCAGCTTAAGCACTTCTCGCGACGACATACCGCAGTTGCCTTGCTTTCCCCTTGTGATCCTTCGCGCGATACGGTTTCTAATGAAACTTGTTGAGCGATGGTTATTGAATACCAGCAGTCCGTCCTCACGAAGAAGGCTAGCCAACTGCTTGATTGCATCCTCCCGAAGTTGTTGCTCCGCATTTGGAAAGAAACGAAATGCGGTGATGAGATCGTAATTGGCGTTGCTTAGTGTCGGATCGCGAGTAATATCCGCTTGATAAAGTTGTGAGTGCGATGTTCGGTCACTGGCCACTTTCAACATACTTGGAGATAAATCAACCCCCGTCGAGGATGCAACGCGACCTTCCAGATGTTTCAGGATGCGCCCAGTGCCGCAGGCAAAGTCAAGATAATCAACTTGGCGTTGAGTAACATAGCGATCGAAAATTGTGTCTAGAATCCGCTGTTCGATCTTCCAAGTCAGTCGCCTGCGGGGATTCTCTGAGAACTTTGCCTGATAGCTCGGGCCTTTTGCCAAATGCGACTGACGATAACCATGCGCAATAGTATTCATGCGAACACCAGAGAATAACTGTTTTCTGAAAAACGAAGATAGTTCTGGACAATCCTGAGGGAGACTTGTAGCAAGAGGTGCTGGTTAGATCAATTGCATTCTGTCTCGTTACAGTCCGTGACACTGAGAAAATCTGTGGAGAGAATGCAGAGCAATGGCAAATTCCGAGTAGACGGCACGCCATTTCGTGCTGAATTTATGATGATGCAAGCTTAAGCTGGGGTATGCTTCCCAGGACAATTGAACACTACCCTGAAAAGGACCGTTCTCCGAGTAAGCCAAATCCTGTAACGTCACGGTCTCCACCCGCATGTTCGTCAGCACGAGTTCGCGAGCCAGTTCGTCAAAGCGTTTGCTCGTGCCCGTAGTTGCACCAGCTTCCTCGGATTCCAGACAGATGACCTCGCTGGCGCCGGCAAACGCAGCCTAAAAGCTGCAAACGCCTATGCCGCCCCCCACATCGAGGACTCGGCGGTCACGAAACGTAATGCTCGTGAAAAGCGTCTGGCGATAGCGATCAAAGGCCTCATGCGAGGACCAGCGACCGGATTGGACAAGGATGCAACACGCCATGAAATTCTGCGTGCAACATACTCCAACCCAGCGATGATCGGCCCTGAACTGCATAGTGGCAAAACAGATTGAAACGGAACGGCCGACTCGACCGCCCTGTCGCTTGCCTGGTTAAACGCAGCCATCCTTAAACGTCACCCTGACAGTATTTGTCAAGATCGTCGTGCGACATTCGCACAGCGCAACTGTCAGATCAATTTGCTTCCCCAGACAATTCAAAGAGGTAGTCGACTGCCGTCGTGTCCAGGTCCATCGAGGTTAGATCTTCCACGTCAGCCAGAACATGATCGAATTCGTAGATACGTTGTGTTGACGAGAATCGACTGATCCCTGCCAAGTTGGCCACACCGTAGACCGATTGACCTTGCAGCACTGCCTCCACAATCGCCTGATCCTGGCCTTGCGATGCGTACGCTGATGTCTGATCGAATCCTTCAGTATAGTTATAGAAACCGTTGCCTAACATAACTTCGCTGTTGGCGCAGGAGTGAAAAATGTCGTCTCCTGCCGAGTCGTATAAATAAGCCAGATCGTTGCCACCCGCTGTGGCGTAGGCATGGACCCGGTCGAAGGTGCCCACATAGTTGTAGTAACCTAAACCCGCCAGCCGAGCCCAGGTCGGATAGGCTTTGTAAGAATCGTTTCCTGCCGAGTCATATAAACAAGCCAGATCGCTGCCACCCGCTGTGGCGTAGGCATAGACCCGGTCAAAACTGCCCGCATAGTTGTAGTAACCTAAACCCGCCAGCCGAGCCCAAATCGGATAGGCTTTGTAAGAATCGTTTCCTGCCGAGTCATATAAACAAGCCAGATCGCTGCCACCCGCTGTGGCGTAGGCATAGACCCGGTCAAAACTGCCCGCATAGTTGTAGTAACCTGAACCCGCCAGCCGAGCCCAAATCGGGTAGGCTTTGTAAGAATCGTTTCCTGCCGAGTCATATAAATAAGCCAGATCGCTGCCACCCGCTGTGGCGTAGGCATAGACCCGGTCAAAGCTGCCCGCATAGTTGTAGTAACCTGAACCCGCCAGCCGAGCCCAGGTCGGGTAGGCTTTGTAAGAATCGTTTCCTGCCGAGTCATATAAATAAGCCAGATCGCTGCCACCCGCTGTGGCGTAGGCATAGACCCGGTCGAAGCTGTCCGCATAGTTGTAGTAACCTGAACCCGCCAGCCGAGCCCAGGTCGGGTAAGCCTTGAACGAGTCATTTCCTGCTGAGTCGTATAAATAAGCCCGATCGCTGCCACCCGCTGTGGCGTAGGCATAGACTCGGTCGAAGTTGTCCGCATAGTTGTAGTAACCTGAGCCCGCCAGCCGAGCCCAGGTCGGGTAGGCCTTGAACGAGTCATCTCCTGCCGAGTCATAGAAATATGCCCAGTCATTCCCGCCCTCGGTCGCGTACGCATCGACTCGGTTGAATCCGTCGGCTTGGTGATAAAAGCGGCTGCCCTCGAAACGGGCGTATTCGGGCGTTGCGACGTACGTCTCATCACCGGCCGAGTCGTAGAATACGGCTCGGTCGTCGCCAGTTGACGCGTACGCCTGGTAGGTGTCGAAGCCCTCGGCTGAGTTGTCGTAACCCGAGCCGTGCAGATGCCCGTACGTGGGACCGCCCACGTACATGTCATCGCCAGTTGAGTCGTAGAAGAATGCCTCATCGTTGCCGTCCGATCCGTAGGCATTTACCTCGCCAAAGCCACTCATCAGGTGTGAGTAGTCTGCGCCCGAAAGCTGGGCCCACGTCGGATGGGCAACGAACGTGTCGTCCCCTGCATCGTCAAACATGTCGGCCACGTCGAACCCGCCGCCGCCATCAATCGACACGTTTTCAATCTGGACGGCCGACACAGTGAAAGCGCCGCCAGAAAAAGTTACGTCGTTCACACGCACGGTGGCTATTTCGTCGGCCGATGTTCCGGTCAACGTAATCGTGTCGCTGCCATCGCCGCCGTCGAAATTGATGGTGTCGATCGAACCTGCCGCGAAGTCATAGCTCACGCCGTTGACGCTCACCTGGTGGTCATCTCCAGCTGCAAATGCAAACGTGTCGTCACCCGCTGTGCCGGTCACGTCAACAACTTCACCCGTTACGGCAACAAGGTTCGTCAACTGGAAATCGATTTCCGAATTCGTGCCGCTGACTCGCAGGTAGAACTCCTCCTCGGCAGCGCCGGCCAACCAGTCCACACGTTCAACGTCTCCCTCTGCCGAACTTGAAATGAGGGCGTTCAAATTGCTGTCGTACAGGGTGAGGTCAATGTTTCCTGCAGCAGATGAAAAAGTGGCTTCTGATGTCAAGTAGCCTGCCTGGCTGGCCACCAACCGGTACCACGATTCCCCGGCTGAGCTAATGTCGTGGTAATGGTCAAAGTCAACTTGTCCCCAATCTTCAAAGACGAAACCGTTTTCTGCTTCGATTTCCAAGTCGTAGTAACCCATACCGTCACCAGAAGCGATCCCCACGTAGTAAGACTGGCCCCCAACCACATCGATGGTGTATGCCTCTCCTTGGGTACCACTTACCGAACCGACACCACCCTGTACGTACCAGGCAGATGTCAAATCGTGAGAGGTTGTTGCATTAAACGTAACGGTCCCAGTTGCGTCCGCAGTGAAGCCAAAGTAATCGGAGTCGTCTAGCGTACCGATTACCCCTGATATCTCGGTTATATTCTCGCTTGCAAGCGATCCAAGATTGCAGGCATCGGCGGAAGAGTTCCCAAAGTCATCGACCGGCATCAGGGCTGCGACAGCGGCCTGAAGGTTCAGCCGATTGTAAGAGAGACCGGTGTTTGAATCTAACAACTGGTCGGCAGTCGCCGTCATGTGATCAAAGATTGTGTCCTGCGTGACGTTTGTATAGCCGGAAAACTCCATTGCTTCGCGCAAGACAACACTTGCTCCGGCGATATACGGGGCGGCCATGCTCGTGCCCGACCAGGTGGCGAAATCATCATCGATGGAGTCTGCATCATTGGCCACGTAGTCAGGAACCGCACTGGTAATCCAACGGCCGGGTGCTCCAATCGCACTCTGGTGTCGCTGGCTGAAACTGCTAAGTTGCCCACTTGCGTCAGTCGACATCACGGGAACCACATGCGGACTGGCAGCTGGATAACTCAAGCCGGGCGTATTAAAATCTGCAAAACTATTGCCGGCCGATACGGAAATAAAGATTCCATCGGCTTTCAGTTGGGCAAACTCGTCTTCAAGCATGGCCCAAAACGGGATGGAGTCGGCGTTGTAGTGGGTACCGAGAGACAGATTGACTGCCGTAATCGGATTGTCATAGGAGTTTCGGTTGGTGTGAACCCAATCGAGCGCCTCTTCAACCCAGCTAAAAAATCCGTTTCCCTCATCGTTAAAGACACGCAATCCAACCAGGTCGACGTCCGGAGCAACCCCTGAATGACTCCCGGCATCTCCGCCCACAATCCCAGCTACATGTGTCCCGTGCCCACCCCAGGGACCGTCATCGTAGGGGTCACTATCACCTTCGGTAAAGTCAAATCCGCCCACCACACGATAGCCATCGCCCAATCCTCCACCGAGCGCGTAGTGGCTGTAAGCGATGCCACTGTCGATGACAGCAACCGTCTGGCCCCGCCCACGAAATCCAAACTCGGCCTGAACTTCGGTGAGCCCTGTTTGATCGTGAGCGCTTGCTAGTGAAAGCTCAAGATCTTGCAGATGTTGTTCAAGGCCAATGTCATCCTTGGGGGCAAGCCAAAAGTCCGCATCCCGTTCGAGGTGATGCTCCAGGCGTTGGTTTTCGGATGTCCCGTGTTGGTCGATCAACCGGTGGTGAAACATTGCTGAAACAGACAAGTCCACGGACGCTTCGTTTTCCAGACTGTGGTGCTGAACTTGTTCCCCCAACAGGTCGCCCAACAGGTCGCCCAACGCGTTGGCAGACATCACGAGCCGGTCTTCTAACGATTCAATCCGGGGTCGCCGCGCAACTTGTTGACGGGCGCAATCAACGCGCATACAAGCCACCTCTGTGAGCAAGATGAATCGCAACTGCCATTGCACCAAGCGTGAAGTTCACACTTAAAGCACTGGCGATTATTGACTCGTTGCAATAAGTTGCGAGGAAAGACAGTAGTCGTAACTGTCGGAGGGCATTCGCTGGTGAAAAGGCTGTCCAGGAGTTCAGCGAGCGTCATGCCCTGCCCGACATCTCAAGCCTAGTGTAGAAATCCGTGTCGGGCGGTCAAAACTTACCAGATTTAAAACTCAACCTCTTCAGCAGAATAAGTACGAACCATCCTGCCAAAGGGTTCGCTGAATATTTTTAGCGACATTTACCCCGCCGTTCGTCCTGTTCTGTCAACACGAGGCCCTAGAACCCCAGTGAATTCCTCGTCCCCGTCGACGCTTCACCCAAAAAAGTGAGCCCTTAGGTGGTTGACCAACGTGCACGGTTATGCCATTACACCGACATGTAAACCTTCCATTCTTTGCGAAAGTGACCATGAAGACGCGAATCCAGCACGCTACGGTAGTCTTTCCCGAAGGCCCAGTTGACGTCGACGTTGTGATTGAGGGCTCTCGCATCGCCGACATCGATCCAGCCAGCCAACTTCCGGTCGATGAAGTGATTGATGCAACTGGGCTGCACCTGTTGCCTGGCGTGATTGACGATCAGGTCCACTTCCGCGAACCGGGGCTGACCCACAAAGAGGATCTCGAACATGCAAGTCGAGCGTGTGCCAAGGGGGGTGTTACCACGTTCCTGGAGATGCCCAACACGATTCCCAACGCCATTTCCCAGGTCCGAATCAACGAAAAGCTGGAGCTTGCTTCCCGGAAATCTTTGGTGAACTACGGATTTTACATCGGGGCAACTCTCGACAATATTGCGGAACTCAAGACCGCGCATCGCACTCCTGGGATCAAGATTTTCGTCGGTTCCAGCACGGGCGACCTTCTTGTCGACGACCAGGACACATTGGAAACCATTTTTGCAGAGACTACGCTGCCGATTTGTGCTCACTGTGAAGATGAGTCGACTATTCGCGAAAATACACAGAAGTATGCTGGGACTTGTGATGTTGCCGACCACTCTCGGATTCGTGATCACCAAGCAGCCCTGACGGCTACCAAGCGGATGCTTGACCTTGCACATCGACATGCGCACCGCTTCCACGTGCTTCACGTATCGACCGCAGCCGAGGCCGAACTCCTTGCCGACCACCGTCGACTCGTAACGGGGGAAGCTTGTCACCACCATTTATTGTTTAACACCGAAGACTACGCCCGGCTGGGTACCCTGATCCAGATGAACCCTTCCCTGAAACGCCAGGAAGATTCAGCCGCCCTGTGGCGTGCGCTTCTCGAGGGGCGTTTGCAGGTGATTGCCACCGATCATGCCCCACACACCTGGGAAGAGAAACAGCAGGTTTATCCCAAGTCTCCGTCTGGACTTCCTGCGATTGAGAATTCGTTGGCACTGATGCTCAACGAGGTTGCCGCCGGACGTTGCTCCCTTACCCAGGTGGCCCACTGGATGTGTGAGGCGCCAGCTCGCGTTTGGGATATCGTGAACAAGGGAAAAATTGCCGTAGGGTATGATGCTGATCTGGTCCTGGTTGATCTCTCGCTGGTGACGGAGGTTCGTAACGACCAGCAAGAGACCAAATGCGGCTGGAGTCCCTGGAATGGCGTCGCGCTCACTGGTTGGCCAGTCCAAACCTGGGTCATGGGGCACGAAGTTTTCAGGCGCGGAAATTTTGCCAGCCAACCACGAGGAGAAGAGGCCCGTTTTGACCATGCGCGTGGTGGGTACTGGGCGACCGCTAAAACAGAAGATTGAATCGTCAAAAGCCCGTTGCGGAGAACTTTTTTGGCCAGGCCTACGTGGCCAATGCCATTTTATTGACGAAGGTCGGGTGAGAACTTTACCCTGTGCTGCATCTCAAGTCCGAGACGTCCGATCGGTGGCTGGAACAAGTCGACCACCATCTCGATGAAATCCTGATCGACCATGCGCACTGCGAGAAAAAAGCGGCCGGCACAGCCCTCAACCTGATTTTCGCCTACGTCGAGGACCTCGACCTGTGCCGCGAAATGACGGAAATCGTCGGTGAGGAACTCGAGCACTTCCACCTGGTCATCGAATTGCTCCAGCAACGAGGAATTCGCTTTCGCCGACTGAAGCCAAGCAGTTACGGCCGAAAGCTGAACGACCTGGTTCGCAAGCAGGAACCAGATCGGGCGGTCGACCGCTTACTCATTGCCGGACTGATAGAAGCCCGCTCTTGCGAACGGTTTCGGGCTTTGGCTCAGCATGTTGCCGACGAGCAACTCGCGACCTTCTATCAAAGCCTCTTCGAGTCCGAAGCGCGTCACCATAGAACCTACACGCGACTGGCAACCAATTTTGCCCCTGAGTCCCAGGTTTTTGCAAGGCTTGATGCGCTGGCCACGATGGAAGCCGATATCATCAACCCTGGCGAATCTTTGGCAAGAATGCACAGCTGACGTCAGCCGCCCAAGAGGGCCACATTCCGGGAGAGCAAACGCCCTTTTTACCCGCAATTCCAGACCAATTGGAAAAAATTGACGAGAAAATTGCCACCATCGAAAAATGGGCAAAATGGGGTGAATCGGCGCCTTGCGGGTTGGGCACCGCCCGGTTATCCTCAAACGCTTGTTGAACCTATCCCGGCCGAGAAAAGTAGGTCGTAGGCGGCTCTAGCACGAAGCAATTTGCGAATCATAGAACGGAGGCCTCATGCTCAAGTCCCAATTGAGCCGCGCTTTCTTTAAGTTCTGTCACGGCAACCATCTTGTCTACAACACCTGCTGGGAAGATCCACGTCTCGATCGCGTGGCATTGAACCTCAAGCCAGGCGACCGTGCTCTGGTCATCACCTCTGCCGGCTGCAACGCTTTAGACTACGCCCTTGACGAGCCCGACCGTATTGATGCGGTCGATGTTAATCCACGTCAGAACGCGCTGCTGGAGCTTAAACTAACGGCCATCCGCAAATTGGAATACACCGAGTTTTTTGACCTGTTTGGTCGGGGCCGTTTGCCCGAGTGGCCAGAAATCTACCAGCGCAGGCTGCGGAGCGAGCTCACCGAACCGTCACGCAAGTACTGGGACCGCAACGGCCAGTTTTTTCATGGCCGCGGGCGGCAGAGTTTTTACTTTCGCGGCTCGGCGGGAACGTTTGCCTGGGGGATGAATGCCTACATCGATCGTGTTGCCAATATGCGCAACCACATTGAAGCGCTACTTACCGCCGGTTCACTGGAATCGCAAAGTGACATTTATTTTTCCCAGGTCAAACCCAAGTTTTGGGGACCCCTGATTCGTTGGACACTGCGTCGGGATGCAACCTGGTCGTTATTGGGTGTACCTCGGGCACAACGTTGGCAGTTGGACCGCTACTACCCTGGCGGCATCGTACAGTTTGTAGAAGACCGGCTTGACGAAGTCTTTACAAAGATGGTTTTAGCCGACAATTACTTCTGGCGAGTTTATATGACCGGCCAGTATACGCCAGATTGTTGTCCCGCTTATTTGCAGGAGCGCAATTTCGAACGACTCAAGAACGGACTGGTCGACCGTATCCATCTGCACAACAAGTCGGTGCTCGAATTTGTCAATGAGAGCACCGAGCCGCTCACCCATTTGATCTTACTGGATCACATGGATTGGCTGGCCGAACGGCATCACGACGTTCTTCAGCAGCAGTGGCAAGCGATCGTAAACCGGACGGTTGACGGTGCCCGCCTGTTATGGAGAAGTGCAGCGCTGCAGGTTGAGTTCGTGGACCCACTGGAGGTCACCGTGGAGGGCCAAGTGGTTCGCTTGGGAGATTTACTCGAGTATCACACCGAACTGGCCGAGCGACTTCATTTACAAGATCGAGTCAATACCTACGGCAGTTTTTACGTTGCCGACTTACGCCATCCGAGTTCCAGCCGCGAAAGCCAGAAATCCCAACATGAGCACTCTGGGACGCCTGAAGACTCTCTATCACCTCACGCTCTCACCGATTCGCGGTGAGACGCACGAGCAACGCCTTGAGAGCTTCTACAAGAACCAGGCGGTCGATTACGACGACTTCCGAGAACGGTTGTTGCATGGTCGCGACGAGCTTTTCGCTGCGATTCCAGTTACTGAGGAGCAAAACTGGATCGATCTTGGAGCAGGTACCGGGCGTAACGCCGAGCGGTTTGGAGAGAGACTACAAAAGTTCTCCTCTGTACAGCTTGTAGACCTCTCCCCCTCCCTGCTCAAGGTAACGCACCAACGCATTAGCCAACAGGGCTGGCCGAACGTAACGGCCGTTCATGCCGATGCCACAACGTTTGATCCTCCCGATGGGTCTGTGGATCTGGTCACATTTTGTTATTCGCTCACCATGATTCCCAACTGGTTTGCCGCTGTTGAAAATGCGTGGCGAATGCTCAAACCAGGGGGAATACTCGGGGTGGTCGACTTCTATGTGTCCCGCAAATACCCTGATCCTGATCAGATCCAGCACAGTTGGTTCCAACGCACCTTCTGGCCAACCTGGTTCGCCATGGATAATGTTTTTCTCAGCCCCGATCACTTGCCCATCCTCCGCAGCCGATTCAACGTTATTTCGACCGAAGAGCGAACTGGAAAAGTCCCCTGGATCCCGCTGCTGGCCGCGCCGCATTACATTTTCGTGGGGCAGAAACCCAAGTGAGGGGCACTTCGCTATTCGGCAAGGTGACGCAAACCGATAGAATACTTCACCGGTAGACTTTCTTCGTGACTGAAACCTTCTGCGCCGGACCATGGGTACCGTTTTCTACAGCTTGATGGGCGAGGGCCGGGGACACGCTGCCCGGGCACGCGCCATGACGGAGCAACTTCGTCACAGGCATCGCGTGGTGATCTATACCTCCTTTGAAGCGTTTGACTTCCTTCACCAGATATACGCCGACATCCCGGACGTTGAGGTCCGCCGAACGACCGGCATTATCATGGAGTACACGCGGGGGCGATTGAACCTTCCCAAAACCGTCGCAAAAGGCCTTGGCTTGCGTTGGAATCTGAAAAACATTGTGCAGCCCATCTGCGAAGACATCCGGCGTGATCAGCCTGACATTGTGGTGACCGATTTTGAGCCTACCGTGGCGCGAGCAGCCCAGCGATGCGGTGTACCGGTCATGAGCCTCGACCACCAGCATTTCATCGTAGCTTATGACATGAGTAGTTTGCCGTGGAAACTCCGGTCTTATGTCTGGGGAATGGCTCCGGTGGTGAAGGCCTTTGGCCTGGGGCAACAGAAGACGGTGGTTTCAGCGTTCTTCTCCTGTGGACTTCGGCCTGCCTATCGCGACGTGGTTCAAGTCGGTCCGATTCTCCGTCCGCTGGTCCGCCAGGCAGTGCCAACGGTTGGAGACCATATTCTCTGTTATTTCCGTCGCCACACCTCCGAGCGGATTGTCGATTTAATGACCCATGCCGAGCGCCCGGTCCATATTTACGGACTGGGTGAGCGGCCCGCCCGGGACAATCTGCAGTTTTGCAAAATTGCCGAAGAGCCATTCGTTGCCGATTTGGCTTCCGCCTGGGCCGTGGTGGGCGCTGCGGGAAATCAACTCTCCGGCGAAACCCTCTACTTTGGAAAGCCCTTCCTGGCGATTCCCGAGAAAAACCATCACGAGCAGCGGATCAATGCCCACTTTGTCAGGGAACTGGGGGCGGGTGACTGGCAATTTATCGAGAAGATCCAGCCGGAGGATCTCACCCGGTTTCTTGGCGAAGCCGAAAACTATCGTAGTAATCTTGCCAATTCCCCCCATCAATTTGACGGTACCGACAGCGCGCTGGCAGAGATCGAGGCCTTTCTCCAGTTGGCCGCGAAATGATACCAGCAACTCGGTTTTAGGCTGGCACGGCGGCCCGGGTCTAAACCTGCTTGGGGCAAGTTCTCGTTGGCCAGGTTCGTATTCACAAGTTCATCAAGCGAGAAATTCACATCGGCGGAGTCGATGTGTGGGTCAGAAAAACAACGAGTCACATCTTCTTAATCGTACTGCTGAACTGCCGGCCATCTCTCCCCTTTAAGTCGCCAGTTCCGATGCTTACGATAGGAAGTTGGCCCAGGCGCTCGAAAACAGGCATCCAACCACGAAAATCGAAACGACTCATGGAAACGATCAAGGGACCTGCAGTCTTCCTGGCCCAGTTCATGCGCGATGAAGAGCCTTTCAACAGTGAAGAGCCTTTCAACAGTATTGACACGATTGGCCCCTACATGGCGGAACCAGGCTACCGGCCCAGCCCGGCGGGACAGCTCAATCTCGATGAACCTCATACACCGTAATAGTCCCGGTACCAGTCAATGAATCGAGAAACTCCCTCTTCGATCGTCGTTGAAGGACGGAAACCGACGGCGTCTTCCAACGCACCAATATCGGCATAGGTGGCCGATACATCGCCTGGCTGCAGAGGTAACATGTTTCGGTGCGCTTCGGTGCATAATGCCTGCTCAATGACTTCAATGAATCGGCACAACTCCACTGGCTGATTATTGCCAATGTTGTAGAGGCGGTAGGGAGCAGTGCTTGAACTCGGATCGGGCGATTTGCTCGACCATTCCGGGTTGGGCTCGGCAATCTGTTCAGACGTCTGATAGATGCCTTCGACAATATCGTCGATGTACGTGAAGTCGCGGCGCATCTTCCCATGATTAAAAACGTCGATCGGCTCTCCTGCTAGAATTGCTTTCGTGAACAGGAACAAGGCCATGTCGGGGCGCCCCCAAGGGCCATATACCGTAAAGAAGCGGAGTCCCGTGGTAGGCAGCTTGTAAAGATGGCTGTAGGAGTGAGCCATCAGTTCATTGGCCTTCTTCGTCGCAGCGTAAATACTGAGAGGGTGGTCTACATTCTGATGGACCGAAAACGGCATTTGGGTGTTTGCGCCATAGACGCTACTACTGCTGGCGTAGGTCAGGTGAGGTACCTTTGCGTGTCGACAACCTTCGAGGATATTGATAAATCCCACGATGTTCGCATCGATGTAAGCGCGCGGGTGTGTTACCGAGTAGCGCACGCCCGCTTGGGCGGCCAAATGGACGACCCGATCGAACCTGTATTCGGAGAAAACCTGGTCGACCGACTCCTGCTGAACCAGATCGGCTTCAACAAAGTCAAAATGATCGTGGTTGCCGAGTTGTGCCAGTCGATCTCGCTTGAGTTGGACGCTGTAATAATCATTCACATTGTCCACGCCGACAACCCGGACCCCGCGGAGCAACAGGTATTTGGCAAGATTAAAACCAATAAATCCGGCTGTGCCGGTGACTAGGTAAGTTTTCATGCGGTCAGGTTGAAAATGAGGTTATGGATTTCATATCGTTGGGAAAAAAACGGCAGCAAGCATCAAGCGAGCAACGAGTCGGAAAGGCAGAAATTTCGGGGAAGATACGGCGTCAGGCAGTCAGGTATCAGGTTACTGGCAAGAAAGGCTTCAGATGGTTAAGTAGTAAAGTGTGTCGGAAGACGGAGAATAATCCGTTGCCTGAAACCCAAATCCGGTTGCTCATCAATTTCTCACTGCTCTGGGTATGCAGCTGGCGGCTATCAACCTGTCGCCACCGACGTGGCATTCAAGTTTGACCGGTAGGCGACTTTTGTTTTGGCTGTTTGACAATTGGCGCAACCAGATCGGCGAGGATTTCGGCGAGGATTTCGGCGAGGATTTCGACGAGGATTTCGACGGTGATGCCAGCGTCCATCAGGCTGACGCCAATCCAGAGCTTCGCTTGGTTCTCCGCGTTGAGAAGGATTCCCTAAGTGCCTGTTATCAGGCCACTGAGGATAATGCAACAGGTACGTGATATTCATTGAATTAATTCTTGTCAACCAATCTAGACTTTAGACACGTAAAATCAGGCCGTGCGTCAATGGCAGCGAAATATTCGAACGAAAAGGAACGCACCTTCGGGGTGACGAGTTTCCCCTGGCCGGTCAGGGGGAACCTCGCCCACACGACGCAGGCTGCACGTTTCTGAAAAATCAGCGCGGCAGCGGTCGAGCCGAAAAGTTGATTGGTCCCAAGAACCGAGCCCGCAACAGGCTAACCGATTCGATTTCTGCACAAAAACATGGCTGTTTTTAGTGACGCATGTTATACTCAAAAGTTGTACTCCTTGAGAGCCTTTCGCGACGTTGCACCTGACGTCCACCTGCGCGTGAAATACAGGACCAAAGACTGCCGGTGGCCTCCCACTGCGCTGAACACGGCCTTGGGCCTTTAACAGCAACCTTAAACTGAGCCCTCAAAAAATTCGACTCCCATCGAACGCATTGGGAACCGCAAGAGCGGGAACGGTGAGATATGGCAGTTTCTTCCGGTACGAGTTGGTGGCGCCCGTGGCGAACCTCGAGCCGCGCCCGTCGCGCACTGGCATCTCGGCCGGTCTCTCGTTATTGCCGCCCACTCGCACTGGAATCGCTCGAGGAGCGATGCTTGCTCTCCTTCACCGCAGTTGGCACGTTTGGCGGCGGGCAAGCCTCGTGGGCCGATTTCGACAACGACAGTTGGGTGGACTTATACGCCGACGGTATGGTCTATCGCAACAACAACGGTACTCTCACCTCTTTCCAATCGCTAGGCGGTGGTGTTTGGGGCGACTTCGACAACGATGGCTTTATCGACATTTACAATTTCAGTAGCAACCAGTTGCATAAAAACAACGGTGGCACAAGTTTTACCAACGTCTCGTCGATGCTTCCGGATATAAGCCATTTGCCCTCCAGGCACGCAGCTGCCTTTGGCGACTTCACGGGCGATGGCTTTCTCGATTTGTACGTGGGCGGGTATGAGGGGAGCGGCTATTACCCTGACGTCCTGATGGTGAACAACGGTGGCCAATCGTTTGACATCGCTTGGACCCAAGGTAATGACGCAGTCATTAGCCCGCCAAACCCTCGTCCGGCGCGGGGAGTCCACCCCTTTGACTACGATGAAGACGGCGATCTGGATATCTACGTCTCCAACTATCGGTTGGAACCCAACGCCCTGTGGGAAAACGACGGGGAAGGAAACATTACCGATGTATCGAACGCCAGGGGGACGACCGGCGGATATGGCCATACGATCGGCTCGGCCATCGGTGACCTCGACAACGATGGTCATCTCGACATTTTCGTCGGCAACTTCTCACACAACTGGTGGGTCCAGCCGGGAGCCCGATTCTTGCGCAACACGGGTCCCTCAGGGGACTACCACTTTCAGCAAATGCTCGACTGGGATTACCACGGCGCCAACCGATCCGAATGGCAGGAATCATACGCCTCCGCTAGCCTTGCCGACTATGACAACGACGGCTACCTGGACCTCTATTTCACCACGGTTTACGGGGGAGACAACGCGCGACTTTATCGCAACAACGGTGGTGTATGGAACTTCAGCAACGCCACCAGTTCCGAGGGGTTAGCAGGCCAACCAACCACCTACCAGGCAGCATGGGCCGACTACGACAACGACGGCGATCTAGACCTCATCACCGGGGGCACACTCTACCGCAACAATACCACCGGCAACAACTGGCTGAAAGTCACCCTGACGGGCGACGGCTCTAATGTGAGCACCACGTCGATTGGTGCGGTGGTACGGGCGGAAGTGAACGGCCAAACTCTTACCCGGCAGATCGACGGCGGATCGGGACAGGGCAATCAGAACGATCAAACGTTGCATTTTGGTTTGGGCAACTATTCAGGGAGTGTGCCACTGGAAATCACCTGGCTCGACGGCACGGTAGTCACCCTCACCGCCCCGGCCAATCAGCACTTTGAGTATTCCTATGGCGGTTCTGACCTTGAAGACACGGCCCTCTATGATATCGGCGAAGTTGGCCAAATCACCAACCTGACCCATAACGCACAAACGATCACACTCAATCGCATCTATAAAAACCCGGTCGTATTTGCCCAATCCCCATCCAACAACGAAGGCCAGCCAGCTGTGGCGCGCCTGAGCAATGTCCAGTCCAACCAGTTCACGATCGCCTTGGCCGAGTCCTCCGACGGCAATGGCACACACGCCAGCGAGATGGTGACTTACGTGGTTGTCGAGGCAGGCCGGCACACCCTGGATAGCGGGGCTGAACTGGAAGTCGGGCTGGTGAATACCGCAAAAACCGTTGGAAACCGGATGTCCAATTCTTGGGAGTCGGTAAGCTTCTCGGAATCGTTTTCAGAAACTCCTGTTATTTTAACCCAAGCCCAGACCACCAACGGTTCGGATTTTCTTTCCACCCGGTATTTAGCAACCTCTTCCTCCTCGTTCCTTTTGGGGCTAGAGCAGGAAGAACTGATATCGACGCCCGGCGCGGAAGAAACCGTTGGCTACCTGGCCATGGACAGGGGCACGGGCAGTTGGAACAGCATGAAATACGACGCGGGATCGACAGCCAATGCTGTGACCCATGCGCTGTACAACCATTCGTTTGCGACCTCGTTTTTAACACCCCCAGCTTTGCTGACCTCGCTGGCAACCTACGACAGCGGCGACAACGGCCATGTAAGGTTTGATAACCTTACCGAAAGTGGTGTCCAACTAAAGATCGAGGAGGACCAATCGTACGACAGCGAGACGAACCATACCACCGAAGTTGTGGACTACCTGGCCATTGGCGGAGAAGGGACCCTGACGGCACAAGTTCCTCAACTGCCAGTGGGAGAAGTTGGACAGATCACCAATCTCACCCACAACCACCAAACCATTTCGCTGAACAGAACCTACACGGATCCTGTCGTCTTTGCCCAATCCGCCTCAAGCAACGACAGCCAGCCAGCGGTCGTGCGCATACGTGATGTCCAGGATGACCAGTTCACCATTTTCCTGGCTGAACCTTCAAACCAGGGAAGTTCTCACGGTAGCGAAACGGTCAGCTACGTGGTTCTGGAGGCTGGCAAACACCAGCTCAGTAACGGTACATGGCTGGAAGTCGGCACCGTTAGTACCAGCAAGACGGTTGGCAACCGGATGACCAATTCCTGGGAAGCAGTTAATTTCGAAACAGGCTTTTCCGAAACCCCGGTGATCCTGAGCCAGGTCCAAACCCACAACGGTGCCGATCTCCTGCAGACCCGCTACCTGGCAACCTCTGGTTCCTCCGTGCTGCTGGCCTTGGAACCGCAAGAAAGTACAACAACGTCCAGTCCGGAGGAAACCATCGGTTATCTGGCCATCGAACCAGGCTCTGGCACATGGAGTGGCATGCGTTACGAAGTCAACCATACGCCCAACGCCGTCACAAGCGACTGGTATCCGCTCTCCTACACAACCGGGTTTGAATCCACACCCAGCCTGCTCACTTCACTCGTAACTTACGACAGCGGCGACAACGCCCACGTTCGCTATACGAATTCCCAAAAAACGGGTGCAGAACTGAAGGTCGAAGAAGATACGACCTACGACAGCGAGTTAAACCATACGACCGAAACGGTTGCCTACCTGGCGATTGGTGGCCAGGGCAATCTCACCGTGCCCCCGCCCCCCCTTGTCATCGGTGAAGTCGGCCAGGTGACTGCATTGACGCATATGCCGCAAACGATCCTGCTTGACGGCGCCTATGCATCCCCGGTTGTATTTGCCAACGCGGCCTCAATGTCCAGTTCCGAACCGGCAGTGGTCCGCGTGACCGATGTTCAATCGGACCACTTCACGATGTACCTGGCTCACCCCTCCAATGGGGACGGTATCCATAACTCTCCAGAGACGGTGACCTACGTCGTACTTGAGGCCGGATCGTACCAGCTTGCCGGCGGTACCAACCTCACGGTCGGTGCACTGGAAACCTCGGCCACGGTGGGTAAGCGGATCTCGAACTCTTGGGAATCTGTTACTTTTCCCACGCCCTTTGAATCGACCCCGGCGATTATGAGCCAGATTCAGTCAACCAACGGTGCGGATTATCTACAGACGCGCTACCTGGCAACCTCTGGTTCTTCTTTTATTTTTGGCCTGGAACCACAAGAGTCGACCACCACGCAAGGCGTGGTCGAGACGGTTGGTTATTTGGCCATCGATGCTGGCCCCGGAACGTGGAATGGCCTGCCCTATGAAGCGGGGATCTCTGGCAACGCCGTTACCGATTCGTGGTATCAACTCACCTATACCAGCACCTTCGAGGAAATCCCCAATTTGTTGACGTCACTTTCTACTTATGACAGCGGGGACAACGCCCACCTTCGCTATCAGAATTTGCTTGCCACCGGCGTGCAGCTAAAGGTCGAAGAAGACACAACGTACGACAACGAGACACTGCATACCACCGAAGCGGTCACCTTTTTAGCAATCGCCGGTGAAGGGCTTCTGACAGCGGCCTTTTCGCTCTCTCCTCCGACGATCATCGCGTTTGAACAAAACGGCCCTGCCGGGTTATCAAATACCCTGGAGACGCTTTCCTACACTTTCGACAAGGAGGTTGTCGTTACGGCTGGCGACCTGACTCTGAAGGACCTCACAGGCGGAGGCGCCTCGGTGGATTTGACCGGCATCGGGTTCCATTATGATTCTGCCACCCGCCAGGCCACCTGGGACTTTACAAGCGCCCCTGCAATCGGCACCGGCTCCTACGAAGTCGCCCTCTCTGCGGCCACTATTGTGGACGTCACGGGCAATCCGCTGGACGGCAACGCAGATGGCGTTGGAGGTGACGATTACCTGCACACCATTCTGCTCAATCTTTCCGGCGATTATACCGGCGACGGCACCGTCGACGCGGCCGACTACACCCACTGGCGTGATACGCTCGGAAACAGTGTACCGGCCTTCAGTGGCGCCGACGGCAGCGGAAACGGCATGATTGACCAGGCCGACTACGCGGTGTGGAGAAACAACTTCGGCGCAACCCTGGCGACGGCAAGCTCCAGTAGCGCAACTGCTGCCCTTACCACTGCAAAACAAGTGACACCCGCGCCGATGGCAACACCGTTGACGCGAGTTACGGCAACCGCACCCTTGGAGTCCGCGGTTGCCGCAAGTCGGCCCTTGGCAGTCTATGCGACTTTGCCGCCTCCCGTGGGATCACAGCCGGCGGCCGCACATCAGCTCGAGGTGCACACAGCACCTCTCCCGTCTCCAGACGACCTGCTGCTGACGCTCACCACTTCGCAAGCACCCGCTGAAACCAGCAGCGCTCAAATCACAGGCAGCGACCATGGCCTCAACGCCCCAACGAGTGATCTCGCCACGGACGCTATGGACAACATTCCGTGGGACGTGATTGACGATGCGTTTACGGCATTGGCAGCCACGGAAAAGTAAAAGACTCTGCCAACCCGCAAAAGGAGCGTCGAAAATAGCACGACTGCCTGACTCTACCGGACCGTTCTAGAAGCCCATCGTTCTCACAACTCCATCTTACAGACATAAAAAAAGCCAGGGCGTTTGAACACACACCCTGGCCTGGTTCGTGGATGCTCTCTGCTTGATTAGCGGCTCGCATAGAACGACCACCGGTTACCGTCGTAACGGATACCGCCACCACGACCAAACGGAATATCGACGACTGAACCGGGTTGTGGCAGGACGTGACGATCATGGTTATGGCGACCGTGGTTATGGCCGTTGCGGCGATAACAATGGCGTGCAAGGGCCTGTACGTCATCCCGCATGTGATGAATCGTCGACTCCAGGCTATGCATGGCAAACCACACGTGACTGACATCGCCGTGCGTGTGGCCAATGCCACGATTCGCCAACGATTCCAATTGAGCAACCACCGATTCGAGGTGATGGAAACGAGAATCAATCCGGCTGAGATCTCGCTTCAGGTGAGAAAGACTCCCATGACGGTGAGCCAGGTCATGAATATGCGTTGCCAGACGAGCCAGCGAATTTGCGTCGCTGCGCAAATGTTTGTAAACCGGCGAATGGCGGTAATGTTTGGAAAATTCACTTGCCAACGCACGTGATTGCCGCTGCATCCTCAAGGCGAGTTCGTCCAGATGGCGGTAGGAAGTGGCTTTGACCTGGGAAGCCAAAATTCCCAGGGTCGTGAGTGCCAATAAGATCGCAAAGATTCGTCTGGTGGTCATGGTTTGGGTCTCCAGTTGGTAAGGCGTGTCAGCGGGAGGGTTGTTGTGTGCACTTAACCCAAAAGCAGATCCCATGCCAAAATTCAGACCCAACAGAGAAAATAACGCGTAAACCTTTTAAATATCAACGCTTACGATGTGCACCCCAAACTTCAACGAGGCAGCACCTCCCACCATGCGCTATCACAATGATCACATGACGTCACAGCCAGAGACGCAAAACGGAGGACCAGTGCACTACGAAGCCAGATAATCTGCGGTGCACCTTCGACCCATACCTTAGTACAGTCCCGCGCGACACCGCCTGGCTGTCACGTCAAAGTGCCTCGACGGCCAGTCCGCCGATTTGGCGGGTCGAGTTGCCCATTTTTCCGGCGTTCTGGCTCTGCATTTTTTTACCCGTGACGTGCATGATGGCCTGCATGACCCGATTGGCTGTGCTCGGTTCACCGATGCGATCCGGGAGCATACTTGCCGCGTTGATCGCCGCAAGCGGATTGACGCCCCCGTTGCCGCCCTACTTCGAAACGGTTCCCCGCAACAGGTCCCAACATACTCGTGCCGCCTCCCCCAATTCTCGTTTAACGACACCGCCGCCGTTAATTATGTTTTTTTGATGAAGACAGAACTCTCCGCTTGCATTTCACCCTAAAATTTTACACAATCAGGAAAGGTTGTCTCGGAATAGGGTTTCCCGAAAAAAGGATAGATTTTTTCCAGTTGGACGACGTCCCCTCTGACGCTACCGCAAGTGGACCTGGTACGGTTTTGAACGCAACTTTTTTTAAATTGTCTTCGCTGACCTTAGCGCTGCTCTATGCGTCGCTTGCGCTTTTCGGCCATGCTCTGCACCAGCATGGTGACTGCCACCACAGTCATGCCAGCAAAGCCCACCAGCAAAGTGCTGAAAGTTGTCTCTGCTCTTGCCAGCACGACAATAAATTCAACGCCTCCGAGGTAAAACGCAGCGCAGACAACAGCGATCAATCTGCCGGTTACCGATCTTCGCACATCGGTCACGATTCCAGTTCGTGTGCTGCCTGCTTGCTCCTTGGTCAACTGAACACCGGATACGCACAAACAGTAAACCAAACTCCACTCTATGAACCTGACAGTGGCGCACTCGCGGTCCATAGTCTTGCAGGCTACCGGACTCTCTATCGTAGCCATGTTGCTCGTGGCCCACCGGCAACTCTCGCGGCCTAAGTGATCTTTGCAGGCAGCCAGCCCCTTTGCGCGGGCCGGTAACTGCGCCCGCTTTCAAGCCCCCTCAGATTGCTCCCACGGATGGAGTTAGTATCTGCCGTCATGCGAAAAACATCAGCATTCACACTGGTAGAACTTTTAGTCGTAATCTCGATTATTGGCGTCCTGATTGCACTGCTACTGCCCGCTGTCCAGGCCGCCCGAGGATCGGCAAGGCGATCCCAGTGCTCCAGCCGCCTACGGCAAATTGGCCTGGCCTTGCATGGATACTGCAACACGCACGAAGGCCGCTTCCCGGAAACGATGCACACGATTGTTGATGCAGACGAGACACAATCTTGGATCTACAAACTTGGCCCGTACACCGAACACGTCGATACCCTTCGGATCTGCCCTGACGATCCACGCGCAACTGAAAAACTTGAACTGAAGCTTACAAGCTATGTGCTCAACGACTACGTGACGGTCCCCCGAGGGGGAGCGATCGTGAACCTTTACAAGTTGCCTGAAACCCATAAAACGATCCTCGCCTTTGAGGCCTCCGACAAACTGCCACTCTCTTTTTATCACGAGCACATCCATGCAAAATCATGGTTCAAAAAAAGCAATGTGCGTAACGGGACGGTGTGGGATGACCTCCATCAGGAAATACAAACCGACCGACACAATGCTTGCGCAAATTACCTTTACGCCGATGGACACGTTTCGGTAATCGATGATGCAACCATAAAAATGTGGGCTGACAATGCAACTAATTTTGCCATGCCACCACAATGAATAAACAAGCCTGCTCGTTCATGCAAATCAACAACTTCCTGGATTGATGCACCGATGAAAAACCTTTTCCCAACTATGAGGAAAACTGGCGGGATATCCTGTGCGATTTTCCTGCTGTTTTTCCTTGTATCTCTCGCCAGCAACGCACAAAGCGAAGATCTTCACAGTGGCGATATCGAACTGCAGGTTACCGAGGGACAGATCGTTACCAACCGGCAGGTCTACGCTGCTGAACTTGGAGAAATCATTCCCAACGAGGTCGACGAGCCTGGATTTGACAACCTGGCTGGAACCTTCAGTTCTGGATCGAAGATCCGTTTTTCGATCCTCGACTCGCTGCGCGAGTGGAATGGTACCGACTTCGAGACGCTTGCCGAAGAAACCATATCGATGAGTTTTGGAAGTTCCCTGGGGCCGGTAACCACTCCCGCGCAGCCGGGCCTTGTGACTGGCTTTGAACTCCCCACCTCTAGAGATGGCGCCTGGCATCGCCACTATGACTTTGTGCTCAGTGCACCAGCAAGTACTGGGATCTACCTATTGCAACTAGAACTCTCCAGCAGTGACGACCTGGTTGGTGCAACAGATCCTTTCTTTATTGTGTTTAATCAGAATGACACGCAACTGAATCACGGTGCGGCCATCGAATACGCAGAACTGCAGATCGATACGGGGATGCCCGGCGACTTTAATCAAGATGGCATGGTTGACGCTGCAGACTACACCCTCTGGCAGGACAACTGGGGATTGGACATTGCCGCACTAGGTGGCAATGCCTCCCCTGGCCCGGTGGTCAGTAACGCCGACTACACTCTTTGGCAACAATTTTTCCAAACCCTGGAAACTGAAAATTTGGGCGCCCACAGCGTGCCAGAGCCAAATTCACTGCTGACTGCATTAACAGGCCTTTTGCTCCTTGCTCGTCGTCAGCCAAAAGACGGGAGGATGAGACTGTAAATCCATACCAACAATCCGCACATTGAATTGATTCCAATATTTTCCTGTATTAATAGCTACCTTGATTGAGAAAGATTTTTTTAAAAAGCAATGAATACCATGAAATACCCTCCTGAAAATCTCACGATTGCCTTCCTGTTAATTTCAATCACATCTTTCAGCAGTATCGCAAAAGGCGAAGAAACTCACGGTGGCGACATCGAACTGCAGGTTACCAACGGACAAATCATAACCAACCAGCGGGTCTACGCTGCTGAACTTGGAGAAATCATTCCCAACGAGGTCGACGAACCTGGATTTGATAATCTGACCGGAACCTTCAGTTCTGGATCGAAGATTGGTTTTTCGATCCTCGACTCGCTGCGCGAGTGGAATGGCACCGATTTCGAGACGATTGCCGACGAAACCATGTCGATGACTTTTGGAACTTCCCTGGGACCGGTAGTAACTCCTGAGCAGCCGAGCGTTGTGAGTGGTTTTGGACTGTCTGTCTCTGACGAAGGAGAATGGCACCGACATTATGATTTCGTACTTAATGCACCCGCAAGTGCCGGTGTTTACCTGTTGCAATTGCAGCTTTCCAGCGATGACACCGAAGTCCAAGAAACCGATCCATTTTTTATCGTTTTCAATCAAAATGAGAGTGAACTGAACCACGATGCAGCGATCGAGTTTGCAGAACTCCAGGTCAATCAGAATGTTCCGGAGCCATCTGCACTACTGCTGATTTTACTAGGCCCACCCCTGGCCTTGCTGTCAACGCGTGTCGGGCGGAAACGAGGGTAGGCCTTCAATCGACCTTGGGTAATCCCACCGGACCGAAAACACCTTACCGAACAAAATACCACGCTTTTGATGACGCAGGGCAGTCCAAAGATGGCCTGCAAAAAGAAGCCTTTGCGCGCATTAAGCAGCAGATGTCGATGATGACATTACAGCTTACGACCTGAAAATTACTCACCCCGACGATTAAAGTGCTTCAACAACCAGGTCGCCGATTTCGCTGGTGGAGTAGCCCATTTTTCCGGCGTTCTGGCTCTGCATTTTTTCGCCCGTGACGTGCATGATGGCCTGCATGACCCGGCCGGCCGCTTTCGACTCCCCGATACGCTCCAGAAGCATACTTGCCGCATTGATGGCGGCAATCGGATTGATGACCCCTTTGCCGGTGTACTTGGGGGCACTTCCACCCATCGGCTCGAACATGCTCGTCCCCCCTTCTTCGGGGTTGATATTCCCGCCAGCAGCCACTCCCATCCCTCCCTGAATCATTCCAGAGAGATCGGTAATGATGTCGCCGAACATGTTGGTGGTCACAATCACGTCGTAGAATTCAGGATTCTTGACGATCCACATGCAGCAGGCATCCACGTGATTGTAGTCGGTTTCCACATCGGGATATTCTTCGGCCACCTCTTGAAACGTTCTCCACCACAGGTCATGCCCCACGGTCAGGACATTGGTCTTGGCGACCAGCGTAAGCCGTTTTCCCTTGGGATTATTCCTGTTGCGGGTGTACTCAAACGCATAGCGGATACATCGTTCACAGCCCTTGCGAGTGTAAATGGCAGTTTGGGTCGCGACTTCCCTGGGAGTCCCTTTGTGCATCACCCCCCCTGCCCCGCAATACATGTCCTCAGTGTTTTCGCGGACCACGACAAAATCGATATCGTCCGGCCCCTTGTCCTTCAGAGGTGTCTCGACACCCGGAAAAAGTTTGACTGGACGCAAATTGATGTACTGGTCGAGGCCAAAGCGAACGTCCAACAAGAGGCTCCGTTCGAGGATACCAGGAGCCACATCAGGGTGGCCAATCGCACCGAGAAAGATCGCATCGAACTGACGCAGTTGATCCAGCCCGTCGGCTGGAAGCGGCTCGCCCGTTTTTAAATAACGGTCGCCCCCCCAGTCGAGATGCGTCAGGTCGCAGGAAAAATTTTCTTGTCGAGCGATTGCTTCAAGAACTTTAACGCCTTCTCTGGCGACTTCGGGGCCTGTACCGTCCCCGCCTAAAATAGCAATTTTGTAAGACATGATTGGAGTTACTTTTGAAGTTGAGTAGGAAGCAGCCGTGCTGCGGAATCATCCATCGAACCGAATGCAAGTTCCCCACCCTCCGAGGGGTAGAAAACACTCGAAAAAAACAGTGCCCGTTGAACCCTAAGCTGGGTTTCACCGGAAACGGGAAATGCCAGTCATACCAGGATCCCTACCGGAACGTCTATCCCCTAGCGGGTCGATTTCCAAACCGGGTCCTGGTGCGAATCTTCCGAGGTAGGCCAGCGGGTAAGGGTCATTTTCTGACGGGTATAAAAGTGAATGCCTTCAATCCCTTGAATATGCAGGTCGCCAAAGAAGGAACGATTCCAGCCGGTAAATGGGAACCAGGCCATCGGCGCGGGCACACCAACATTGATACCTATCATACCGGCATTGAAATGCCTCTTGAATTGCTGAGCTGCATAGCCGCTTTGGGTGAAGATCGATGCTCCATTGCCAAACTCACATCCCTGCCCTACCGCCAGTGCTTCCTCGAGGCTATCGGCGCGCACCACCGAGAGCACGGGACCAAAAATCTCTTCCTTCCAGACGCGCATTTCAGGGGAAACACGGTCCACAACGCTCGGCCCAATCAGAAAACCGTCCGAATCAAACGAACGGCGCCCATCCAGGGGTACGCTCGCTCCATCTTCGCTGGCAATGTCCAGGTACGAGGCAACATGCTCGCGATGTGCCGCCCGGATGACCGGCCCCATTTCCACATCGGGATTTCCGTCCGACGGCCCCACGTTGATTTTCCCCGCATGGTCCACCAATGTTTCCACGACCGGGTCTCCAGCACTACCGACCGTCACCGCCACGCTACTGGCCATACATCGCTGGCCAGCACACCCATAAGCTGAAGCGGCCAGTGCTTTGACCGACTGATCGATGTCGGCATCGGGCATGATGATGAAATGGTTTTTCGCACCGCCTGCGGACTGAACACGTTTTCCCGCATTGATCCCCTTTTCATAAATTGCCCGGGCAACAGGAGTCGACCCCACAAAGGAGATGGCAGCTACCGAGGGATGTTGCAACAGTTGGTCAACGCACTCGCGACCACCATGGATAATATTGAACACGCCGGCAGGTGTTCCCGCTTCGAGCATCAACTGGCCAAGCCGAACTGCCGAAAGGGGAACTTTTTCAGACGGTTTTAAGATAAACGTGTTGCCGCAGGTAATCGCTACCGGAAACATCCACATCGGCACCATCATGGGAAAATTGTAGGGCGTAATGCCAACACACACACCAACCGGATGACGCACGGTCTCGGCATCCACATCGGTCGCGATATTCGGCAGCAAGTCTCCGGTAATGAGGCTGGGAATTCCGCAGGCAAACTCCACCATTTCAATCCCCCGCACAACCTCTGCCCGCGACTCCGCCAGGGTCTTGCCATGTTCCCGGGTGATCAGTTCAGCCAGTTCATCAAAATGCTCCCGCATTAATCCCTGCATTCGAAACATCACACGGGCCCGCTCAACGACCGGCGTCTCACTCCAATCACGGGCCGCAGCTGTTGCTGACCGCACCACCGATTCCACCTGGTCGGCACCGCACACCGGGACCCGGGCAATCACTTTACCACTGGACGGGTTAAACACGTCCGAATATGTGCTCGTATCGGGCTCAATCCACTCTCCATTCTCAAGAATGGGAACGGTTTCTAACTGTGAAGTTGCGTTCGCTTGCATCGTACGTACCATCGGAGTTAGGGAAGTTCTGGTCCTCGCAAACTCGTCTGGCAACGTACAACGGTGGGTTGCCAGGAGGGTGCGGTGCTCGGATTTTTTCCCGGGGGTCTGTTTCCTGGTCAGGCGGAAACGTGTTATGGTACCACTTTTGGGCCCTTGCCGAACAGCTTGCCGAAAAGCTAAAGGTGAAATGATGTCACGAATTGTCCGCGGAGCACTCATTCAGGCGACCCTGTGCGAACCAGCCACGTCTCCGGTTGCCCGGATCAAGCAGGCGATGATCGATAAACATGTCGATCTGATCGGGCAGGTTGCTGAGAAAGGTGCCCAAATATGCTGCCTGCAGGAACTTTTCTACGGACCCTACTTCTGCGCCGAGCAGGATGCCCGGTGGTACGAGTTGACCGAGCCAATTCCTGGCCCCACGACCAAACTGATGCAAGACTTGGCCAGGCAACACGAGATGGTCCTGGTGGTCCCCATGTACGAGGAGGACTTGCCAGGGGTTTACTACAACTCAGCAGCGGTGATTGACGCCGACGGTGAATATTTGGGCAAATTTCGAAAAATCCATATTCCCCACTGTGCGCCCGGGTTTTGGGAAAAGTTTTATTTCAAGCCAGGCAATCTCGGATATCCGATCTTCCAAACCAGGGTAGGCAAGGTAGGGGTCTACATCTGTTACGACAGGCACTTCCCCGACGGGGCACGTTGCCTGGGACTGGGCGGGGCAGAAATCGTTTTTAACCCGTCGGCGACCGTCGCCGGCTTGAGCGAATATCTGTGGAAACTTGAGCAACCAGCCCATGCTGTCGCCAACCAGTACTTTGTGGGCGCCATCAACCGCCCTGGCTGGGAAGAACCGTGGCGGGTTGGCGAGTTTTACGGACAGAGTTACTTCTGCGATCCGCGCGGGCAGCTTGTATCGGTTTCGGAAAAACGCGATGAGGACGATCTGATTTTTGCCGACATCGACCTGGACATGATCCGCGAGGTCCGCAATGTGTGGCAGTTCTTCCGCGATCGTCGTCCTGAGACTTACGGCGCCATCGTAGAACCTTGACACCCTTCCATGGCAAACCGACTGCACGGTTTGCAAACCATGTGGAATTCAAACCGGCGATGAAACCAGCCCATCCCGACATCCTCTACGGCCTGGACGACAAGCCTCCCTTCGGTCGCGCGCTGGTGCTGGGCCTGCAGCATATTCTCACCATGTTCGGGTCCACCGTCGCCGTTCCCCTGCTGCTGGGGCCAGCGATGGGAATGACCGATGCGCAAATCGCGCTTTTGATTTCTTCGGTCATGCTCTGTAGTGGTGTGGCGACCCTGCTCCAGTCGACGTGGGGGTCCCGATTACCCATTATCCAGGGAGTCAGTTTTTCATTCCTCGCTGCTTTTTTTGCAATCATTGCTAAAGTCATGGCCCCCGAGTCCGAAGATGGGTTAGCGGGCAACGGGAGCATGGCGATGCAATACATTGCCGGCGCAATCATCGCCGGTGCCCTGATCGAAATCGTGATTGGTTTTTCCGGGCTGATGGGTTGGATCCACCGGTTCCTCTCTCCGGTGGTCGTGGGCCCGGTGATCATGCTCATTGGACTGGCGCTCTACAACGCGGGGGCACCTGTGGCAGCCTCGCACTGGCCCATCTCCATCCTGACGATGGTGCTGATCATCACCTTCTCGCTGGTACTCTCCCGCAGCAGCCGGTTTTTCCGCATGTTCCCCCTGCTACTGGCGATTGTTGGAGTGACCGGTTTGTGCTTTTTGCTCACCTGCCTGGGAGTTTTTAGCAGCGATTCGGCCGCGCGGGTCAGTTTTAGCGCGGTGGAAAATGCGGACTGGCTACGGGTCAAAAACGTGATTCTCCCTTGGGGGCCACCAAAGTTTGCAATCGCCTTTGTGCTGGCGGCGCTGGCCGGCTACCTGGCTTCGATCATTGAATCGTTTGGTGATTACCACGCCTGCAAGAATATGGCCGGAGGTGGAGACCCCACGCCAAAAGAAATTTCCCGCGGAATTGGTTTTGAGGGGATTGGCTGCGCCCTAACAGGTATCTTTGGGGGATTCAGTTCCACCAGCTACTCTGAAAACATTGGCCTGGTGGGGCTGACCAAAGTGGGCTCCAGGTACGTGGTCCAAATCGGCGGAGTGATGCTCATCTTGCTGGGATTGTTCGGAAAATTCGGGGCAGTGGCCGCCGCGATTCCCAAGCCGGTGGTGGGAGGCCTGTACTGTGCGTTGTTTGGCTTGATTGCCGCCGTGGGGGTCCGCCAGTTTGCCCGCGCCGACCTGAATTCCGACCGCAACCTGCTCATTGGTGGTTTTTCCCTTTTTATGGGCCTTTCTGTCCCGGCCTGGTTTGGTTCGAAAGCGGGAGAGCTTGCCATGGAAAACCTCAATCAACAGCTCATGGGACTGGGAGACGTGGTCGGTTCGGTGGGAGGCACCGGAATGGCCGTGGCCGCGATCCTTGGTATTGCCCTCGACAACCTGATTCCCGCCACCCGCAAAGAGCGAGGCTTGCCAGAGATTCCCAGCCTGCTGGTCCCTGAAGCGGGTGATTTAGAAAAATTTCAGATAGAATGAACCCTTCCACCGCACCGCACGCCGCAAGCCACTTCGGTTGCTGCCCGGCAAGCATGATCCATAAAATGTCGAAATGAGGATCGATCGATGTCGATTTCAACCTCTCTCTCGCTCCCGGTCATTGACCACCAGCCCCAGCCTTATAGTGGCCCCTCCCGTGACGAAGTCCTTGCGCTACGCAGCCAATATGTCTCCCCAGGAGTGATCTCTTATTATCGCGACCCGTTGATGGTCGTTGAAGGACACATGCAGTACGTGTGGGATGAGACGGGCCGCCAGTATCTTGATGCGTTTGCCGGGATTGTCACGATCAGCGTTGGGCACTGCCATCCCACCGTCGCAGAGAAAGTGCGGGCCCAATCGGGCCGCCTGCAGCATACGACCACGATTTATCTCCATCCGGCGATTGGCCAGTTCGCCGAAAAACTGGCCGACAAAATGCCGGACGGACTGACCCACAGTTACTTTACCAACAGTGGCAGCGAAGCGAATGAAATGGCCATCTTGGCCGCTCGTGAATTCACAGGCAATCAAGATGTCATCGCCTTGAGAAATTGTTACCACGGTGGCACCAGTGCAGCGATGGGGCTCACCGCACACAGTACCTGGAAATTCAAATCCAATGCCGAGCCATCGATCCACCACACGCACGCCGGGTATTGCTATCGCTGCCCGTACGACCTGGAATATCCCTCGTGCGATCTTAAATGTGCCCACGACATAAAAAATGTCATTGAGTATGAGACTTCCGGAGAAATTGCCTGCTTTATTGGCGAACCGATTCAAGGCGTAGGTGGGGCCGTAACGCCTCCCAAAGAGTTCTTTGAGATCGTCTACGAGATTGTAAGGGCCCATGGGGGAATTTGTGTTGCCGACGAGGTGCAGGGTGGCTTCGGGCGAACTGGCACCCATTACTGGGCACACCAGAACTGGGATGTGGTTCCCGATGCAATTGTCATGGCCAAGGGAATCGGCAATGGTGCGCCACTGGGTTGCATGACCACTTCCCGAGAAATATCAGAGGTACTTTCCCAAAAACTGCACTTCAACACGTTCGGAGGAAATCCGATCAGCATGACGCAGGGCTTGGCCACCCTTGAGGTTATTGACGAAGAGAACCTCCAGCAAAATTCTCGGGTCGTAGGCAAGCACTTAAAAGATGGCTTGCTGAGCTTGCAGGAAAAACATGCTTTAATCGGTGATGTCCGAGGCCTCGGCCTGATGCTCGGCGTAGAACTCGTGCGAGATCGTAAAACCAAGGAACCGGCCAATACGGAGGCTGCCGAGGTGATGGAAAAAATGAAAGATCGCCAGGTCCTCATCGGTAAAGGAGGCCTCCATGGCAACACGCTTCGTATCAAACCTCCCATGTGCATCACCCAGGACGACGCAAATTACCTGGTCGCCATGCTCGACGAAACATTCACTGAAATTAATGCGTAAGGTCATGTGAGGCAAACCTTTGCTGCTGGCACCTTTTCGCAGGAGGATTTGCGATGCCGACACTCGAGACGACCGTTAATGGCCTAAAACTTCCCAATCCGTTTGTGATTGGCTCTGGACCACCGGGCACCAACGGCAACGTGATTGGCAAGGCTTTCGACGAAGGCTGGGGAGCTGTGGTCTGCAAAACCATTAGCCTCGACGCCGACAAAGTGGTGAACGTTCAGCCCCGTTATGGGCGGCTGCGGAGCCGTTACTCGGATGAAATCCTTGGTTGGGAAAATATTGAACTCATCAGCGATCGGAGCTTTGAGGTTTGGACCGACGAGTTCAAACAGGTCAAAGACAAATACCCGGAGGGTGTACTCATCGCCTCGATCATGGAGGAGTACGACCGGGACGCGTGGCGCAAAATTATTGAACGCTGCCAGGACGTAGAGGTCGATGCATTTGAACTGAACATGTCATGCCCCCATGGATTGCCCGAAAGGCGGATGGGATCGGCCATGGGAGAGAATCCTGACATCCTCGAAGAAGTTTGTGGCTGGGCGATGGAGGTTGCCCAGAAACCGGTGTGGGTCAAGCTCACACCCAACGTGACGCGGATTGAAGATTCTGCCCGGGCGTCGTTGAGGGCCGGTTGCCAGGGACTCAGTGCGATCAATACCATCCGCAGCGTGATCGGGGTGAACCTCGATACGCTGCGTCCCGAACCGTCGATCGAAGGCTATACCACGCCAGGAGGCTATTCCTGCCAGGCGGTGTTGCCGATTGCCTTGCGGATGTGCATGGAAGTTGCCGCGGTCATCCGAGACGAGTTTCCCGGTTGTACCCTCAGTGGTATTGGAGGAATCGAAACGGGCAAAGATGCTGCGCAATTTATTTTGCTCGGTGCCGATACCGTTCAAGTCTGTACCGGAGTGATGAAGTTTGGCTATCCCATGATCAAGGCGATGCAGGAAGAGTTGCTGGCCTTTATGGAGCAACACAAGTTCGAACGGCTGGAAGACTTCAAAGGCCACAGCGTGCAGTTCTTCACGACCCACGCCGACCTGGTAAAACGGCAGGCGGAAGCCCGCGCCGCGAAAAAAGCGGGGCGAAAAAAGATGATTACTGCAGACCACCAGTGGGATGGTGATGATTTCGTGAACCAAAGTGATGCCCTGGCGCGAGGCTAACCACTTTTGCGACGCCCCGGCAGACCAAGCGCCCTCGGAAGCTGGCACCCCAAGGAAGAAAGCCTGTTAATGGCTTGGGTCCCGAGCGAGAAACTGGCCATGGCCCTGCTCACCTACGAACTGGCCATCGCGGACCTGTAGTTTTCCGCGCACGACAACCGCAGTGGGCCGGCCCTCCAATTCCCACCCCTCGTAGGCACTGTAATCGACGTCCATTTGGTGGGTTGCAGCTGAGATCGTCCCCCGCCACTGGGGATCGTACACCACCAGGTCTGCATCACTGCCCAACGCCACAGTCCCTTTTCGGGGGAACAGGCCAAACAGCTTTGCCGCTTGTGTACTTCCTGCGTCCACCAGTTGATGAAGGTCGATCCGGCCCCGCTTGACACCATAGGTGTACAGCAAATTGATACGATCTTCGACGCTCGGAATTCCATTGGGGATTTTTGTAAAATCGTCCCGCCCCATTTCCTTTTGGCCGGAAAAATCAAAAGGAGCGTGGTCGGTGGCTACCGTACTGATCAGGCCCGAGGCAAGCGCGTTCCAGAGAATCTCCTGATGCTCCCTGGACCGAATCGGCGGAGACATCACATACCTGGCACCCTCAAAGTTCGGCTGCTGGGCGTAGGTGTCGTCCAGCAGCAGGTAGGGAATCACCGTTTCAATCCACACCTTCACTCCTCGCTGCCGGGCGGCTTCGGCGGCCTCGAGCGCTTCGCGACAACTCGTGTGGACCACGTAAACATGAGCCTTTGTCAACTGGGCAAAGGTCATCAGGTGCTGAACCCCTTCGGCTTCAACACACGTGGGTCGTGATGGTTCGTGCCACTCGGGTCCCGTTTTTCCCTCGTTGAGAAGTTGCTGCTGAAGTTCCGCCACCAGGGTCTCATTTTCGCAATGCGCCGTCACGATCACGCCCAATTCCCTGGCGAGCTGCAAGGTTTGAAACAGCTCCTGGTCATCAATTCCAAAGGCTCCCTTATAGGCCAGAAATATTTTGAAGGAAGCAACACCCCGTTGGACGATCTCACGAAGTTGCGCCGCTGCCAGGTCGTCAAAACGCGTCACCCCCATATGAAACGTATAGTCGCAGGCCGACATGCCCTCGGCTTTTGAGAGCCACTGCTCAAAACCAGCCAGCGGTTCCTCCTGGCGGCTGGGACAGCACATTTCGATCAGCGTGGTGGTGCCACCCACCAGCGCCGCTCGGCTGGCCGATTCGTAGGTGTCTTTTGCGTAGGTCCCCATAAATGGCAGGTGGATGTGAACGTGAGGGTCGATAAATCCTGGAAAGACGTATTTCCCCGCAGCATCCATGACCTCCGCACCAGGAGGTGGCGCCAGGTTTTGCCCAATTTGCTGGATCTTTTCGTCTTCACAAAGGATGTCGGCACTGTAGTCCTCTGTGGATGTGACAATCCGCCCATTGGTAATCAGAAGTGACATCGTGCGTGTCTCACCAGGGGAGTCGAAAGGGCCAGGAAAATTTGTTATACCCAACCGCCTGGAAACCAACCATGTCAGAGTAAAAACAGCCCGGATTTTAAAGGACCTTCGATGAGCAAACTGGATGGAAAAGTAGCGGTCGTGATTGGGGGAGGTACAGGAATTGGCCTGGGATGTGCCCGGGCACTGGCAGAATCTGGCTGCCAGGTGGTGATTGCCGGTCGCAGGGAGCAGGTCCTGAAACAGGCAGTTGAGCAGTCGGGAGGAACTTCACCCATGCGGCATCACGTGGTCGACACGGCGTCGCGTGAAAGTGTGAAAACGTTGTTTGGATGGGTCCGCCAAGAGTTAGGACAAACGGACATCATGGTCAATTCCGCCGCGATCAACATCGTCGACCGCACTATGAGCCGGATGAAACCGGAGCAGTGGGACCAGGTCTTACAGATCAATACCACGGGGGTCTACAACTGCATGCAGGCGGTGCTTCCGGAAATGCGCGAGCGGCACGACGGCGTCATCATCAATATCGGGTCGATCGCGGGAAAACGGGCAGCCGACCTCGGCGGGGTGGCTTACAATGCGTCCAAATTCGCGGTGACGGCCCTGGGAACCTCGGTCGGAAACGAGGATGGTCGTCATGGAATTCGAGTGACCACCGTCCAGCCGGGCGAGGTAAACACACCCCTTCTTGAGCAACGCCCTGAACCGGTAAGTGAAGAGCGTCGTGCGACGATGTTACAGCCGGAGGACGTGGGACAAGTCGTTGCCATGATTGCCGGCCTGCCAGTTCGGGCTCACATCCCGGAGGTGGTCATCAAGCCGCTCAACCAGGGATTTGCCTGAGATTCCACCCACAGCGGTAACTGGGGGCCCATTCTGCACGGCCTATCCACCGCGAAGGTTGCCAGTTGCTTCTCGAGACCCAGCGCAACCGTTGGTCTGCTACCGCTGCACACGGGCCGAGCCACCCTGCGCCAAGGCCTCGACTTCCGGGAGACTTGCCAGCGAGACATCTCCGGGGAACGTGGTCAGCAGTGCGCCGTGTGCCCACCCCAAGCGGAGGGCCTCCTCTGGGGAGCGGCCGGAGATCAAGCCGTAAATGAGCCCGGAGGCAAACCCGTCACCACCACCAATCCGATCAAGCACATCGAGTTCAATGGTGGGACTGATCAATTTCTTGCCCTCAAGCCACACGACCGCTGCCCACCGATGCCGGTTTGTCGAGACAACTTCCCGCAGGGTTGTGGCAACGAGCTTGACGTTGGGAAACTGCTCACGAACCTGGTCGATCATGCCAAAGAATTTTTCGGGATCGAGCTTGGAGGTGGTCGATTCGACTTCCGGTCCACGAATCCCTAACCCTTTTTGAAGATCTTCTTCGTTGCCGAACAGGGCATCCAGATTTCCGGCAATTTTTTTCATCGTTTGCCGGCCTCGTTCATCCCCTCCCAGGGTCGCCCACAGCTTGGCTCGGTAGTTGAGATCAAACGACGTGACAGCACCACTGGCTCGAGCCGCCTGCATCCCTTCGATAATCACGTCGGCCGTTGTTTCGCCGAGCGCCGAAAAAATCCCTCCCGAGTGAAACCAGCGAACTCCGGAGGCGAAAATCGAGTCCCAGTCAAAGTCGCCAGGTTTTAAAAGCGCGCCCGCCTCGTTGGCACGATTATAAAAGACAACCGGCGCACGGACTCCCTGTCCACGATCGCTGTAAACGGTGGCCATATTCGGCCCGCGCACACCATCATGTTCAAACCACTTGTAGAATGGCTGCACCCCCATTTCCCGAACCCGTGCCTGGATGAGTTCCCCAATGCCGTTATTGACCATGGCCGTTGCAACACCCGTGCGGAGCCCGAAACAGCTGGCCAGATTTGCAGCCACGTTGTACTCGCCACCGGAGATGTGGATTTCAAATGAGCGGGCACGCCGAAACGGAATGACACCCGGGTCCAGCCGGTGGACCAGCGAGCCAATGGAAAGGAAGTCGAGAGCACAGTCATCGGTACGAAGATTAAGATGTGTCATGATTTGTTTGGGAAAGGGTTAACGAAAAACTGAATACTTGCCAGGAACTTGATCTTTTTTTCAGTCGGGGCTGTCGGCTGGAAGTCCACTGTTTGTGAGGCGAAGGTTGGAGTAACTCAAATCGTGGTGGTCGAAAAACCGCCATCGATCACAATGTTCTGCCCCGTTACAAACGACGATGCGACCGCGGATGCCAGCCAGATGACCGCACCAGCTAGTTCTTGTGGATCTCCGAAACGGGCCATCGGCGTATGCCCAATGATTTGCTGCCCACGTTCGGTGTACTCTCCCTGCTGGTCAAAAAGCAACGCCCGGTTTTGCTCACCTGGGAAAAAACCAGGACTGATGGCGTTGACCCGTACTCCGCGGGTTGCCCATTCCCGCGCCAGAAACATGGTCAAGTTCAGTACCCCCGCCTTGGCTGCCGAGTAGGCCACGACCCGAGAAAGGGGCACCATACCCGACATCGAAGCAATATTGACGATGGAGCCTCGTCCCACCTCCAGCATCGATTCGGCAAAGACCTGGCATGGCAGCAGAGTGCCACCCACGAGATTCAGGTCGAATACATCCCGCCAATCAGCCAGGGGCAACTTGCAAAAATCGCTGCCTGGCGGAAGGGTGGCACCCGGCCGGTTGCCACCGGCGGCGTTGACCAGTGCGCTGGGCGCACCGTGGGTCTCGTGAATCGCATTTCGCGCATCGACCAGAGAGTTTACGTCCTGGACATCCACGGCGTGAAAGCTTGCTTTTCCGCCCGCCTGTTCGATGCGGTCGACACAGGCCTGGCCCCGCTCGGCACTTCGGCCAAGCACAGCAACCGTTGCTCCGGCGCTGGCCAGGGCTTCGGCCATCGCCCCACCCAGGACTCCTGTCCCACCAACGACTACGGCAATTTCACCATCCAGATTGAAGATTGTGTTATTCATAGCGGCCTATTCTAATGCGAGACCATTCGGCTTTTCAACTCATCCTGTTTTTTCTAACCGTTGTCAGTATCGTCGCCGCAGGGCTCGTACGCCGGAAGGCTCTCGCCGAAAGGCTCCCGGCCACGGATCACAGAAGCCCGGCGTGGAAAAAAGCGTGGAAAAAAGCGCGGGCGAAAGCGTGGTCCACCACGAAGAACCACCACGGAATACTTGAAATTTCTCCCCGATTCACTTATGATAATTTTACGGGTCGGAGGGGATGGGAACGCAAATGGGAACGCAAAGTTGTAGGCATTTTTTCGAATATGAGGCGCGTCCAACTGGGCGGTTGGGAAGGTAGCGGCAGAACCACGCATGCTAAAGCTTCGCAAAAAGACCCTCCCAGCGCCGCAGTATCTCCGGAAGCTGTCACTTCAGATCCTTGAGCCCCGCTATCTACTCACCGCGGACTTTTCGGTCTTTCAAGACCTCTCCAATGGCCTGGGTTCGGGCGTCCATCACGCAAACTGGGGCGACTTCAACAACGACGGCTTTGTGGATGTGTCCGTAAGTCAAGCTAAGCTGTGGCAGAACAACGGCGGAGCCAACTTCACCCTCGCCGAGAACAACGGCCATGAAAATGGTACCTGGGGTGACTACAACAACGATGGCAACCTTGATTTTTTCATGAGTGGCCCCAAATTTATTTGGACCGGCGACGGCACCGGTAACTTTACGTCAAGTGCAACCCTCCCCCCAACTCCCGGCGCCCCGACCGAAGCGGTTACCTGGTTCGACCTGGAAAACGACGGAGACCTCGATCTCTATATCGCCAATTACGGGGATGCGGTTCCCGTTCCCGACACGGTCTATCGCAATGACAATGGCAATTTCGTCCTGCACTGGACACAGCCCGCCGGATCACAAAGCCGGGGTGTTACGCTCCTGGATTACAACGAAGACAACAACATCGACATTTACGTCACCCGCTACCGGCTTGAGCCCAACACGTTATGGGAAAATGACGGCTCAGGGAATTTTGGCAGCTTCTCCAACGTTGCCTCGGCCATGAACGCCACCGGAGGTAATGCCCATGGGATAGGTTCGGCCGTCGGTGATTTCGACAACGACGGGCATATCGATATTTTCGCCGAAAACTTTGCCCACACTTTCAATCCCGGCACCCAACTGTTGAGAAACACGGGGCCCAGCGGCAATTACCAGTTTGAAGTGAAGAATACATGGAACCACCCCAGCCCGGACTGGGTTGAATCGTACAGTTCCACGGCGATCGGTGATGTCGACAACGACGGCGACCTCGATTTTTTTATCACCGCCCTGAGCAGCAATGTTCCCTCCGACGCAGCACGGCTGTACGAAAATCCGGGCGTGACGAGTGCCGAATCCACTTGGAACTTTACCAACGTCACTGCGACTGCAGGACTGGGTGGTATCACGCTTTCCTCGCAGGCGGCATTTGCTGATTTCGATAACGATGGCGACCTCGACCTCGTCACCAACGGAGGCCTGCTCTACGCAAACAACACGAGCCAGACCACCAACAACAACTGGCTCAAGGTGAAGCTCACCGGCGACGGAAACAACGTCAACACGATGGCACTGGGCGCCGTGGTTCGCGCCGACTTGGGGGGCGGCAAGATTCTCACCCGCATGGTCGAAGGCAACACCGGACGCAACAATCAGAACGACCAGACGCTGCACTTCGGCCTCGGTGCTTTCGCAGCCCCCGTGCCGCTGGAGGTCACCTGGCCCAACGGCACGGTTATCAATTTTACGGCTAGCCCCAATTCGCTCGCACAAATCAGCTTCGCGCCGCCAGAGGAAACTGGCACGGTCGATATCGGAGAAGTTGGCCGGATCACCAACCTCACGCACATTGAGCAGACGATCCATCTGCAAGGCACGTACTCCAATCCGATCGTCTTTGCCCAGTCGCCATCGTACAACGACACCGAGGCGGCGATCGCGCGCGTCACTGACGTGCAGCCGGGCAGTTTCAAAATCCGCCTGGAAGAACCGTCCAACACAACGGACAGCGGCACTCACGCAATCGAGACAGCCACTTATATCGTCATCGAGGCCGGCTCACACACGCTGTTCGACGGGACCCAATTGGAAGTTGGCACGGTGGAAACGACGGGCGGACCGTTTACCCAGTCGGTGAACTTCAACAAGGCTTTTGGGGCAAGCCCGGCGATACTCAGCCAAATCCAGACGACAGCCGGTCCCGATTACCTGCACGCACGACACACGGTAACTTCTCAGACGGGCTTGAGCTTTATCGTCGAACAGCAGGAAGGAGGCCTCACCGCCTTGGCTCCAGAAACCGTGGGCTATCTGGCGATCGACGCGGCGAGCGGCGCTTGGAATGAGATGTTCTTCGAGGCGGGCGTAACCGGCTCGGTCGTCACCGACAATCTTTACCAACTCGATTTTGCCAATTCGTACCAGGTGGCTCCCAGCTTGCTGACCTCGCTTGCCAGTCGGAATAACATCGATCCTGCGCATGTCCGCTACGCGAGCCTCGACGGCAACGGCGTGCTGGTGAAGGCGGAGGAAGACATGGCCGTCGACGGAGAGACCACCCACCCCGCCGAAAGGGTCGCCTATCTGGCGATCGGAGGCACCGGCATGCTGACCGCGCTGGTACCGACCGTGCCCATTGGCGAAGTGGGACAACTCGACAACCTCACGCACGTGGCACAGACAATCAATCTGCAAAGGAACTATGCCGATCCGGTTGTCTTCGCTCAGTCCGCGTCCTATCGAGATACGCAGCCGGCGGTCGTGAGGGTGACCGACGTACAATCGGGCAGTTTCAAGATCCAAATCGAAGAACCGTCCAACCTGCTGGCAACACACGGTGCGGAGACCGTCACCTACGTCGTGCTCGAAGCCGGTTCACACGCCTTGGGCGACGGAACTCAGGTGGAAGTCGGCACGTTCAACACAACGGAAGGTCCGTTCGCGCAGTCGGTGGCGTTCGAGGAGCCCTTCGCAGCCACTCCAGCGATTCTCAGTCAGATCCAGACAACCGCCGGGCCCGATTACCTGCAAACCAGGTATACGACAACTTCACCGGCAGGCTTCGACTTCATTATCGAGCAGGAGGAAGGTGGCGCGGCGCCGCTGCCTGTCGAGACGGTCGGTTACTTTGCCATCGACATGGGCCCCGGCAGCTGGGACGGCCTGCCGTTCGAAGCGGGGATTACGCCATCCGCGGTGACAGACAGCCTGTACCAGCTCAATTACCTGGCAGGCTTTCAAGCCACTCCCCAACTGCTCACATCGCTGGCCACGCGCAATAATATTGATCCTGCCCATGTCCGCTACATCAATTCGACTGTCACGGGCGTGCAACTGAAGGTCGAGGAAGACCAGGCCAACGACGACGAGACCATCCATCCCGCCGAGGCCGTGGCCTTCTTTGCCATCGAGGGGCTAGGATCTCTTGGAATACCGGGGCCTGCAACGCCAGTGCTCGATGCAGAATTCAACGGCGATGGGTTTGTGAATGCGGCCGATTACACGATCTGGCGTGACTCGCTAGGCACAACCGGAATCGAACCTTTCGACCTGGGCGACGCCAACGGCGATGCGAGGGTCGACGGCGTTGACTACGCCATTTGGAAAGAGCAATTCCAAGGCATGCCGACGGGGTCAATGAGTTCCAGTATTGCCAGCATTGCTGTCGAGCAGGATGCGACTGGCACCAACGGCAACACGGGCGCATTTAGTTTTACTTTGGTCCCTGGGTCGATGGGTTTGGACTCGGCGGGCCTTGGATCCACCAACAGAGTCAGACAGATCGACACGTCTGAAGATGCCGCGTTGGATCCAACAGCGCGAGAGTTGGCCCTTGAAATTCTCACCGATTTACTGGATCGACCGGCAGAGGCCGACATCGATGACAGTTGGCAATGGCCGAACGACAACTGGGAGCAAAGCAACCCAAGATCGGTCAGACAAGGAATCGAAATCGCACTGTCCTTGGTGGAACTGAACGGGGTCGATTCAAATGACTAGGAATAGGATGCGTTCGATCGGCTTATTGATTGGTGTTACGGTGATTGCGGCGCTGGCTGGCTGCTTCTCGCAGGCGTCACAACAGGAAAGAGGCCTGGTGACACTGGATGGTCGGCCGCTGGCCAGCGCTGTGGTCTTTTTCCAGTTGGAAGGTGAGCAGAACGCCACTGCCATGGGCACGACAAATCGCGCGGGCGTTGTCATCATGAGGCGAGTCTCCAGCCGCCAGGCGATTCCGCCGGGCACCTACCGGGTTATCGTCAATTCAATGGATCGTGCACCTGCCAGCCGGGAACAGGAAGCACCGCTTGCGGTCCCCCGAATCTACGCGGACGCGTCGACGACCCCGCTAACCATTGAAGTGCCCACCGGCGGAAACTGCGAGTTGAAGCTCGTGACCAAACCGAACCGGTGAAAACGCGCTTTGAAATTGCGAACCCGCTCATGCGATCCGCATGCGCTAGCGTCGGATCATTTGATTGAGCCGTAGGCGCTCGCCTCGAGTGCCACAGAATTGCGACCAAACCCGGCCTGATAAAAATGTGCCCGCCATGACCCCGGAGATGCAAAGTAGCGACGCTATCGCGTGCGGCTCAGGCAATTTCAAAACACATTCTGAGCAAAGGCTGTCCGAGCAAGCGTCTATTGCGGGCAGGCTATCCAGGGATTGGTTGGTTCTCCTTGATCAACCGGATCGCTATCGTCGGTCGTGATTTTGTATAGCCAGACCAACTCGTCGATGTCGGTGGAAACCGTAGAGACGCTTCCGTCGGCCTGACATGCATTCATGACTCCCGGGTGCGTCGTAGAAGCGCGATGATACCAATATCCATCGGCATCATCGCTAAAAGGGTTGGTCGGCGGCTTCAGTGCATCGGCCGTGATGTTCACCCAGTGTGTCTGCGAAATCGAGCCGGGCGGAATACGAAGACCGAATAACGCGGCGTAAACATTGAGCCGAGCCATCCCTGGCCAGGCGTAATTGACCTCCCAGGCGGCTTTGGAAATCTCTGCAAACATGACAACTTTTGAAGAGCCATGCGGAATCCCTCCAAGCTTGTATTCGGCTTTCCACGACTCGAATTTTTGCCAGGCGCACTTCATGGGCTTCGGTCGCCGGCGCCCCATCAGCAAATAGTTCGCACCGTAACTGGAGTATTTGGCGGTCGACTCATCGTAGCTACTGTGATCGATCAACATCGGATCGGAGGGGCACCGGTATTGTGGCACGGTGCCGTAGATATCCCAGAAGGTCTTGCCAGGCGGTGTCGGAAAGCCGGGTACATCCGGGTCCAGGCCAATTTCCCAAAAATAGGGGTTCTTCGTTGCGATCGCGTGTTCGCGCGCCGGGTCAAATAAATCTGCCTGCTCGATATGAGGCAATAAAATGTGGAACAGGCTCATCGCCAGTCTGGGAGAGGTACGAAAGCGGACCAGCTCGGGCAGCTTACCGTCGCCCATGTTGGTCACTTCGTGGTGCACGGCGATTCCTAACTGCCTCATTCGGTTCGCGCAGTCCACACGGCGCGCTGCCTCCCGGGCCGACTGGACCGCCGGCAACAGTAGGGCGATTAGAATCCCGATAATGGCAATCACCACCAGCAACTCAACCAGGGTGAATCCACGTGCGCAGTTCGGCAAGAATAGCGACCGTTTTATTGCCATCTAACAACACCGCCATGGAACAACATAATCGTGTCAGGCTGAATAATGGCTAAGGATCGTTCGAGAAATAACTGGCATATTCTTAAACCCCTCTCCCTAGGGGGGAGTGGGTCCAGCGAACCGTTATTTTTCGCTCGCCCCTAAGTGCTCAGTACCGGAACCACTGGCGACCTGGTAGCGCGAGAAACCCAAACGCCAACAGCCCCAACATAGCCGAAATCGGTTCTGGCACCAGACTGGATGCCGCACCATTGGCCGGCGCACTACCGAATGACGTCTTCCAAATGTCATAGTCGACACCGTCGACCATCGAATCGCCATTGGCGTCGCCCAAATCAAAGGGGTCGATCCCGGTTGCGCCCAGCGAGTCGCGCCAGATCGTGTAATCAGCTGCATCCACCGCACCATCACCATTGAAGTCCGCATCAAAGCCGGTGGCCGTGAATAATAAATCCAGGTTATTACCGTTGATCAAGGCGCTAAAGCCGGCAGGAAGGCTGCTTGTCAGGTCGATGCCCTGGTCAAACAGGCCGCCGGTCGTTGTGAGAATGGTGTAGGTATCCGTGATGGAGGGCGAAAAGCCGCCCTCCAGCGTAACATCGAGCAGGCCATTCAACTGTGCCGCGCCGTTGACGGCGAGTACATCGAACAGGCCGCTTGCCGATGTTCCCTCGACCTGAATGGACAGCGTTGCGCCGGCGCTCTGCTGGTAGGAGTTGTCGACGGTCAGCGTTCCGGTGCTCGTCCCCGGGGCCACGGTGGCACCGGTGCTGACTAGCACGCCGCCCCCACCACTACCGACCGTTCCTTCACCGGAGAGGGTGCCCGCATTCACGACGACCGAACCGGTGGAACCTGCAGACGTTCCGTTGATTTGCAACTCTCCAGCACCTTCCTTGGTGAGCGTGTTGCCCTGCAAGGCGACCGCGCCCAGGGTCAGCGTCGAGCCACCTGCAACCGTGACCGTGGTGGCGTTGGCCGTGCTCACGTCGGCGGTGATCGAATGGCTACCGCTGACGACCTCCAGCGTGGGATCGGCCGGCGCCGAGCTTTGCGACAGTGTGAGCGTGAACGCCCCGGCCGCATCAACCGTGTAACCGTTGGTCGCATTGTCGAACTCAATACGATTGACGGTGCGATTGCCCTGCAAGGTAACGTTGCTGGGCGCCTGGATTGCGTCGCGGAAATTAGCGACTGCGTCAACCGAGTTGGGCGTGCCGTTGGGGTTCCAATTGGTGGTGCCGTTCCAGTCGCCCGCACCGGTGGCGGTCCACAGGAACGATGATCCGGCTGGCGGGCCAGTGACGCTCAACAGACGAACTGTGCCACCGGTAATTCCATCCCACTCCATTCCGGCGTGCGTCCACCCGGCTGGGAGCATGGCGGTGCCCAGTGTGGGATCGAGACTATTTGTCCCGCCATGAGGAGTCACATTAAACGTTGAATCACCGTAGGTAATCAGGGTAAAGTCCTCTCCCGAAGTGTGGGAGCTGAGGTCGGTGATCTCAACGTTGAACTCCACCAGGTTGATGAGATTCTTGTCGACGTTAATGGCACCGCCGTTGCCGTAAATCAAGTTTACCGGCAACCCGGCGTTGGCGCTGCCGGGGGCTACCAAACTCTCGACGGTCAACGTGTGGCTGCCAACATCCAACGTTGAATTAGCACCCAGCCTGGACACAAAGCCCTGCACGAAGCCCTGTGTGTTATGGAAATCATTAGCAAGCACGACGTGGCTGTTGGCATCGACTTCCAAGCGAAGCCCCAGATCGGAGTAGGAGATGTCCACGGTCTGTACGTTGCCACCACCGTTGAATACGACCGCCCCATCGTTGTAAGCTGTTTTGCCAATGACGCCCGAGTTGAATATCGTATTCGGGTCGATCAGATCGCCTGTGATGTGCAGCTTGCCATGGAGGGAATTGGTAATCATGCCCGTGTAGCCGCTGTTGTCCAACGGAAAGACCAGATTGCCGTTGATCTGCTTGAATCCGCCATTGATCAGTTCAATGTATCCAGCCGTTTCCACCATAAGGTCACCGTCAATCGTCCCGCCCGGATTCCACCATTGATGGCGATACTTGTCCGGATTGCCGGTGAAGGGGGTATCGGTGTTGTAAAGGGTGACGCTGGGAAGGGTATGAAGGTAGGGACTGAAGTAGCCCGGTCCCGACCGGACGTTGTTGATCGACGCATCAAAGACGACATCCTTGGACTCCGCGCCCTCACCCGGAACCGAGCCATCGCCACCGAAGAGCCGGAATCCCTGCGTAAAATCGAGCACGCCCGTCTGCCCGGGCGAGGAGTCGGTGAACGTCATCCCGGGAATGATTACTTCGGCCGGCATACGACCGGTGGCGAATCCGTTCAGATCGAGAACCATGTTGCTGGAGTCGCCCGAACGGTTTATCCACCTGGCGGGTGGAGTGCCGGGCTCGAGCAGATACATGTCCTCGTCCAGAGTCACTTTGTCGACGTGAGTGCCATTGGCCGTCCAGCGAAACTGCAGGGGCCCTTTTTCAACCTGGAACCCCTTCCAGCGGATATCGCGCTCGCCGGTGAGCGTCGAGTCCATGATCGCCTGCTCATTCCCCTCATCCGGAATGCCAGCCAAGCCGGCCCCCTCTCCCTCGAGAGCTTGCCAGTTGGCAGAAACGTTCCAATCCGCCATGCCAGCCACGGGGCCGTTCCAAGTATGGTCTCTCGGTGCAGCCAACACGGGCGATGGGAATGAACATACTGCCACCGCGGCGACCATCAATAGGGTCCAGATGTGAATCATATTCCTGTGTGACAACATCTTCTTCATCCCCTTTGGCAATAACACCGTCATCGCAGGGACTTGCTGGCCTGCTCCTGACAGTTCTGTTTTAATTCAAGCCACTCCCGCTCTCTCCCCTTTTTTATCACGAGACAGCCACGCTTGTTTTCACCACTCTGGCAGCGACCCGCGCAGGATGCCACGACCAGAAGGAAGTAAATCCACCCAGGAATCTGCCCCTGCGCCAGCAAGACTTTAGCGTCGCCGGCCGACGAGCATGCCAATTCCGCACATCAACAACAGTGTCAGCGTCGTCGGCTCGGGGATGAACGCATCGTTACCGTTGGTCTGCACGTTGGTAAGCACCCAATTGCCAGGATCAGTATTGTTGACCATGACCCCATCATGCGTCCAACCGGTGGGCAGCGTGACGCCGGCTGTTGATGCGCTAAAATCCTGAAGCCCGCCCGTCCATTGATTGAAGCTCATCAGAGTGAAGTCGTCTCCGTCGGCCCAGAGGGATAACGGATCGTCTTCAAGAATAAATTTCATATCCTCGACGTTTGTCAGCTGATCGACATGGAAACTGCCGCTGTCGGCACCTGCCGTGTAGATGATGGTCGGCGCATTGGCCTGAGTAGGGGAGTACATAGACATATGGGTAATATTCAGATCGAAGGTGCCCACGTCGACGATGCTGCGTTGGCCAAGGCTGGAACCAATAATTCCCGCGATAGCCGGGTTGTAACTACTGCGAAAGTCATTGGCCAGCTTCATGTGGCTGTCGTCCGTGACTTCCAGCCTTGCTCGTACATTTGACTTGGCGATATTGATGACTTGCTCGTTTCCGCCACCATCCAATTTGAGTCGAAGCGCTGCGAAATCGGCTTCATAATTCCCCTGAGCGTAGTCGCCGTTGGGATTGGGATCGGTGATGTTACCGCCAATCCGAAACGCCTGATTGGGATTGTTGGTGTTGTTAAAAATGCCTGCGTAGTAGCCATAGTTATTCGGGGTCGTGCTCAGTACACCCATGGTCAAATCGTTTTGTATGGAGATCCCGCCGTTGATAACCAGACTTCCGTTCTCAAGAAGCACGTTTCCGACTCTAGGCGAGCCGCTGGCGGTAATCCCGACAGAAATGTCTCCGCCCTCTGGGCCAGTGACACGCCCCAGCAAAACACTCGCCGGGTCCCAGGCACCTGTTCCGTTATCGTACAAAGTAAAACCCCCGTACGTGGGTCGGCCGCGCACAGCAACTCCGGCGCCGATGGTCATGCCGCTGGCGTTGAATTGCCCGTCGCCCTGGGTGAAGGTGCCACCTGGCGAACTGGTCTGGATCGTCATGGGGCTGAACGTACCGGTGGTGTAAAACCTGAAGTCCGATCCATTCAAGTCCAGCACCATGTTGGCCGCCGAACCGGAAGTGTTGTTGAATGCCCGGGAGCCGCTGGAAACATCAAGATCCGAGCCCAGTGTTACCTGGCTCACTGCGCCGCTGCTCTGGTTCCAGGTGAATCCAGAAATTGTGCCACCGGCGTTGGTAATGTTCTGGTTAGCGCCTGCGTCATTGATGACCACGTTTCCGGGAACTCCGCCGGACCAGTTACCCCCTGTCTGCCAGTCGCCGCTGCCGCCGTTCCAAGTCGTCTGCGCCAGGGCAGAGCCGGCTGCGAGAAGTAAAACCGATACCGCAGCGACCAGTGCCAACGACACGAGGTTTGTTTTCTTAGTTTTCCCAACCATTAGAGCTACCCTCCCAAGGATTCAATAAAGGAGAAAAAAATGTGAGCAAGGCCACGACACACAGAAAGTGGCACGGGTCGTCATCCTGCCCCTCCCCGTGACACTTGTCAAGCACTTTTGAGTGAAATCCTCTCAATTCCCCCCACTTTTGCCATCCGGGGCTCTCTAGGCCACTTACAAGCGAGCCCTAGACCACCTAAGGCGAGTCCTCGTGGAGCAATTGTCAAATATTAAGTGTGCTACAATTTGCTCATGACCACAGTTCACCGTGCTGCGTTTTCACTGATTCTAATTTGCCTGATGGTCCCCCCCATCGAAGCGGCCAGCCAAACGCAACTGGCGCGCGGTGTGGTTTATCACGATGCCAACGGTAACGGCGTGCGTGATGCCAACGAGTCTGCCGTGGCCGGGGTTTGTGTCTCCAACGGACTCGAGGTCGTTAAGACGGACAAGACTGGGAGTTACCAGTTGCCCGTCGATAATGACACCATTGTGTTCGTCATTAAACCGCGCGATTGGATGACGGCGATCGATGAGCAAAACATCCCCCGCTTCTACTACATTCACAAGCCAACTGGCTCGCCCGATGATCGGTTCAAATTCAAGGGCGTCGCACCGACGGGCCCGCTGCCGGCGTCGGTCGACTTCCCGCTTACCACTTCGGCCGATGAGACGAATTTCTCGGTCATTGTCATGGGCGATCCCCAGCCAGACAACATCGACGAGGTGAGCTTCTACGCGAACGATGTTGTTGCCGAGTTGGTTGGCACGGATGCCCGATTTGCCATCGCCATGGGAGATATCGTCGGAGATGACCTGTCGCTGTTTGAACCGGTGAATCGTGTCCAGGCTGTGCTGGGCATCCCCTGGTACAACGTCTACGGAAATCACGACATGAACCTGCTGTCTCCCAGTGACGAACACGCGGATGAAACCTTCGAGCGGGTGTATGGGCCCCCGAACTATGCGTTTCAATATGGCCAGGTGCACTTTATCGTACTGGACAACGTGCGTTGGAACGGTCCCGTAGAAACGGACTCCCGGCCGTGGAATAACAACTACGGCGGCTACAACGGCTGGTTGCATGAGGAGCAGCTGAAATTCGTCGCCAATTACGTGGCGACGGTCCCGATTGAGGATCGGATTGTGGTCTGCACGCACATTCCCCTGCCCACCCTGCATTCCATCACTGAGCCGCACATGACGCCGCAGTTCGGCCGGCTGCTCGAAATCTTGTCGAGCCATCCGCACACGATGTCCTACTCGGCCCATACCCACATCAACGAACATTACTTGGCGGGTAGCGAGGACGGCTATCGGCCAGCGAACGGAGCGGTTCATCTCCACCACAACGTCGCCACGGCCTCCGGCAGTTGGTATCAAGGCCCGCGCGACGAACAAGGTTGGCCCGTCGCCACGATGCGCGACGGCACGCCCAATGGATACATTAAGGCAACCTTTGAGGGCAACCAGTATCGCGAACGTTTCCGGGCCTCACGTTTGCCGGCCGACTATCAAATGGCGGTCCATGCCCCGAGCGTCATTGGGCCGGCTGATGCGGCCGAGACCGTCGTGCGCGTGAATGTGTTTAATGGCAACGAGAAAACAACGGTGCGACTGCGCATCGACAAGCAAGGCGATTGGCTCCGCTTGCAACAGCGGCCGCAAGCAGACCCAGGTTACATCGCGCTGCGACAACAAAACCACGCCTGTCCGCCACCGGATACCAAAGTGCTCAAACATGAAGCCATCGTCACGCCCCACATCTGGGAAGTGAAGTTGCCGGCCGAACTGACCGACGGAGTGCATGTCCTGCAGATTGAAGCGACTGACATGTTTGGCCAAACGGAACGGAAAACGAGGTTGATCGAACTGCGACGGTGACTTTGGGTTCTAGTCCCGAACGCCAACGCGTGTTAAAATTGCCTAAGCCCAACGCGCTACCGTCGAGTGTCCCTGGGTTTGGCCGCGATTCCACGTTATCCGAGGCTACCGCCATCCGAGGCTACCGCCATCCGAGGCTACCGCCTGATCCGAGGCTACCGCCATCCGAGGCTACCGAGGCTACCGCCATCCGAGGCTACCGCCTGATCCGAGGCTACCGCCATCCGAGGCTACCGCCTGATCCGAGGCTACCGCCTGATCCGAGGCTAACGCCTGCGGCTCGGACAAGAGTGCTTGTATTTTCAAAACACGTTCCCTGGAAACTGAAATCATGTTGCTGGTTAAAACTTTCGGCTTAAGGTTGCCCACAACGGTCCCCGATGTGCGTTTAATGTTTCGATCCACTATGCCAGGCGGGACCAGGAGCCCATGCTGCTCCATTTCCGTATTGGCCATGCTGGTGGCGGTGTCGCTATCTGCACCACGTTCCTCCGCGGCCGTGGTCCTCGTCAAGGACGGCCGCGCCGAATCATCGATTGTCATTCGCGCCTCGGCACTTGAATCAAAGCCCCATCCCTTGAAGGGCGGATTCGTCACGCCCGATCAGAAAGTGCAACTGGCTGCCGCGGACCTGCAGGAGTACATCCGCAAGATCAGCGGTGCGACGCTACCGATCGTGGGAGACGATACGAAAGTCGGCGGAGCCGTCGTGCTGGTCGGGCGCAGCCTGCAGACCGAGGTAGTGGATGTCTCCATTTGCTCGGGTTTGACTCCCGATCGTCGTGAAGAAGGATTCGTGATCCACTGCAGCGGAAACAAGCTATTGTTGGCCGGTAACGAAGAACGTCCCTACAACGGCACGCACTACGCCGTTGCGGAATTGCTGCATCGGCTCGGCGTGCGGTGGTATATGCCCACAGAATTCGGTGAAGTCGTGCCTCACCGGCCGACCATCAACATTGAGGACATTGAATTCCATGATGCGCCCGATTTCCCGTTGCGCACGTACTGGTCACATCTAACTCCGGAAATGCTATCCCAGCAGTACCTCTGGAAGTTGCGTAACAAAATGCAACCTGAAATTCTCAGCGAAATGATCGAACCGGCCGGAGACTCGATGCTAAACCGGTATCTTCCCGATCCAGATCTAGCCGAAACACGTCCGGATCTGTTCGCCAAGACGACCGGTGGTGGCCCGAATCCCAATATGCCCAATATGACCAACCAGGAGACCGTGAACATCGTCGCTGAGAAGATGATCGCCGACCTTCGCCAGCGACAAGACGATCCCCAGGGCATGCACGATTGGCTCGGCTTCTCGCCCAACGATGGAGCGCCGTTTGATTTGCACGAGGAGACACTGAAACTGAGCATGGGATTTCCCCATATGGCGGGCCGCGAAGGTGTTCCCCAAGACGTGAGCATTAGCGAAGAGTGGTTTACCTTTGTCAATGCAGTTGCCGAACTTGTCGCAAAGGAGTTTCCCGACGTTGTCTTGACCACCAATGGCTATGCGAATCGCGACGTACCGCCAATCGGCGTCACATTGCATCCGAACGTGGCCATTATGTATGCGGCCATCTGGGCCGACAATCTCAAGCCGCTCAACCACCCGGCCAGCTGGCACAGCATGATGCGCGGCAGCATGCTGAAGCGATTCACCGAGCTTTCCGATAAGGTTTACACCTACGATTATTTTGAAATGTTTGTCTCGTGCCTGACACCGGCGCCGGTGCTGCGCCGCCACGCGGCTGACTTCCCCTTGTTCAAGGAATGGGGCCTGTTCGGTTTTTTCCATGAGCGACGTGCTGCGGCCTATATGGAATTCGGTATCCCGCCCCGATATTTCATGGCCCGCCTGATGTGGGATGGGGATCTGAACTTGGAACCGCCGCTCCGCGAGTTTTACCAAGATTGGTATGGTAAAGCTGCGGAACCGGCACGGCAGTTTTGGGATGCGCTGGAAGATCGCATGTACGAAACGCCCCTGCTGGGGCACGAGGATCGGATCTTACCGTACGTCTACGACGCGGAACTAATCGAACGGCTGGAAAAATCTGTCGCCGCAGCTGAGCAATTAACCGACAACGAACCCTGCAAAACCCATGTGAAGGTCGATCGTTACATTCTCGATCACCTGAAAGCCTACCTGGCAATGCACGCTGCCGAGTTCAATGGCGATTTTTCCGGCGCGGCGGACCAGGCCGACGAGATGCTCCAGATCCGCGAGGACATTCACAGGATCAATCCCTTCTTTCATATGCCCGAGCGACTTGACATCAAAGACGGCAGAGGTCGACCGTCTGGTGTTTGGTACTGGACCGTCGACGATCGACGCGCCTATTACGAAGATTTGGCGCACCGCGTGGATGGCACCACTGGCGATCTAGTGCAACTGCTGCCCCGACACGCACGGTTTACCGTCGATCCGGGCGACATGGGGCGCATCACTGGCTACTATCGAACTGATGCTGACCGTGGCGGTTGGCACCAAGTCGACACGACCCGGCCCTATTATTTACAGGCCAATGAATATCTTGACGACAAGAGCATGCCCTATGCGGGCCCGATGTGGTACGCATTTGAAATCGACATCGAGCCCGCCGAGGCCGACCGGGCGGTGAACTTCTGTGTGCCCACCCTTTGTCCGCAGGCCTGGCTGTGGGTCAACGGCCAGTACGTCGGACGGCGCGGATACCTGGAAGCCTACATCCGGCCAGCGGGGCTCGACATTCCGGTCACCGATGCAATTCGTCCGGGCGAAAAGAATTGGATCGTGGTGCGCGTCAATACGGGCTCGAACCGAAGCCAATCTCCTGAGGGCTTGCTCGGACGCGCGTTTCTCTACTCGCCGCATCCCGGCACAGACCCGCTCGGCTCCGCGTCAGGACATTGAGAACCCCGGTTTTAGTTCACACCGTTCAGCACGGCATCAAGGTGCGACTTGATCACGGCAGTCCAGCGGACATATCCTTCCCGGTTTTGGTGTAGCTTATCGGCGCGAAAGAGTTCCGGCCGCGGCTTGCCCTTCGCATTCAGAAACACACTTTCGGTGCCGATAAAATAGGTGCTTTTCGCACGCTCGCAAACAGCCCGTGCCGCTACGTTTGCGGCTTTGATTTCCGGCCAAACTCCGAACCGGGCGGGAGTGGGTGTCACCGCGACGTAGAAGATGGGTGCCTCGGCATTGTGCTCCCTGACCCTTCCCAGGATGTAGGAAAAAAGGGCGGCTACTTCTTCAGCCGATTTGTCATTGTTCCCCCCGGAGATGTCGTTTGCGACAAAAAACACTACGGCACGAAACTTGTGTCGCGCAATAAGGCGATCAATGAACACGGCCACATCGGACCACTTCGCTCCACCATACCCACGTTGAATCGCGTGGTAGGGAGCCATGTCCGCGACGATGTCGTTCCACATGCGGATACTGGAACTCCCGACAAACAGGATGCTGTTTTCGGGGTGTGTTTCCGTCTTGTCTCGGGCTTCCAGTTTCGCGATCTCACTCTCCCATAACTCAACGGCGTCAGCTCGGTATTTTTCAATATTTAAATTCCCTGCACCGGCGAGCGCTCCCGTAGCGAGATCTTCTGCCGGGGCAAAGCTGTTTCGCAGGCCGCCACCCAGCGCCACGGCCAACAGCATCAGAATGAAGGGGCGTCGATTCATGTCATTGCCTTCATTCAAATTCAGTCGCCAGGACGGTAAATTTGAACGCCGCGAAAAATGATTGGGGGGGAAATAATTGCGTAGTAACTTGAGGTGACGCGTTGTTGCGAATTGCTCGTATATTGTACTCGCTAAACGTGTTCCCGTAGAAACCTGAATTTCCAATTGTTTGCTCTCCACCTAACCTCACGCACCACCCGGCAAGCTGGAATGCGGTCGGGAAGACAAGTCAGGTGTTTACCAAGACCCATGCGACCCGACACCGGCAGGCGCGCAACTGGGCGGCTTTGATCCAGCAGGTATGGGAAGTTGATTCGTTGAAATGCGCCAAGTGTCGCGACTGCTCGCCGCAAGCAGAAGCTGCTGACCATATTTTTCTTCTCGAAAAACAGAAAAAACGGACCGGCCATCTACTTGGTGAATTCTGACGGACAGCTCACTTTCAACAGCACCGTCGGAATCTTTAATGAAGACAATAAGAACCCCGTTCTGAGAATCGCTGGCGGCTCGATTGGCGCCCCATCCAGGACTCCTGTCCCGCCAACTACTGCGGCAATTTCACCATCCAGATTGAAGGTTGTGCTATTCATAGTGGCCTATTCTAATGCGAGACCATTCGGCTTTTCAGCTCATCCTGTTTTTCCTAACCGTTGTCAGTAGCGTCGTCTCCGGAGACAATAAAAAGAGGCTCCCCCCCAACTGACCATGGCCCCTACGGACCACGGGCCACGGGCCAGACAATCGCCTCCTGACACACAGAGACCAAGGCACCACCAGGCATTTCTTTGCGCAAAACCCCCTTAATTCTTGTTGCGATTCTGCTGATCGCAGGTGGTCTCTACGCCACCTGCGACTGGTACGTGGCCGTCCCGGAAGATTCCGTCTCACGTGCCACCTACGTGGGACGGGCCACCTGTGCCGAATGCCACGAGTCTCAGGCCCGGCAATGGCAAGGTTCGCATCATGACCACGCAATGGAGGTCGCAACCGAGCAGTCGGTGCTGGGAGACTTTAACGATTCGTCATTCACTCGCATGGGGGTCACCACTCGATTTTTTCGCAAGGGCGACCAATTCTTTGTGAATACCGAAGGCCCCGATGGAAAACATCGCGATTACGAAATTGCCTACACCTTCGGTGTCGACCCTTTGCAGCAGTACATGGTCCAATTTGAAGATGGGCGGGTGCAGGTACTCAGAATCGCCTGGGACACCCAACAGGGAGAGTGGTTCTATGTGCCACCGCCTGACGTGCTCGATGAGCGGATTGAACCTGGAGATCCCATGCACTGGAGCGGTATCTCGCAAAACTGGAATACGACCTGTGCGGAATGTCACTCGACCAATCTTCAAAAGAATTACGACTTGGCGCAAGACGAGTACCACACAACGTTTTCCGAAATCGACGTAAGCTGTGAAACGTGCCATGGCCCAGGGAGCACGCATGTGGAACTGGCCAGGAATCGAACGCTCTTTTGGGATCGCAATGTGGGATATGGGCTTCCGCGCCTAAAGGGAAAAGATCCCACTGCAGAAATCGAAACCTGCGCCACGTGCCACTCCCGCCGTTCGATGGTACACGCAAATTTCCGTCCAGGGGATCCTTACCTCGACCACTTCGAGCCGACGCTTCTCCATGAAGGTTTATATCACGCAGATGGCCAAATCCTGGACGAAGTTTATGTCTACGGCTCATTCCTGCAGAGCAAGATGCACGCCAAGGGAGTGCGCTGCACCGATTGCCACAACCCGCATTCCCTCGAGTTGAAGTTCACCGGAAACCAACTTTGCGGACAATGTCACCAACCGGGACGATACGATACGCCCTCACACCACCATCACCCCACCGGTTCGGCCGGAGCCCAATGCGTTGAGTGTCACATGCCAGCTCACACGTACATGGTCGTCGACCCGCGCCGCGACCACAGTTTTCAGGTTCCCCGCCCCGACTTGTCGGTCGAATTGGGGACCCCCAACGCCTGCAATAACTGCCATACCGAACCGGCGGAAACTCCTGCCTGGGCTGCCCAGCAAGTTCGCGACTGGTATGGAGCAAAACGGGCCGACGACCCGCACTGGGCTCACGCCCTGGCTGCCGGGCGGAATGGCGATCGCGATGCGGACAAATTGCTGAGGAAAGTGATCAAAAACAAGCGTTTACCCGCCATTGTAAAAGCGACCGCCCTTGATTTATTTTCGGGATTAGCAGGCCCAGACGACCGCAGCCTCTTTCGCAGTTGTCTCGATCATCCTTCGGGCCTGGTTCGTGCGGCAGCCGTGCGTGGTATTCCAATCAGCAACATCCATCAAATTCAAAAAGATCTGGCACCAGCGCTCCACGATCTGAAACGCACCGTCCGACTCGCTGCGGCCATGCGCCTGGCCACCATGCCCGGCGCAGAGCTGAACTCACAGCAGCGCGCCCAACTGGACCGCGTGATCAAGGAGTACCGCGATTCCCAGGCCAACCATGCAGAAAGGGCCGGAGTCCATATGAATCTGGGCAACCTGGACCGGAACTTGTCCAACCCGAAAAGCGCTGAAGCGTCCTTTCGCACCGCAATGCGTCTTGAGCCCTACCTGACCGGGCCCCGATCTCAGCTCGCCTCGCTCCTGGAATCCCAAGACAGCAACCCTGAAGAAATCCAATCCCTACGGCGCGACGAACTTGAACTGCTCCAGCGCGACGCCAAACTGCTACCCAACAGCGGGCCGACCTTCTACCAACTGGGCCTGCTCTATTTCTTACTTGGCGATTTGGACCAGGCCCAAGATGCCTTGCAAACCGCCTGCGAGTTGGCCCCGCAATCGTATGATTTCCGGATGGCCCTTGCCCTGTTGCAGGAACGTCGACACCAATGGGAAGAGGCCGTTGAATCGCTGAACAAAATGCAGCAGTTACGGCCTGGTGACCGCCGTACCGGGCAAATTTATGAACGACTGCGCAGGACGCGCCCACAGCAAGCCCCACAGCAAGCCCCACAGCAAGCCCCACAGCAAGCCCCACAGCAAGCCCCACAGCAAACCCCACAGCAAACCCCATAGCAAACCCCATAGCAAACCACTACCGCACCGGCGCACCGGCCCCTCGCAAAAGAAAGACCAAGAGAACCTACCACCGAAGAGACGTTTCCTTGCGTCTTAGAACATTTTTCGGTCATCCTGCTGGACGGACCGGCCAGAACAAACTTTTGCGTGCCAAAGGGGGTCGTTCTCGCTACCAAAGACGAGTATCGTGACAGGGCAACCCGACTCACCGGGAAACTCGCCGGAGAACTCTCTGGCCGGAAGTTGGGGTTGAGGCAAGACCGTGCAGTGCAGGACAATGACACTATGATTCGTCGCATACTTGTTGGTTTAGCAAACGCAGAACACGCAGACTCGGCAACGGAAACTGCGATCAGCCTGGCACGTATTCACCAGGCTGAATTGACAGGCATGACCGTCCTGGATGTGGACCGCCTGGGGGCAACTGGCCCGGTCCCCATCGGGGCAGGAGAGGCTGCCTCAGAATTACGTGAACACCGCATCACCGAAGCCAAAAAAACCATTCAAGAAATCCAAGAGAAATTTGTCGCGGCCTGCGGGACCGCTGGTATTCCGCATCGTGTTGAACGGGACGAGGGGGATCCGTTTGAGTTTTTTGAGAATCAAGCCCGTTACCACGATCTCGTACTGTGTGGCTTGAGCTACTTGTTTGAGCATGGGGTGGTCGATGAACCTCCTGCGGAACTTGTTCGCCTTGTCGAGGCGGGAGTAAGGCCACTGCTGACGGTCCCAGCGGAACCACGTGAAATTCACCGGGTTCTGATTGCCTACAGCGGGTCGATGGAATCGGCAAAGGCGATGAAACGGTTTGTGCAAATGCACCTCTGGCCTGACGTTGTCTTGCAGGTTGTCACCTTTGAGGGCGCACACGGCGAACCGAAGCAACTCCTAGAGAACGCTGCTTACTATTGTGAACGCCATGGCTACCAGGTCGACACCAAGCACGTCGATGCGCACGCCTATGCAAATCTCTTATCGTATGCCCAGCAGTGGAAGGCCGACCTGATTGTGATGGGCAACAGCAACCGAAACCTGCTGTTGCGCCGAATTTTTGGTGAGACCACACTCCACGTCATTCAACACACCAGCTGTCCGCTCTTTCTGGCACAGTAACCTTGCGGAATGACCAGGTATTTTTATTTCTATGACACGTAACCCGGCCAACTGCCAGATTACATTTTTTACTGCGAGGTTCTCTCTATCGTGCGACTAATGATCGATGCCCACCTGGATCTGGCTTGGAACGCTCTGTCGTTCAACCGCGATCAAACAGAAACTATTGAAACCATTAACCAACGAGAAGTCGGCATGACCGATTCCGCAGCTCGCGAAAGCGCTTGCGTGAGTCTTCCCGAAATGCGCCGAGGTCGCATAGGGGCTTGTCTGGCAACGATTCTGAGCCGGGCAAAACGGGAAGTGCAACCGGCCAGCGGCCATTTGCGTTGCGATCTCGATTTTGGAACCCAGGAAATTGCCTTTGCAACAGGTAGCGGGCAGCTGGCGTATTACCGAATCTTAGAACAACAAGGGGAGCTTTTTCAAATCAGGACCTCTGGCGATTTGGACCAGATCTGGAAACGGTGGAATCAAACAAGTGACGATCAACTCCCGATTGGCTACATCCTTGCCATGGAAGGGGCCGACCCGATTGTTGAACCCTCCCATGCAGCCTATTGGTGGAACGAGGGATTGCGCAGCCTGATTCTCGCGCACTACGGGCAGGGGCATTACAGCGATGGCACCGGCGGGAGTGGGGGGTTAACTCCCAAAGGAAAACAATTGTTGCGCGAAATTGAAACGCTCGGCATGATCCTGGACCTGACCCATTCGAACGACCGCAGTTTTGATGAGTCCCTCGATTCCTTTGGTGGGGCGGTCATGGCAAGTCATACTAATTGTCGCACTCTGGTGCCTGGTGATCGACAATTCACCGATGAGCAAATCAAGGCACTTGTCCAACGCCAGGCAGTGATCGGCGTTGCCTGCGACGCCTGGATGATGAAGGCGGGCTGGGAAATCGGCCGAACCTTGCCAGACGGATTAACGTTGGCAGCCCTGGTCGATCAAATTGATCATTACTGCCAGCTGGCCGGCTCTGCTGATTACGTTGCCATTGGCAGTGATCTGGACGGTGGTTTTGGAGCCAGCCAACGGCCAGAAGACATCAAATCGATTGCCGATCTCCAATCGGTTGAATCGCTGATGCTTGAGCGGGGATATTCCGAGGAAGATATCGACAAGGTCTTCCACGGGAACTGGCTGCGATTTTTCCGGGAACACTTGCCGTCGAGTTAAGGCCCGTTTTTCGACATGCCGGCAATGGCGCGAGTCACGCCAGTTCGAAAATCACCTCAATTTCAACGGAAATATTGCCCGGCAGCGACCCCATGCCTACCGCACTACGGGCTCCCACGCCGTTTTCTTCCCCCCAGATTTCTGCAAAGAGTTCACTGCAACCATTGATAACTGCAGGATGTTCGGTGAACTCAGGCGCTGCATTGACCATGCCAAGCACTTTCACCACGCGCAGCACCTTGTCGAGCGAACCGAAACTGGCTTTTAGCGTCGACAGAATTGCCAGGCCGGTTTGCCGCGCCGCCTCGTAACCGGCCTGCTGGTCGACTTCCGACCCCACACGGCCGCTCAGCATCGTGTTGTCTGTCAACAGCGGTCCGTGCCCGGAGACATAACAATAACTGCCCGTCACCACGAGCGGCTTGTAGACTCCAGCGGGCTTGGGAGCGGAAGGAAGTTCCAGGCCAAGTTCGGCAAATTTTGCATCAGCACTCATAATAGACTCCTCGAAAAATCCGTGGACTATGGTTACCCGTGGCGGGGAACCCTGGTTTCAGGTTGTGGACATGCCTGTCCCGACCCGATGTTACCGAACATGTCTAACCGGTTTACGACATGCTGCTTTACCCTCGGCCATCTGTTTTCCACACGTCGACAACCTGCTGGTTTTGATGAACAAATATCTGCGGGTGAAGATTACAGGTTGTGCAGGCATGACTGCAATAGACCTGCACCGTTTGCCCCACCTTCCAGTCGGGTGCCTGCTTGACGATGCAATGTTCTTCGGCACCAAAAAAAGGAATGTCGGCCTCGGGAGCCCCGTTGATTTTTGGGGGTCCGAATTCTGCACCCAACGCCTTGACCCCCGCATCGAGTACGGCTCTGTCGGACTGATGACTGATGACGGTCGCCAAAAGCGCAAGCGCAATATCGAACTCAGGAATAAGCTGATGGTAGCGCCAATCCATCGTGGCATAGGTTCCCGCCTGAACCTCGGTCATACCTTCCATCGTACCGGAGATTTTTGCGGTCGACGAAGAACAACCACTCAAACAGGCCACCGGTAGCCCGTTTTCCTCCAGGAGATAACGCGTTTCGACAGCTTGCATCATGGATCGGCGGGTCTTTTCTGTCCGCTCGGCCAGGTCGTCGATAAATACGCAATGCCCTTCGTAGGCTTGCAGGCCACGAAATTCCGTTCCCGGAAGATCCATAACTTGTTTTGCCAAAGCTAGTGCCGGTTCTCCTGGCGACACGCCACAACGACCCATCCCCGCATCAACTTCCACGAGCAGCCCGACCGTCGCACCAGCGGCGGAAGCTGCCTCGGAGATTAACTCTGCCTGGGAAAGTTCGTCGATGGCAACCGAAATTTTCAGCTTACCAGCCAAATCCACCAGGCGGCGAATTTTCTCCCGCCCCAGGATTTGATTGGCAATCAAAATATCGTCAATCCCGGCTCGGGCAAGTGCCTCTGCCTCAACCATGTTGGCACAGGTCATACCAACGGCCGAACCGGCCTTCATTTGCCGAATCGCCAATTCTGAGCATTTGTGGTTTTTAAAATGTGGTCGAAGCTGGGCTGGGCGATCACTGAAAAATTGCGCCATCTGCTGGATGTTCCTGTCGGAAACATCCAGGTCTAAAATCAGCGCAGGAGTATCCAAGTCGTGGATGGATTGTCCAATTGCAGGATGGTTCATAATTGCTGGCGCCTTTCCTTGAGGCATTGTTGGGCATATTTTTCACCAATGATACGACGGGAAGTAACGTTGTGTCGACCGGCTGGAGCTAGATAATTACCAACGGTTGACCACAACTTCCACCCGAGTGTTAAAAACGGACCTCACGGGGGTGCTGCAGTCTTCAGAACTCCGATCGGTGCCCGAAAAACCCGTGTCAAAAAACCAGAAAATTCATGCCGTGCTGATGAAAACAAAACTTACTGGAGTCCGGTCCGTTGTAGTCTACAATGGTAAAGTCAGCCCACTTTAAAATCTTGACCTGACCACCCTTCAACAGAGGGGACTTTATGCACCATTGCCAACGTCATCAAAAGTTGCCCTCGACCTGCAGCCGGATAAGTCGTCGCACACTCCTTGGTGGACTGGCCGCAGGCACACTGGCAGGGTGCAGTCGCCGCAGTCATTCGGTCGATCCAAGGTGGCCGAGTCATGAAATTGGCACGAATTCACCCATACCCCAGGCCCCCATTTTGGGTTCGGCAAACCACCTGGGGATGCCTGGACCTTATCCGGGGCGCGTCATCGAAGTGCAGCACCCCGGTTCAGTCACCGATGGAGAGCGTGACCAGACGGCCATTAAGATGATGATCCAGCGCGGGATGCAGCAACTGGTCCCCGAGGCAGAGACCGCGGTCGATGCCTGGCGTCATTTCTTTGAGCTGGGGGATCGCGTTGGTATCAAAGTCGTGCCAGTCGGCATGGTTCACAAACCGGGGGCAGACAAGAGTGTCAATGGGCCGCTGGTCGATCTCCGTCGGCCCGGATCGATTTCAAGTTACGAAGTTGTGGCCGAGGTCGTCGAAAGCCTGGCCCAGGCAGGAGTCAGGCGTAACGATATCCTGATCTTCGAACGTTACCGTAATGCATTCATTCAGGCCGGCTACACGGCCATGTTGCCTGAGGGGGTCCACTGGGAGTGTTCTTCCACGATGGTCGATAGTCTCCAACTGGAGATCGACGGACAAACGCGAGGCGAGCCGCGCCAAAGTCATATTGCAGGTTACGATCGAGATGTTTACCGGGAGTTGGCCTTTTGTGATTCTGAAGAGTTTCACCACCCCGATGACGACCGCCGGTTTCGATCACATCTCTCGAAAATCGTGACGCAAAAAGTCGACAAAATTATTTCGATCCCCGTTCTCAAGGACCATCAGTCAGCAGGCGTTACCCTGGCATTAAAGAATATGTCACATGGCCTGGTCAACAATGTTGCCCGCAGCCATCCTTTCGGTTTGCCTGGCTCCGAACAGGCCGCGACCACGACGCTGAATCACTGCCACACTTTTATTCCCGCCATGGTTTCGTTGCCACAAACGCGGCAGAAGTGTGTGCTACAGATTCTGGACGGGCTGGTTGGGACTTACGAAGGAGGCCCCGGTGCCTGGCATCCCACCTTCACCACCTGGGATTACAAGTCGCTATTCTTTGCCACCGACCCGGTTGCCCTGGATCACGTCGGGTGGGAAATTATCGACGCCAAGCGAGCCGAGGAGGGATGGCCCGCGGTGGCCCGTATGGGCCGTGACGCGATCGAAGGGTTTGGCGACGACTCGTCGGAGGTCTTTCCGATTCGTCACCCCCAGCATATCCCCCTGGCTGGCGTGCTCGGCCTGGGAGTTTTTGACCGGCAAAAAATCGATCACCAGCGAGTCAGCCTTGGCTGACTTGGGCCTTCCTAAAAGGGCTACCGAAGACTGCCTTGGGGGCACACGGCGAGACCTCTGCTCCGGAAGGATAAATCTCCCTGTAGTTCTCTCCTTGATGGTCTATAATGAAAATATCCCCCTGGCAGGCAAGCACCCTGCCCTTCCCTACACAGAAGATGCTTTATGGCCAAATGTTCACGTCGTCGGCAGCCCTCTTTACGCCGTGACGCGGTTGATCGTCGCGCCCTGCTTGGCAGCCTGGCTGCAGGTACTCTCCTGGGTTGTGGGCAGCGTCATGACTTGACTGCCCAACGCTGGCCGAGCAACCAGGTTGAAGCAAACTCCCCGACGTCTCAGGCTTCGATTTCGGCTTTAGAGGACCAGCCAGGGATGCCAGGCCCCTACCCGGGCCGCGTGATCGAAGTGCAGCACCCTGGTTCGGTCACCGATGGCCAGCGCAACCGGGCCGCGGTCAAAGCAATGATCCAGCGCGGGATGCAACAGCTTGTTCCCGAGGCAGAAACGGCCGTCGATGCCTGGCGTAGTTTCTTCCAGTTGGGCGATCGTGTGGGGATCAAAGTCGTACCTGTTGGCATGGTTCCCAAACCGGGAACCGACACTACGGTCAATGGTCCCGCGGTAGATCTCCGCAGGCCTGGCCCCATTTCCAGTTACGAAGTTGTCGCAGAAGTCGTGGAAAGCCTGGCTTCGGCAGGAATCCGATTGAATGACATCCTGGTCTTTGAGCGTTACCACGACGACTTCATTCGGGCTGGCTACACGGCCATGTTGCCTGAAGGCGTGCATTGGGAGTGCTCTTCTGTTTCTTTCGATGATTCGCAACTGGAAATCGATGGGCAATTCCGCGGTCAGCCCAGGCGGAGAAACATTGCCGGTTATGATCGCGATGTCTACCGAGAACTGGCCTTTTGTCACGACGAATCGATTCACGATCCCCACGACGATCGTCGCTTTCGATCGCATCTCTCGAAAATCGTGACACAAAAAGTCGACAAAATCATCTCGATACCTGTTCTCAAGGACCATCGATCGGCAGGAGTTACCTTGTCGCTCAAAAACATGTCGCACGGCATGGTTAATAACGTCTGCCGTAGCCACCCGGGAGCCTTGCCTGGCTCGGAACAGGCGTTCACAAAGGCCTTGAACCATTGCCACACGTTTATTCCGGCCATGGTTTCGTTGCCACAAACTCGCCAAAAGTGTGTGCTGCAGATCCTGGATGGACTGGTGGGGACCTATGAAGGAGGCCCCGGCAGTTGGAACCGAACGTTTGCCACCTGGGATTACAAGTCGTTGTTGTTTTCTACGGACCCGGTCGCCCTGGACCATGTGGGGTGGCAAATTATCGACGCCAAGCGGGCCCAAGAGGGATGGCCTGGCGTGGCCCGCATGGGTCGCGACGCGGTAGGGGGTCTTGGCGCCAACCCAACAGAGAGCTTTCCCATACGTCATCCCCAACATATCCCCCTGGCCGGCCTGGTCGGGTTGGGAGTCTTTGACCGGGAAAAAATCGACCACCAGCGGTTAAAACTCACCTGATTGGGCTCTGAAGCCGGACTGGGCTCTTAACTCTCAAGGAAAACTTTCGACTGGCCCCGTCACCCGTGGCCAAAGAAAGACCGGCCAGCGGTTAAACCGGAGGAACCTCGTCGCTGGCAGGGTCGAACCACTCAGGCTGGAATTCAATCCTGGTCCCCTCCCGGATTGCCCGTTTTGTAGTTAGCGCGCAAATGGCCGTTGCTAACGCAACATCCGCACCACAGCGGGGCTCGTTTTCCGGTGCCGGATTGCGGATACACCAGGCCAGGTGCTCGGTCTGTTCACGAAAACCATATCCGGCCTGCTTCTGAGTCGCACCTTGTGCCCACCCGGCACTTGCACCCGATGCATCACTGCTTTCGGCAGTATCGAGGGCTGGTGAGCCCGCATCGTTAGTGACGACCGTGACCGACGTGGCAGACGGGGAAGTTGGTTGGCCCGGTTCTGTTTCCTTGAAGAGCATGGCATCTTCTTCCGCTTCAACGAATAAGGTTCCACGGGTTCCGCTGATTTGCTCGCCATACTGATCTTGCGAGTTCGACGTAATTGCCGAGTAACTCGCGACCACAATATCTTGAAGGTCTTTTCCTGCCCCTGAACCGCGCGGATGGGTTTTTCCAGGAAATTCAAAAGTTGCAAAGATCTGGTCGTCAATCTGGTCATCACCACTGGAGGAATACCGGGTACCGATACCGCAGACACTCAGCGGCTGGACTCCGCCAAGCAGTGCACTGCAGGCATCGAGCTGATGACTCCCCAACTCGGCTAGCAAACCCTCGCTGGTACGTTGATAAAGCCGCCACCAGCAGAGTTCTTCCAGCGATCGGTACCCATACTTCTTAAAATCGACCCCAGAATCGAATCCGCTGATTGGCATTTTCCATTCGTTGACAAGCTGAATTTCCCCATCTTCCATAATTGGATTTCTGCCATGCATCTGGGGCCAGGTGTTGTTCCGGTGCCAATAGGCTCGAACGTGATGGACATCGCCCAAAAGACCATCGGCGATGATCGAGCGGGCATTGTCATAAAGCACGCTGTAGTTTCGTTGATAACCTACTGCCAGATGCAGACCTGCCTGCTTGGCCTTGCGCACCAACTCCTTGCACTGGCCAACTTCGCGGGCCAAAAGCGATTCGCACAAGACATGTTTCCCCGCGTCCAGCGCATCGACCACCACTTGATAGTGGTCACGCAATGGCAGTGCAATCACCACCAGTTCAATTTCGGGGTTTGCGAGTAACTGACGATAGTCTTCGTGGTAGCGTATATCCTGGGCGAATTGCTCTTCGTTGAGCTTGTATTTTTGGAGAAACCCAATCCGATCCGGATCCTCCTGGCCGCCAACTTTGATGCGCTCGACCTGAGAGGGGCGAATTTCCGAAAAATCGGTGAACTGCAGGTAGTCCGGGTTGGAATGGGTCAACAACACCCCTCCCTGGCTACCGGTCCCAATCAATCCTGTCCGCACCGGACTGCCACCGAGTTCCGCATAGCCGAAGTAGAAAGCACCTGCTATCGGCACGGCCGCCGACGCCTTCAACAAATCACGCCGCGTGATTCCCAGGGTGTTGTAAAAATTCTGCCGGCCTGTTTGCCGTTGTTCGGTAGTCAGGTTCATGGAAAGGTCTGAAGCCTTGTCTTAGAAACAGGAAAATTAAAATTCGTCGCTGTGTGCATGCACTTCAAATAAACGGGCCCGCGAGTTTCTTCGCCGACCTGTTTTTTTAAACGGCTTAGAAAAACATGGGTTGTTTTGTCATACCCAACACTATCTGCCCTCTCGCAGGAGGACTCTCCTTATTGTACCTGTTACGTCCTGTTTCAGGTCGCAGTTTTAGTTTTTACCGACGGAGACTTTTGGGAGACCGACTTCCTACATGTCGCGAGTATGGGACTGAGCACCGCATCCAGCCCCAACCATCGCCCGGAATTGGTCGTCGCCAGCATCAACAGGGCAATCGCTTCAATCAGGTTGTTATTGACATACAAGTAATGCGAGCCTCCCACAAAGGCCCCTGTCAAACCAGGCAGCGGTGGCATCGCCAGGTAGAACAGCAACAGCATCACTGCCCCGGCAACGGCTGCAAACCGGCTGAACAGTCCTACGAGCAGGCACCCCCCACTGAGCACCAGCCCCCAGATCACGGTACGGTTAATCCAACCGATTTTCCCGGAACTGACCATCCAATCTCCGCGGGCCCGCTGCTGGGGTGCGAGCAGTCCCAGCAACTGGTTTTGGTAACTCCCTCGGAGCCGGCCAAGACGGGCATCCAGAGTCGCGCGATTTTCCATCAGCCGTTTCTGTTCGCTCGTAGTGAGCGATCCGGCTGGCCGGGAAAGGTCGTCGCGGTATTGCCGAAGCATTCTGCGCAGATCAGGATCTTCAAAAAATTCTTCCTGCAAGCGGCCTTCGACAAACCGGAATTCTCCCGCTGCCGAATCGCGCTGATCTGCAGTCACGTTGTAGAAACCGTTAAATCGCTCCAGGAGCGTCAGCCACTGTTGGCTAATCCTGTCCGCATCGTAGGCCGTATCGGCAGGATCCTGCAGCACCGCTTTCTGAAACGGCCCCTCCAGCGGCCCCTCGGCCCCTGCCAGAAACTGCCAGGCCGACCACGGCTGACTCGTGTCGTAGGTATCGAGCTTGTACATTCCCTCGTAAAGCAGGTGCCAGCCAATCACTACCCGCAGGAGGACCAAAAAGACCTTGCACGTGGTTACCGAATGAGAGACAGTTGTGCTGGTTTTCATCACTTGGCCAGTTTTAAAGAAAGTCGCTGCCAGGCCCCCCAAAAGAGCCTCTCTCCTATTCTAACAGAAACAGACCAGTGTCAGAAACAGACCGACTTGAAAGCTCGTTTTTGCTCTGCACCCGGCAATCAGCCCCGTAAGGGTGGTTGACGAATGTGGGCCCCGACGGCCAAACGGCCAAGTTATAACCAATGACCCATTCTGTCCCCTGATATTTTTACCGTCCGATGCCGAAAGTGAATGCCTCGACCGAGTGTCCCCTCAGTGACCGCCAACAGGCGCACAATGTCATGCTCTACGGCCTGACTTGGGGAATGATCTACCTGGCAGCTCCTGTGCTTTACATAGGCCTGACCCAGGCATCTCTGTTGGATCAGCTGGGCTACAGCAATACGATCAGCAATTTGCCAGGAGCGGTTTATCTGTGGTTTTCGCCAACGGCTGTGATCATGGCATGGCTATTCCCTTACGTCAAACTGCTCAAGCCGATTGTGGCAATTGGATATGCCATTTCGGCCGCCATGGCTGCAGTGGTTGTCGTGGCACTGCTGTTGCCTGTTCCTCACATTGCGATGCTATCCGTGGTTTTCCACGCAGCCGTTTCTGGTGTGATCAATGGAACTTGCGTTGCTTTTATGTGGGAAATCCTCGGTCGCGCCCTGTCGGCGCGTCGGCGCGGACACGCATTTGCACTGTCGACAGGTCCTGGCGCGTTCATGGCCGTACTCGGATCGTTGGGATCGCAGTGGTTATTGGATCAGGAGTGGACCGGTGCAGCAATTTCGCAGTTTGGATTTCGGTTCAACTACGCTTTGCTTTACGCAGTTGTGGTACCCCTGATGCTAGTCGCGGCATGGTGTACTGCGAGAATGAACGTACCGCAACCTGCAATCGAGACCCAGCGACAGCCATTTGTCGCAACGGTTTTTGGTGGGTTTTGGGAATTCATGACCAACCGACTGATCCTGATAGCCGTGCTTGGTTATTTATTGGTTTTTGCCGGATACAGTATCATGCCGACAATCACACTTTATACGCCAACCGCCGTTGGTGTTGATTCCCAGGATTTGGTTGGCTACCAAAACGCTTTGCGTTTTGGTTTCAAAGCGGCCCTGGGAATCTTTTTAGGGTGGCTCTTGGTTCGTAGTTTTCCCAAGCTACCGCTGATTGTGACAACCGCACTTTGCATACTCGCGGTGGTCATCACGATGTTCGCTCCCGGTTACTGGTTTCTGCTGAGTTTTGGCATTATGGGGGCAGGTGAACTTTTTGGACTCTATTTCCCCAACTATGTTGCCTGCTGTAGTTCCCCTGAGAAAACCCGCCGCAACATGGCATTTTGCGGTTTGATCTTGTTGCCCTGCGGGGCAATGCCGCTGGTTTACGGGGCCGTGGTTGACCGTTTCAAAACCTCCCTGGGCGAGCAGGCTGCGTTCCAGGTGAGTTTTGGCATAGCGCTCACGATCTTGCTGGTGGCACTAATCTTGGTGGTAGGGTGTTTACCCCGCCGACCGACGATCACCCCGCCGCCAGGCTTGATCGGGGAATAAAAGACCGGTGCTTTCTGGCTTCTCAGTCGGAGAGCCACTCGTGCCGATTCTTGGCGACAAACGCCTCGTCAGAAAGGTCCGGGTAGGCGGCAATGACCCGATCGATTTCGCGGCTTTGTCCAGGGCTTAAGACTTCCTCCACATCCAGGCACCGGTTGCCTTCGAGTAAGCCTTGCCGCCGGAGAATTTCATGGATGCCTGGAATACACCCGGCAAAGTTGTGGACGACATCAAAAAGGACGGCATTCATATCGGTCAGTGCATTGGCCTGTTGCAACAAGGCCGCTGGAATCGGCGCCTTAGAATTTACAATCTGGTGACACTCCCGCAGCAATGCCACCGCTGCTTGAGTCCCCACGGCCCATTGTCCCAACAAGCCTCCTACAAACCGACGTGTTACCGGTTTTCCATGGCGTTCAAACTGGTAGGCCGACAACAAATCCCAGATGATGCTGTCGTCGTTGCCCGTGTAGAGGGCAATGTCGTCCCGTCCGCTTTCGGCCACCGCCCGTACGACCGTGACCGTCTGGTAGCGGTCGAAAGCGGCTACCTTAATTGCCCGGGCCTGGGGAATTTCGCAGAACCCGCGCCAATACTCGATTGGCAGTTCGATCCCACCCACGGCCGGTTGCAAGTAGAATCCAAAAAGGTCCATTGCCTCGGCTACATGTTGCGTATGGGTTATCAGCTCGGCAACCGAACTACAGCCAGAGGCTCCCAGGTTCAACAAGCCAACCTGATAGCCAAGCTCTCGTGCCAGTACTGCCTCGCTGACGGCCTGTTTGGTCGGCCCGCAGAGCCCGGCAACACGAACCAGTGGCTTGCCCGTTTTCGCTTCAAACCGGTCCATCTCTTCAGCGGCAAGGCCGAGGACCGGTTGCAACAAGCCAACCTGGGGATCGTGAATCGCAAACTGGGTTGTGTGAACCCCAACGGCCAGCCCGCCGGCTCCCGCTGCCAAATAGTAACGACTCAAGGCCCGTTGCCGCAGTTCATCAAGTTTGCGCTGGCCATTGAGTGCCAAGGGATGTGCCGGAATCACACAACCGGTGGCCAAAACTTCTGCTGCAGTGCCAGTTGCGGCGGAAGACGTCTTAGTACTTGCCATCGCGAACCTCAAAATGGGTTGGCTTGTTCCAGGTGGGCTGGCCACGGCCAATCCAATCGGCCGTCATTTCCAGCATCGAGTCAAGCGTGGTTGCGGTGGAGCCCCACCGCTCCCTAGCGCGCCGGGAATCGCTGAGAAATGCTGCGGCCGACTCGGAACCTGTGAACTGAACTTCCTTTCCCAACAATTCTCCAAACCGCTGGGCCAACTCGCGAACGCCCAGCCGCCCCGGACCGGTGACATTGAAAATCGCCGGTGGTGTTTCTGTGTGTTCCAAACTCCGCAAAATCATTTCATTCGCATCGGCCTGCCAGATCGTGTTGAAGTAGCCCATCTCCAGCGAAACCGGCTCGCCACGATACACCTTCGTAGCCAGGTCAACGAGCACCCCGTAGCGAAGCTCGGTGGCATAATTCAAGCGGATCAAAGCCACGGGAATACCCAGTGTTCGACTAAAATGTTCGAACACACGCTCCCGCCCCAGGGCACTCATGGCGTACTCCCCCTCCGGCTGAAGCGAGTCACTTTCAGAAGAACCCGCACCGGCTACATCGGTCATTCCATAAACGTTGCCTGTCGAAAGTGCAACGATACGGCTGGTGCGAAAACGTTCACACACGACTCCCGGAATATAAGCATTCGAAGCCCACGTCCTGGCCTGCGCTCCGCCGGTACCAAATTTTACCCCGACCAGGTAAATCACATTGGGCACCACCGGCAAGCTCGCTACGAAACCGGGGTCGAGCAAGTCCCCCGCCAACGTGCGGATGCCCCATGAATTGAGTCGATCCTGCAGACCCTCTTCAGAAAAACGGCTCGTTGCGATAATTTGGCCGTCTCGACCGGCTGCCTCACTTGCCCGAAAGGCCATCCGTGCCAGGGTTGGCCCCATCTTGCCGCCCGCTCCCAGGATGAGCAGATCGCCTTCAACACGGGCCAGTGCCTCCACCAGGTGCTGGGTCGGATCGCTTAATCGGTCCTCTAGTTCTTGCTCGTCGCGAATCATCGGTCACGTTTGCTGAAGGCCGGTTATTGCAGTTCCCGCCGGGGCCCCAATTTTACCAGTTCTCGGCATGCCTCTCGATTGCAAAAAGGTGGATTTCTTCACCCGAAAGGCATCCCCGGGAATCGCGATGTTGGGATTGGCCCGTCGGCGTCGGGGATTGGCGAGGAGGGGTCACCATGGGACAATTGCACTCCGCCTGTGCGTACTTATAAAAACGGCCCAACCATGAACTGTCACCTCGGATGCAGGGAATCCATGAAGCGAGCGAGCCCGTTTCCCTCGACCGATATTTTCCTGGGGATGGACCGTCTCGTTGCTACCCTGAGTCCCTGGAAGTTGTGGTCCCACCTGGTGCTCGAGGCACTGCTGGTGTTACCACTGGTTAGTTCAGAAGTAATGGCGCAGGCTGTCGAGTCGCACATCATCGAGGTTACCGCCGGAGCGCAAGACCGAACCAGCGGGCCGATTGTCGTTGATTTACCCGCAGGCCTGAAACTCCAGAACCCGGTGTGGCTCAAACGGATCGACAATGGAATACAACTTCCCGCCCAGATCGAAAGGGGAGAAGTACGGCGACTTTGGTGGATGCTCACCGAGCCTTTGCCAAAAGCCCAGACACGCCGCTATGCGTTCAGCAAAACTCCAGCACCACCCCTCAGAGATTTCCCCTCGCGTGTGACCGTGACCGATGATGGTGCGACGTTACAGGTGAAAGTGGGAACACGTCCGGTACTTAGCTATTGCCACGCCACCGTACCGTCACCCGATGCGACGAAACCGTATTACGATCGCAGCGGGTTTATTCATCCCGTTTTCAGTCCGTCAGGCCTTGTCATGACCGACGGCATGCCCACCGGCGACCATACCCATCAACATGGTGTGATGTTTGCCTGGCGACAGGCCCAGTACGAGTCACGAGAGGTCGATTTCTGGGATGTGGCTACTGGACTGGGCCGCGTCGAACACGCATCGGTCGATCACATCGACCAGGGCCCGGTGTGGGGAGGGTTTCAGGTCACACTCCGACACCTTGAACTCAAGGCACCAGGTGGTCCCCGCCAGCGAATCCGCGAAACGTGGAACGTACGAGTCTACGCCCAAGCCAAACCGTTCCTGTGGGATTTCGAGTCTCGGCAAATCGTCACCGGGGACCAGCCACTGACAATCCTTCAGTTCAACTACGGAGGCATGATGATCCGGGGGGCTGCCCAATGGAAAGACGCCGCCAACTGCAGTTTTCTCACCAGCCTGGGAGACGATCGCAACACGGGAAACCATACCCGACCCAAATGGGTTGAAATATTCGGACCGATCGATGGACAGGAGGCCGGAATTGTCGTTTTGGGTGATCCGCAAAACTATCGCTCGCCCCAACCGGTACGTCTTCATCCGTCGATGCCTTACTTTTGTTTTGCCCCCATGGTCCTGGATGAATTTGACCTGCTACCCAACAAGACCTTCCAGTTGCGATACCGGTTTTTCACCCATGATGGGGCTCCCGATCCGGTAGCCAATGATCAGCGGTGGAACGATTTTGCAGAACCACCGGTGACCCGCGTTCTTCCCGAGGGCAACTGACCTGGATCTCAACGGAACTTCCGTCTTGAAAGCACCTTAAAATGAAAAGGAGAAGGATTATGAATCGCTATCCATTATTACTCGTTGCCATTTCCTGGGTGGGCTTGACTGGTCCTGCGTCACTGCGCGCTGATGACCTGGACAAAAAAGAAACACTCACCAGGGCAGACATCGAATCCTACATGGAATCGCTTTCGAACTGGGGACGCTGGGGAAAAGACGACCAACTCGGTGCCTTAAACCTGATCACGCCAGCGAAACGAAAGCAGGCCGCCAAACTGGTCCAGGAAGGGATCAGTATTTCGATCGGCCACGAATCGGTAAAGGACAAAATGGATCAGTCCGCCCCGTTTGAACATACGGTAACGGTCAACTCCCAATTGGGGCCCGCGGGATCCGCCAGCGATGTTTATTCGGTTGAATATCACGGCTTCACCCAAACCCACCTGGATGGCCTGGCACACCTGTTTTACCGAAACACGCTTTACAACGGTTTTTCAAGCAAACACATTACGCCAACGGGCTGCCCGCAACTGGGTATTGAAAATTTTAGAAACGGCATCTTCACCAAGGCGGTTCTGATGGACATCCCCCAACTGCTGGGAGTCAAATATCTGGCAGCAGGCCAGCCCATTTATCCTGAACATCTGGAAGCGTGGGAGAAAATGGCGGGGGTCAAAGTGGAATCTGGCGATGCCGTGTTGATCAACACCGGTCGATGGGTCCGCCGAAAACTGGAAGGCCCTTGGACCATTTTTGAGGGTTCCGCCGGCTTGCATGCATCGTGTTTGCCTTGGCTTAAAAGTCGTGACGTGGCCGTGGTTGGTAGCGACCTTTGTCTCGACGTGGTTCCCTCTGGCGTAGAGGGGTTTGACCTCCCCGTGCACTGGGTCATCGTCCGTGCGATGGGCACACCGATCCTCGACAACTGCGACTTTACCGAGGCGAGCAAATTCTGCCAAGAAAAGAAACGGTGGAGTTTTCTCCTGACGGCAGATCCTTTGGTGGTACCCGGTGGGACTGGCTCGCCCATCAATCCGGTCGCCACGTTCTAACTCCCCTGTCCATCCCGATTTTTCCACAAAACAATTTTCCTGCTTCATTCTTCCCTGAAAACTCCCCTTGGCAAACCAACATCGTTTGCCTGCCTTCATAAGATACGCGGCAAGTGGTCCCCAGGCAGATAAGGTCGCCAAGCTGCTCTGTAGCTGGGCCACGCAGGTTCGCTCAATCGACACATGAGTCGGGCTCGCCTCAGCCGCAAAAATGACCCACAGCATTTACACGAAAGATCTTGCAGAAATCGCTCCTCCTTGAACACCTGTCCGCCGCTCACTGGCTTGGTGCCACCGAGGAGGTTCTGGAGTCTCTCGAAAAACTTTTCGCATTCGGCCCCTTACTCCTTAGCCCCTTTTCTTCTTGGCCCCCTTTCTCCTTCCACTGCATGAAATAGGTGATGCACTCAGAACGGGCCGAGCATGCACCACAACGCAACCTTACTGCCAGGCGAATTCGAGTTTTGCAATCGTCACCACCGCTCTCAAAACGGAATCGATGTTTTACCGGCCACATGGAAAGCCATTACTGAATTGTGCTCTCCGTAAATCCATGCCCTTGCAATTTGGCAGTAAAAATCAAGGTAAAGTCATCGCGGTTCCTTATCTTTGTCCTCCCGACCGAGTACACTGAAGTCACCCACATTGTCCCCCATCTGCCATCGACTTATGCCTCTACCAAGATTTGCCCGCTTCCACCCGTGGTCCTGCTTTGGGAATCTCCTGCATCGGCGATTGCCCGTTTTGCAGCCAGTCGTGTTGCTGTTGGTTTTGCTTCTCGACGCACCGTGGACCCTGGCGGAAAATCCAGCTGAAACCCTGATCGATGCCGCCCGCCGTGGCGATCAGGCAGAGGTTCAAAAACTACTGGCCGAGGGTGTTGATATCAACTCAGCCCCCAAGTTCAATATTACTGCCCTGTGGCAGGCAGTTTCAAAAGAACACCACGACGTGATTGAGGTCCTGTTGGAGGCCGGTGCCGATCCCGATATTACCGACTCGGTTTGGCAAGTACCGCCTTTGATGCTGACCAACAATCTGGAGATCATCTCGCTGCTTGTGGCCCACGGGGCATCGGCGACGGGTGTAAAGCTTCGCGAAGCCTCTTCTGGTGGATCGATCGAACTGGTCAAAACCATTGTCGAAGCAAAAAATCTGGACGATCAAATCCTATCAGACGCCTTGGCCCAGGCAGTGAACTCCAAGCAGGAGGAGGTGGTCTCCTTTCTTCATGAAACGACCAACAACCGACTTCCTGCAGCCCCCACCGTGGCCACCGAATTGCTCGAATCGTATGCCGGAAAATACATTGGCCTGCGAATGAACGAGGTGGAAATCCATGTCGACAACGGATGCTTGATCTACGGAAGCCCCGGAGCGGGCGGCATGCAACTCGTACCGCGCAGCGACACCCAATTTCAAAGTGGGGGTTACACTTACGAATTTGACGTGAAGCCGGATGGAACAGCCAGTTACACACGACTATCGCTCACCAATCGTCTGACTTTTAAAAAACTTGTTGACCAAACGGATCCTGATGCGGCCACAGCACAGAACAACACACTATCCCCCAGCAAGGATTGGCTCGCTGATGCAGAGATTGCAGCCCATGACACGTGGCCCCAGTTTCGCGGCATTGGCGGCCGCGGCATCGCCGTCGACCAGAATCTTCCAGTCACGTGGAATGTCGAAGCGGAAGAAAATCTGCAGTGGAAAATACCGATCCCGGGCCTCGGCAACTCCTGTCCGATCAGTTGGAAAGATCGCCTGTTCGTGACCACCGCAATAAGTGGCGACGGCAATCATGACCTGCGGATTGGCCTGTATGGCGATATCGAGGCCACCAACGATACCTCAGTACACACCTGGCTCACCATGTGCTTTGATCGTCACACGGGGGACCTAATCTGGCAACACAAAGCGGACGAACGCCTGCCACCTACTGGACGTCACACCAAGTCGAGCCAGGCCAATGCAACCCCTGTTACCGACGGAGAAAATCTGATCGTCTTGCTCAACTCGGGCCTGTTGATCTGCTACAGCCTCGATGGGGAAGTTCGCTGGCAAAATGATCTCGGTGAACTCAATTCGGGAATGTTCAGCGATCCCGACTATGAGTGGGGATTTGGCAGTTCGCCAATCATCTATGGCCAAACCGTGATCCTCCAGTGCGACCTGCAGCAAGACTCGTTCGTGGTTGCTTTTGATGTTGCGTCGGGAACTGAAGTCTGGAGAACTGCCCGGGACGAGGTACCCTCCTGGGGAACTCCAAGTGTCATGGCAGCAAAACCGTGTCCACTGTTGGTGACCAACGGCACAAACTTTATCCGCGGCTACGACGCCCGGTCTGGAACAGAAATTTGGCGGTTAACTCGTAACGCTGCCATTACCGTACCCACCCCGCAAGTGGCCCATGAGCTGATTTACGTCACCAGCGGCTATCGGCCGGTGCAGCCTATTTATGCCATTCGTCCTGACGCCGAGGGAGATATTTCGCTGGTCGATGACGAAGAATCAAATCAAACCATAGTTTGGAGCAAAGATCGTGGGGGCCCCTATCTGGCAACTCCGCTCGTTTACGGGAACTACCTTTATACCTGTGGCAACAATGGCGTGTTCACCTGCTACGACGCCCTGACCGGTGAACGGGTTTACCGGAAACGGTGCTCCCGCGGTGAGGCCAACAGCTTTACCGCCTCTCCCGTGGCTGCCGACGGAATCATTTATGTGACCTCCGAGGTGGGGGTGGTGCTTGCCGTCAAAGCAGGTCCTGAGTTTGAAATCGTGGGCGAAAATGACCTGGGAGATATTTGCCTGGCAACACCCCTTATTGCCAGTGGAACGTTCATTGCTAGAACTCAGCACTACCTGATTGCTATTGGAAAGTGACGCCCCCTGAAATCTTGACCCTGGCCCGCCTCGACGGCGATTGCAAATCAATTCGGGAGTGCCTCTTTCAACTGCACTAAAGTGCGATTCCAGTTAAAGGCACCATGCAGCACGTTCTCCACTGCCGTGGTACACCGTAAAATTTTCGCCCAAAAGTGCCCACCCTCGGAGGGTCGGCTGCCCAGTTGTTGATTCTGGCCTTCCAATTTTCAACTGATTTCTGCGATCATGGTACGCCTGCAGTTGTTACACTGGTTTTAATAGCTCTGCTTGGTTCTCGGCAAACCTTTTGCGATCTCGGCAGACCTTTTGCAGACATTTTACTTTCCCGATCTTGAAGGAGAAACCATGTTTTCCAACTATCGATCCGTCGGATTTGTGGCCGCCAGTGCGGGTGCCCTGCTACTGGCTTTTCTATGCGCCAGACCCGCCCTGACCGATGACGAAAAGGAAGGTGACCATCGAGAACATCAGCGCGGAGGTGCCATGTTCGACCGGGTTGATCACGATGGAGACGGAGCCATTTCGAGAGAAGAATTTGATCGAGTGGAGGCCAGGCTGAAACACGCTATGAAACGCATGCGTCATGACCGGGAGCCGCACGCCAGGCCACAGCACTCGCGAGAATCCCATCGCCCAGTTCCGCATCACGATGGTGACTGGAAGGCGCGAAAACCGGAAAAACATGGCAAACGGGCCCAAGCATCGCACAGATCGCATGGTCACCGGGGAAGACCAACGATCGTTCACGTCCATCACCACTATTACCATCCCGGCGGACCACCGCCTCACCATGCAGGCCCCCGCCACGGTCCGGGCCCTGGTCCACATCACCGCAAGCGTTTTCACCCGCCGACAGGGCCACACACTTCCCAGCTAAACCCTGCCCAGCTAAACCCTGCCCAGCTAAACCCTGCCTGGCACAACTATGACTCGTCCTGCCATTGCCAGCTATGTCGACACGAACAGGAATGCCACCGCGATTGTCCAGCCTGCCGTGAGGCTCATTGCAATTGTGAAGCATGCCAGACTCAACCATCAGACCTTCGTGACGACCGTCATGCCAATGCCACCGAGAGCGAGTTTCCCGTTGAAATCGATTTTGAAGCCAGCGATTTCAAAGGCGAAGATTCCGCGGCACGCGATGCGCATACGATCCAAAGAACAGATTCCACCGCCGAGGTGACCAGCGCCGACCCAACGGTTCGCCTGGACGTAACCGATATCCTGGGCCAAGAAACACTGGCGGTCACCACCGAAGGTGATGCTTCTGGCAAGGTAGAAATCGATCTGACAGGGGAACCTGAAACCCCGTAACCCCCGGCGGGGTTTATTCGGAGATGTGGTCAACGCCACTCGCGAGTGCGTCTTCTAAAAAGTCAGTCCGTTGGCCACCGTCCCAACTCCGGTCCACACGGTCCTCCGCATCGACAAAGTTCTTGTCTTCTTCGGTAAACGCCACCGAAGATTGAGCAAACGCCGCATCCACCACAAGCAGCGGGTCGCCACTGGAAGGCTGCGCGCCAACAGGTTCCCTATCGAGGTGAACCACGCTGGCCGTGACGGCAGCCAAACGGTGAACGCCCGCGGGGGTAAAAAACGTCGCCGCCATTGGGCGATCGGTCGTTTGCTGGAGCGCCAAATCGACCTCGGATACCACCTGCAGATCCACCCCCTGGCTGGCCGTTGCCAGCGACATCGACAAAAGATTTAACCCGAAATTCTGTTGCCACAGGCTGTAGTCCGCCGGCCCAATGACTCCATTGCCGTCTGCATCGGCACGAAGGTCAGTAGTACTGCCTAAAGTAT